>CAZGAH010000084.1:16256-19043 GCA_964523295.1 uncultured Desulfovibrionaceae bacterium | reverse complement strand
CAGCGCCATGGCCTCCGGGCGGGGCAGGGAAAAGCCGAAGCGTCCGCACATGGTCTCGCGAGCGTATCATTGGCGTAGCTGCGCGACAACCGCCCGGGGCGGTTGTCGCGTAGCGCAACGGCGTCAGGGCTTCGCTGCCCCGGCGTTGGTCCGGGTCTGGAAGTCCCAATACCGTTCTGCCTTGGGGAAAGGCTTGAGTATGGCCAGCCACGGGTGCGTGCGCAGATGCTCCTCGCTCTGTTGCAATTTCCGGCTGTGCTCGAGAATCGGCGGCACCAGCTGCTCCACCTCGCCGGCAAGAGCCGGGGCGATGGCGTAGCCTGTGGCCTGCATGGCCAGGTCAACGGCCCGCTGGCTGCATTGTTGCGAGGTGGCCAGCGTATCCAGCGTCTTGGTGGGATTGTGGAATCCCACGCTGTTCTCGGCGGAAACCAGGTCCCAGAAAAACTGTCCTTTACGCAGGTTCTCCTTGGCCTGGATGAGCAATGCCTCGTAGTCGGCCGGCTTTTCCCCCTGCCACGCGCGCGCCAGGCGGACGGCCTCGTGCGCCTTGACCGAAATCCGCTGCGCCGTGAGCAGCTGCTCAAAGGCCCGCTTCTGGGTAAACAGCACGCGGGACTTGAGATAATCCTCTGTCTTGTCGGCGTGACAGGTCCGACACGAGCGGTTGAGGTCCTTGAGCGGCGACGTCCACCAGTGCGAGGAGATTTTCTTTTTGTCATCGCTGCGCACGTAGGCCATGTGACAGTCGGCGCAGGCCACGCCGGCGGCCCCGTGCGGGCCGTCGATCCAGGTCTCGTACTCGGGATGCTGGGCTTTGAGCATGGGCGTATCCGAAACAGGATGCGTCCAGTCGGCGAACTGCCCTTCGAAGCCCGTGGCCGTGGTGGACCCGTGGCCTTTGTAATAGGCGTACATGTCCGCGGGACAGAAGCCGTTCGTCCACGGGAACACCGGCTTCTTGTCCGGCCCGTGCTTCTTGTCCGTGAAATAGTATTCCACGTGGCACTGACCGCACACCAGCGAACGCATCTCGTTGCGGGAGGCCTGGCGCCAGTCCTGACCGCGGGCCTTGAGCGCATTGTCCAGAGGCACGGACGTGATCCGCAGTTTCATGGTCTGGGGATCGTGACAGGTGGGGCAGCCGATGGTTTCGTGCTTCGCGTCCGGCTCGGTCCGGAATTCGTTGAAATCCTTGGCCCAGAACTCGTCGCCGTATTTCGCCACCCATCCGGGCATACGGGTGGTCTTGCAGTTCCAGCACGTCGCCGGCAATCCAGCCTGTTCGGCGTAGCGGTTGATCCGGTCGATCTCCAGAATGTCGGTCAGGGCATAGGTGTGTCCGCGCGTTTCGTTGTATTCGAAGCTGAAAGGATAGCCCAGCCAGAGATTTTTCAGATAGGGCTGCGCGTACTTGTATCCCGTGGGCAAGGGGTTGACATTGTCATTCTTATGAAACTTCACCGAGCCCTTGTATTCGGTCATGACCGTGTCTTCGTTGTTTTGCAGATACGTACGATACTGATTCGGGAAATCTTTCTCAAAGGCGTTGCTTTTGGTTTCGGCCTCCGGAATGGCTGTCTTGTACGTGGGCTCCACCAGCGGTCGCTGGTCGTTCAGGCCCAGGGGGGACAGCCACAGGACGAGCAGCACCGCGATAATCAGCACGTAGACGAAGCTCTTTTTATCCATCGCCGACCTTCCTTTTACTGATAGGGAGCATCCGCAGGTGGTGCGCACTCCGATGACAATCCGTGCAATAGGGCTTGACGTTCATGGAGGCCACGTTGACGTTGGTCATGACGTGGCAGCGGATGCAGTTTTCCTTGACCACGTCCGCGATCTTCGGGCTGGCATGAACGACGTCGGCAGGTTTGCCCATGTTTTTGATAGCATCGGACGTGCCCGCGACGGCCTTGAACGGCAATTTCTGAATCAGGCCATAGGGCGCATGACACTCGTTGCAGGCGATATTGGCGTGCGTTGAGATCGCATTGGACCAGGCCCAGTCTTCCATGATATGGCAGGACCGGCAAAACCGACGCTGATCCGTGGCCTTGGATGCGAAGCCGAGCCCTGCTACAAGGCCGATGACCAGCACCAGCCCGAAAGAGAGTCCGAATCGGCCGAGCAGGGTTACCTTTTGCTTGGGAACCGGTTCTTTAGCCATGGGGTCCTCCTGTTTTCTTTTTCTCCTCCTCTAGCATACCTGTCGCGGTACAGTCCAGATATTCTACCAAAAATATCGGAAATTTCGCCGGGGGCAGCTGCCCCTCTTCTCGCCACGGGGCAGCGGACGCTACGAAGGGCGTCTGGAGCTGACTGGAAACGGCGATGCAATCACTTGAAATCGCTGATAATTATGAATAACGCTTGACTTCTCTTTACGCGGGGGCTAGGGGGTGAAAAAAATATACCCATTGAACATCATTCACCGCGAGGCCAGGTATGACGCGAAAGGATCGGACTGAAGGCATCTACAGCCGGCGTGAAGTGCTCGACGAGAGCGAGCGCCGGCAATATTATCTCATTCAGCTCAAAGAGCTGTTACTGTATGCGTACCGCTATTCCGAGGATGTAAAAAAACGCTTCGACCGCGCGCAGTTTGTGGTGGAGAAGTTCAAGACGCTCAACGACCTGAAACACATTCCGATTCTCAAAAAGAAGGAATTGATTTTCCTTCAGTCTATCGGTCCGCGTCTTGGCGGGCTGCTGACCAAGGACCTGGGGGAGTTGAAGCGGGTGTTTCTGTCGCCGGGGCCGATATTCGACCCGGAAGACCGCACC
>CAZGAH010000084.1:14968-16246 GCA_964523295.1 uncultured Desulfovibrionaceae bacterium | reverse complement strand
CGGTGACCTGGCCCAGATCACCTTTACCTATCATCTGACGCCGGCGGGGTTGATGTTCGAGGAGCCGCTACGCAACCTGAACTGCGCCGTGGTGCCTGCCGGTCCGGGCAACACCTCCACCCAGCTTGAGATCATGCAGAAGCTGCGCGTGACCGGATTCATCGGCACGCCAAGCTACCTCATGCATCTGGCCCAGAAAGCCGAAGAAATAGGCATGAACCTGCGTCGTGACATGTTCCTGGAGGTCGCGTTCGTTACCGGAGAAAAATTTTCGGAAAAGATGCGCAACAACCTGGAAAAGAAGCTCGATATCATCATGCGCCAGGGCTACGGCACGGCCGACGTCGGCTGCATCGGTTACGAATGCTTCCATAAGAACGGGTTGCACGTCTCCAACCGCGCCTATGTCGAAATCTGCCATCCCGACACCGGCATTCCGTTGAAGGACGGCGAGGTCGGGGAAATTGTCGTCACCGTGTTCAACAAGACCTACCCCTTGATCCGTCTGGCCACCGGCGATCTCTCGTACATCGAGCGCGAGCCCTGTCAGTGCGGACGCAGCAGCCCCAGGCTGGGCACCATTGTCGGCCGCGTGGACACGACCGCGCGCATCAAGGGTATGTTCGTCTACCCGCATCAGGTGGAGCAGGTCATGGCCCGGTTCGAGGAGGTCAAGCGCTGGCAGATCGAGGTCACCAACCCGGGCGGCATCGACGAAATGACGCTCTACCTCGAGGCGACCAACTTCAAGCGCGAAGACGAACTGCTGCACATGTTCCGCGACCGGATCAAGCTGAGACCGGAGTTGAAGGTGGTCGAGCCCGGCATCCTGCCGCCGCAGATCCGACCGATCGAGGACAAGCGGAAGTGGGATTGAGTCGGGTACCCTGCCGTCCAGCGTTGCGAGTCGGTCGCGCAGGACTCCGGCTGGCAGGCGCCGTACTGTTGTGCTGGTTTCTTGCCGCGTGTGCCGTACCAACGGCCGGGGGCAACGTCGCCAGGTCGAATTCCTCGCCACCCGCCGGCCCCGGGTTGCTCCATTTCAGCCCGACAGGGCGTCCCGACGGTCGCCCCCTGACCTGGACCGAATTCCGCGACCGGCTGAGCGGCGTCGATTACCTGCTCGTGGGCGAAGGCCATACCATTGCCTGCGACCATGTCTTTCAGGCCCGGTTGATCGCGGCGCTCGCCCAACTGCCGACCCCGCCGGTCCTGGGGCTGGAAATGGTCTCGCAGGACCGTCAGCCCGTGCTGGACGGATTCAACGCCGCGGCTGCA
>CAZGAH010000084.1:1145-14958 GCA_964523295.1 uncultured Desulfovibrionaceae bacterium | reverse complement strand
TCCCTCCCTGCTGGACCGGCTGCCCCGCGACATGAACTGGCCCAGGCTCTGGGGGCACACCTACGCACTGTACCGGCCGGTCTTCGAGGCGGCACTGCGCGCGCGTCTGCCCCTGTTCGGGCTCAATCTGCCGGGAGAGGTCCTGCGCGAGTATCGCATTTCCGGACCAGACGGACTCACTCCGGAGCAGGCCCGCTGGCTCCCGTCCCGGCTGATCCCCGCGCCGGAGGCGCAACGTGCGCTGCTGCAGGAGGAGTTCGAACGCCACCGGACCATGCTCGCCGGCTCGTCCAAGCGCCCGAGCCGGGGAAACGCGACGCGGGCGGAGCGCTTTTTGACGGTGCAGGCGCTTTGGGATTCGACCATGGCCGAGGCAGCGGTACGCGTACGTCGTGAGAGCCGGCGCCCGGTCGTAATCCTGGCCGGCGCCGGGCACGTCGATTACGGTTGGGGCATTGCGCATCGCCTGCGCGAATTCGATCCCGGTTGCCGCATCCTGCTCGTCAGTCCGTGGCGTGGCGGCCAGGCGCCGGAGTCAGGCCTGGGCGACATTTATTTCTTCTGCCCGGACGCACACCAGAGCCGACTCGGCTTCACGGTGGAATGGCAACCGCCGCGCGCGCTCGTCAAGGAAGTTGTTCCCGGCGGACCGGCGGCCAGGGCCGGGCTCCAGGTCGGCGACGCCATCGTGCTCGCCGAGGGCAAGGCCTTGACCGGGCTGTCCGATCTCCACGTCGCCGCCGTACAGGCGCGACAGCGTGGCCGGGCTCTGGAATTCCAGGTCGAGCGCCAGGGCGCAACCGTCGCGATCGCGCTCCCGCTCGGCAGATAATCGTGCCTGAGCTTCCCGAAGTCGAAACCATCGCGCGCGGTCTGAACGCCCGGCTCGCGGGCTGCGTCGTGCGCGAGGTCATCGTGCGCGAAGGCCGCTCCGTCGGCGGAGATCCCGAGCTGTTCGCGGCTGCGCTTGCAGGACGTACCGTCCGCTCCGTCCGCCGCCGGGGCAAGCTGCTGCTGCTCGACTGCGACGCGGACCTCATTCTGGCCGTCCATCTCAAAATGACCGGCCGCCTCTACGTCCCGGCGCCTGACGCCGTGCCCGACAAGTATGTCCGCGTGCTCGTCAGACTGGATTCGCCGCGGGGTGAACCTGTTTCGCTGTTCTTTCACGACGTGCGCAAGTTCGGGTACTGCCGTGTTTTCCAGGGAGACGAACTCGCGCGCTGGCCGTTCTACGCCACGCTCGGCCCCGAACCGCTCGAACTCGGGCCCGAGGCGTTCGTTACGCAGTTCGCCGGCCGGCACGCGCGCATCAAGGCCCTGCTCCTGGACCAGAAGCGCATAGCCGGAATCGGGAATATCTACGCCGATGAGGCCCTGTTCCGGGCAGGAATCCATCCCGAGGCCCCGGCCTCGCAGCTGTCCGCCATGCGTTTGACAACGCTCCATGGCGCCGTGCGCGACGTTCTGACCGAGGCCATCGCCGCCTGCGGCAGTTCCATCCGTGACTACCGCGACGCGAGCGGCAACGCCGGCGCCTTCCAGAACAGCTTCAGGGTCTATGGCCGCGCCAGTCACCCCTGCCTCGCCTGCGCCAACCTCTTGGAGCGTACCAGGGTAGCCGGACGCACGTCTACCTTCTGTCCCTGCTGCCAACGCCGCGATTTCTCGAGCCGGTAATGGTCTCTCCGGCGAACGCGGCGTTGAGGAAAGATCAGAGCGCTCGCGCGCTACACCGTGCGTGACAATGGCTGATCCGTCTGAATGCGAATCAGCCTGCCATGGAGTTCCTGCTATACATATGACTGAGGTTGGTTGGTCATGCGCCAGGCCCTGCCTGAGGGTTTACGCGAACCTAAAATAACACGCGACGTCGGGGTGAATCGCGTCTAAATGGTTCCTCCAAAGCACCTGAGAGAGCCTGAAGCGAGAAAAGAAAGGATGAAACCAGCCTAAAATTCGACGAACACGGTCGCTAACCGCAAAAAACACGTTTCCTGAAGATCGGTTGAAGCGTGCGAAACGGAAGGGGGGGGGATTGTGGCTGCACGCCCCTCTTGCCTGTTTTCCAGAAATGCGTACGATGATCCGCGTCGCGACGTATCATATCGCCCACAGCAAGGAGACGACGGATGATTCAGCCGCTCCAGAAAGCGCTTGCCCTGTGCAACATCATCAACCGCAACGGCTTTGACGCCTATATCATCAACGCCAGTCTGCAAGCCAGGGCGCTTCGGAACGCAGAAACCATCGAAATCGATATCGCCACCGATCTCGACATCGACGACCTCATCAAGCTTTTCCCCAATTCCACGACCTCGCGCGAGGAGCACGTTATCGGCGCCTGCACCGACGGCGGCATCCTGTATCGCTTCTATCCCGCCAACGTCGTCGAGGGCGCGCATCCGGAAACTGCGGTCATCCGGATTACCGACCGCCTGCTGCGCCAGGCCGACGAGAAGGATAGCGCCGCCTCTCCGCTGGCCTGCGCCTTTCTGCCCCGCTGCGAGGACCCCTACGCCGGTTTCAACGACCTCGGCGAAGGTCTGGTCGCCTTTTCCGGGCTGCCGGACGAGACCATCAAGCGCAACCTGCTGCTCGGCGTCCGGGCCATGCGCTTCGCCGCCAACTGGCATCTGCCTGTCGAGCCGAACACCTGGATGGCCATTTTGCGCAACGGGCAGCGCATTCTCGACTACACGCCGGTCTGCGAGATTATGGATGAGTGGCGCAAGGTGGAAGCCGAGAACATGAGTTATTTCGTGCGCATGCTTTTCGATTCGTACCTGCTCCACGGGCTGATGCCCGAGGTGGCGGCCCTTTCCCGCGTGCGCCAGCTGCGAACCGAAGCCGGCGCCGAGGAGAGCGTGCTCGAGCACACCCTGGAAACCATGCGGCGCTACCCCGAAGAGCTGCCCTACGACTGGTACGGCACCCTGGCCTGCCTGTTCCACGACGTGGGCAAGCTCTACACGGCAGAGTTTTTCGATAACCGCTGGAACTTCATCCAGCACGCGCAGGTCGGTGCCCGGACCACCAGAAAAACGCTTCGCCGCCTGCGCTTCCCCAATGAGGACATCGACCTGATCTGCCATCTGGTGCGGCATCACATGCGCTTCAACGTCATGCTGACCGACCGCGGCATCAGGCGGTTCAAAGCCCTGGACGAGTACCCCCGGATCATTGAAATGGCCCGGGCCAACCTCAAGGCCCGTGGCGGAAGCTACGCAGCCTTCAACCACAACATGAAAATTCTGGAGCGCGCCGATACGCCCGAGGAGATGCTCGAGCCGCTGCTCAATGGCAACGAAATCATGGAGTTCGCCGGGCTCAAGCCGGGGCCACTGGTCGGGGTCATCCGTGATGCCCTGCTTCAGGCCCAGATACGCGGCGACGTGGCCTCCGTGCCCGACGCCGTGGAGTTCGTCTGCCGTTACAAGGACCGGGAAAAACTCCACTGAGCGCGAACTCCGACGACAGTCCAACACCTGCGGCCCGCACGCGGACCCCGGCCTCGTTCTGAATCGAGCGGCCGGACGCGTGCGGACGCCGTTGTGCCGATCCTGCCATGCCAGCTAACCCCCATGCCACCCCGCGCGTCGAGCTGCTCGATCTGAATTTCGCCGCGCTCAACGACTTCGTCCAGACCCTGGGCGAGCCCGGCTATCGCGCCGGGCAGCTGTGGCAATGGCTGTGGACCAAGGGGTGCCGGGAGCTCCGCCAGATGACCAACCTGTCGCGTACGCTCCGGGAAAAGCTGGCGGAATCGGCGGCAGTCATCTGGCCCGAGGTCGCCGTGCTGCGCCGCAGCAGCGATGGCACGGTCAAATTCCTGCTGCGCCTGGGCGACGGCGCGGCCATCGAGACCGTGCTCATTCCGGAAAAAGATCACTATACGCAATGCCTGTCCACCCAGGTCGGTTGCGCCATGGGTTGCCTGTTCTGCAGTACGGGCCAGGCCGGATTCACCCGCAACCTGAGTTCCGGCGAAATCTGCGCCCAGGTGCTGCTCGCGCGTGAATACCTGGCGGCGCAGGGTAGCGAACTCCGTTTGCGCAACCTCGTTTTCATGGGCATGGGCGAACCCCTGTGCAACCTGGACGGGGTCCTGCGCAGCCTGGAGACGCTCAATCATCCGCAAGGGCTCAATTTTTCCCCCCGGCGCATGACCGTCTCCACCGTGGGGCTGCCCGGTCCGCTGGAGCGGCTCGGTCAGGCCGGGCTGTGCGCCCTGGCGGTCTCGCTGCACGCGCCGACGCAGGAATTGCGCGCCAGGCTCATGCCCAAGGCCGGCCTGGTGCCGCTGCCCGAACTCATGGCCGCCCTGGACCGCTATCCGCTCAAGCCCAGGCAGCGCATCACCTGCGAGTATATCCTGCTGGACCGCGTCAACGACAGTCTGGCCGAGGCGCGCCAGCTCGTGCGCCTGCTGGGCGGCAGGCGGGCCAAGGTCAACCTGATCGCCTACAACCCGCCCCCGGAAGGGAGTGCCGTAGGCCCGGTCTTTGCCGCCCCTGAGCCCGGCCGGGTGCTTGCCTTCGAGCAGCTGCTGCACGACAAGGGCCTGACCGTGACCTTGCGCAAGAGCAAAGGCCAGGATATAGGCGCGGCCTGCGGCCAGTTGAAAGCGGCGGCGCAATAGCGTATGCCACAGAACGTCCCGCGCGCGGGATAATCACCGTATTGCCGGAGAACACCATGCCCGACGGATTCACCCCCGATTTCGCCAAACAGGGCGGCCTGATCCCCGCCATTGTCCAGGACCACGCCAGCGGCGAGGTGCTCATGCTCGCCTATGTCAATGAAGAGGCCTGGAAGAAAACCCTGGAAACGGGCGAGGCGCACTTCTGGAGCCGCAGCCGCAAGCGTCTCTGGCATAAGGGCGGCACCTCCGGTCATGTGCAGCGGATCAAGGCCCTGCGCCTGGACTGCGACAGCGACACGCTGCTCTACGTTGTCGAACAGGTCGGCGGTGCGGCCTGCCACGAGGGCTTTCGCAGCTGTTTCTACCGTGAATACGATCAGGGACAGGCCCGGCTCTGCGCGCCAAAAATCTTCGATCCCAAGGAGGTCTACCGATAATGTCCCGCCCGATGCTCAAGCTTGGCATTCCCAAAGGCTCGCTCGAGGAAGCCACCATCGCACTCTTCGCCCGCTCCGGCTGGAAGATACGCAAGCACCACCGCAATTATTTCCCGGAGATCAACGACGACGACATCCAGTGCAGCATGTGCCGGGCACAGGAAATGTCCCGCTACGTCGAGGCCGGCACTCTGGACGTCGGTCTGACCGGCAAGGATTGGATCCTGGAAAACAACTCCGACGTCGTCACGGTCGCCGAGCTGGTCTATTCCAAGGTCAGCATCCGCCCTGCCCGCTGGGTCCTGGCCGTGGCCGGTGACTCGCCGTACAGGCGGCCCGAAGATCTGGCCGGCAAGAAAATTGCCACCGAACTGCGCAACTTCACGGCCAGCTACTTCCGCGAGGCCAATATCCCGGTGGAGGTCGAATTCTCGTGGGGCGCCACCGAGGCCAAGGTCGTCGAGGGACTGGCCGACGCCATCGTTGAGGTCACCGAGACCGGCGCCACCATCAAGGCCCACGGACTGCGCATCATCGCCGAACTGCTCCAGACCAGCCCGCAGCTTATCGCCAGCAAGGCCGCCTGGGAAGACCCCTGGAAACGCACCAAGATCCAGAACCTCGAGCTGCTGCTCCAGGGCGCCCTGCGCGCCGACAAGCTCGTCGGCCTGAAGATGAACGTCCCGGATAACAAAATCGACGCCATCATGGCCATTCTCCCCAGCCTCACCTCGCCCACCGTGGCCAATCTCTACAACAAGAACTGGCTGTCCATCGAAATCGTCATCGACGAATCACTTGTCCGCGAACTCATCCCCCGCCTGAAAAGCCAGGGCGCCGAGGGCATCATCGAGTACGCACTGAACAAGGTCGTCTAGGCGCGCTTCCTGTCCAGCTTTCTGAATCCGACCTGATCCTCGCCGGCGTTGTCCCGCCGGCGAGGATCAGGTTTCTGGCCGGGCGGCGACCAGGATGCCAGGCCTGTTCGTACGGGCCAAAGCAAAACTGAAGTGGCCCCCTTTCATTAGACAGCGCAGCTGCCTCGCTAAGGTGGGTTCGTTTTCATACCTCCGCTGCGGTTGCATTGAGCAGCGCTATCCTCCTGGCTATAATAAAAAAACCGCGCATAACCGGCGCGGTTGAAATATACACTCCTACCGCCTTGCCGTTGGTAGGAGTCATCAGCTTCGTAAAGCGGATCAAGGGGGACTGCAACCCCTTCTGAAGAATCTGGCTTATGCGTTGTTGACGTCGTTCTCCTGAATGTACTCATAAACCAGTTGCGGGAATTCATCGAGAGACTGCTCGCAACATTGAATAACGCCTATGACTTCCTTGCGCAGAGGTGTTTCAAGGATAGTTCACTTTTCCACTTTTTCAAGTCATTTTTTCAATCTTACGAACTCTTCCTCATTTTTCGGAATGTCCCGTTGATTGTTAAAATGCTTTCGACGATCTTCAGACCCCTTGGTGGTTCGTTAATTGAGTTGCGTTGCCTGGTCAACGCGTGAAAAATGGCAGATTAGCGGGAATCTCGCGCTATTCGAGTCGCTTGGCCACCAATGATGTCCCACACGCCCCAGGAAATTAGAGTATTGATTTTTGCTGCATTGAAAATTGGGCATTTGTCGGTGATTTGACCTTGCCTTCTGACCGTCTGGAGAGTCGGACCAGGCACGTTGCCTGTCTGCTGGCTCACCCCACGGCCCAGCGCTGTCCGGTCAGGGAGTGGTAGAGCTTGGCGGCCAGGGGGTTTTCGGGGGCCAGGCTGAGCGCCAGGGCGGTCTTTTCCAGGGAGGCGCGGCGTTGGCCGGAGCGATACAGCGCGGCGGCCAGGGCGGCGTAGAGGTCGCTGTTACCCGGGTCCATTTCCACGGCGAGCTGCAGGGCACGGCTTGCGCCGGCGTAGTCGCCCTGATCGCGCAGCCGCTCTCCGAGCGGGAGAAAGGGGTTGCCCGGGCGTCCGGCCTGGAGGATGTCGACAAACAGGCGCCGTGTCAGGCGGATGCGGTCGATCTCCCGCTGGACTTCATCGGCTTTGCCGCTCCAGAGTACGTGTTTGTCCCGATCGCCCAGGTTGCGCAGCGCGTCGACCAGGCCCTGGTGCGCAGCGCGGCGAAGGTCCAGTATCTTGTCGGCCTTGCGGAAATTCATGATCGCCTGGCCAAGGCGGTTTTCCGCGAGCGCCTTGAACGCGCGGTCGTTGTATTCGTAGACCCCGGGATCGCCGTAGCGGCTGGCCTGCTGCTCCATGCCGAGCAGCTCGAAGCATGCCGCGACTGCGGCCTTGTACTTGCGCTCCCCGGCCAGGACCTGCGCCTCGGCGAGCATCTCGTCCTCCACCTCGCTGAACAGCTCCAGCTGTCGGACCATGACTAAAGCTCGGGCGAAGGATTCCTGGGTCGGCCGCCGCCTGGTGCAGGCAGCCACGCCGCGCAGGATCACATCGAGAAGGGTGTGGCGCACGGGCGACTGCATGAGCAGGATGACCGGCGGTTTGCAGGCGATGTCGCTGCGGACGAGCTGATCGAGGAACTCGGACGCGTCCATGTCCCCCGCGCGCTCGTCGCAGAGCACCAGGTCGAAGGGATCCTCCCGGATCAGCTCCAGGGCCTGTTCGCCCGTGTCGACCGTTTCCACCGCCACCGGATCGTAGGGCGCGATCAACTCCTCGTCGTGGCGCGCCTGTTCGTCGTCCGCGGACAGAATCAGCACGTGCGGAAACGCGCCAAGCAGCGCGGCCGCTTCCGCGACGCCGGAGGGGACGGAGTGCGAGATATCCGGGCCGGGAGCCGTAGCCGCAGGCACGACCGGGGGCGGCGCGGGCGCGACGGGCGCGCGGGGCGTGGGGCCGGGCAGGGGCGGCATTTCGGGGAAGGGCGTCGGTTCGGCGGGTTCCAGGAGCAGCCCGTGAAGGGGCTGGCGCTCGCGCGGGAGATAGAGTCCCAGGGCCTCGGCAACGGGCGCCAGGAGTGTGCGCAGCTGCGTCGCGTCTGTCGGCCTGGCGGCGGGGTCGAGTTGCAGGGTCCGGTCCAGGACGCCGAGAAAAGCCGCGGAGAAGCGCCCCTGGCCGACGCTCGTCGCCGCGGGTAGCAGGTCGGGTTGTCCGGACTGGACTGAACTCTGGCGCAGAAACGCGTCTGGAGGCTTGCGACCGCTGAGCATCTGAAACAGCACGGCGCCCAGGGCGTAGATGTCCGTCCAGGGACCCTGCTCGTCGCCTTCGAGGCGGTATTGCTCGGGCGGGGCGTAGCCCGGGGTGAGGAAGGTGCTGCCGCCCGGAGTTTGCATGGCGCCGGAGCGCCGCGCGGCGCCGAAATCCAGGAGAACGGGAGAACTGTCCTGCCGCAGGTAGATGTTTGCCGGCTTGATGTCGCGATGGATGAACCCTTGCGCGTGCAGCGCGGTCAGTCCATCCAGCAGCGGCAGGGCCAGGCCGAGAATCTCCGCCTCCTTGAAGGTTTTGCGCCGCCTGAGCACGCTTTTCAGGCTTTCGCCCTGCTCGTACTCCATGACGAAATAGGCCGTGCCGTTTTCTTCGAAAAAGGCCAGCACGCGCACGATGTTCGGGTGCTTGAATCGGGCCAGGGTCCTGGCCTCGTCGAGAAACAGACTCCGCCCCTGCTCGAAGCGACCGGCCAGCTCCGGGGAACTCAGGCCGACGCTGCGGTCCGGGTTGCGGGCCGAGCACTCCAGCGGCAGGTATTCCTTGATGGCCACCAGGTTGTTCAGTTTAACGTCGCGTGCCAGATAGGTAATCCCGAAGCCGCCTTGCCCTAGCACGCCTTCGATGCGGTACGAGGCCAGTGCCTGCCCGGGCGACAGCCCGGGAACGAAGGCCGGCGGGGCGGTGCTCGATGTGGAGAGCGAATGGCCCGATCTGTCCAGCGTGCGGGTTCGTTGCGCCATGATCCTTGCCTGGCGGATGCGCGGCCCGGTGCCGCTCCCCGGCACCGATACGGCGCCTGAAAGGCAGTGTATCCTGCTTTTCCACGGCTTGAAAGTCCTCTGTGCGCGCGGAACCGACGCGGCGCCGTCATTCGTCCCTTTTTCGCCGTTCTCTCAGCGGCGAGGGTTGGGCATGGAATGTCGTTCCGGACAGACTGTGTCGGGCTACTCCTGTCGGGCTACTCCTTGACAGCCAGTCGTCGCTGTCTTAAAATAATTGCCTTTGATAATTGTTGCGATGCTACTCATTCACACCTTTTTCCTCCTTTGGGAGTAGTCACGATGACGACGATGCGTGCGTATCGAGCCCGATGGGCAGGTTCTGGTGTCTTGTTCTGGCTGTGCGCCGTGGCAGTGGCGCTTTGTGCGGGGTGCGGCAGCGAGAGTTCGGGGCAGAACGCTCCTGCGCCGGCCCCGCCGCCGGTCGAGGTGAAGACTATGACCACGGTCCGGGCGGACCTGCCGCTGGGGTACGAGTACATGGGGCAGACGGCGGGTTCGCGCGAGGTGCAGGTGCGCGCGCGCGTTGGCGGCATACTGCTCAAGCGCGCCTTTGAGGAGGGCATGCCCATCCGTCAGGGTGAACTCATGTTCGAGATCGACCCGGCGCCGTATCATGCGGCTTTGGAGCAGGCGCAGGGCGAGCTCGGCCAGGCCGAGGCCCGGCTTTCCAGGGCGAAGCGCGAGCTGGCCCGGATGGAAAAGCTGCTCGCCGGCAAGGTTGTCAGCCAGAAGGACTACGACGACGCGCTCACCGAGTTCGAGGGCGCCACGGCGGAAGTGAAGTCGGCCCAGGGCAAGGTCCGGGTGGCCGAACTCAATCTCGGCTACACGCGCGTCGACGCGCCGATCACGGGCATGACCAGCCGCGAGGCGCGCTCCGAGGGCAGTCTGGTCACCCTTGCCGGCGATGGCAGTCTGCTGACGTCCATCCTGCGCGTGGACCCGCTGTACGTCAATTTTTCCATCCCCAATACGCTCATGCTGCGGGTGCGGCGACTGGTCGAGGAGCGCCGCGTGACCTTTGGCCCGGAGGGTACCTGGGTGGCCCGGATGGTGCTGCCCGACGGCAGCGAGTATCCGCACATCGGGCGAATCAATTTCACCGATACGCAGGTCGATCCGGACACCGGCGTGGTCAGGATGCGGGCCTCGTTTCCGAATCCGGATAATGTTGTGCTGCCGGGGCAGTTCGTCCGGCTGCATCTCGGCGGCGGCACGCTGCAGGATGTGCTGACCGTACCGCAGGGCGCGGTACTGCGCACGCAGCAGGGCAATATGGTCTGGACCGTGGACCAGGCCGGCGTGGTTGCGCCGCGGCCTGTTGTGCTGGGAGATACCCTGGGCAACGATTACATTGTCGAGTCCGGGCTCTCCGGCGGCGAACGCATCATCGTCGAGGGTGTGATCAAGGTCCGCCCTGGCGCCACGGTGCGCGAGGCCGCAAGCGGGGATCCGGCCGCTCAACCGGCAGCGCCGGCAAAGACCGCAGGCCAGGCCGCTGCGGCGGCAAAATAAGGGGACGGTCATGGTGTCGAACTTTTTTCTTGGCCGGCCGGTCCTGTCCGTGGTCATTTCGCTGGTCTTCATCCTGGCCGGGCTGGTGGCCATGCGCGTGTTGCCCGTGGCGCAGTACCCGAACATCCTGCCGCCCGAGGTGCGCGTCCAGACGAACTATCCCGGCGCCAGCCCCGAGGTCATATCCGCCACGGTAGCGGCGCCGCTCGAGCAGCAGATCAACGGCGTGGACAATATGCTCTACCTGCGCTCCACGTCCGCCGGCGACGGGAGCATGGGCATCTCCGTGGTCTTTGCCGTGGGCACGAATCCGGACCAGGCGACCATCAACGTGAACAACCGCGTGCAGGCGGCGCTGCCGGTTCTTCCCGAGGAGGTCCGGCGCCAGGGCGTGACCGTGGCCAAGAAATCCTCGAACATCTTGCAGATCATCAGCCTGGACTCTCCGGACCGGCGTTTTGACACCATTTTTATCAGCAACTACGCGCTGGTGAACGTGCTCGACGAGCTGAAGCGCCTGGAGGGCGTGGGCGATGCGATCATTTTCGGGGCCAAGGACTATTCCATGCGCGTCTGGCTGCGGCCGGACAAGCTGGCGCAGCTCAAGCTCACGCCGGGCGATCTGGCGAAGGTGATCCGCGAGCAGAACGCTCAGTTCGCGGCCGGCCGCATCGGCCAGGCGCCGGTGAACGAGCCGATCGAGATGAATTTCATGGTCACCACGCAGGGGCGTCTGAGCAGCGAGGAGGAGTTCGCGAACATCGTGGTGCGGGCCGACCCCGATGGCTCGATATTGCGCCTGAGCGATGTCGCGCGCATCGAGCTCGGGGCCAAGGATTACGGCTTCGTCGGCAAGCGCAGCGGTTCGCCGGCCGTGCCCCTGGGCATCTTTCTGGCGCCCGGGGCCAATGCCCTGGACACCGCGGACCGCGTCGTCGCCAAGCTGAACGAACTCTCCGCGCGGTTCCCCGAGGGCCTTTCCTACGAAATTCCCTACGACACCACCACCTTCGTCCGCGTGTCCATCAAGGAGGTCGTCAAGACCCTGGCCGAAGCCATGGTCCTCGTGTTTCTTGTGGTTTACCTCTTTCTCCAGAACTTCCGGGCAACGCTCATTCCCACGCTGGCCGTGCCGGTCTCGATCATCGGCACCTTTGCCGGCATGTACGTGCTGGGTTTCAGCATCAACACGCTCACGCTCTTCGGCATGGTCCTGGCCATCGGCATCGTCGTGGACGACGCCATTGTGGTGCTGGAGAATGTCGAGCGCATCATGCGCACGCAGGGCCTGAGTCCGCGCGAGGCCACGGCCCTGGCCATGAAACAGGTGACCGGGCCGGTCATCGCCATCGTGCTCGTGCTCTGCGCGGTCTTCGTGCCCGTGGCCTTTCTGGGCGGCCTGACCGGCGAGATGTACAAGCAGTTCGCCATCACCATCGCCGTTTCCGTGACCATCTCCGGCATCGTGGCCCTCACGCTCACGCCCGCGCTGTGCGTCTTTCTGCTCAAGCCGGGAAAGCACGGGGTCAACGTCGTTTTTCGGGCCTTCAACCGTTTCTTCGACGCCTGCACGGCCGGGTACGCGAGCGGAGTCCGGCTGCTGTTGCGCCGCTCGGCTCTGGCGGTGCTCCTGTTTCTGGGGCTGTGCGCCGCGACGGTCTGGGGCTTTCGTCTGGTCCCCGGCGGGCTGCTGCCGGACGAGGACCAGGGTTATATCCTGGCCCTGACCGTGTTGCCCGATGGCGCGGCTCTGAACAAGACGCTGACGGTGACGGAGGCCATGGACGCCGTGCACCAGGCCGATCCGGACGTGCGCGAGGTGATGACCTTCACCGGCTACGACCTGATCAGCGGCGCCAGCCGGTCGAATTACGCCACCACGTTCCTGCCCATGCGGCATTGGGACGAGCGCAAGGCACCTGGTCACAGCTCGTTCGATCTGGTCAAGCGGGTCTTCGGCCGCGGCATGACCCAGCCACTCGGCCTGGTTCTGGCCTTCAATCCGCCGCCGATCCAGGGCATGAGCTCCACCGGCGGCTTCGAGGCCTACGTGCAGAGTCGCGGCGACGGCGACGCCAAGGCCCTGTCGGCCATGACGGACAAGCTCATTGCCGCGGCCGGAAAGCGACCGGAACTAGGCCGCGTGACCACGACCTTCGGCGCCAATGTGCCCCAGTTGAACATACGTCTGGACCGGGAGCGGGCCAAGGCCCTGGGCGTGCCGGTCAATGCCGTGTTCGAGGTCATGCAGGCAACCTTTGGCGCCTATTATGTCAACGATTTCAACAAGATGGGCCGCACTTTCCGGGTCATGCTCCAGTCCGAGGCCGACTTCCGTGACCGTCCGGACGACCTGCGCGACGTGTATATCCGCTCCGAGCGCGGCGAGATGATCCCCCTGACCGCGCTGGTCGAGATCGAGCAGTCCAGCGGGCCGGAGGTCATGGAGCGCTTCAACGTCTTCCCTGCCGCCAAGCTCATGGGCGGGCCGGCGCCGGGCTACAGCTCCGGCCAGGCGCTCGCGGCCATGGAGCAGGTGGCGAAAGAGACGCTGCCCGCGGATTACGCCCTGGCCTGGTCGGGCTCGTCGTACCAGGAGAAGGCCATGGCCGGCACGGCCGGGCTGGTCTATGTCCTGGCCGTGGTCATGGTCTTTCTCATCCTGGCCGCGCAGTACGAGCGCTGGTCCCTGCCGCTGGCGGTGGTGCTTGCCGTGCCCTTTGCCCTGTTCGGCGCCATTTTCGCCACTCTGGCGCGCCAGCTCTCCAACGATCTCTACCTGCAGATCGCCTTGATCACGCTGATTGGTCTGGCGGCCAAGAACGCCATTCTCATCGTCGAATTCGCCATGCTCCGCCTGCGCGAGGGCCTGTCCCTGGACGAGGCCGCGCTCGACGCCGCGCAGCTGCGCTTCAGGCCGATCATCATGACCTCGCTGGCCTTCATTCTCGGCTGTCTGCCCCTGGCCTTGAGCAGCGGCGCGGGCGCCAACAGCCGCCACGCCATCGGCACGGGCGTCATCGGCGGCATGCTCGGGGCCACGGTCATCGCGCCGTTGTTCATCCCGGTCTTTTTCAAGCTCATCCTGCTCCTCGGGTCCCTGGGCAAATCGTCGGGGGGGCGGCAAAAATCCGCTTCTACCCAGGACAGGGCCAACGTCTGAGACAGGCATGCCGTCGGACATGGCAAAGTCGTCTTGACGAAATCAGCGCCACAAGGATATCTTGAGCACCGTCCCGCCAAAGCCCAGGCCGCTCCCATAGCC
>CAZGAH010000084.1:0-1135 GCA_964523295.1 uncultured Desulfovibrionaceae bacterium | reverse complement strand
CCGGTCTTCTTTAAGCTGATCATGGCCGGAAGCGCCCGGCTGCAGCGCCTGTTCGGCGGCCAGCCCGGCAAGGAGCATTGAGCATGGAAGCTGTCCCGCCTCTGTTGACGCCGAGGAACGAGTCCGAGGCGCTCGGCCTGGCCATTTACGAAGTCTCGCGTGGCTGGCGCGGCAAGATCGACGAACAGTTGCGCCCGCTGGGCCTTTCGAGCGCGTCCTATCTGGTCGTCTGGACCCTGGCCGTCACGGAGCGCCGCCTGAGCCAAAAGGAACTGGCGGAACTGTGCTTCGTTGAAAGCCCGTCCATGGTCCGCCTGCTCGACCGGCTCGAGGCGCGGGGTCTGGTCCGTCGTCAGCCCGCACCCGGCGACAGGCGTAAAAACGAGGTCCTTCTCACCGAGGCAGCCGTTCCTCTGCTCGAGACCATGACGACGCTGGCCCGCAGCGTCTGCAACGAGCTGCTCCAGGACATCCCTGAGGCCGATATCGCTGCGACGCTGCGTTTCCTGCAACGGATACGCTCGCGTCTGGAGGAGTGAGCAGCGACGTGACGCACGCGCCGACCGGACAGCTCCACGATGCCGTCATCGCGGCGTAATCGGTCGCACGCGTCAGGCCCCTCAGAACCATTTTGTTCTCTGTCACATTGTGAGTCAGGACAGCTAGTTACAAATAATACTGTACTCCCTCTCTGAAAAAAAGTACAGACGTAGAGGCGCCATACTTTATCTGGATGTAACCATGCTAAATGTTAGAGAAATGAGGTTCAGACTGTTTCTATGTAACCGCCAATACAACCCCGTCTTCCCAGGGTTGTTTCGGGCTGCTATGAATCGGCCGGATTTGCGTTTGTGGAGAGGAGTCTTCGGTCCAGGTATGGCGGAACAAGGGCTTTGCGCGCCTGAGCTTCCAGCTTATACGTTGCGCAGAAATGGTCCGGCGCCGACGCGGCTGTTCCCGGCTTCGCGTTCTTGCCGGAAACTTTGAGCACGTCGAATACTTTCGACGCACATGCGCCGGCAACCGACATGGCGAATGTTTTCCTGCTCGCCAGCGACTCGTACCCCAAGTCGCTGTCCGTTTGCAGATAGCCCTGAAAGGCGCCGACGAGCGTCTTTGCTACCTCGCCGCTGCG
>CAZGAH010000083.1:13072-19209 GCA_964523295.1 uncultured Desulfovibrionaceae bacterium | reverse complement strand
GCCACTGGCTCGATTAAGGCGCCCAGGGGTGGCTCCATTAGGGTGCCCATTGACACAGCAAGATAGGGGATTTTTTGGATACGTTTTTTCGGGCTTTCTTCACTGTAGACTATTGTAAACACAACTAATATTTAAACTTTTCGAAAACACCACACAGATAAGCCACAACCCGACGAGCTTTTTAACTCATTGGAATCACAACACCTCGATTTTAAACTTAAAATCAGGACGTGTGGAATTGTTTGTACTGTATTTACCAGAAATAAAAGGGGATTCTGGCGAAAAAGTTACACAATGGTTACACGGCAAAAAGAAAGGGACCTAGAGTTGCCTCTAAGTCCCTGATTTCTTTGGTAGCGGGGCAAGGATTTGAACCTTGGACCTTCGGGTTATGAGCCCGACGAGCTACCGAACTGCTCCACCCCGCGTCGTCAGAAAGACAAGATAGCTTTCGCGGTGGGGGAAGTCAAGATGTTTTTTGGAAAAAAGTGGATATTTTTCAGAGATACTTTTCTCAGGGTGGGGAAGGTGGGACGAAAGGATTGGGTGGGGCGGCGATGGGGCGCCTGGGGGTGGTTATTTGGGGGCGCTGGGGGTAGGGTGCCGGGCGTTGGGTTTGGGGCGTGGTTGTTTTTGCGGCGATGACTGGAGGGTAGCGGGATGAGCGGGTTTGGCGAATGTGTTGCGGCGGGCGGCGAGCCGGGCAGGGGGGAGATTAGGGGTGGTGCTGAGACGGCACTGGTGCTCGGGGGGGCGCTGGTGGAGGCGGCGTTGAGCCGGTATTCTGGCGGCGCGGCGTTCGATGCGATCTGCGAAACGGACCTTGGGTTGCCGGAGGCGGTGGTTTTGCGGACGCCGTGCCGCGTCGGCAATGGGCGGTTGCGCGTGCTTACGCTGGAACGCTGGGCGCTTACGCTTTTCGAGCCTGCCAGCGGCGTTGGCCTGCGCGTGGCGGTGAAGGCGCGCGGTCTTGCGTCCTGGCCTGCGCTCCGGGAGTGGCTTACGCGGCCGGAGACCCGGCAGGAGCAGGACGGGCGTCTGGTTCAGGCCGAAATTTGCGAGGCCGGCAGCCGGTTGTACCTTGTCGCGTCCGTGCGCGTGCGCGCGATGGACACGGACCGGGAAGAACGCCGCGTGGTAGAGTGTCCGCTTTGCGGCGAATTGTATCCGCGCGCTCACGGGCCGCTGTGCCGCGGGTGTCGGGGGGAGGCGCCGTACGAAAGCGCGTTTGTCGGCCCGGATGGCGGATTGATACGGCCGTCGCTTGCTGCCTTGCCGCTGGAGCGGGCCGTGGGGCAGGCTGCCTTGCACGACATGACCTGCGTGGCGCCGGGCGAAAGCAAGGTGGCGGCGTTTCGTCGCGGGCAGGTCATTGGCGCCGGGGATATCGGCCGGCTGGAGCGCATGGGGCGTCAAAGCCTGTTTCTGGTCGGATCCGAGCCCTCGCGTACGGAGTGGATACACGAGGACCAGGCCGCCAAGGACTTTGCCGCGGCCATGGCCGGCGCGGGCGTACAGGCCGCGGGCGAGCCACGGGAGGGAAAAGTGACGCTGCGGGCGGCGCGGCCGGGGTTGTTGCTGGTCGATGTCGCACGGCTCGAGGCCTTCAATCTATTGCCCGGGGTGATGTGCGCCAGTCGGCGTAACGCGCGCGTGGTGACGAAAGAAACGGCGGTCGCGGCCACGCGGGCGATACCGCTTTACCTGCCGCGCGCGGTTCATGCCGCGGCCCTGCGGCTGCTGGCCGAGGCGCCGTTGTTTCGGGTGCTTCCGCTACGGCAGCTCGACGTCGGCGTGCTCGTGACCGGAACCGAGGTGTATCAGGGGTTGGTGGAGGACAGTTTTGCGCCCGTGATCCGGGCCAAAGTCGAGGCGTACGGCTGCCGCGTGATCGACGTCCGCATTGCGCCGGACGACAGGCAGGCGATTGTTGAGGGATTCGCGGCGCTTCTTGCCGCCGGGGCGCAACTGGTGGTGGTGACGGGCGGGCTGTCCGTGGATCCGGACGATAACACCCGGCAGGCGATGGCCGACGCGGGCGTACGGGATATGCTCCATGGGCTGCCGCTGCTTCCCGGCGCCATGACGCTGCTCGGGCGCGTCGGCGACGTCCGGGTCATTGGCGTACCGGCCTGTGGGCTCTATTTCAAGATCACGGCCTTTGACGTGCTGCTGCCGCGGCTACTGGCCGACGCGCCGCTGACACGAGCGGACCTCGCGCCGCTGGGGCACGGGGGGCTGTGCCTGGAGCGTCCGTGACGGCGACCGTGCGCCGGGCTCAGGGCGTTGCCAGGCCGACGCGCGAGGTGACCACGGCGAGGCCGGGGTAGCTGTTGTAGCCGACCAGCCGCCAGCGGTAGGATTTGCCGGCGGTCACGCTGCAATGCTTCAAGAGCAGGGAGTGTTCGCGCAGCTTGAGGTTGGAGGCCTTGAGGTCGATTTCGACCTGCTGCGTCGGATGAAACGGACAGCCCGGGCAATCCTCGGCAACGTCCATTTCGGCCAACTCGAGCACGAGTCGGCCGAGGTTGGCGCTTTTCCCCTTGATTTTCGAGCGGATCACCAGACAGGAATCCTTGAATTCCGCGACGCTGTCCTTGAATTCGAAGCGTTCGCCCTGGGCTTTGGGCTCGGGCCAGGACTTTTTGCCGCAGCCTGGAAGCGTGAGCGCTGCACAGGCCAGGAGGACGAGAACGGCGGTGAAAAGGAGGCGGAGCGGACGGTCGGAGCGCATGGTGGTTACCCCCATTTGGCTTTCCAGCTGTGCAGAAGGTTCAGGGCCTGCAACGGCGCCAGGGCGTCGAGGTCGGTGGCGCGCAGCTCGTCGAGCAGGGGCGCCGGAGCGGGCGTATCGGTCGAAGCGTCCTCGTTGGCGCCGGCGGCCTTGGGCAGGCGCAATCCCGGGAGCAGCGTCTGGGCGGCAACGTGCGCATCCAGCCGTTCCTGCGCCTCGCGGGATTTCTTTTCCAGTTCGGCCAGGATTTCCCGCGCGCGTTGTACCACCGGCCGGGGCACCCCGGCAAGTCGTGCTACCTCGATTCCGTAGCTGCGATCCGAAGGCCCGGGCACCAGGCGGCGGAGAAACACGATTTCGCCGCCCCATTCCTTGACCGCGATATTCATGTTGCGAACGCCGTTCAGCGTGCCTTCCAGGGCGGTGAGTTCGTGGTAGTGCGTAGCGAACAGAGTACGGATGCCGCCGGGTCCGCGGCCGGCAAGCTCCTCGACCACGGCCCAGGCCAGGGCCAGACCGTCGAAGGTGCTCGTACCGCGGCCGATTTCGTCGAGAATGATCAGACTGCGGCGGGTTGCCTGACGCAGAATGCGGGCGGTTTCGGTCATTTCGACCATAAAGGTGCTCTGCCCCTGGGCCAGGTTGTCCGAGGCGCCGACGCCGGAGAAGATGCGATCGGCAAGGCCGAGGACGGCCTCGCTGGCCTGGACGAACGAACCGATCTGAGCCAGGACGCAGATCAGCGCGCACTGGCGCAGGACCGTGGACTTACCGGCCATGTTCGGTCCGGTGATGAGCAGGATCCGCTTGTCCTCGTCCATGATCAGGTCGTTGGGAATAAAGTTCGCCTCGCCCTGGAAGGCCTCGACGACGGGATGTCTGCCGGCGATGATGCGGACTTCGAGACCGGGATGCAGCGTCGGTCGTGACCAGCCCCGGCGGCGGGCCACGTCCGCCAGCGACTGCCAGTAATCCAGACCCGCCAGAGCGCCGGCCATGTACAGCATCCGGGTCCGGGCCTGGGCGACCGTGTCGCGCAGTTCCTGGAACAGCTCGTATTCCATTGTTTTGCGCCGCTCGACCGCGGAAATGAGCCGCTCTTCCAGCTCTTTCAGGGCGGGCGTGGTGAACCGCTCGCAGTTGGCCAGGGTCTGACGCCGGATGAAGTGGTAGGGCGCCTGATCGGACTGCGTACGCGGTAACTCGAAATAGTAGCCGAATACTTTATTATATCCCAATTTGAGCCGGGGCAGCCTGGACTCCTGCTGCTCGGTCTCCAGCAGCTCGCGCAACCGCGCCTCGCCATGCTCGGCCAGGTCGATGAGTTCGTCGAGTTCGGGAAGAAAACCCAGGCGGAACAGCCCGCCTTCGGTAATGACCGCGGGCGGCGTTTCCACGAGCGAACGCTCCAGCAGCTCGAGCACGTCGGGCAGATCGTCCCAGCCGGCAAGCTGCTCGCCCAGGGCCTGCGGCAGCTCGTCTTCGCTGAACTTGAGCATCTCGCGCACGAGGGGCAGGGCGCGCAGGGACTGACGCAGGGCCGCGAAGTCCTTGGGGCTGGCGCGTCCCATGGCGATGCGGGTGCTCAGCCGCTCGAGGTCGTAGACCTGGTCCAGCCACTGGCGCAGGGTGTCCCGCACGGAGTCCCTGGAGACAAAAAAATCGACCATGTCCTGATTTTTTTCGATGATCGCAACGTCGCGCCAGGGATGCCGGAGCCGTTCTTCGAGGAGGCGCCCGCCCATGGGCGTCAGCGTGCGATCCAGGACGTGGCGCAAGGTGCCGGGCCCGGTCCTTCCGTCCAGGCAACGGAACAGCTCCAGGTTACGCTCGGTCAGCTCGTCGATGAGCAGATGCCGGCTGAGATTGAGCGGGACAAAGGCATTGAGCGGCGCGATGTCCTGCTTCTGGGTCTGGGTCAGATAGCCGAGCACGGCGCCGCAGGCGCGCGTCAACTCGGGCTTGTCTTCGAGGTCGAGCACCGCGAGACTGGCCACGGCCTGCACGTGCAGAATGCGCTCCCGGGCGCGGGCCTGATCGAAAAAGGTCTTGGACGAAAGGCGGTTGACGCGAACGCCGGTCTGGGAAAAAAAGGACGGTATTTCCTGCTCTTCGGTCAGCAGCAACTCGCGCGGCCCCATTTTGACGGTCCATTGCCAGAGTTCGTCGTGCTTCTTGCTCTGGAGTCCGGACCAGTCGCCCGTGGAAAAGTCCAGCCAGGTCGCTCCGCCGGCGCCGCGGGCTTCGCTCCAGAACAGGGCGGCGAGATAGTTGTGCTCCTTGGAGTCAAGATTGAGGTCGTCGATTACGGTGCCGGGAGTCAGCACGCGCGTGACGGCCCGCTTGACCAGACCTTTGGCCTGCTTGGGGTCCTCCATCTGGTCGCAGATGGCGATGGTGTAGCCTTTTTTGAGCAGCTGGCCGAGATAGCTGTCCACCGAGTGATGCGGAACGCCGCACATGGGCACTTTGGTCTCGGCGTTGGGATTGCGGCAGGTCAGCGCAATGTTCAGCTCGCGCGCGGCCGTGACGGCGTCTTCAAAAAACAATTCGTAGAAATCCCCCATGCGAAAAAACAACAGGGCGTCCGGGTGTTCGGCCTTATTGTTCAAGTACTGCTCGAACATTGGCGTCAGCTTGAACGGCGCCGGCTCGGCAGGGGGTTCGAGAACGGCTTGCGGAGAAAACAGCTCGTGCGTCATGATGGTTATTCGTGCAATACGCTGCGAAAGCCGACGGAGTGCCAGGCCCGGCAGCGTGGACAGTTAAAGAAGATATGCTCGCGCTTCAATCCGCACGACCGGCAGAAAAAGCGTTTTACCTGGCGCGCTTGCGTGAGAAAAAACTCCAGTTGCGCGGTGAAATCCAGGCTGAAGGGCTGGGACGCGCGCGAGAGATCGAGCAGTTCCAGGCGCGCCGGCCAGAAGTCCGGCCCAAGCGCCAGCGTACGCTCGAACCAGACGACCGCCGCCTCCTGCTGATGACACCGTAACAACAGAATCCCGCTGTAATAGGTCAGCAGGATATCCTTGGCCCGCTCCTCGATGACCGGCAGCGCCAGTTCGGCCAGACGCTTGAGGGAAAAAAGATCGTCCGGCGATGACGCGGGGTCGGACCTGGGTGAAACGTTCGCCGGGAGCAGGGCGGTCCGGGACGGATGCAGCAGCCCCTCCGGCAACAGAAAGGTCAGCGCCGGAGCGACCTCGTCCAGGGCATTTCGGAACAGGGTTTGAAAGGATTTCCACTGTCCGACCCGCAGCTGGCGTTCAAGGGTCGCCAGCCAGGCCTCGACGGAGCCCGGATAGACCTTGAGCGCGCGCGCCAGCCATTTTTTCGCGGCCGCGTCGTCGCCGGCGTCGACGTACTTCCAGGCCAGACGGACAAGATAATGCGCCTGGGCGAC
>CAZGAH010000083.1:11239-13062 GCA_964523295.1 uncultured Desulfovibrionaceae bacterium | reverse complement strand
CAGCGCGAACTGCAGCAAGAAGGGGTTCCCAACCGGATGCCGGAGCTGGGCGTAATAGCTCGCGCACCGCTCGTAATCGCCGCTGTCCGCGCTGAGCATGGCCAGCTCGTGAATGATGGCCTTGTCCTGTCCGGACAGTTTCCGTGCCTCTTCGAAGGCATTTCTGGCGCGATCGAGGAATCCGCCGCGCTTGTAGTCCCGGCCGAGTTCGAGCCAGGAGCGCGCCTGGAAGGCCTTGTCCAGGCCGGGGCGGACGATAAGACAATTCCGGATTTGCACCGCGCGTTCGAGGTCGCCTTGCGAGCGATAGAGATTGCCGAGCGCGAGGTAGATTTCCACCAGGTCAGGATTGTTTTTGACCACCTGGCTGAGCGCCTCGATGGCCGAGAGGGTATCCTGAATGGCGGGCGAGCAGAAGCTGTCGCCCTTTCCAACGAGCGAGGCGGCCCCATCGGACGGCCTACCGCCACCCTTTAAGAATTTTCGAGCCAGCCATGCGGTCAGAAAGGACAACACATCACCTCGGCGATCAGCTGGTCCCGGCAATCGCGCTGTCGGATTCGCCCGTCGTCTGTAACGACTTCTCCAGAGGAAGATTCCGCAACGAGTTCACTTCTTGCTCCAGGCGGGCAATCTTATGGTTGCACTCGCGCACGCGCTGCGCCAGCTTGACCCGTTCCATGAAAAAATAACTCAGGGTCGCGAGCGCGCCGATGAGAAAGGCCATCAGGGGCAGGGGCAGGGTTTTGAATTGAAGCCCAGCCAGAAAGAAATCCATGTGCAAGGTCATGGGCTGAGACATCACTTCGGTGTTCTGGATGAAAAAGAGCATGGAGAGGAAAAACAGGATGATGATGATCAAGGCCTTCAGGTACCGCATCGGGGATTACCTCCTGAAATCGTTTTCCAGTTTTTCGAACGCGGGTCGAAGCTTGGCCCAGGCGACGCTGAGATGCTCGGGCAGGACACGGACCTCGGAAAAGACCGCCATGAACGAAGAGTCGCCATTCCAGCGGGGAACAAGGTGAAAATGAAGGTGCTCCTTGATTCCCGCGCCAGCAGCCTCGCCGATATTCAGCCCGACATTAACGCCCTGAGGATTGTAATGGGTTTGCAGCACGGTCACACAGGCGCGGAGCATGTCCATCATTTCATGGCTCTCGGCAGCATCGAGGTCGGTGAGATTCATGACGTGCCGAAAGGGCGTAACCATAAGATGTCCGCTGTTGTACGGAAATTTGTTCATGATCACGAAATTGTACCGACCGCGCAGCAGCACCAGACGTTCCTTGTCCGTGGCCGGGTCTTCGGGCAGACAGAATACGCAGCTGTCCGGCTTGGGGCCGAGAATGTAGTCCAGTCGCCAGGGCGCCCACAGTGTTTCCATCGATGACCTTTACCGTATCGCTTCGTGTTCTTCGGCCCTGACCGGACTGTCAGGCCGCCTCCCGGGCCGCTTGCCACCGGGCATACCGCTCGTGCACCAGACTGAGGACCCGGGCGCTGTCGGTTGCCGGAACAACTCCGGGGATACCGCTCCAGCGCCCCAGGGCAATAACGTCCTTTCCAATCTTCAGGGCCAGGGCCACCTCGGACAGGGTGCCGGATCCGCCCTCAACGGCAACGACGACGTCGCCGTTGAGCACGACCAGACAGTTGCGCATGGGCCCCAGTCCGGTGGCCAGGGCGATGTCCACGTACTCGTTGGCATCGTCGCGTTCGCTTCCCGGCAAAATCCCGATGGTAAGCCCCGCCTCTGATCTGGCCCCTTCGCAGACGGCGCGCATGACGCCGGACAATCCGCCGCACACAACGGCATAGCC
>CAZGAH010000083.1:1102-11229 GCA_964523295.1 uncultured Desulfovibrionaceae bacterium | reverse complement strand
AAGGGCGAAATGTTTTCCCAGCTCGCGCGCCTGCGCGTAGACCGCGGCGGAGCACCGACCGTCGCCTATAACCGAAACCCTGTACTGTGTTCGCATTGTTTTCCTGCCTGCATTCTCTTTTTACACGGGCGAGGCCATCAGGGCAAGCAGGATTCCCGTGCCCCTGGCGTGTTGCAGACAGGTGTCCGGTGCAAGATTCATGTTCTACGTGAACTCAATCACGGGCGAAAGTTGCCCCCGGGCGGGAGATTTCGCCATCTGACGCGTCAGGACGGGCATCAGCTCGCCGGCAATCTGCCTGCGTAGCGTTATGGCAGCGGGGGCTGTCGCGTACGATGCAGCGCTCCGAATCGCGCTGCTGGTGCTGGCAACGTATTCGCCGGCAAAAGGCCTTTCGGCGCGCTCTGCGGGATACGCGGGCGCCAGGGGTATCAGAGGCGTCCGGAAAATCAGGGGCATCGGAGCGGATTCCCGCGGCGACTGAGCCGTGGCAATGACCTGACCGGCCAGGAGCAGGGAGGGATGCGCCGAGGCTTGCCAGCAAGTCCGGGGGCAGTCCGCGTCGGAATAGAGTGCGGGCAGCGAAGTGAACTGCGGAATCGAATCCGGTATGCGTACTGGTGAGGTGTTCGCCGGGGCGGCGTCCGGCGAAGGGATGGTTTGCGCCGAGGCCTCGCGGACGGGGGACGCGTTCGTGGCGGGCGACAGCGGCTCCGGCGCAGACGCAGGGGATGACGCAGGGGATGGCGGTGCTGACGGCTGATCGGTCGCCTGCGCCGTGTGCATGGCTACGTAGATTTCAACCCTGCGGTTTTTCCGCCGGCCTTCGCGCGTTGCGTTGGAAAAGGCGGGCCAGTCCTCGCCGAAACCCTGCGCGGTTACCGAACCGGCGGGGAGCGCGACGATCTGGTCGATGAGCCGTCCGACCGTCGCGGCGCGACGCTCGGACAAGTTCTGATTGTACGCGGTCGTGCCAATGGAACAGGTAAATCCGTCGACACGAAGCCCGGCAACCCGCTGCCCGCCGAGCGAGGCAAGAAAGGCAACCAGCCGCTCGCGTTCGGCCTGGTCGAGCTGACTGCGATCGAAGCCGAAATAGCAGATATGGGCTGGTCGCGAGGACGCCGGGGCAGGGGACGGCGTTGGCGATTTCGAACGCTCGGAAGCGGCATCGTTCTTGTGTACTTTAACTCTGAGACCGTCTTTCCCGTTCCCGTCGGATTCCCGGGACGAAGGGGCGGCCTTCGTTGCCGGAGATAGTTGCGAGGAGGCTTTCGTGGTGTCAGGCTTTGTCACAGGCGTTGACGAAGGAGCTGTCTGCCCGGAGGGTTCCGGGAGAACACGCGTTGACGGCGCCTCTGTGGCCGGCGTCTCTGCCTGTGCGTCGTCGCCGGCGACAACCCATTGCCCGGTCACTGGCGCCGGTTTCTGGGCATTCGTCGCAGGCAGCGTGGACGTGGACGGCACAACGCCTTCCACCGGCAACAGTGTTTCCGGCCCGGAGGCAGTTGGCGACGGCGTCGATGATTGGTCGGGGCTGACGGGCTGCGGCTGCGCGGGCTGTCGCGTGTACGATTGCGAGGTCTCAAGATCGGCAGTCGGGACAGGGGGCTTGAGCGGAGGGGTCGGCTCGGCAAGAAAATAAAGCACCACGGCGATAGCCGCAACAATGACGACAAGCGCTATGGCCCACGTCTTCCAGTTGGCGCGTACCTGCATCGGGAAACCCCTCAGCAACATAAGGTGAACGCCAACTCTACTCCAGGCGCAGGGAATTGGACAACGTTTTTTTCTTAATGCGTAAAGTGAACTATTCGTCGGGCAGGGGCGATGGAGCTGTTGGGAGCGGACCGGGTCCGTGGGGCGAGCTGGCACATTCGGCGGCAATGCTGCGGGCAACGTCGATCTGGAGGGAGCGCGTCGGTGCCTGGCCGTCGATCCGGGCGGCAAGCACGGCCTTGAGAATTCTTCCCACGTCCGGGCCCGCCGGCACGCCCAGGTCCAGAATATCATCGCCGCGGATGTCGATGGTCATCGATCTCAAGGAGGTCAAATAGTGGGACAAATGCTTGCGTATCCCCTCGTGGCCGGTCTTGGCCATGAGATAGAGAACGCCTTCGAGCGGCATGGTTGACAAGAGGGCGCACAGCTCGCTCAGCGGGCCGGTTATCTTGAACCAGTAGAGGATTTTTTCGTAGGCGACATGCATTGTCCGGCGCAGACTGAGCACGTCCTCCTGGACGCGTGGCGACAGCTGCAGCCGGCAGACAAGGGCGTTGGCCTCGTCCTCGTTCCATCCGGAGCACAAGGCCAGCAGATAGAGAGTCCAGACGGAGGCCGCGGGCGTGAGGAAGAGAAGGCGATACCAGTGCAGCACCTTGTCGATTTCCTCGATCCGGGCTTCGATGTGCGGCGTCAAGGTCAGGCGGGGGTGAATTGCGCTCAGCAGGTTGTAGCGCTCCATGCTGCGCAGGCAGGCCAGGGGATTTTTTTCATCCATGATCAGCCGGAATTCATGAAACAGCCGGCTGCCGCTCAATTTCTGGACCAGTTCAAGCTGCAGGGCATTCTTGATCAGGCGGACGGTCTGGGCCCCGATCTGAAAATTGAACCGCTGTTCGAAGCGAATGGCCCGCAGTATCCGGGTCGGGTCCTCGACAAAACTTAACGAATGGAGCACGCGGATCACCCGGTCCTTGACGTCGCGCTGGGCTCCGAAAAAATCGACCAGACGGCCGAAATGGGACGGGGTGATGAGCACGGCCAGGGCATTGATGGTGAAATCCCGCCTGAACAAGTCCATTTTGATGGAGGAGAGTTCCACGGTCGGCAAGGCGGCCGGATATTCGTAGTATTCGAGCCGGGCCGTAGCCACGTCGATACGCAGTTCCCGGCCGGTTTTGGGTTCGGGAAAGATGACGACCGCTGTCTTGAATTTTGGGTGAGGACGGACCCTGCCGTGCAGCTGTGCGGCGAGTTCCCGGGCAAAGGCGATGCCGTCGCCTTCGACGACGAGGTCCAGGTCCAGATTCGAACGTCTGAGCAGAATGTCACGCACGAACCCGCCCACGGCGTAGAGCTCGTAGCCTAGCGACTGCGCCAGGCGACCCGCGTTTTCGAGGAGCGAAAAATATGAGGCGGGCAGCCGCTCCTTGAGCAATGTTCTGATATTGCGGTCGCGCGTCTTGTCGGGCAGCAGGGTTTCGGGGATGCGCGCCGGTTCCTCGATGAGCGTGTTGATGAGATCGGTGCGGGTAATGACGCCAACGAGTTGGCCGTCGTGAACCACGGGCGCCATACGCTGGCGGTGGCCGATGATGATTTCGATCACCGGATAGAGGTCGGACTCGGGATTGATGATCATGCAGTCGCGCATCATGTATTCGCCGACCTGGATCTGGCCCAAGTCATGCGTCATGGCCCTGTCGACGACGGCCCCTTCCAGGATGCCCGCGCAGGTCTGGGTACCGGGTTCGACCACGGGCAGGGCCTTGAGTCCGAATCGGACGAGTATTTCTTTTGCGTCGGCGATGGTATCGGTTACGGCGATGGTGACCGGCGGACGCGACATGAGGTCCTTGACCAGCAGTTGCGGGTTGATGTGCGTATAGAGCAGGGCAAAAAGCTCGTCTTTCACTTGCGCCAGGGTGCGATCCTTAATGGTGGCCGAGGCGGCGTAGGCGTGCCCTCCCCCCCCGAGCGAGGCGCAGATCCGGCCCACGTCGACGTCGAGCGAACGGCTCCGGGCTACCAGATGGATGCGGTCGTCCATCTGGCCAAGAACGAAGAGCGTGCGCACGTTCTCCATATCCAGGAGCTTGTGCGCGAGCAGGGCGAAGTCCCCGACATAGCGCTCCAGCGTCACCTCGGCGATGACGACCGGCACGCCGTTGATTTCGTGCGTGACCGCGGATTCGAGCAGGTCATTGAGAATGGCGATCTGTTCGGCATTAAGCTCGCGATGGAGCAGGTCGGCGATGATGTTCAGATCCATATCCATGGACTTCAGCCAGGCCGCGGCTTCGAAATCGTATTGCGTGGTCGAGCTGTATGTAAAGGAACCGGTATCCTCGTAGATGCCGCAGCCAAGGATGGTCGCCTCGTCCGGGCTCACGTTCATGCCGCTGGCCTTCAACTCGGCGACGAGAATGGCCGTGGTGGAGCCCCAGGGGCGGATAATGCCCTGTGAAAAGGGAATATGGTGGTCGTAGACGTGAATGGTAATGTCCGGGCGATCGAGCAGGGCCTGCACGTGGCTGAGCCTGGCAGTCTGGCGCGTGTCTACGAGGACCAGGGTGCTGACGGCCGCGGTGTCGATGTCGCGGATGTTGCGAAAATTGAACAGGTACGTTGCGCTTTGGATGAAGAAATGGCGCAGGCTCTTTTCCTGACTGCCCGGAAAGATGAGTACGGCGTCGGGATAGAGCTTGCTGGCGGCAATCATGGCGGCCAGGGCGTCGAAATCGGCGTTGTTGTGCGAGGTAATGACCGTGCCGGCCTGTATGAGTTTCATGGAAGCTGGTGGTTCCTTATTTGGAAGGGCAGGGCGCCGGGACTCGGGAACGGGGATGATAGGCGCGATGGATATCCAGGAGTCGCCCGGCCTGGACGTGAATATAAATTTCCGTGGCGCTGATGTCGGCATGTCCCAGAAGCAGCTGGACGGTGCGCAAATCGGCGCCGCCTTCCAGGAGATGCGTCGCGAACGAATGCCGGAAGGTATGCGGGGAGAGGTGTTTTTGCAAGCCTGCGGCCAGGGCGTAGCGTTTAAGGCACTTCCAGACAGCCTGGCGGGTGAGGCCGCGTCCGGATCGGTTGAGAAAAATGATGTTTTCGCACGGATGAAAACCCGGGCGCCAATCTTTCAAGTAAGAGATTAAAAAATCCTGGGCCAGGGGATGCAGGGGCGTCAGGCGCTCTTTGGAGCCCTTGCCCCAGACGCGCAACAGCCCGCGCTGGGAGTCGAAGTCGAGAGGACGAAGTCCGACGAGTTCGCTGACGCGCAGTCCGGCCGCGTACAACAGCTCCAACATGGTGCGGTCCCGGAAGCCCAGCCGGGTGTTCAGGTCGGGCTGGTCGAGGAGGCTGGCAATTTCCTGCTGGCTGAGCACCTCGGGCAGTTCTTTGGCCATTTTGGGATTTTCCAGGAACTCCGCAGGGTCTTTCGCCAGCCATTTTTCTGCCGCCGCATAGGCGAAAAAACCGCGCAGGGCGGCGCAATGTCGCGATATGGAGCGCCCGGAGAGTTCACGTTGGCGCAGCCAGACGAGATAGAGAAACAGCACCTGTTCGTCGACCTGCTCCAGACGCAGGCCGCCGTCGTGGAGAAAAACAAGCAGCGAACGCAGATCCCTGGCATAGGCGGCCAGGGTGTTTTCCGCGAGTCCTTTGACGACGGTCAAATAATTCATGTAGCTTTCAACCGCGGGGGATTCCGGAGACGGATCCGATGGCCCGGCGTCGTCAGCTCCTACCTGTGAGACAGGTTCGGTCGGCATGGCGTGTTCCATCCTTGGACGCCTTCTATAACCGGAATGAATTGACAGCGACAAGCCCCCTGATTACAAGAATCCACCCCGGCGGGGTTCCGCCAGGGACCAAATCCAAGGTGAAGGAGAAATGGCCGCATGAGTGAATTTACGGTTGCGCAGCGCCTCGCTGCCGTCCCTCCCTATCTGTTTGCCCAGATCGACCGGGTCAAGGAACAGGTCCGCCAGCGCGGCGTGGACATCATCAGCCTGGGCATCGGCGACCCCGATCTGCCGACCCCGGATTTCATCATTCAGGCCATGAAGGAGAGCTGCGCGACGCCGGCCAATCACCAGTATCCCTCCTATGTCGGCATGTTGACGTTCCGACAGGCTGTTGCCGACTGGTATCGCGCGCGCTTCAACGTTGCGCTCGATCCCGCAGGCGAGGTGGTCACCCTGATCGGTTCCAAAGAGGGCATCGCGCATTTCCCCCTGGCCTTTGTGGATCCCGGCGACCTGGTCCTGATCTGTTCGCCCTGCTATCCGGTGTATCCGATTTCCACAGCCTGGGCCGGCGGCATCCCCCACATGCTGCCGCTGCGCGACGAGCGGAGCTTTCTGCCCGACCTGGACGCCATTTCCGACGATACGTGGGCCAAGGCCAAACTCATCTACGTCAACTATCCCAACAATCCCACCGCAGCCACGGCCGACGCCGTCTTTTACGAGCGGCTCATCGCCAAGGCCATGGAGCACCGGGTCATTGTCCTGCACGACGCAGCCTATACCGAAATCTATTACGACGAGGCCAAAAAGCCGCCCAGCATCCTTGAATTCGCGCACGGCAAGGACGTGGCCATCGAATTTCATTCCCTGTCGAAAACCTACAACATGACCGGCTGGCGCATCGGCATGGCCGTGGGCAATCCGTCGCTGGTGCAGGGACTGGGGAAGGTCAAGGAGAACGTGGATTCCGGCGCCTTCCAGGCCGTACAGGAGGCCGGCATCGTCGCCCTGCGCGACGGCGACGCCTTTACCGCAGAATTGCGCGCCATCTACAAGGAGCGTCGCGACGTTGTCCTGGCAGCCCTGGACAAAGCCGGCATTCGCTGCCGTACGCCCGAAGCGACGTTCTACATCTGGGCCAGCGTGCCCGACGGATTTGCCACGTCGGCGGAGTTTGTTACCAAAGTGCTTGAAGAAACAGGCGTTGTCGTCACGCCGGGAAATGGCTTCGGCGCGGCCGGAGAGGGTTATTTCCGTATTTCGTTGACCGTGGACACGCATCGACTCCAGGAGGCCGTATCCCGCATAGCACGTCTGTAACCGTTTGCATCGGCCTGGGCTCGAATCAGGGCGATCCGGAGGGCAATCTGCAGCGCGCGGGCCAGGAACTGGCTACTGTTCCCGGGTTACGCATCGTCACCGCCTCGCCCTGCTATTGGACCCAGCCGCAGGGCTATGCCGCGCAACCCTGGTTCGCCAATCAGGTGCTGCGCGGCGAGTGCCCGCTTTCGCTATCGCCCGAAGCGTTATTGTGCGCATTGCAGGACATAGAAAGCCGCCTGGGCCGTCCGCCTCGGGTCGACGCGCAGGGCAGGGCAGTCGCGCGCAACGGACCGCGCTGTATCGATCTGGACCTGCTCGTCTACGGCGAAGTTGAGATATCCAGCGCGACGTTGACCATCCCGCATCCCAGAATGCGCGACAGGGCCTTCGTGCTCGTCCCCTTGCGCGACGTGGCTCCCGATTATGTGTTTCCGGATGGCGTCAGCCTGAAAAAGGCCATTGAAAATATTTCCTATCGCCTCCATAATGGACGCATCTGGCAATAACCCCGGGCATTGCCGCGGACGGCATTCGCCACGCGAGCGCTCGTTCCGGGCGTACCCGCCAATACCGTGGCCGGCCTGCGCGAAACCCCTGAAGAGGACACTCGTATGTTGAAATGGCTCATCATCATCGCTGCGATATTCATCCTGTATAAGCTGCTGGTCAATGACAGACGAAAAAAGGCCTCTCTGGAGGTAAAAACTGAAGAAAAGGTGACGCCCACGGGCGATATGGTCCGTGACCCGGTTTGCGGGGCCTACGTAGCGCTCGATTCCGACATCCGCGTGCGACAGGGCGATCAGGTACACCATTTTTGCAGCTATGAATGCCGGGATAAGTATCTCAAGCAATTGTCAGCGCACGAAATCAAGTCAGAGAGCGTGGAATAGTCTGATCCACCGTGTTTTCCCCATGCTGCATTTCGCGGCAGGATGCCGGCACCTGAACTGAGACGAAGGAGGGAGCCATGCTTTTTTTTATCGATACCGCCAACATGGATGAAATCCGCCGCGCCAGAGACTACGGCATGATCGACGGCGTGACCACGAATCCCACACTGCTCGCACGCGAGGGTGGCGACTGGCGCAAACAGGCCGAGGCTATCTGTCGCCTGGTGGACGGACCGGTCAGCCTCGAGGTCGTCGGCCTCACGGCCAAAGAAATGGTCGCCGAGGCCCTGGAGCTGGTCAAATTCGGTCCGAACGTGGTGATCAAAATTCCCATGCTGCTCGAAGGCTTGATCGCCATACGCGAGCTGTCGTCCATGAACATCCCCACGAACGTCACCCTGGTGTTTTCACCGCTGCAGGCGCTTCTGGCCGCCAAGGCAGGGGGCAGCTACGTCAGCCCCTTCGTGGGCCGGCTCGACGCCATCGGCCACGACGGAATGGAAATCGTCTCCCATATCCTCGCCATCTTCCAGAACTACGGCTATGAGACCAAAGTCCTGGTCGCCAGCATCCGCCATCCGCAACACGTCTTACAGGCAGCGCTCATGGGAGCGCAGGTTGCCACCATCCCGTTCAAGGTCATCGAAGAGCTCGTCAAGCATCCCTTGACTGATTCCGGACTGGCCAGTTTCATGAAAGACTGGAGCACGCTCACTTCTGCCTGATTCCTAAGGGCGAGCTGCCTGCGCCAGAAACGTGCCGGACAGCTCGCCCATTTCACCGTACGACTCCCCTTTACATCTGCCGAACAAGCACAGTGGCAAACGGTGGCAAGCTGGCAACGCTGCCACGAACCGTGTTGCCGGCGTCATGCCTCCAGTGACAGGGCATATCAACAATGCCTCGTGATTCAGGGCGGTTATCAGAGGATATGAAAGTTAACATAATTTACATTATGAGACAATTGGAAAGGCCCGTACGCGGAGCGCCTGGCATGGCAGCCTGGCATGGCCGACTTGTCGACCACGGATCGAATTGCTATGGAAGCAGGATGAAAAAGACATGGCCTCAGATATGGTCGTCGTTGCTGCTGCTCGTTGCGCTCCTCCTGGCGGTCGATTGCCGGGATGTCCGTACGGCGGAGATCGATCCTGACAGCGGAATCAGACGCGTTGCCGTCAACGGCGCCGAGCTTGCCGTGCGCATCGTTGGTCACGGTACGCCGGTGATGCTCATCATGGGCTACGGCGGCAGTATGGATGTCTGGGATCCGCGACTCGTCGCCGAGCTGACCAGAACCTATACCGTCATTCTCTGGGACAATCGCGGCGCCGGCCTGTCGACGACGGACGATACGCCGTTCACCATTGAACGCTTCGCCGATGATGCGGCCGCCGTGCTCGATGCATTGCATGTACAGAAAATAGATATTATAGGCTGGTCAATGGGAACTGCCATTGCCATGGAGCTGGCCTTACGGCATTCGGACAAGGTCAACCGGCTCGCCCTTGTCGGCGCTTTCAGCAACGCGGCCGCGGTCATGCCGGCCATCGACGAGATGGACAGATCCACGCCGCAGGACTTTATGGCTCGCTTGTTTCCCAAGGCCTGGCTGGCGCGTCATCCGGACGCCATGAGCGCCCTGCCCCGGCCTTCGCGTCCGGTCGAGGCGGCAGTTCGGGCACGGCAAAAGTCGGCGATTGCCGCATGGGATGGCGTCATCGGTCGGCTCGGATTGCTCGACGCGCCGACAGTGCTGATTGTGGGCGAAGAGGACGATGTCACGCCCGTACGCGAGTCCCTGCGTCTGGCGGAATGTCTCGAAGGCGCCTGGCTGGCCCGGATTCCCGAGGCCGGCCATTGGCTGATGTACCAGATGCCCGAGCAATTGGCGCAGCTCGCCGGCTTTTTTTTCGGTTTTTCGCAGTCGGCTCCCGAAGCCCGCGGCGAAAAGTGATCCCGTTTAAAACCGGCTGACCTTGATCTCGACCCGTTGATTGGCCATGCGCCCCTGTGCCGAGGCGTTCGAGGCGACGGGGATGTCGTCGCCAAAGCCGAGCACTTTCAGACGCGTCTGATCGATAGCGTACGTATCGATCAGATGCTGTTTCACGGCCTCGGCCCTGCGGTGCGACAATGAGCGGTTGTATTCCTTATCGCCGCTGTTGTCGGTATGGCCTTCGATAACGATGCTCAGCTCCGGCTTGGCCGTGAGCATCAGGCCGACGGCCTCCAGGCGTTTCCGGGCAGATTCGTCGAAAAAAGTCTCCCGCGCGGCAAAGGGAATGACGACGCGCGCAATCCCGGCCGACGTGGGATTGTCCGTGGACAATTGCAGCCGCGCATTGAACCGTTCCTTGAAGGGACGCTCCCCCCCTTCCCTGCCGAGCGTAATGGTGGTCTTGCGCTCGCCGTTCTCCACTGTGGCCGTTGC
>CAZGAH010000083.1:0-1092 GCA_964523295.1 uncultured Desulfovibrionaceae bacterium | reverse complement strand
TGGGCGATCGTATGCAGCCGCTGCACATCGATGGCGAATTTCGAGGCCAGATAGTCCTTGACCGCATCCGCGCGCGCTTGCGAGACCTTGGGGTCCGCAGGCGCCTCACCCGCGGGATCCACAAAGGCGTCGATACGGGCCGTGGTTTCCGGGCTGGAGCGCAGGTACGCGCCGACGTCGTCCAACATGGCACGCTGGTCCTCGGCGACGCTCGTGCTGCTGGCTGAGAACTCGACATCGTAGGGCCGATTCAGCGCAACGTACGAGCTTTCGCTGCGGTAGAAGCCCGTGAGGGTCATTTCCACGCGCCGGTTGCGCTGCCGGCCCTCCTCGGTTGCGTTGGAAACGACAGGCCGGGTCTTTCCGGCGCCCGATGTATCGATGCGCTCGGGGGCAATGGCGTATTTGGCGATAATGGCGTTTTTCACGCTTTCGGCCCGCTGCAGCGAGAGCCTGACATTGACGTCGTCGGGGCCGATATCGTCGGTATGGCCTTCGATGACCACCTTGGAACGAGGGTTGTTTTTCAGCAGCAGGCCGATGCGGTCCACCCGGTCCTGAAAGCCGTTGCTTAACAGGCTCTGGTTGGCGTCAAAGCTGGCGGAAAGCTTGAGAAACAAGGGAATGGGACAGCCGAAGGCATCGACGGCCACATCCTGCGGCGTATCGACGCACTCTCCCGGGGAGTTGGCGGTGCCGGGCAGGACCATCCCCGCTCGCGGAAATCTCGACTTCGGTCTGCGGTTGCGCCGGGCGCAGCACCGAGGCCAGCTCCGCATCCTGCGTTGCGTCGATAAAGGTGAAACTGGAGGTCGTTTTGGCTCCACATCCAGCCAGGAGAAACAGTGCCAGCAGTCCAGATACCACGCGGATCATACTCCACCCCTGCGTTCGAAATGTCTCGACGACGTCCATCAGTCTACCCGGTTTGCCCCTCGCCCCTTCGCTTTCCCGTGTCCGACCGCCCATAACAGGCAGGTCCGGCGCGACCAATCCATACGCGCGAACACGATAGCACACTGCGCAGCAGCGAAAACCGCAAGCCTGCCCACGCATGACGATATTTTGAAGGCAAAGAAAGGGTTACTATAC
>CAZGAH010000082.1:0-19425 GCA_964523295.1 uncultured Desulfovibrionaceae bacterium | reverse complement strand
ACAACCCGGACATCGACAAATGCCTGTTCGTGGTGGACCGCAAGGACCTCGACCGCCAGACCCGCTTGGAGTTCAATCGCTTTCAGGAAGGCTGCGTCGAGGAGAATACCAATACCGAAACACTGGTGCGCCGCCTGCTGTCCGACGACTATGCCGACAAGGTCATCGTCACCACCATCCAGAAGCTGGGATTGGCACTCGACGGCAGCAACAGGCGCAACTACGCGAAACGCCTGGAACCCCTGCGCAACCAGCGCCTGGTGTTCATCTTTGACGAATGCCACCGCTCGCAATTCGGCGAGAACCACAAGGCCATCAGGGAGTTCTTCCCCCGCGCCCAGTTGTTCGGCTTCACCGGCACGCCCATCTTCGAGCAGAATGCCACGTATCAACAGATCGAGGGGCAACAAGCCAGCTTTCGCACCACGGCCGACCTGTTCCAGCGCTGCCTGCACCAGTACACCATCACCCACGCCATCGAAGACCACAATGTTTTGCGTTTTCACGTGGACTACTTCAAGCTTGAGGGCCAGCACCCGCCCAAACCTGGCGAATTTCTGGCCAAGGCCAAAGTCGTCGAGACCATCCTTGCCAAGCACGACGCAGCCACCAACGGGCGCAGGTTCAACGCCGTGCTGGCCACAGCCGGCATAAACGACGCCATCGAGTATTTCGAAGCGTTCAAGGCGATTCAGGACAAGAGGCAGGCAGACGATGACAGCTTCAGGCCGCTGAGCATCGCGTGCGTGTTCTCCCCGCCCGCCGACGGCAACAGGGACGTGCAGCAGATTCAGGAAGACCTGCCGCAGGAAAAGGAAGACAACCAGCAGGACCCGGAGGGCAAGAAGGCGGCGCTCACCCGCATCATCGCCGACTATAACGCGCGCTTTGGCACCAACCACCGCATCGGCGAATTCGACCAGTACTACCAGGACGTGCAGAAGCGGATCAAGGATCAGCAGTACCCGAACACCGATCATCCCCGCGCGGAGAAGATCGACATCACCATCGTGGTGGATATGCTGCTCACCGGCTTCGACTCCCAGTACCTGAACACGCTGTACGTGGACAAGAACCTGAAGCACCACGGGCTGATACAGGCGTTTTCGCGCACCAACCGCGTATTGAACGACAGCAAGCCCTACGGTAACATCCTCGATTTCCGTCAGCAGCAGAAGCCGGTGGAAGACGCCATCGCCCTCTTTTCCGGAGAAAAGATCGACAATCCGCGCGAAATCTGGCTGGTGGACCCGGCGCCCAAGGTCATCGACGGCCTGCGGACGGCGACCCGAAAGCTGGCCGACTTCATGCAATCCCAAGGTCTGGACAACACGCCGGAAGCGGTGACCAACCTCAAGGGGGACGCCGCGCGCTGCCAGTTCATCAACCTCTTCAAGGAAGTGCAGCGCTTCAAGACCCAGCTCGATCAATACACCGACCTGAGCGAGGAGCAGGAAGAGCAGATCATCCGGATCACGCCGCCCGACGTGTTGCAGGGCTTCAGGGGCGCATACCTGGAAACCGCCAGGCGACTGAAGGAGCAGCAGGACAGGCACGGTGACCAGGATTTGCCCGAAGTGCAGCAGCTCGACTTCGAATTCGTCCTTTTTGCCTCGGCGCTGATCGATTACGACTTCATCATGAAGCTGATCGCCCGCATGACGCAGCAGAAGCCAGGCAAGGTGACCCTCAACCGCGAGCAGCTCATCGGCCTGATCCAGTCCGACGCCAAATTTATTGACGAGCGCGAGGATATTGCCGAATACATCCGCGGCCTGCCCGTGGGCGAGGCATTGGACGAAGCCGCCATCCGCTCCGGGTACGAGCGCTTCAAGGCGGAGAAAACGGCCGGCGAACTCGCCCGCATCGCAACCCGGCACGGGTTGGCCGCTGATGCGCTGCACGCCTTTGTCGACGAGGTGCTGCGCCGCCGTATCTTCGACGGCGAAGCCTTGAGCGACCTGATGACCCCGCTGGGCCTGGGCTGGAAGGCGCGCACGCAGAGAGAACTTGCGCTGGTGGAAGATCTGGCGCCAATGCTGCGCAGGCTGGTGCATGGACGAGAGATTTCCGGATTGAACGCGTATGAGCAGTGAGGAAGGAAATACGCAGATGGAAGCACAACAAATCCAGACCCTGACCACAACCTTTGAAGACCACGCCCAGAGCATGGAAAACGGCGTCGAATACTGGCTGGCCCGCGACCTGCAGCACCTGCTGGGATACGACAAATGGGGCAACTTCCAAGGCGTGATCTCCAAGGCGAAGACCGCCTGCGAAGTCTCCGGCCATGCCGTCGGGGACCATTTTGCCGACGTCGGGAAAATGGTCGATCTGGGGTCAGGGAGTCGGCGAGAAATCGACGACGTGATGCTCACCCGCTACGCCTGCTACCTCATCGCCCAGAATGGCGACCCGCGGAAGCAGGAAATCGCCTTTGCCCAAACGTATTTCGCCTTGCAAACCCGCAATGCCGAGTTGATTGAGCAGCGTCTTCTCGAAGTGGAGCGGCTGTCGGCCCGCCGCAAGCTCAGCGCCACCGAGAAGGAGCTTTCCCAGGTCATCTTCGAGCAGACCGGGGGCAATCAGAACTTCGCGCTCATCCGTAGCAAAGGCGACCATGCCCTGTTTGGCAAAAGCACGCAGGCCATGAAGGCACAATGGCAAGTGCCGGACAACCGGCCGCTGGCCGACTTCGCCCCTACCATTATCCTCAAGGCCAAGGATTTTGCCACAGAAATCACCATCCACAACGCCCGCACGCATCAGATGAACAGCGAGCCCGCCATCTCCCGCGAACACGTCACCAACAACGAAGCCGTACGCCAGACCCTGCTCAGCCGAGGCATCCGCCCGGAAAGCCTGCCGCCCGCCGAGGACGTGAAAAAGGTGGAGCGCCGGTTGGCCTCGGCGGAAAAGAAGACGCTGCAAAACCCGGAGAGGTTGCCTGGCGATGAGTGAACAGAAGCAACAGAAAAGGGCGAGGCTGGCGCCACGGCTGCGCAAACTGGCCCCGAGGCGCGAGATTGCGGGGCTACCTGCGTATGAAGAGGGTCGATGATGGATAATCCGTTGGCAAGGCACACAGGCTCGCGAATCCCCGTCTTCGCAGAAGGGGCACAGTGGATACGCGCTGATTTTCATCTGCACACCCGCGCAGACAGTCAGTTTAAATATATTGGCGATGACAACTATTACTACAGCAGCTACGTGGCGGCGCTGGAAAAAGCGCAAATCCGGCTGGGTGTCATTACCAATCATAACAAGTTCGATGTTGAAGAATTCCAGGCATTACGCAAGACGGCGCAGAAAAAGGGGATTGTGCTCCTGCCGGGCGTTGAGCTATTCGTCAACGACGGGGCCAATGGTATTCATACGCTGGTCGTGTTTTCCAACGACTGGCTTGCCGATGGCCATGACTACATCAACCCTTTGTTGACCAGCGCCTTCCCGGGTAAAACACCAGCGCAATACGAACAGGAGAACGGTCGCACCTCCTGGTCGCTCCTGGAAACGATTACCAATCTGGAATACCATCACCGTGATTTTTTCCTCGTCTTTGCCCATGTGGAAGCCTCCAACGGACTCTGGGCCGGATTGGATGGCGGACGACTTACCGAGCTTGGTCAGAATGAATCCTTTCGCCGCAGAACCCTTGGCTTTCAGAAGGTTTGTACCCACGATGGCGAGGGCAAAGGCAAACCCTGCAGAACAAAAGTTCAGAGCTGGCTGAAAAACTGGTACCCCGCCGAGCTTGAAGGCAGCGACCCCAAGGGCATCGACGAAATTGGACAAGGAAAAGCTTGCTACCTCAAGCTGGGCGAATTGTCCTTCGAGGCGGTCAAGTTTGCCCTGAGTGATCCCGCCTCGCGTGTCGCCCAGAATCCCCAGAAGCACCACGCTTCGCATATTCGCGGCATCCACTTCGACGGCGGCATCCTCGACGGCCAGACGCTGCATTTCTCCCCCGAACTCAATACACTCATCGGCATCCGGGGCAGCGGCAAGTCTTCCATCCTGGAGGCTGTGCGCTACGCCCTCGACATCCCTCGGGGCGAGAAGGCACAAGACACCAAATACAAGGACGAACTGATCCGGCACACACTGGGCAGTGGCGGCAAAGTGACACTGACGGCCTGCGATGTGTACGGGCAGGAATTCAAGATTTCACGAATTTTCCGTGAAGCGCCGAATGTCTATCTGGACGGGAAATTACAGCCCGGCGTTTCGATCCGGGAAACCGTTCTGCGCCGCCCGATTTACTTCGGACAGAGAGACCTTTCCAGCACGGGCGAGGGGTTCGAGACCGACCTGGTGGAAAAGCTGGTCGGCGAGAAGCTCCGCGTGCTGCGTGCTGAAATCGAAACCCAACGCCAGCGCGTGCGCGATGCCGCCAATCGCTGGCTCAAGCTCAGCACCACCGCCGAACAAAAGCGCGACTACAAAACGCAGCTCGACGATGCAAACTTTCGTCTGAAGAAGTTCGAAGAGTACGGCGTCGCAGATAAACTCCAGAAGCGTTTGGGATTTCAACAGGATGCCGCTGCGCTCCAGCGCCTGCATGAACGGGCGGAAAACTTCATCCTCGCCCTGAGCAGCCTGGTCGCCGAGCACGAGGACGAATTGCGCAATGCGTCAAGTTATGTTTCCCGGCAGAACCCGGAATTTTTCGGAGCGTACTACGCTGAATTTGCTCACCTCAGCTACAAAGTGGAGCAGCTTAAGCAGATCGAACAGGACGCGAGGACCATTGCAAGCCGCCTCGACGCCAAACAGGGCGAGTTCGAAAAGGCGAGCAAAAATCTCCAGGAAGAGTTTGCGCAAGTGGAACGGCAACTGGCCCAAGAGCTGAAGCAAACCGGCATGACAGCCATCCAGCCGGATGACTTTCTCGCCCAGCAACAGCGCAAGACCAAAGCGGAACAGATGCTGGAAGCCCTCACCAGGCAGGAGTCACAGCAGACCAGCATCCGTGATGCGCTGTTTGCGGAAATCGATAAGCTCAATGAGCTTTGGCTGGGCGAATTCAATATCATCAAGGAAGAGCTTGACCGTGTGAATGCCGGCCACACGGCCCTCCAGATCGATGCTGAATTCAAGGGAGACAAAGAAGCCGCCATCGGCTTCATGCAGCAGCTCTTTCGCGGCAGCAATATCCACAAGTCCACGCTGAGTGCGGTCATGGAGGACTACGCCGATTTTGGCGGCCTCTTGCGTGCGCTCCCGCAGGCCAAAGCCAAGGCCGGCAGCACGCCCGAGGTCTTCGAAAAGACCTTTCTGCAGAACCTTGCCGAATTCGTCACTTGGCAAGTCCCCAACCGCTTCGTGATTCGCTATCGCGGCAAGGAGTTGAAGCATCACTCCCTTGGGCAGCGTGCTTCGGCCCTGCTGCTGTATGTCCTCAGCCAACGGCAAAACGATGTCATCATCATCGACCAGCCCGAGGATGATCTGGACAACCAGACCATCTACGACGATGTCATCACGCTGATCCGCGAGCTGAAGCCCCATGCCCAATTCATCTTCGCCACGCACAACGCAAATTTTCCGGTGCTGGGCGATGCCGAGCAGGTGCATGCCTGTCAGTACCAGGACGAAAAAGTCATCACCTTGAGCGGCAGCATCGACGCACGCCAGGTGCAGGAGGCCATCATCAACATCATGGAAGGAGGCCAGGAAGCCTTCAACCGTCGCAAAGAGGTCTACAACCTATGGAAACCACAGAGCTGATCGACATCCTCAGCCGTGGCGAGGACAGCCGCCATCAGTTCAAGCTGGACATGCGCAATCCCGACGGCTTGGCGGCGGAGATCGTCGCCTTCAGCAATTCCGCCGGTGGGCGCATCTTCCTTGGCGTGAACGACGATGGTTCGGTGCACGGCCTCTCCAGCGCAGATGTTGCCCGCCTCAACCTGCTCATCGCCAACACGGCCTCGCAGAACGTTCGCCCCGCGGTGAATCCGTTGACTGAAAACGTGCCCCACCCCGCAGGCACGGTGCTGGTGGTCACCATTGCCGAAGGCATCAGCAAGCCCTACATGGACAAGAACGGGACGATCTGGGTGAAGAATGGCGCCGACAAGCGCCGCGCCACGTCGCGCGAGGAAATCCAGCGCCTGTTCCAGCAGGCCGGTCTGGTCCATGCCGACGCAACCCCGGTGCCAGGGGTGGGGGCTGGCGATGTGGACATGCCGTATTTCGAGGCGTTCTTTCAAGAGCAGTTTGGTGAATCGCTCGCCCAGCACAACTTGCCCTTGCCCCAATTGCTGACCAATATGAACCTGGTGAACAAGGGGCAGCTCAATGTCGCAGGCGCGCTGTTGTTCGCCAAGGCGCCGCACTACGCCCTGCCCGCCTTCATCGTCAAGGCGGTGGCGTTTTACGGCAACGAAATCGAGGATGAGCGCTACCTCGACAGCCGAGACATCACCGGCAAGCTGGCCGATGTGTTCCAGCAAACGCTGGGATTCATCAGCGCCAACACCCGCGCCCTGCAAGGGGAGCAGGGGTTCAATACCGTGGGCCGCCCCGAAGTGCCCCGCATCGTCTGGGAGGAGCTGGTCGCCAATGCGCTCATCCACCGCGATTACTTCATCAGCGCCCCGGTGCGGGTGCTGGTGTTCGCTGATCGCGTCGAAATCGTCAGTCCTGGCCATCTGCCCAACAACCTGACCATCGAGAACATCAAGGCCGGCAACTCCAACATCCGCAACCCCGTTCTCGCCTCCTTCGCCGCCAAGCTCCTCCCCTATCGCGGGCTGGGCAGCGGCCTGCTGCGCGCCCTGCGGGCCTGGCCCGAGATTGAACTCATTGACGACCGCGCCGGCAATCTCTTCAAGGCCATCGTCGCCCGGCCTCGGGAGGCAGCCGTATGAGTGGAAATGATAAACGGCCACTGATGCCGAGGTTGCGGTTTCCAGAGTTCGTTGGGCAGTGGCTTCGAGAAATACTGCTCAAGGATGTGACAGCGGAAAGTACAGAACGTAATGGTGAAAATTTTTCGACAATGCCAGTGATGGGAGTGTCGAAGACGGAAGGCATAGTTCCAATGGAGGAACGGCTCATCGCATCAGATATCGCTCGGTACAGAATCGTCCAGAAGGACTGGTTCGCCTACAACCCGATGCGGCTTAACATCGGCTCTATCGCACAATGGAAAGGCGAGCAAAATATATTGGTCAGCCCCGATTATGTTGTCTTCAAGTGCCTTGATGGTGCTGATCCCGGAGTCGATCCCTCTTACCTCAATCACTTCCGGCAATCAGACGTATGGAAAAAGTTTGTGTCCGAAGGTGGCGACGGAGGTGTTCGTGTTCGCATTTACTACAGAGACCTCGCTCGTCTCCAATTGGTACTACCCTGGCGCAATGAACAACAAAAAATCGCCGCCTGCCTCTCCTCCCTCGACGAGCTGATCACGGCGGAAACCCGACAGCTGGACGCCCTCAAGACCCACAAGAAGGGCCTGATGCAGCAGCTGTTCCCCCGCGAAGGCGAGACCGTCCCACGGTTGCGGTTTCCGGAGTTTCGGGAGGCGGGGGAGTGGGAGATTGTGCCAATGAGGAGCCTGTTGGCCCGGAATCCCGAGTATGGAGTGAATGCGCCCGCCGTCCCATATTCAAATGATCTTCCAACGTACTTGAGAATTACCGATATTGATGGTGATGGCCTTTTTCACCATGAGGCAAAAGCATCAGTGGATATCGTTGCAGCAGACGATAATTACCTGGAGCCTGGAGATATTGTTCTTGCTCGAACCGGAGCCAGCGTTGGTAAATCGTACAGATATCGGACGGAAGATGGCCGGCTTGTGTTCGCGGGCTTTCTGATAAGAATTCAACCGGAATCCAAAAAAGTTAACTCCATTTTTCTGGCAAACTTTCTTACCACGCAACAATTCTGGCATTGGGTAGGTGTGACGTCAGCGCGAAGTGGTCAGCCTGGAATCAATGGAACGGAGTATTCATCTTTACCTGTTCCATTGCCATCAAGCATATCGGTCGATAGAGGATTGTTAGAGCAGAAACGCATCGCCGCCTGCCTCTCCTCCCTCGACGACCTCATCGCCGCCCAAAGCCAGAAAATCGCCACGCTCAAAACCCACAAAAAGGCCCTGATGCAGCAGCTCTTCCCGGTGCCGGGCGAGGCGGCGGCATGAGTCAGCTCATTCTGTATACCAGCGAGGACGGGCGAAGCCGCATTCAGTTGCGTGCTGAAGGCGGGACGGTCTGGCTGACCCAGATGGAAATGGCCGGGCTGTTCAATGCCTCCAAGCAAAACATCTCGTTACATCTGAAGAACATTTTTGAGGATGGAGAATTGGACCCGGCGGCAACTGTCAAGGAATCCTTGACAGTTCAATCCGAGGGCGATCGTCAGGTACGGCGTGCGGTTACCCTCTACAACCTCGACGCCATTCTGGCCGTGGGCTACCGCGTGCGCTCGCCGCGCGGGGTGCAGTTCCGTCGTTGGGCGAGCACGGTGCTCATGGAATTTCTCAAAAAGGGCTTCGTCATGGACGACGAGCGCCTCAAGAATCCCGATGGCCGCCCGGATTATTTCGACGAGATGCTCGCGCGCATCCGCGACATACGCGCCTCGGAGAAGCGCTTTTACCAAAAACTGCGCGATCTCTTTGCCCTGGCTGTCGATTACGACAAGACCGACCAGGCCGCCCGGCTGTTTTTTGCCAGCGTGCAAAACATGCTGCTCTATGCCGTGACGCAACACACGGCTGCGGAAATCATCCTCGCGCGCGCCAACCCGAACGACCCGCATTTCGGCCTGCTCGCCTGGAAAGGCGCCCGGGTGCGCAAGCAGGATATTCTGGTCGCCAAGAATTATCTGACCGAAGACGAAATCGACACCCTCAACCGTCTGGTGGTCATCTTCCTGGAAACGGCGGAACTGCGCGCCAAACGGCAGACCGTCACCAGCATGGATTTCTGGCAACGGAATGTCGCACAGCTCATCGCCGCCAACGGCTTCCCCGTGCTGGAGAACGCGGGCCTGGTGAGCCACGCCCGCACGGAGCAGCAGGTGAACGACATGTTTCTGGATTTCGACGAACGACGAAAAATCGCGGAAGCCCACGCCGCCGACGCAGAGGACGAAGCGGAGCTCAAGGCGCTGGAAAACAGGATCCAGCACCGGAACACAGGCACGCCATGACCGAATCAGACAAACAGAAAATGGGCAAGACCCTCTGGGCCATTGCCGACCAGTTGCGCGGCGCCATGAACGCGGATGATTTTCGCGATTACATGCTGGCGTTCCTCTTCTTGCGCTATTTGTCGGACAACTACGAAGCCGCCGCGAAGAAAGAGCTGGGGACGGACTACCCGCAGCGGATCGACAACTCGGTGTCCACCCCGTTGCAACTTTGGTATGAATGTAATCTGGACGATGTGCCGGAGTTCGAGAAACAGATGCGCCGCAAGGTACACTACGTGATCGAACCGCAACACCTCTGGGGCAGCATTGTCGAGATGGCACGCACTCAGGATGCGGAACTCCTGAACACGTTGCAGAGCGGTTTCAGTTACATCGAAAATGAATCCTTCGCCAGCACCTTCCGGGGCTTGTTTTCGGAAATCAACCTGGGCTCGGACAAGCTCGGCAGAACCTATACCGAGCGCAATGCCCGCCTGTGCAGGATCATCGTCGAGATCGCCACGGGCCTGGGGCAGTTTTGCACCGACAGCGATACCCTGGGCGATGCCTATGAGTACCTGATTGGCCAGTTCGCGGCAGGCTCAGGCAAGAAGGCGGGCGAGTTTTACACGCCGCAACCCATATCCAGCATCTTGTCGGCTATTGTCACGCTCGACAGCCAGGCGCCTGAAACCGGCCAGCGCAAGGACCTGGGCAGCGTGCTGGATTTTGCCTGCGGCTCCGGCTCGCTGCTTCTGAACGTGCGCCACCGCATGGGAGCGCACGGTATTGGCACAATATACGGCCAGGAAAAGAACATCACCACCTACAACCTGGCGCGCATGAACATGCTGCTGCACGGCGTGAAGGATTCGGAGTTCGAAATCTTCCACGGCGACACCCTGCGCAACGAGTGGGACATGCTGCGCGAGACCAACCCGGCCAGGATGCCGACATTCGACGCGGTGGTGGCCAATCCGCCCTTCAGTTATCGCTGGGAGCCCACCGAAGCGCTGGGGCAGGACGTGCGCTTCAAGAATTACGGCCTGGCGCCCAAGTCGGCGGCCGACTTTGCCTTCTTGCTGCACGGCTTCCATTTTCTGAAGCAGGACGGGGTGATGGCCATCATCCTGCCGCACGGCGTGCTGTTCCGTGGCGGGGCCGAGGCGCGCATCCGCAGCAAACTGCTCAAGGATGGCCACATCGACACGGTGATCGGCCTGCCGGCCAATCTGTTCTTCTCCACCGGCATCCCGGTGTGCATCCTGGTGCTGAAGAAGTGCAAGAAGCCGGACGACGTGCTGTTCATCAACGCGGCCGAGCACTTCGAGAAGGGCAAGCGGCAGAATCAGCTTCTGCCCCGGCATATCGACACGATCATCGATACGTACACGTTCCGCAAGGAGACGCCCCGCTACTCGCGCCGGGTGGATATGGACGAAATCGAGAAGAACGATTTCAACCTGAACATCTCGCGCTACGTGAGCACGGCCGAGGCTGAGGAGGAGATCGACCTGGCTGCCGTCCATGCCGACCTCGTGGCAACCGAGAGAAAAATCAGCGAAGCCCGGCAGCGGCATAACCAGTTCCTCGCCGAACTGGGCCTGCCTTTGCTGCCGTGATGGTTGACGGCCAGAGCCCGCCCGGGTCATAATTCCGATCATTACCGTATGCATTCAGACATCAGGAAGTTCGCCCTAGCGCGCTCCGGCGCCTTGGGAATTCGACAGGGACAGGCATGGGATACATTCTTGACGGCGTGACGCAGGCCTTCGTGCTCCTGGGCACGGGCGATGCCTCGACTTGGTCGGCCGTGCAGGCCACGCTTACGGTCACTTCGTTTTCCATCGGCGCGAGCGTGTTGTTCGGCGTTCCGCTGGGGCTTGCGCTCGGCCTGAACGAGTTTCCCGGCAAGCGCGCGCTCCGTTTGCTCGTGGATACGCTGCTGTCCCTGCCCACGGTCGCGATCGGGCTGATCTGTTACGCGCTGCTCTCCCGGCGCGGGCCGCTGGGCGACCTGGGGTTGCTGTTCACGCTGCCCGGCGTGGCCATTGGCCAGACGATTCTTGCGCTGCCCATTGTCGTCGCCCTGGTTGCCACGGCCGTGGAGGGGCTGGACGCCAGGTTGCGGCCCACCTTGCTCACCCTCGGCGCCCTACCGCGTCAGGCGCTGATGACAGAGCTTTGGGAGATGCGCTTCAGCGTGGCCCTGGCCGTGGCCGCGGCGTACGGGCGCGTGGCCACGGAAATCGGCATTTCGATGATGGTGGGCGGGAACATTAAATGGCATACCCGAACGATCACCACGGCCATAACCCTGGAGACCGGGAAGGGCGAATTCGCCCTGGGCATCGCCCTGGGCCTGGTGCTCATGGGCATCGCCTTCGGGGTGAACCTGATTGTAGCCGCGCTGCGCAGGCTGGCCGGATGAACGCGCTCTTCGAACTGACGCAGGTCACGCGCCGCTATGGCGACCGGCTGTCGCTGCACGTGGACGAATTGCGCATTCTGCCGGGCGAGGTCGTTGGACTGGCCGGACCCAACGGCAGCGGCAAGAGCACGCTGTTACGGCTGCTGGCCCTGATCGAGCCGCCCAGTTCCGGCAGCATCCGCTACGACGGGCGCCCGGTCCGCGATCCCGCGCCACTGCGACGCGAGATCACGCTGTTGCAACAGGATCCCTATCTGCTCAAGCGCACGGTGTACGCCAACGTCGCCTACGGGCTGCACGTGCGCGGCGCCGACGATGTGCCCGACCGCGTGCGTCGTGCCTTGCGCATGGCCGGACTCGACGCGGATATCTTTGCGAATCGCAGCTGGCGCGAGCTTTCCGGCGGAGAGGCCCGGCGCGTGGCCCTGGCCGCGCGGCTGGTCCTGGAGCCCCGGGTGCTGCTGCTCGACGAGCCGACCACCAGCCTGGACGAGGAGAGCCTGGAGCTGATGCAGCGCGCCATTGAGGCCACGCAGCAGGCACTCTCGACCACGCTCGTCGTCGCCAGCCACGATCAGACTTGGCTGCGCGGTCTGGCCGAGCGCACGCTGACATTACGTCAAGGCCGGATCACGGGCTGAGCCCGCCGGCTTCCGGCTTTTGGCGACTGTCTCCGCCGGGCTGCCCGCGTACCGGAGCGACGGACTCAGTATGCGCTTGGCGTCTCCGCCACGATAAAGGCGCCCGCGTAGGCCTTGGTCAGCTCGTGCAGAATCTTCTGCGCCTCCGAGAGCTTGTGGAAGCTGCCGACCTGGACCTTGGCTATCTGCTTGTCGCCGCTGGTGATCGCGACGAGGCGGGCGGCGTAGCCTTTTTCCTTGAGCGTCTTGTAGACCTTTTCCGCGTTGGCGACTACCCGGAAGGCGCCGAGCTGGACAAAAAACGAACCGGTCAGGTCGTTGCCGCTCGCGCCGGCGATCTTGCCCACGGATTCCAGCCGGACCGGCGCGGTTTTGCCTTGGGCCAGCCCCAGCGCCTTGGCGGCCGCGGGCGAGACATCCACAATACGGTCGCCCGAGGTCGGACCGCGGTCCACGATTTTCACATCCACGGTTTTTTTCGTGTCCAGGTTCACGATGCGGACCTGCGTGCCCAATGGCAGAAAGGGATGGGCCGCGAGGAGCTTGTCCTTGTCGAAGGTTTCGCCGCCGGCCGTGGGTTTGCCGTGGTGATCGGCCCCGTAGACTCCCGCCAGACCCTCCTGGCTGAAACTGCCCTCGACTGCGTAGACCGTTGCCGACAGGGCCAGGCACAAGGCCAGGCAGGCCGAAACCCAAAGTACGCGATATGCGAGCATAAATCCTCCCGGGTGCTGGGGTTGCAGAGCTGCTGAGACGTACCCTTTTCCAGAAAAAATCTCAAATGTCGGGAAGCATTTTTTTCTGTTCCGGAAAAAATTCAGGCCAAGGGCAGTGCGTCGTTTTCTCGCCCCGGGTCATCGCCCCGGGTCATCGCTTGTCGCGCGGCTTCAGGCGCCGCAGCGATTTGACGCCGTGCGGGAAGTCGGTGTATGCGGCGTCTGGCGTCGTTTCCGCCTTCATCGGCCTTGGTCTCTGCGGCGATAGTGCGGAATGCGCCCCGGAGGAACGCCGTGCCCTACGAAGTCGCTACCACGTTCGAAATTTCGGCATCCCACTGCCTCGACCATCTCCCCTACGACAGTCCCTGTCGCCGGTCGCACGGGCATAACTGGAAGATTACCGTCCACTGTCGTTCGGAGACGCTCAACGCCTGGGGCATGGTCGAAGACTTTGCCGCGGTGCAGACCCTGGTCCGCGAGCGCTTTGACCATCGGCATCTCAACGACGTACTGGACGTGCCCCCCACGGCGGAAAACCTGGCCAGGTGGATAGTAGACGCTGTGGCGACCTGTTATCGTTGCGTCGTGCAGGAAAGCGAAGGCAATGTCGCCTCCTATGAAACCGCGGAGTGTTGAAGCGGGCTTGCCCGGACCGGACCCGGCCGGGCAGCCCGGTCGCATGGTCTACCGCATCCATGAAATCTTCCGCTCCCGCCAGGGCGAGGGCGCCAAGGTCGGCCAGTCCGCCGTGTTCGTCCGCCTGGCCGGGTGCAATCTGTCCTGTGCCTGGTGCGATACGCGCGGTTTGCCGGAACGCACGGCCACGCTGGAGCAGATTGTCGCCGCGGCGTCGCGCTTGCGGCGCACGGGCGACTGGTGCATCATCACCGGCGGCGAACCCACGCTGCAAAACTGCAACATGCTGGCCCTGGCCTTACGCAAAGAGTTCGGCCGAAGTCTGGCGCTGGAGACCAACGGCACGGGGCGCGTGGACCGGACCGTGTTCGACTGGATCGCCTGTTCGCCGAAGCCTGGGTACCGGCCGCAGACTGTCGACGAAATCCGGTTGGTCGTTGGACCGGACAGCGCGCCGGAGTGGATAGCGCGCGTGGCTGCGGACTTCACAGCCAGGCGCTGGTTTCTCTCTCCGGTACACACGGCCGAAGGTTTTGCCCTGCTCCCGGCCCTGGCGCTGCTCGAGCAGGCGCGGCGCGACTTCCCGGACCGCGACTGGGAGCTGTCCCTGCAAATCCACAAACTGGCGAATATCCCATGAACGAGCGCGCCGTGATTCTCTTTTCCGGCGGGCAGGACTCCACCACCTGCCTGGGCTGGGCCAGAAACCGCTACGACTGTCAGGCGATTGTCTTTGATTACGGGCAGCGGCATCACATCGAGATCATTCAGGCGGAAAAGATAGCGGCCCTGCTGAACGTGCCGCTGACGCGCCTGGATATTCCCAATTACGCGCACATCGTCGATTCCGCGCTGCTGGACCAGGGCGACGTGTCCGCACCGCACGGTCGCCAGTCACATCTGCCGGCCGCGTACGTGCCCAACCGCAATGCCCTGTTTCTGACGCTGGCGCACGCCTTTGCGCAGCATGTCGACGCCGGCGTGCTGGTGGGCGGCATGTGTCAGACCGACTTCAGCGGCTATCCCGACTGCCGGCGGGATTTCATTGATGCCATGGCCCTGGCGCTGAACATGGGCTCCGAGGTCGATATCCGCATCGAGACGCCGCTGATGGATATCGACAAGGCGCAGACCTTTGCCCTGGCCGAGGCGGAAGGGGTGCTCGATCTGGTCCTGCGCGAATCGCATACCTGCTACAACGGCCTGCGCACGCCGCACGAATGGGGCGGCGGATGCAACGCCTGTCCGGCCTGCCGGCTACGCGCGCGTGGCTGGGAAAAATACAAGGAGACCCGTCATGCCTGAAGCCTCGGGCCGTATCTTCGATCATCGCGGAGAGGAAGCGATCCGCAGCGACTTTCTCGAGGCCTTTGCCTTCGACAGCCCGCGGCAGCGCATCTGCATCGAGACGCCGGAACTCTCGGCCGTGTGTCCGTTTTCCGGGCTCCCCGACTTCGGGCGCCTGCGTATCCTGTATTACCCGACCGGTGGAAAGTGCGTGGAATTGAAAAGCCTGAAATACTATATCGTCAGCTTCCGCAATGTCGGTCTGTACCAGGAGGGGGTCACGCGCCGGATTTACGACGATTTGCGCCAGCTCCTGTGTACGGAGTGCATCGAGGTCACCACCGAATACAACGTCCGCGGCGGGTTCGTCACCACCTGCGTGGAGGGCCGGATCCGGACCAACGACGACTGAGCCGGGGCAAAGGCGGGCCGGACTAGTCGCGGGGGCGTTTTTTACAGTAGTCGCAGGCGTACTGCAGCACGTCCTCGTACGAATAGTTGCTGCCGAAGGTCTGGGCTTTGCGACCCTCGATGCGTACCCGGTACCAGCCCTTGCGGATGTCCACCTCGGCGCAATACTTGTCTTTGGCGTCGAGCACGGTCGTGCTGACATGTCTGTTCTTTTTGATGACCGGTTGGACAGTGCAGTCCAGCGCAAACGCAGCCGTGGCCACGAGCGCTGTCACAAGGGCGAACAGAAGGGCTCTGATCATGGTTTTCATGGCGCTCCTCCCGGGGGGGGCGATGCTGCGATAAAAAAGAGTGCTCGGCGACGCTACGTGCGGCTGCCGGCGAAACGTACCTACCACTGCGCGACTTCGTCTGTCCAGTCCGGCCTGACGTCCTGCACGACGATTTTGTTCTAGGTCTCCATGACCGGGGGGGCACCCTAATCCTTGAAACGTGGTTATCTTCTTCTTATGCCCCCGGCCCGGAGGTCGGTTTTTCCTTGGTGCGGAAGAGCCCGTTTCTAAGTCTGACCCTGGGCCATGCGAGCACCCTTTATTGCTGCCATGATCTTCGTTTCAGGCCAGGAGCGCGTCTGGTAGAGTTCGAGAACGCTGGCCCTATGCCGGGAGCTGAAGGAGATCGCCATGGACGTTCTGTATCCTCGATGCGCTGGGCTTGATGTGCATAAAGACGTAATCGTGGCATGTTTGCGAACTATTCAGGACGGCAAGCCATTCCATGACATCCGTTCTTTCTCCGCCATGACCTCGGGCCTGCTTGCATTGTCCGAATGGTTGAGCGCCAATGAATGCGAACACGTGGCTATGGAGGCCGCCGGCATTTATTGGAAGCCGGTTTGGCATGTACTTGAGTCGAGCTTCGAACTCGTTTTGGCCAACGCGGCGCACATCTGTAATGTCCCGGGACGAAAGAGCGATGTCAGTGACGCGGCTTGGATCTCGGACCTGCTGGCTCACGGCCTGATCCGGCCAAGCTTTGTTCCGCCTCAGCCTATTCAGGAACTGCGCGACCTGACACGTACTCGAAAGCAGTTGCGTCGTGAAATCGTGCAGCACACGCAGCGGCTGCAGCGGGTCTTGGAGGATGCCAACTTGAAGCTTGCTTCTGTCATCTCCGACATACTGGGACTGAGTGGTCGCACAATGCTTCAGGTCATTAGAGCATCTTAACTTTGAAAAAGTTTAGATGCTCTTATGCAGTTCCCTGAAACAATGGGACATTGTTTCAGGGCAGAGCCTTGTTTCAAAGCGAAACTGCGCTATTGACGGCGAAGGCGACCCGGTGAAACTTGCCGGGCTTGCTCACCCGCGAATCCGCTGTTCGGGATGTGATTTGGTAGAATCGCTCCGTGGGCGGGTAACGCGACATCACCGCGTTTTGCTCAGCCAGCATTTGCGGATAGTCGAGAGCCTGGACCAGACCATCTGGCTTGTAGTGAGCATGTTCACTTGTCGGAGCGGTAAGTAAGTATGACAAGCTGGAGTGGAAAAAGCCGGAGGAAGGGATCCCTGTGTCACCGGTCTTGCTGTTGAAATGATACCGGCGGAGGCCGTAGAGGCGGCGATCAGAAAAAGTCGTTGAATACAAGCGGCGTCTATGACTGGATGAATGAGGCTTGAGACAGGCGACGCCGTGTGCCTGCCCGGGCAGCCCGTTCAAGCGTTCCAGCCTGTGTCATAGACGGGGCCGGGCATGACCGCGTCATGGATCGGCCTTGTGTAGAGCACGCCAAAGTTCTTCTGGTACGCGTCGCCGTTGCGTATGGCGATGGAAAAGGCCAGGGAATCAATAAAGCAGGCCAGCGCGCTTGTGGAGAGAGCGGGCGCCACAAGGCGCTCCCTGGTTTGGGCCTGCTGCTCTCCAAGTGCCTTGGCCGGGTCGATGCCTTGCGCCAGCAGACGCCGGGCTTCGTCGCGTCGTTGACGTGCTTCCTTCAGGGAGATGGACGGGTAAGAGCCCAGGCCCAGCGCCACGGTGATATCGAAAGCGCAACGGCTTTTCACCTGCGGGCGTGACCTTCAGGGCCAAGCCTTCCGAGTCGGCCAACCTGACAATGAATTTCCCCGGCTTTGCGCTTTTGACTGCGGCATACGTCAGCATGTGAGTAGGCCTCTCAGGGTAGACATGGTGCGGGTTTTCGCTCTACTCACAGCCCCATGTGAGTTGAGCCCGTCATACTCACAATCGACTCACATATGGCCTGGATGTTAATGGATCAAAACAAACAAAGCCGGACTATCGCCTGTCCGGCTTCTGTATTTTTTCAGGGTGTTAAGACCGTTTTGGACTTCCCTGAACTGTTCTTTGGTAGCGAGGGAGGGACTTGAACCCCCGACACTGCGGATATGAGCCGCATGCTCTGACCGACTGAGCTACCTCGCCATAGTTGCGCGGCCTTTCAGGTCGCCGACATCGAAGATGATTTTTTTATCCCCTTTTCTTTTGGTTTGCAAGTGTTATTTTGCCGTTCAGCGCACCAGCAACCGTACCAGAAGATCCCCTGTCCAAGGGCCGAATTTTCGGCCCAGGCCCTTGAGTCGCAATGGGCGGCCGGGGACGTAGTCCGGTGGAACGGAAACGTCCACGGCGATCGTCTTGCCTGACCATCCCTGCTGCACCTGAAGTCTGACGCGGCTGCCGGGCAGGAGTACCGTCGAGGGCAGGTGCAAGGTCCGGTCTTCATCCATCCAGCTGCGCATCCATAGTTTGAGGCCTTTCCAAAGTCCTCCGGTCAGGTCGAGGTTGAAGCGTTTATCTCCCCACTCGAAATGCAGGCGGCGGCGTTTGGGCGGCATCTGCACTTTGAGCGGGGCCTTTCCGCCGCTTTGGCGTATCTGGTTGTAGATGTCTTCGAAGACCTGGCGGGCAAAGGGATCTTTGAGGATGTCGCGCAGGATTTCCTCTGGGTTTGCCTTGCGTGCGCCGTGCTTACGCTGGGATGAAGGCTTCCCTTGCGGGTGTTGCTGCCGAAATTGTTCAGGGCCGGGTGGTGGCGGTGGTGGCGGTGGTGGCGGTGATGCACCTGGTGACGGACCGGCGTCTTTCTGGCCGGCAGCTGCGCCCGCTTCAGGGTGCGCGCTTAGATGGTCTTTGAGCAGGACATAGGCCTCGTTGATGCGCTGGAACATCCGCCCTGCATGGGGGTCGTCGTGGTTGAGGTCGGGGTGGAACTGGAAGGCGAGCGTGCGGTAGGCCTTCTTGATTTCCTCCAGACCGGCTCCCTTGGATATCCTCAGGATACGATAGCCCTCGTCCACATTCATGTGCGCGTCCTCTATCCGTCAACATCGAGCCGTAGTGCCTCAGGACCCTCGGCCGTCGTTTCCAGCAGCCCCTCGGCCACGAGCAGCGTACGCCCCTGTCGGACAAAAGCTTCGTGCCCACAGTCGGGATTGATTCCCGGGCAGGAGTCCTGAGCCATGCGCCAACTCGTTTCATCGATCATATTACCACGAAAAAAAGGCCAGGCCTTACAAACCCTGGGCTTGACCGAATGGACGGAGCAACCGTTGTCGAAAAAAACACAATAGCCGTTCTCCCTGACGCTCAGGACCAGCTTGCCGGCAAGCCATTCCGCGTAAGCCGTAAGCAAGGCCTCCTGCGTAATGCCCAAATGATCAGCCAGTCTGGCTCTGTCGTCGGCGCCAAGGACAATCCCGCCTCTACCGTAGCAGCAATGACCGCAACGCTGGCAATGAAAGGCCTCAGAATCGCGCGATACGCGCATGACATATCCTCCCCGGATAATGATATAACACAGCCAGCTCTTACACCCTGAGACCGACAAGTGCAATCACAGCCCGGACGTCATCGGCGAATGCGGGAACATTGATGGCTTTTTTGGGGCTTTTTTGGTTGTCATGGGACGATGTGTGAGAGAGAGCTGTCGCACAATCACATAGCCAGGACTTGCAAGGAGTAGCGGGCAGTAACCCCTGCTGCATTAGGGAGAATTCTATCGAAAAACAAGCGAAATTTCAGCCGAAAAATCTCAACACACGATACCCTATCTTGGGACGGTAAGGCCGACAGCTGTAACCGTCACCATAGCTCCACCTTCCACCTGGGTTGGCGAACGGCTATCGAC
>CAZGAH010000081.1:0-20208 GCA_964523295.1 uncultured Desulfovibrionaceae bacterium | reverse complement strand
GATGACCCTTAACACCCGCCCGGCGGCGGCGCGGGCTTAGAACAAAATCGCCGTGTCAGTCCAACGTTCTTCGCTTGAAATAATCTGCCTGGAATGGTAATTCCCTGCCGTCGTCATCGTGATACGATCTTCGCACGGGCAGTCAACTCTGACACCGATAACAGTGCAGCTTCGAGGCAAACCGAAAATGAATCGTCCTATGCTACGCATCACCGCGCTTCGTCGCTTCCTCTGTCTTGCTGTCGCCATTCTGGTTCTGGCCTCCCCCGGCATCGGATTTTCCGCCTGGTCGCAAGCCTATCTGACCGCCCTTCAGGAGGCGCAATACAGTGAGATGAGCCTTGAGCGTGTGCATACGCTGACGCCGATCATTGCCGACAACGACGCCCTGGTCTGGGAAGGCGTTCCCGGCGCCTCGCGCGTGCTGATGACCACGGCCGTTACCGGCGACTGGTACGACAGCTACGTGGGCAGGGACTACACCCTGGGGTCGACCCGGCAGCTGTGGGTTGCCGTGGCGCCCGAGGTCAAGCAGTTTTGCGGTCGCAACGGCCTTAGCCCGTCGACCGCGCGCGAGCGCCTGCTTCAGGTGCTGGGACTGCCGCCGGACGGCGCCTATATCAAGGTCGTCGAGCTGTGGGCCAATCCTGCCGACCTGTTTCGTCCGACGCCGGACCCGGAAATCACGGATACGACGGCGGAATACGATTTCCCCGCCAATGTCTCCGAGCAGCACAGAAGCTGGTTCAATGCCACGCGCGCCTCGAATTACGTCGGCTCCAGTGCGGCGCCCTGGACCCGGCTGGGCTATACCTACGATTACGGGAACCCGAACGACAAAATCGGATTGAGCGAGTACATCGTGCGCTACGGGTCCACCATCGGGATTCGCTCCGTCACGACCATCGAGAACTATTGCGGGTGTACGAGCGCGCAGCCGGACATCCTCTGGCGCTACCAGGCCGCCGGAAAAACCGTGGTCTGGGCCATGAACACCACGGATCGCGTCCGCATGACCCAATTATGGGACGTACAGGCCCCTTGGGAAATGGCCGCAACCGGCGACTTCGACAGCGACGGCAAGTCCGACCTGCTCTGGCGCAACACCGCCACCGGCGAAAACATCGTCTCGTTCATGCAAGGAACGACGTGCACGAGCCAGGTCGCCATCCAGACAGTCAACACCGCCTGGCAGGTAATCGGTACGGGCGATTTCGACAACGACGGGAAGACGGACATTTACTGGCGGAACCCGGCGACCGGGCAGAACGTGATCATGCTGCTGGACGGCGTGGTGAAGAGGCAATTCGTCGAGGTGGCCGGGGTCAATACCCGGTGGACCGGCGAGGGAATCGCCGACTTCGACCGGGATGGCCAGCCGGATGTATTCTGGCGCGATCAGTCGAGCGGGATGAACGTCGTCATGTACATGAACGGCCTGGAACGCAAGGGCACGGCCCGGGCCGACGACTTTGCCGCGTCGTGGTTCGTCAAGGGCATTGGCGATTTTGACCTCGACGGCTACCCCGATCTGCTGGTGCGCAAGTCGGAGACTGGCAGCAACGTGTTCGTACTCATGGTCAACACCGTGCGCAAGGGAACCAGGGAGATGTCGGTCGCGCCGGCCTCCTGGGGCTGGGACATCGCCGGAACAGGCGTGTTGCATTGACCCCGTACTGGCCGGCGGACGTCCTGATTGCCGCCGGGCGCTCCGGAATCAACGTGACGCGGGCATGACAACGGCGTTCCGGCCTTCGCGCTGCCGGAAATTGGCAGCAGCGGCCTCGGCCTCGCGCCGCGTCGGATAGCTGCCCAGCCGTACGCAGTGCCAGAGGCGACCGGATGCGTCGCGATACGAGCCCAGGCGCGCGGATTTCCATCCCCGGCCAAGGAGTTCGGTCTGATACGTCCTGGCGTTGTGCTGATCCAGAAAGGCCGCGGCCTGGACGACGAAGCCGCCAGAGGAGCCGCCTTCATCGCGGGAGGCTGAGTTCCCTTTCTGAGCCCTTTCCGAAGCGTTTCCTTTTGCTGCCTTCTCTGACGAGTTCCCCTGCTGTGCTTTTTCCGACGGGCCGACTTTCCGGGTTTTTTCTTCGGGAGCCGTTTTCTTCGCGTGCGCCGGGGGAGCGACCGTGGCGGCGGAGGCGCTTCCTTCCGTACGTCTTTCTGCGGAATGCGACGTCGCCGCGACGACAAAGGCCTCGCGCCCTTCCCTTTCGCGAAAGCGCGCCGCGGCCTGCCGCGCGGCCGCTATGTCCGAAAAATCCCCCAGCAGCACCGTATACCAGAGGCTGTTGTCGCGGGGGTCGCGATAGGTGCCTGTTTTCGCGGGATACCCGGCAGCGGAATATGTCCGCGCGGCGTTGCTGGCGAAATCCGGATTGCGGTTGGAGGAGACCAGGACCGCGATACCGGTGGCGCTGCGTGCCGGTTTCCAGCGCTCCGCCTCGCGCGCGTCCTTTCCGGCGCCCTTGAGTCCGGCGCCGGGGTCAGTCGCGGTGTTCAGTCCGATGCGCCTGGTTTCCCGTTTCTCCACGCCAACGGCCGGAAGCCCGCCCTGCACGGTGAAACTGCGCGTGGCCAGGACCTGGCCCTGGTACATCAGGTCGATGGTCCAGACACCGTCGACGAGTTCCCATTCCGTATCGAACTGCCAGCCTGCGTAACTGCGCTTGCCCAGGCAGGCCACTGTCAGCGTCGTACGCTCCTGTTCCACCTGGCCGGTGACGGGATTGCGGATAGAGGGATGGCGCACGCGCACGTTGACCGGCGCCGTGACGGCCCTGCCGGCATTGCCTCCGGCCGGCAGGAGCACGAATTCATAGCCGAATTCGTTGAGCAGCTCGGCCTTGACGTACGTGGTGACGAGCCCGACCTGTCGATGGGTATCCGGGCAGAAATCGGCCGTTTCCGAGCGCGCGCTTTCGGGAATACGGGTCAGCACGCCGGCAGAAAGCACGTCGGCGCGCGTGATCGGCGGCAGAGGACCGACAGAGTCGCTGCTCAGCCGGTCGAGTATCTCCTTGCGCGAGGGCTGCCTGGGTTCGGGATCGAAGTCCAGGGGCACCTTGCAGCCGACCAGGGCCAGACAAAGCATGTACGCCAGCAGGCGGAGCCCGCGCGCGGCCCCGCCCTTTCGACCCGACGGCGTTGTTCGATACCCCGGCGCCATGCGCTACGCGCCGCTCAGACCTTGAAACCGATCAGTCGGGCCACGGTGCGTGCCTGTGGACTGGAAATCTGCAACTCCCAGAGCCGGTTCTGGACAGCCCACCATTCCACGGGCAACTGGATTTCCTCGCAGCGCAGGACGATATCCTCGATCATTCCCCAGGGCACGGGCGACGCCTTGAGCAGTTCGAGGATCAACTCGGCCACGTGGCGACCGACAAGCATCCTGTCCGGGTGCTCAATGCCGGTTGTGTTGATGAAGTCCTTCAGACAGCGGGTCCGGTCGTCCATGCGCTCGGAGGGGTCTGGCCGGATGTCAACACCCTGGACGTATATCCAGGCCAGGCTCGGCCAGAATCGGATCCAGCGCTCGGCCAGCGTCTGCGTCGTCTGGGATTCCTGAAAAGGAAGGAACTGGCGCACCGCCGCGCGCATACGGTTCTCCTGGCCTTTCCAGATGGTGTCCTCGGCCTGTTCGATCAGACGCATGGCCAGGGCCTGACGCTTGTTCCAGGGCAGCTGAGCCGGTCGGAACCGATTGGTTGTCGGCGAGGCAAGGACGTGGTTGTCCAGGGGGGACACGCTGACCTCGCCGGCATAGGGGTCCTTGCCCAGATCGCCGTTCCAGTTCCAGGCAAAGCGCTCGTCTTCGGTTTCCAGTGCCCAGGAAATGGCCAGCTCGCCGGAGAGGCATTCCTGGCCGGTCGCGTCCGGGCGGGTGCTGACGCTGACGCGTACGCCGGGCCAGGCGATGCTTCCGGCAGTCGCCGAACAGGCGGGCAACCGATCTTCGGACCATAGGAAGAGCAGCGCCTGGGCGGACAGACTGGCTGCGCTGTCCTGCCGGGGTTTGACTTCACGCAGATACAGGTCCCGGCCGTTGCCTTTGCCGGGGATGTTGGATTCCGCCTTGACCATCTCCTCCAGCAGCGCCTTTTCCATGGCGTCCAGGGAGGGACCGCCCGTGGCCTGCGCCAGTTCCATGGCCCGCAGGGCGAAGGTCATGGCGTTGAGGGGTTCTATCCGGGAGACCTCCTCGAAAAACCAGGCGCAGCTGGCGAAAGAGGCCAGGGCCCACTGCTGCATGGACAGGAGTTTCCAGGCCAGACGACGCTGCCCCTTGTCCAGCTTCGGCTTGAATGCTGCCCTGGCGAAGCTGTCCTTGTCCTGGCTTCCAGCGAGCACGCGCCCGTAATCGAGCAAGGTCTGCCTCGCGTCCTTGAAAACCTGCGCGCCACGGGTAAAATAATGGGCGTCGATGGATGCTTTCAAGGCATCGAGGCAGCGCCGCAGCGGGGCACGCCAGCGCTGATTCCAGCCGGCACCTCCGCCGGTCGTGCATCCGCAATCGGAACGCCAGCGCTCGACCCCGTGGGCGCAGCTCCAGGAGGACGGGGAGACGAGCCGCACCTTGTTACGGGGGGGCCGGGCCGCGAGAAACGCGGCAAAGTTGGTCAGCTGTAATTCGTCGCGCCCGGAAAAGGTCTGGGCCAGCACGTAGGCCAGCGCCATTTCGCCAAATTTGAAATGATGCCCGTAGGTTTCGCCGTCGGTCGCCAGACTCAGCAGCTCGGGAGCGCCTCCGCTGGCGCTGCCCTGAAAAAATCCGGACAGATGCCGCCAGAAGTTTTCTCCGTTTTCGAGCAGCCGGTTGAAGGCGACGGCCAGCGACAGCCCGCCGTTGTAGAAAAAGACCGTGATGGAGCGGCCGGAAGGCAACTCGACCAGGTAGGGCTCGCGGACGTCCAGATCCGTTTCATGCACCTCGCGCCAGTTGTCCGTTCCGATGGGCGCCACGGCGCGGGCCTGACGCGGCGCCAGAATGGTGAAGGCCAGGCCCTGCGCCGCCAGGACCTCGAGCGTGGGCGTGTCCACGGCGGTTTCCGCGAGCCACATCCCCTCCGGCATGCGACCGAAGCGGGACTGGAAGTCGGCTATGGCCCAGGCCGTTTCCACCTCTTTATCCAGCTGCGTGGCCAGCGGCATGATCACATGATGATAGATCTGCGCCAGCGCGTTGCCGTGTCCCAGCCGTTTGACGCTGGCCTTGTCGCCGGCAAGAATGCGGGCGTAGGTCACGGGGTCGGCCCTCTCGATCCAGCGGATGAGCGTAGGCCCGTAATTGAAGCTGATCCATTCGTAGGCGTTGATGATATCCGTGACGCGACCATCGCCATCCATCCTCCTGGCCCAGGCCAGCGGCGCGTAACATTCGCGCAGGATGCGTTCGTTCCAGTGTCGCATGGGCGCAGCGCTGCCCTCGGGAAGGATCATGTCCAGCCAGGGGTCCTCGCGCGGGGGTTGGTACAGATGGCCATGGATACAGAGACATTTCATCGCGTTCTCCTTGATCGTAGCCTGCGGTGGACTGTTACTCGCAGCCTGCGGTGGAATGGCGGTGTCGCCACGTTCAATCGTAGCGGAATTTTTCCCGGCTTGGAAGGGTCTGCGCAGCGGAAAGCACGGCCTGACCTGCCTGAAGAGCGCAGTGTTGTCCCAGGCCTCGCCTGCCCGGACGCAGGGGCGGTGAATCTGCGGGAAAGATTGCTTCCGGGCACTAAGGTTTTTTTCAAAACAACCGAATCAACTTGTGACTTGAGTGACAGAGCGGCGGCGCCGCCGGGGAGAGGCCTGGAAACGCTGCCGCTCGTTGAAACAGGAGGTGCATCGCCATGTCGAAGGTGATCGCATTACAGGAATATCGCGAACGCAGGCTGTCGCAGACGGAGCTGGATGTCGGCGAGCATCCCAGACGTATCCCCCGTGTCTCCGACGCGGACGTCTGGACCCGGAACTACAACAACTTTCCCGACATCATTTATGGCGTGTTGCGGGTTCGGGAGATACTGGATTATCATTTCCACTATTGCGAAGAATGGAAGTATCATTTGCTCTGTCTGATCGAGCACGCCTATTTCAAGGATCGGGAAGAACATGCCGCCCGGCTTCTGGAAACCTGCGACCTGCTCAAGTCCTACCTTGCGGAGGAAATGACCGTCTTGAACCGCAAGGAGGTGAGCGTCGCGCTGGTCATCCTCGACCTGATCCAGAAGAACAACGTCGTACGCAAGACTCTGTCGCAGTGACCGATACCTGAAAAAACGGCCTGCTTCGAGTCATACTATCCGCAACGTTCCCCTCGTCAAAACACGCCGGGCCGCCTGCATCGGGCGCCCGGCGTGTTGTCGTCTGCCGGGCTTTCCCGGCAGGGCTGTCGGTTATATTCCTGAAACGCTATCCGGAGCAAACGACGCCGAACGAATCCCTCCAGTCAAGGCTCCTCCACGCCCTTGACAAGAACAGACATTCAGCACACAAGCACGGGACCAGAACGATTGTCGATAAACCCGACGGGGAGACGGGAGGCATGGTTTTATCGAGTTACCTGCAGTATCTGATTTCCGGCCTGACCATTGGCAGCACCTACGGGCTGACCGGGCTGGGGTTCACGATCATTTTCAATACCACGGGCATCATCAATTTTGCCCAGGGCGAATTCGTCATGCTCGGCGGGATGTTCAGCGTGTTCTTTCTCACCGCCTGCAACCTGCCGCTGCCGCTGGCGATGGCCGCGGCGGTCCTGGCCACCGTCATGGTCGGCGGGCTTATCGAGCGCTTCACCATCCGGCCCGTACGCAACGCCAGCGTCATCCAGCTGATCATCATCACCATCGGGCTGTCCATTGTCATCCGCGGCATGGCCATGCTGGTCTGGGGCAAGGATACCTTCGCCCTGCCGCCTTTTTCCGGCGACGCTCCGCTCTCGCTCTTCGGGGCCACGCTTCTGCCGCAAAGCCTGTGGATTCTGGGCATCACGCTCGCGCTGCTGCTCCTGCTGCGGGTCTTTTTCACCCGGACGGTGTACGGCAAGGCCATGCAGGCCTGCGCCGTGGATCGCAAGGCCGCGCTGCTGGTCGGCGTGAACGTTCAGCGCATGGTGCTGTTCTCGTTCATGATTTCCGCGTTTGTCGGCGCGATGGGCGGCGCCATTCTCACCCCGTTGACCATGACCTCGTACGACAAGGGCATCCTGCTGGGCCTCAAGGGCTTTGCCGCCTGTATCCTGGGCGGCCTGGGCAACCCCTTTGGCGCCGCTGCCGGCGGCCTGATGCTCGGCGTGCTCGAATCCTATGGCGCGGGCCTGATCTCCTCGGCCTACAAGGACGCCTTCGCCTTCGTCATCCTGCTCCTGCTGCTGTTCGTCAAACCGTCGGGCCTGTTCGGCCGGGCAGCCATCAAACGGGTATAGCGTGAGCGACGTATCCAGAACCCTGAGCCAGACGGGAATTTTTCTCGGGCTGCTGCTGCTGGCGCCGCATCTGCTGACCAACGAGTACTACCTGACGGTGCTGATCCTGTCCGGGATCAACGCGATCATCGTTGCCGGGCTGAGCCTGCTGCTGGGCTATGCCGGGCAGATATCGCTCGGGCACGCCGCCTTTTACGGTCTGTCGGCGTATCTGAGCGCAATGGCCTCGACGACCTGGGGCTGGCCCATGGAGGCGAGCCTGTTGCTGGCGATCAGCGTCACGGCGCTCATCGCCTTTCTGATCGGCATCCCCACCCTCAAGCTCTCCGGGCACTATCTGGCCATGGCCACGCTCGGCTTCGGGGTGATCGTCTACATCGTCTTCAACGAAACGGTCGAGCTCACCGGCGGCCCCTCCGGATTCACCGGAATCCCGCGGCTCAAGCTCTTCGGGTACCTCTTCCAGTCCGATCTCTCCTATTATTACCTCATCGCCACTGTCCTGGCGCTGGTCGTTCTCGTCTCGCTCAATCTGATCCATTCGCGCGTGGGCCGGGCCTTGCGGGCAATTCATACCAGCGAAAAGGCCGCGCAGGTGGCAGGCATAGACATCGCCAAGTACAAGCTGCTCGTGTTCGTGCTTTCGGCCGTGTTCGCGGCCATAGCCGGCGTGCTTTACGCCCATTACCTGACCTTCGTGGCCCCGACGTCGTTCAGCTTCATGTTCTCGGTGGGACTGATCACCATGGTCGTGCTGGGCGGCATGTCGAGCCTGTGGGGCGCGGTGGCCGGAGCATTTTTTCTGACCGTTCTGCCGCAATTTCTGCAGGTGTTCGAAAAGTTCGAGGTGCTCATCTTCGGGGCCATTCTGGTCGTGGGCATGATGTTCATGCCGGAGGGTCTGGTCGGCGGCGGCGCCAGAGTCTGGCGTCTGGTGGCGGCCCGGCTGCCCGGGCGCAAAGGCGGGGGCACGCATGCGCCCTGAGCAGGCCGTGCTCGCGTGTACGGGCCTTTCCGTGCGCTTCGGCGGTGTCCAGGCCCTGAGCGATGTGGATTTTCAGGTGCAGTCCGGGACCATCACCACGCTGATCGGTCCCAACGGCGCCGGCAAGACGACCCTGCTCAACGCCATAACCGGGCTGGTGCCGCTGGCGTCCGGCCGGATCGTGTTCAAGGGCCAGGACATCACCCGCCTTCCTCCCCACGCGCGCGGCAAGGCCGGCGTTGTCCGCACCTTTCAGAATCTGGAAATCTTCTCCAACATGAGCGTGCTGGAGAACGTGATGACCGGCGGCCATCGCCGCGTCCGGTATTCCGTGCTCGACGCCATTGTCAAAACCCCGCGTTTTTTCCGCGGCGAGCGCGAGTGCCGGAAGCAGGCCCTGCGCAAACTCGATTTCGTCGGACTGGCGGCACTGGCCGAAATGTCGGCTGCGGAGCTGGCCTTCGGCAACCAACGGCTGCTGGAGCTGGCCCGGGCCGTGGCCTCCGAGCCGGAGCTGCTGCTGCTCGACGAGCCGGCAGCCGGCCTGAACATGAAGGAAACGCGTGCCCTGGGCCGGCTCATCCACCGCGTGCGCGATGAACTGGGCATCACCGTCGTCCTGGTGGAACATGACATGGATCTGGTCATGAGCATCAGCGACGCGATCACGGTCCTGCATTTCGGGCAGGAACTCACGCGGGGCACGCCGCAGCAGGTGCAGAACGATCCGGCGGTCATCGCCGCCTACCTGGGCGACGACGATGACCGGAGCGAGGATGAGAGCTGATGCTGACGCTCACGAACGTCGACGTGTTCTACGGGCGGATCCACGCCATCAAGCGGGTGTCACTGCACGTGCGTGCTGGAGAAATCGTGGCCCTGATCGGCGGGAACGGCGCCGGCAAGACAACCCTGCTGACCACGATTTCGGGTCTCATCCGGCCGGCCCAGGGCTCGGTGCTCTACGACGAGCAGGACATTTCCCGGGTCGCTCCGGATCGGATCGTGAGTCTGGGCATCTCGCACGTTCCGGAGGGACGACTGGTTTTCGGGCCGATGACCGTCGAAGACAACCTCATCCTGGGCGCCTACAAACGCTACGCCCCGTTCAATCGCGCCAGCCAGCAGGCTGTCGCCGCGGACATGGAGCAGATGTACGCCATGTTCCCCGTGCTTGCCCAACGCAGCCGGCAGTACGCTGGCACGCTGTCCGGAGGCGAACAGCAGATGCTGGCCATAGCCCGCGCGCTGATGGCCCGGCCCAGGCTGCTGTTGCTCGACGAGCCCGGCATGGGGCTTGCGCCCACGATCATCAAGGAGATTTTTCGTCACATTGTGGCGTTACGCAAAACCTACGGCCTGACGGTACTGCTCGTGGAGCAGAATGCCAGGAGCGCCTTGCGCATTGCCGACCGGGGCTATGTTCTGGAGACCGGACGCATCATCCTGGAGGGCCCGGCCGAGGAACTGCTGGCCAACCGCGACGTCCAGCGCGCCTATCTGGGACGCGAGCCCGGCGCCTGAGCCAGCCTGCCGGATGACACCGGGAAGGCGTTATCCCCGCCTCCCGGACACGGAGAAAGACCATGGTACACGCAGCGAGCAGAATTCTGATCATCGACGATTCCAGCGCCGCGGCCAAACTCCTCAACGACATCCTCAAGGAGAACTACGAGCTGGCCTTCGCCTCCGACGGCGTTCAGGGCCTGGCCCTGGCAAGCAGCTTCAAGCCGGACCTCATTCTGCTCGACGTCGTCATGCCCGGGCTCTCCGGGTTCGACGTCTGCGAGCGATTGCGGGCCGATCCGGTCCTGGCCGACGTGCCGGTGATCCTGCTCACCAGCCTGGACGACCGGGAATCCAGGCTGCGCGGCATCAAGTCCGGCGCCGATGACCTGCTCACCAAGCCGTTCGACGTCGCCGAGATGGTGCTGCGCATCCGCACCATCACCCGTCTCAACCGGTTCCGGCGTCTTCATGCCGAGCGCGAGCGCTTCGAGCTTGCCGTGCGCGAAGCCGACGACGGCTATCTGCTGCTCAACGACGCGGACGAGATCCTGTACGCCAACCCCAAGGCCAGACTGTTGCTCGGACTGCCCACGGACGCCGCGGAGCGGATCGAGGGCAGGTTCCTCGCTCTGGCGGGGCGGCTGTACAACCGCGAACCCGAAAACGCGTGGGAAGGCTGGCCGGCCAGTCTTTCGGCGGGGCAGACGCCCCCACGCTATCTGGTGCGGCCGGAAACGCCGCAAGCCCGTTCCTGCTGGCTGAACGTCAACCTGCTCCAGCCCGAGACCAAGGGAGAAAGCACGCTGCTGCGGCTGCGCGATGTGACCGAGCAACTGGGCAATCGCTGCGACACCTGGGCGTTCCAGTCCATGGTCTCCCACAAGTTGCGCACGCCCATGAGCGGGATACTGATGCCCGCCGAGCTGCTCAGCGAATCCGCGGCCAGCATGTCCAGCGAGGACATTGCGCAGATGGCCGCGCTGGCACTGGACAGCGCCAGGCGGCTCAACAGCGAAATTGAAGACATTCTCGAATACCTCGAAGCCCCGGGGATCAGCGACGCCGGCCAGGGCTTCAAACTGGCCGACCTGCCCGGACTGGCCGGAAACATCGGCGATCAGCTCGGCCTGGAGCCGGTACGCATCCTGGGTCTGGAACCCTTTGCCCGGCGTCGGAGCAACCTCCCGGCGCGCTCAATGGAGCTGATCCTCTGGAACCTGCTGGAAAATTCCAAAAAGTTTCATCCCCTCCAGGCGCCGGAGGTGACCATCGAGCTTGGTCAGGTCAAAGAGAACCGCCTTTCGTTGAAAATGATCGACAACGGTCGCACCCTGACGCCGGACCAGCTCACCAAGGTCTGGTCGCCCTATTATCAAGGTGAAAAAGACGTAACCTACGAAGTCGCGGGCATGGGCCTGGGACTGTCTATGGTGGCGACGCTGGTCTGGAACGTCGGAGGCAGTTGCCGACTCGCCAATCGCGAAGGCGCCCCCGGCGTCGTCGTCGAGCTGCTGTTGCCGCTCCTGGACAGGGCCGACGTGGCCGCGGGCTATTACGAGGATGTCGTCTGACGCAGCAACGGGAGGCGCACGATGATCTGGGAAAAAGACGTCGAATGCATGAGCCGCAAGGAACTCCGCCAGTTGCAACTGGAGCGGCTCCAGTCCACGCTGACGCGGGTGGCCCGGAATGTGCCGTTCTACCGGCGCAAATTCGAAGAACTCGACATCGAGCCCGATGATTTTCTCTCCCTTGACGACCTGCGCAAGCTGCCCTTCACCACCAAAGCCGACATCCGCGACAACTACCCCTACGGCCTTTTCGCCGTTCCGCTGCGGGAGGTCGTCCGGCTGCACTCCTCGTCCGGCACAACCGGCAGGCCCGTGGTCGTCGGCTACACGCGCAACGACATCAAGAAGTGGTCCGAGCTTGCCGCGCGCGTGCTCTGCGCCGGCGGGCTGACCCGCGACGACGTGCTCCAGATTCTCTTCAGCTACGGTCTGTTCACCGGCGGGTTCGGCCTGCACTACGGCGCCGAGCGTATCGGCGCCTCGGTTATCCCCAGCTCCAGCGGCAACGCCGAACGCCAGATCCGCATCATGCAGGATTACCGCACCACGGCCCTGGCCTGTACGCCCAGCTACGCCCTGCACCTGGCCGATACCATGGCCGGGCTGGGGATCGGCGCCGGTTCGCTGAGCCTCAAATACGGGCTGTTCGGCGCGGAGGTCTGGTCCGAGGCCATGCGCACGGAGATCCAGGCCCGGCTGAATATCGTGGCCACCGACAATTACGGCATCAGTGAGATCATGGGACCCGGCGTGGCCGGCGAATGCCTCGAACGCAACGGCCTGCACGTCAACGAAGACGCTTTTCTTGTGGAAATCATCGACCCGGAGACCGCCGAACCGCTGCCCGACGGCAGAGTCGGCGAACTCGTCGTGACCACGCTCACCAAAGAGGCCTTTCCGATCATCCGCATGCGCACCGGCGACCTCACCCGCAAACTCGAAGGCGACTGTCCCTGCGGCCGGACCCTGACCCGCATCAGCCGCGTTCTCGGCCGCTCCGACGACATGCTCATCATCAAAGGCGTCAATGTCTTTCCCTCGCAGGTCGAAGAGGAGCTGTTGCGCATCGAAGGGATCGAGCCGCACTACCAGATCGTGCTCGACCGGGTGGCCAATCTGGACCGGGCCACTGTGCATGTGGAAGTCTCCGAAGCGCTGCTGTTCGACCAGCTTGGCAAGAGCCAGGATCTCATCGCCCGGATCAAGAAGCGGCTCAGCTCCCCGCTGGGCGTTTCGTTCGAGGTCAGGCTGGTGGAAAAAATGACCCTGGAGCGCAGCCAGGGCAAAACCAGGCGCGTGGTGGACAACCGACTGTTCTGACGCCAGCGTCCGTCCGGCACAGGGGCTCAACGCGACCGGACGGGCTGCGTAGCGCGACGTTTCGATAGGGGGAGCAAGCTTGCCGCGCATCGACACTGTTTTCCTCGACCGCGACGGAACCGTCATCGTGGATAAGCACTATCTCTGCGACCCCGAGGGCGTGGAGTTGATCAGCGGAGCTATCCAGGGATTGCGTGCGCTCGTTCGGGCCGGGATGCGCCTGTTTCTCGTCAGCAACCAGTCCGGGATCGGCCGCGGACTGTTCCCGGAGGCGGCCTGTCAGGCATGTCAGGAGCGCCTGGCCGGGCTGCTTGCCGCGGAGGGTCTACGCTTCGAGGCCATGCGCTACTGTCCACATACCCCCGAGGCCGGGTGCGGCTGCCGCAAGCCGGCCACAGGCATGTGGGAGGAGCTGCGCCAGACCTGCGGCCTCGACCCGCGCACCGCGGTCATGATCGGCGACCTGGTCATCGTCGTCGAAGATGGCGACAAAGACGGCATCTTTGGCAAGCTCGTCATAGTTAAGCCTGGCGCCGGCATTCAGGAGCTGCCGCCGGACCGGCCGGACTGGCCTGTCGCGCAGGCCAGGGATTTGCCTTCCGCGTGCGCCTGGCTGCTCGACTACGCGTCCAGATCCTGATCGTCGGCCAGGTCGCCCCTCTCCGGAACGCGCCATAAACCATTTGAACCGCTCGGAGTCGCGTTGGGCGCGCCGATGAACCTTCCCTCCCCGATACGGCGCATCAGCGTCTGGAATACGGCCTTTCTGGGTGACGCGGTGCTCACGCTGCCGCTGCTGGCGGCGATACGCCGACGCTATCCTGAGGCGGAGCTGCATTTCTGGGTACGCAGCGGACTGGAATCCCTCTTTGCGGCGCAGCCCGAGCTGACGTCGGTCCGGGCTTTCGCCAAACGCGGGGACCAGGCGGGTCTGGCAGCGGCCTCGACCCTTGCCCGACAGCTCCGTGCACAGCGCTTCGACCTCTGGATTTCCTGCCACCGCAGCCTGCGCAGCGGATTCATCGCCTGGCTCGGACGCGCGCCCGTACGCATTGGCTACGACCGCCCCCTGACCAACCGGTTCTGGTATACGCACGTCGTCCACCGCGGCTTCGGCCAGGCGGACGAGATCGCGCGGTTGCTGCGTCTGCTCGATCCGCTGGGCCAGGCGGACGAGGATGAGTGGCCGCGACTGGCACTACCGGGCCAGGCCATGGAGACGGCCGCCACCTTTTGGGCCAATTTGGGCGCAGGGCCGGTGCTGGGCGTCCATCCGGGCTCGACCTGGCCTACAAAACGCTGGCCGGCCGGACACTTCGGCCGGCTCATTGACCTGGCCCTGGAACAGGGAACCCGGGTGCTGCTCTTCGCCGGCCGGGATGAAACCGGTTTGGCCGAGGCCGTGGTCTCGGCGAGCCAACGGTGGAAAACGGCCGAGGCCAAAGGCCAGGCCCGCAACCTGGCAGGCGCCTTCGATCTGCCGACGCTGGCGGCCTGCCTGGGCCGGCTGGATGCCTATCTCTGCAACGACTCAGGCCCGATGCATCTGGCCTGGATACAGCGCGTCCCGGTGCTGGCGCTGTTCGGCCCCACGGTGCCTGGCCAGGGCTTTGCGCCGCGCGGCGACCAGGCCCGCGTGCTGGAGACCTCGTTGCCGTGCCGGCCCTGCGGCCTGCATGGCGGTCGGCGTTGCCGACGCGGCGATCTGGCCTGCCTGACCGCCATCACCCCGGAGCAGGTCTGGTCCACGCTGGCTCCCTGGCTGGGAGCACAGGCGTCATGACTGCCGGCGCCGCCCCAGCCCGCATATCCGGTGAAAAACCCGCGCGCTGGCTGACATTCCGGCTCAGCGCCATGGGCGACGTGGCCCTGTGTACCGGCGTGCTGGACTATTGGGGTCGGCAGCGCGGATTGCGCTTCATCGTAGCAACGCGCGCGGCCTGGGCGCCACTCTTTGCCGGGCTCGAGGCCGTGGACCAGGTCATCGGACTCGAACCCGACCAACTGCGCGGGCTCGCCTGGCTGAAGACAGCGCGGGAACTGGCTGCGCAATACCGCGGTTGCGGGCTGCTCGACCTGCACGGATCGCTGCGCGCGCAGCTTCTGACCGGACTCTGGAGCGGACCAGTGGCCCGGGCCCCGAAATTTCGCCTGCTGCGCTGGCTGGCCTTACGCCTCCGGTCTCCTTGGGCGTTGCAACAATTGCTCCGGACCACGGTGCCGCAGCGCTACGCGCTCGCCCTGGAGCCGTCACCGCCGCCAGCCGACGTATTGCGCCCGCGCGTCGTGCTGAGGGCAGCCGAGCGCGCGGCCGCTGCCGGGCTGCTCGGTCGGACTGAGCGCCCGCTCTCCTCCGGACAACCGCCCTGCCCGCCTGGCAACAATGCCAGACCGCTGGCGGCCCTGCATCCCTATGCCACGCACGCCAGCAAGGCCTGGCCGATGGAACGCTGGCGCGTGCTGACCTGCGCGCTCGACGCCGCCGGCTGGGACTGGTTTCTGATCGGTCGTCCCGGTCCGGGCGATCCGCCGCTGTTTCCGAGCCCCTGCCCGGCGAACCGGAATTTCATCGCGCGTAGCGACCTGCGCCTGAGCTGTGCGTTGCTGGCGCAGGCGGACGTGCTCGTCACCGCGGACTCCGGGCCAATGCACCTGGCCGTTGCCGTGGATACGCCGGTGGTGGCGCTGTTCGGCCCCACGCACCGGGCCTGGGGCTTTGCGCCGGGCGGACCGCACGACCTGGTGCTGGAATGTGACCTGGCCTGCCGCCCCTGCTCGCTGCATGGCAAACGTCCCTGCCCGCACGATCGCGCCTGCCTGAACGGAATCACGAGCGCGCAGGTGCTGGAGGCAATGCAGGCCGTGCGCGCCAATGCCAACGCGTGAGCGGCCGGTGCGGGAAATCGTCGCAAGCATTTATGCGGGAATTCCATCCTTGCCCTGCTCCGTAGTTCGTGGTAGCGCTCTCGCCATGCCTGATTTTTCCGCCTCACTCGCCCGGCTGGCGCAATACTTCCTGCCCCTGTTGCTCGGGCTGACCTGCCATGAGGTCGCTCACGGCTGGATCGCGTCCCGGCTTGGGGATCCCACGGCCAGGAACCTCGGCCGGCTGACATTCAATCCGGGCAAGCATCTCGACCCGCTGGGCAGCTTCGTGTTCATCATGACCTCGCTCCTGGGCGGATTCGTCATCGGCTGGGCCAAACCCGTGCCCGTGGATCCCCGATACTTCAAAAATCCGCGCAACGGCATGATGTGGGTCTCCCTGGCAGGACCGGGCGCGAATCTCGTACTCGCCGTGCTCTTTTCCCTGCTGCTGCGCCTGATCGTCTTCGTGTTCCAGGGACAGGAGGGCGGATACATCGACACCATCGTCTATCCCCTGGCCCTGATCGCCAAGGCTGGCGTGGACGTGAACATCATGCTGGCCATCTTCAATCTGCTGCCCATGCCCCCGCTCGACGGAAGCAAGGTCGTGGCCAATCTGCTGCCATTTCAGGCAGCCTACAAATATCTCTCTTTTGGCGAGCGCTACGGATTTTTCCTCATCCTCCTCCTGCTCGCCACCGGGCTGCTGACCTACGTGATTGTGCCGCCCTTTCTGCTCATCCGGTCGCTCTTGCTGTAAGCGACCGTCCCTCGCAACCCCCTGTCAGTCTCTGGAGGAATGTCGACCATGTCCCGCGCCCGTATCGTTTCCGGCATGAGGCCCACCGGCCCGCTGCATCTCGGCCACTATTTCGGCGTGCTAAAAAACTGGGTCGAGCTGCAAACGCAGTTCGAATGTTTTTTCTTCGTTGCCGACTGGCACGCCCTGACCAGCGAATATGCTGCTCCGAAGCGCATCAAGGGCTTCGTGCCCGAGCTGGTCAAGGACTGGATCTGCGCCGGGCTCGATCCGGCCAAATGCGTCATCTTTCAACAGTCGCAGGTGCCCGGCCACGCCGAACTGCATCTGATCCTGTCCATGCTCACGCCGCTGGGCTGGCTCGAGCGCAATCCCACCTTCAAGGAAATCAAAAGCGAACTCGTGGAAAAGGACCTGAACACCTTCGGGTTTCTCGGCTATCCCGTGCTCCAGGCCGCGGACATCCTGCTCTACAAACCGCTTTTCGTGCCCGTGGGCCAGGATCAGCTGCCGCATCTGGAAATCACGCGCGAAATCGCCCGGCGCTTCAATTACCTCTACGGCGAGTTCTTCCCCGAACCGCAGGCCAAATTGACGCCCGCGGCCAAATGTCCGGGCCTGGACGGCCGGAAGATGAGTAAAAGTTACGGCAACAGCATTTCCCTGGGCGAGCCCATGGACTCGGTGCGGACCAAGGTCATGAGCATGCTCACGGACACGAACCGCAAGCGGAAAACCGATCCGGGCGATCCCGAGGTCTGCAACCTGTTTCCCTACCACGCGCTGCTGACCGGGACCGAGGAGCAGGAAAAAATCCGCGACGGCTGCACCAGTGCCAGCTGGGGCTGCGTCGACTGCAAAAAGCTGCTCATCGAGGGGCTGGCAGCCTTCCTCGAGCCGGTCCATGCGCGGCGCAAGGTCTTTGACGAGGACGAAAGCGCGCTCTGGGACATCCTCCAGCAAGGTTCCCGGCGCGCCGTTGAGGAATCCTCCGTGACCCTGTCCGCCATCCGCGAGCGGCTCAACTTCATCTTCCCCTGAGCTGGGCGCCCGGAACCCGGCTCGAAACCGCCGGCCAGGCCCTGCCTGGCCGGCGGACATATCCGCCAGAACGCGTCTCCCCTGCCCCTGTCCGCAAGGTTCCTGGCGGCGTTTCCCGCCCATACGCCGTGCCCTCTTGCAAGCCATGGACGATTCCAGGTATCGTCCCCGCATGAACGATCACCAACAGCCCCCGCGCCGGGGTCAACGCATGTCCCGCGTCGACGCACTCGATAAAGCGACCGGGACGACCCGCTACGCCGCCGATCTGGGCACACTCGCGCGGGATGCGCTCCTGGCGGGCGTGAAACGTTCCGACATCGCCCATGGCCGGCTGCTCGGCGTAGATGTCGCCGCCGCGGCCCGATTGCCGGGCGTCCACGCCGTGTTGACGGGCGTGCAGGTCCCCGGAAGCAACCGGCAGGGCGTGGTCTTCAAGGACATGCCGGTGCTGGCCGACGACAAGGTCCGGCGCGTCGGCGATGCCGTGGCCCTGGTCCTGGCCGAGGACCCCGACACGCTGCGCCGTGCGCTGGCGGCCATCCGGGTGGACATCGAACCGCTGCCCGCCGTGTTCGACGCCGAGGAGGCCCTGGCGCCCGGGGCGCCGCTCGTACACGAGGAACGGGAGCAGGGCAATCTGCTCAACCGCGCGCTCATCGAAAAAGGCGACGTAGACAGAGCCTTCCAGGCCTGCGCATCGGTCGTGGAGGCGACGTACGACGCGCCATCGCAGGCGCACGCCTTTCTCGAAACCGAAAACGGCCTGGCCCTGCTCGATCCGGACGGCACGCTGACGATCACCGCGTCCACGCAGGCGCCGCACCGGGACCGGCAGGAAATCGCCTGGGCCCTGGGACTCGATCCGGCGCGCGTGCGCGTGGTCGCGCCTTATCCCGGCGGCGCGTTCGGCGGCAAGGACGGCGCCACGGTGCAGTGCCTGCTCGCATTGGCGGCCCTGCACGCCGGCGGCCGCCCGGTCCGGATGCTCTGGGAGCGCGAGGAGAGTTTTCAGGCCGGGTACAAACGTCATGCCGCCCGGCTGAGCTACCGCCTGGGCGCCCTGGCCGACGGCACGCTGCACGCCCTGGACTGCCGCCTGTGTTACGATACCGGCGCCTACGCCCATCTGGGCGCCGAGGTCATGGCCCTGGGGCTGGAGCACGCTGGCGGACCGTATCGCGTGCCGAATGTGCGCTGCGAAGGCCTGTGCGTCTACACGAACAACCCGGTCGCTGGCGCCATGCGCGCCTTCGGCGTGCCGCAGGCTGCCTTCGGACTGGAGCAGACGGTGGACATGCTCGCGCAGCGTCTGAACATCGACCCGGTCGCACTGCGCCAGCGCAACGCTCTGCTCCCCGGTGACGAAAACTGCGCCGGCGTGACCCAGGCCGAGGCCACGGGCATAGCCGCCTGTCTGGACCGCGTGGCCGAAGACCCGGCCTGGCGCGAACGCGCGGACTGGGTGGCGGCCGCCCCGACCTTCACGCGCCGCGGCGTCGGTGCGGCGGCGATCGTTCATGCCGTAGGCTACGGGCGCAATGTCCCCGATTTCGCCGCGGCGCGCCTGGAACTGACCAGTTCCGGCACCTTTCGCCTCTACGCCGGCGTGGTCGATATGGGCCAGGGCAATGCCAGCACCTACGTGCAGCTGGCCGCCGAGGCGCTGAACCAGCCCCCGGAGCGCATCGAACTGGTCCTGCCGGACACCGCGCACACGCCGTATGCCGGCTCGTCCGCGGCCAGCAGGACAACCTATACCTTTGGCAACGGACTGCTGCGCGCCTGCGCCGATCTGCGCGCGCGGCTGTTGCGCCGGGCCGCGGTGCTTCTGTTTCTGAACGAGGACGAGACGCTCGAGCTGCGGCCCGGCTCCGTGCTCCACGTCGCCTCCGGCCGGGAGCTGCCGCTGGAGCGACTCAGCGCGGCGCTGACGCCGGCGGAACGCATCTGCATCGGCGAATACCGCGCGCCCACGGGCGGACCGGCCCTGCCGACCGGCCAGGGCCTGCGGCTGGGGTTCCCGCACGCCGTATTCAGCTACGGGGCACACCTGGCCTGCGTGGAGGTAGACGAACTGACCGGCTGCGTGCGCGTGGTCGATTATCTGGCGGTTACCGAGGCCGGCCGCGTGCTCAATCCCCAGCTCCTGGAACAGCAGATCGAGGGCGCCATGGCGCAAGGGCTCGGCTACGCGCTGTTCGAGGAGCTGGTGGTGGAGCAGGGCCGCATCCGCACGGCCGACCTGACCACCTATCTCATTCCCACGTCCCTGGACATCCCCGATATCCGCAGCGCGTTCGTGGAGACCGAAGATGAACACGGCCCGTCCGGCATGAAGGGCGCCGGCGAAATCGCCATCTGCGGTCCGCTGCCAGCCGTGGCCAATGCCCTGGCCGCTGCTATCGGGCAACGCCTGCACCAGGCGCCACTTACGCCCTGCCGCGTGCTTGAGGCATTGGGCAGGGGCATCCGGACCAATTAATACTCGTTATGGCAAATGGGTAGCGTGTCCTGGAAAATGGCTCTTTCGGCTCAAGGGTACTTTTCCCCACTTGCCTGCCCCCCGGACATACGCCACCGGCGAATCGGCAAGGGCCGCGCTCACTTCCATATGTAAATTTCTGGGCAACATGCGGATAATTTATCACAGACTGGTAAATAATCAACCACAAGGGGCAGCCACAATCCACCGCCTCGAATCCGCGCACACCCCCAGCGAGTTTTTCAGGAT
>CAZGAH010000080.1:0-20227 GCA_964523295.1 uncultured Desulfovibrionaceae bacterium | reverse complement strand
CGCTCCTGCTTCCGTTTGTCTGATGCGCCGGGTCGCCTCGATGCCGTCCATGACAGGCATGCGAATGTCCATCCAGATGAAGTGAGGCTTCCACTCCAGGGCAACCTGAACGGCTTGGGCGCCGTCGGCAGCGTCGCGGACTTCAAAGCCTGCCGACCCGAGTAGCGTTGTCAACAGCTCGCGGCTGTACTCATTGTCCTCGGCAACCAGGACGCGAGGGATAGCCTGCTCCGGCTGAAGGCCAATGATCTGGCGAGAGCGGCGCCGTGCCGTTGCTTCTCCCCGTTTGACGGAAATATCGAAACGGAAGACGCTGCCCTGTCCCACGACACTGGTCGCCGTGAGTTTGCCGCCCATCATGCGAACGAAGTCGCGGCTTATGGCGAGGCCCAGACCGGTACCCTCCCTGCTCTTTTTCCCACTTTCGGTCTGCTCGAAGTATTCGAATGCCTTTTCCAGTTCCTCCGGGGCGATGCCCGTGCCCGTGTCCTCCACTTCGAAAGAAAGGCGCATTTCGTCGCGTTCTGCCTCACGCGAGGCGACCCGCAGGATGACGCGCCCCTTGTCGGTGAATTTGACCGCGTTGGCCAGAAGATTTGTCAGGACCTGGCGCAGCTTGCCTTCATCTCCGAAGACAAAGCGCGGGACCAGCGTTACCCCCTGCAGCTCGAAGCGCAGCTTTTTATCTTCGGTCTTTTGGAGAAACATGCTTTCCAGGTCGCCGAGCATTCCGGGCAGGTCGAAGCTGCCAGGGTTCAGGAGCGTCTGGCCGGCCTCGATCCGGGAGATGTCCAATATCTCGTTGATCAGGCTCAGCAGATGCTCGCCGCTCCGATTGATGATTTCAAGATGGCGGGCTTGCTCGGGAGCGCATTCCGCATTCCTCTGGAGCAGTTTGGAGTATCCGAGAATGGCGTTCAGGGGTGTTCGCAATTCGTGGCTCATGTTCGCCAGAAAGGCGCTTTTGGCCTGGTTGGCTGCGTCCGCTTTTTCCTTGGCCGCGACCAGCTCCGTCGTCCGCTCCTTGACCAGGTCCTCCAGGTGGTCGCGGTACTGAATCAATTCCTCGACGGCGCGCTTGCGCTCGGAGATATCGGTGAGAAAACCCTCGATGAACGCAGGGGCGCCCGTGGAGTCATGCTGAAGACGGGCGCTGATGGACGTCCAGATTACCTGCCCATCCTTTCGCAACAGTCGCACCTCATGCTCGACGACTTCTCCTTGTTGCCGCATGGCCTCGATGAGTGCCGTACGTTCCTCGGGGATGACGTACAGACTCCGACCGATGTCCTGAACGCTGGACATCAGCTCCTCAGCCGAAGCATAGCCCAGTATCCGCGCCATGGAAGGGTTGGCGTTCAGGAAACGCCCCTCGATCGAGGTCTGAAAGAGTCCTTCCAGGGCGTTCTCAAAAATCGCCCTGAATTTTTCTTCACTGGAGCGCAGGGCCTGGCTGGCCTGCCTGAGTTCTTCCACCCGCGCCTCCAGCGAGCCGTAAAGGCTGCCCAGCTGCCGGGTCATGTGGTTGAAGGCCTGGGCTAGAGCGCCCAATTCATCGCGGCGTTGGGGCAGTTCGATCCGTTGCGTCAAATCGCCTCCCGCCACCCGCCGGGCAACCTCCGTCACCTGAACGATTGGCCGGGCGAGGTGGCGAGCGACAAGCCAGACCCCTCCCACGCCAGCAAGAAGCATGGCCAGGGATATTCCCGACAACCGCCAGAGCAGAACGTTGGCCGGGGCAAGAATAACACCCGCGGGCACCACGATGATCGCGGCCCATGGCCTGGCGACCTGGCCAAAATGGATCGGCGCGGCGACTGTCAATGTAGTGCTTGACATCGCGATGCATTCCTTTCCACTTATGGCGCCTTGAAGGCATCCCGGGGCCTTTTCGCCAGAGATATCGCGCAAGGGCTTGCCCCGCAGCGCTCCCTTGCCGGAAGCCGCCATTATGAGCCCATTGCTGTCGACGAGATACAGTTCTCCCGAGCCATTGAAAAGTTTTACCTCGTCGGCATACTCCTGGAGGAATGTCACAGAGATGTCCTCCCCGGCAACGCCATAAAACACGCCGTCCACGACAATGGGGGCCACGACGGATATCATCCACGTGTCTTTTCCCATGACCGGATAGCTGTACATATCAGTAAGGTACTCTCTGTGCGTACGCTTCGGCTCCTGATACCAATCCCCGGTGTCATAATTGATAATCGGCTCCACCGAGACCTTCCCGGTCCCGCGGTTCCAATAAGGAAAGAATCGTCCGGATTCGCCATACGCATCCGTATTGGCGTAGCGGGCGTCCTGGCCGTCAAAGGCGTCGGGCTCCCACAAGGTCCAGACCCCGATGTACTGGGGATTTTCGATCAACACCTGCCGTATCATGGCGTTGACCTGCTCCCGGGTGATGCGCAACGGGTCGGTCTTTTGTTTGACCGCTGCCAGTTCATGGGCACGAACCCTCGCCATGTCGAGGCCGACTTCAATATGCGCCTTTACGACGCTGGCCTGGGTTCGGGCTTCGGCCAGGGCCCGGATTTCGGCGTTTTCAATGGCTTGGGCCCGGGAATTCGACACCGTGTAGGCGACAATGACCACCCCGCTTGCGAGGAGGCAGAGGCTGGCCCACAGAGTTATTTTCTTCTGGATGGAATCAGGCTGGAACAGGTATATCGTCTTCATTGAACGGATCTCAGCGGCGGAGTTCTGAAATGGTCACCAACAGTCAGACAGCGCCCGGGTCGGGCTTGAGGCGTAGACCTGCGACCAGGGTCACGGCCGCGCCGGCGGCGCGCGAGCGTCTCGGAGGTGCCGGTCGTTTTTATTCTTTTCGCACTCCAGGCACCTGGCCTTCAGGCTCCTCGGCCTCGCCTCCCGTCGCCTCCCCGACGACGGGCATGCCCGCTACGGCTATCGCCCTGTGCTCCTCGATACCTTGGTCGAAAAGGTCCGCTTCCGCGGAATGTGCTATCGCGCTGCCAACTGGCAATACCTTAGCGATACGCGTGGCCGCGGCAAGCTTGATACTGCACATGCCTGCGCGCTCCCCGTACAAAGCATCCGGGTTCTTCCTCTGACGTCCTGCTTTCGACAACACCTGACCAGCCAGGCTATCCCCCCACCGCCTGCCCCTTGGCTGATCTCCCCCGGCATTCGTGGTTGCATCATTGGACCTATTCGGAATCTCAGGAATAAAATAGCCTGCTTGACCGTTGAGCGAATTTTTTTTAGGGGCCGCCCATGGTCACCAAAAATGGTAAGCACTGGTTAACTTTGAAAAAGTTCAGGTACTCTTGTGCAATTCCCTGAAACAATGGGGCATTGTTTCAAGGCGAAACGGCGCTGGATCCCAAGGCTATACAAGGGTATCCACGATGCGCCCGGCTACCGGGGCGTGGGGATTGGTGGCGGGCGAGGTGACCAGATGGCCGCCGCCTGTCGTGTTGAGATGGCCGCCGCCTACCGTGGTGAGATGCCCGCCGCCCACGGTGACCAGGCGACCGCCACCGACGGTCCTCAGGCTTCCGGCACCGACCGTGACGAGGTGACCGGCGCCCTCTGTGATCAGATGCCCGGCCGGCCCGGCACGGGTCTCTCCCGGCGGCGAGGCCAGCACGTTTCCTGCCGGAACCGGGTCGATAGACCCCGCCGGAACGGGCGTAACGGTTCCCGCGGGCGATGGAACCGTAGAACCAGGGGGAAACCAGACCAGCTCTGCCATGCTGTGAACATAAGCATGAATCTGGTAAAAGTCAAAGCATGGATGGACGGGCCGCGCGGTTTTCCGATGAACAGGCGCTAGAGCATCTTAACTTTGAAAAAGTTTAGATGCTCTTATGCAGTTCCCTGAAACAATGGGACATTGTTTCAGGGGGGAGCCTTGTTTCAAGGCGAAACTGCGCTAATCTTTCGGCAGATGCGCCGTGCCCTTGACGCAGGGCAGGCCCGTGGCCTCCTGGATCGTCCGGCACAGGGTCTCGACCTTGTCGCAGAAGCCGCCGTTCTGCTGCATCCAGCCGTCAGCGGTCTTTTTGGCGTACAGGCAGGTACACAGGTGAATGGCCTCGGCGCCCTTTTTATGCAAAATTTTGGCCAGGGCCGACACCTCGTCGCCCGGGCAGCGGCAGGTGAACACGCCGACGAGCCGGGGGTTTTCGTAGCTGGCGAAACCCTGTTCGGCGTTTTCGAGGCAGCGCAGGCAGCTGGTCAGCGGGCAGGACTTTTCGTTTTTTTCGCAGCGGATGATGGCAACATTGGTCATGGGCTTCTCCGTATCGGCCCGTCAGGCCGCGTCGTTTCGTCAGGGCTGGTTCACCATTGCCAGGACATCCCGGCGGAACCGGGCGTCACGCGGGAGCCCAGCCCGGCGCGCAGTGCGGCTGTGGCAGAATCTCCCGTGCAATGACAGGGGATTATCAATTCGGGCAACGATCGTTTCAGCGCATCGATGGTCCGGTCCAAACGCTCCGGACTGGCCTGCAGCAGGTGCAGTCCGCCGATAATCGCACGGATGCGCTCGTCGCCCGCGACCTGGCGAATCTGGTCCAGCGTATTCAGCAAACCCGCATGACAGCAGCCGACGCAGGCGATGACGCCCTGGTCGGTGCCTATCCACAGGGCAAGGTCATCGTCAATGGCATCAGGCCGCTTTCCCTCCGGATCGAGAAAAAACGGCCCGCCGGGATCCTCGAAGGCGTGGGTGCGGGCGATGGGGCCGGTAAGCCCGATGCGCTCGCCGAGCAGAACCGGCCCCTGCACCCAGTCCAGCCGGCCACCGGGCAGCCGGTCCAGCGCGGCCATGGACTCACGCGGCATCTGAATGGGCTTGGCCGTGCCGTTGCGGATGGCGTAACGGGGCGTGGTCGCGCCCGGATGGCAGTGCAGTCGTGCCTTTGGCGCGTAGCGCAACGCCGCGGCCAGCCCTCCGGTATGGTCGTAGTGCCCGTGGCTGAGCACGATGTCGTCCGCAAGGCTCAGGTCCACGCCCAGGGTCGCGGCGTTGGGAACCAGGGCCTGACCCTGGCCCGTGTCAAAGAGTATCCGCCGGCCGTTGAATTCGATCCACATGGACAGCCCGTGCTCGGTCACAAGCCCGGGGCCGGCGGTATTATCAACCAGAATCACGATACGTACGCACGCGGTATTCATACGCTCACCCGTCGCTGCATGAACCGGGCCTCGGCCCGGGCCATGACCCGATTTTCGAGCAATAGCTCCGCCCGGAGAATATAAAGAGGCGGACGCGATGACAAGACCCTGGCCTGGATGCACAAGGCAACGCCGCAGGGGACCTCATGCCGGTAGCGGACATGCAGGTCGCCGGTGACAGCCTGCACGCCGCAAAAGAACAGGCAGTGGGTCATGGCCGCGTCCAGCACCGAGGCGATGATGCCGCCGTGCAGGATCCCGGCGTAGCCTTGCAGCTCGTCCGGGGCCGTGAACATGGCCTGCACGCCGCCGTTGTCCGCGGCCTGAAAGCACAGGCCCAATGACCGCGGATTGCGCTCGCCGCAGAACAGGCAGTCGCGGTGTCCGGCGCAGGCCGCAGACCTGTCGCGTTCGTCAGTGGTCACACACGTTGCCCCCCGTTTTGAGCGTGCCGTTCAGCCAGGCATCAACGAGTTCCTCGGGCGTTTCCGCCGCTGCGCCGACGTGTACGACAATACCCTGCGCGGCGAACAGCTCCAGAGCACGCTGTCCCATGCCGCCGGCGATGATCACGTTGACGCCGCGTTCGGCCAGCCACGGGGGCAGCAGGCCGGGCTGATGCGCGGGTGCGGGAATATCCTCCCGCTGCAGAATGGCCTTGCGCTCGGTGTCGACATCGACCAGAGCGAAGTCCTGGCAGTGGCCGAAATGCATGGCCAAGGCTCCATTAGCGATGGGAATGGCGATTCGCATGAATAGTATCCTTATGGATTGTCGGCGTGCGATCTGTTCGACGCGCCGGGTTGCGGTCCTTACAGTTCAGTAAGTGGCCTGATGATTTTCTGCATGATCGCCGCCGTCGGCGTGGAGGCGTAGTATTGGACAAAGGCCCGGCCGGTGTCGCAGGCCTCGGCAACCTGCGGGTCCATGGGGATGGATCCGAGAAAAGGGACCCCCATGTCCTGGGCGATGATCCTTCCGCCCCCGGCGCGGAGGATGGGCGTCGTCGTTCCGCACTGCGGGCAGACGAAACCGCTCATGTTCTCCACCACGCCGAGCACCGGGACCTTCAGATGCCGGCAGAAGGTGATGGACTTGCGGACGTCCACGGACGCCACCTTTTGCGGCGTGGTGACAATGACCGCGCCGTCGAGCGTGCCGATGAGCTGGCAGACCGAGAGCGGCTCGTCGCCGGTTCCTGGCGGGGAGTCGACGATCAGATAGTCCAGGTCGCCCCAGGCAACATCCTTGAGGAACTGCTTGATCACTCCCATTTTCATCGGTCCGCGCCAGATGACCGCCTCGTCCTGGTTCTGAAGCAAAAAGCCCAGGGACATGATCTTCATGTTCCCCAAGACGATCGGTTGCAGTCCGTCCTCACCGCCGGCGACGGTCTCCCCTTCGAGACCCAGCATGGTCGGGACGCTCGGCCCGTGGATATCCACGTCCAGCAATCCGACCCGCTTGCCCGACAGGGCCAGCGCCGTGGCGATATTCACGGCAACCGTGCTCTTGCCCACGCCCCCCTTTCCAGACAGCACGGCAATCTTGTGCCCGATCCGGCAGAGGCGTGACTGAAGCCTGCGCCGGTCCTCGAACTCCTCTTCGCTTTCTTCCTTGTGCTTTTTCGAGGCCGAACAGGACGCGTCGCTGCACGTCGAGCAGGTCTGGCCGGGATGACGCACCGGCGTTTTCATCTCCTGACGCCGGCGCGCATACTCGGCGCACGCGGCCTTGAGCGTGCTGAGCGCCAGCAAGGCGCCGGGCTCGTGCTCCCGGGAGGCCTCCTGGAGCACGGCCAGGATGTCAGCCGGCTTCGCCTCCGCGACCTCCTGAAGGGTCTTCCCGTTCGCCCAGGTCGCGGCCGCGTCCGCGCAGACGGCAAGAGAGCCGTTGCCCGCGGGCATGAAAGCCGCCTCGCCAATGGTCTCGCCCGTGACCAGCAGCCAGCATTCCAGGCCGTTTCCAGGCAGTCCGACGCTGTGCGCGTAGGCGTTGAAGGCCTCCAAGGGACCGCGATGTCCCGGCTTCGGCCCGTCCTCTGTGCGCGTCGTCGATGGTGTTGCACTATACGCCATGATTGCTATGCCTCCAGTTTCAGCTCGTTCCAGATGGCCCGGATGTCTTCTCCGGCCGGGGTCGGCGTCTCCACGACGGCGAGCGCCTGCATCTGTGCCTGCGTAATGCCGTGGTCGTAGCGGATGCGTCCGGCCACGCGGGCGCCTTCCTGGCGTGCGGCATTTTCGATCCGCTCGGTCATTTCCGGATTGATATCCCATTTATTGACGCAGACAATGGCCGGGATATCGAAATGACGCGTCAGCGCCAGCACCCGCTCCATGTCGTGCGCCCCGGAGACCGTCGGCTCGGAGACGATCAGCACCAGCGAGGCGCCGGACACGGAGGCGATAACCGGGCAACCTATGCCGGGCGGGCCGTCGACAATGATCAGCGAGCGCTGCCGTTCGGTGGCGATGCGTTTGGCCTCGCGGCGAACCGTGGCGACAAGCTTGCCGGAATTCTCCGCGGCGATGCCCAGCCGGGCGTGAACCATCGGGCCGCTACGCGTGTCGGAAACCATCCATTCGCCGCACAGCCGATCCGGAAAGGAAATGGCCTGCGCCGGGCAGAACCGGACGCAAACCCCGCAGCCCTCGCAGCCCACGGGATCGACGGAGTACGCGCCATCCGGCGCTTCCGGCGCCCGTATCGCCTCAAAACGACAGTACTCGAGGCACAGGCCACAACGCACGCACTCCTCTTCGCGGATAACAGCCTCGTGACCGCTGAAGAATTCGTGCCGTTCCAGCATCCGGGGCGAAAGAACGAGATGCAGATCGGCAGCGTCGACGTCGCAGTCGGCAACCACCGCCTGCCTGGCCAGCACGGCGAACGAGGCCGTGACGCTGGTCTTGCCTGTGCCACCTTTGCCGCTGATGATGACAAGCTCCTTCATCGGGTCGAATCCTTATGCTATCGCCCCCCGCCGCTGTACATCCGGCGCGGGAGCGGAGTTGGAAGGCGTTTGCTCGTGCTGCGCATCGGCGCCTTCGGGAAAGTCGCGTACGAGGTGTCGTACGTAAAAGGTATGGCCGTCGTAAGCCGTTCTGACGAGCAGCCCCTGGCGCACGAGCCGCTCCACGCGCTCCCATGGCGCCTTGGCGCGCTCGAGCAGCGCCCGAACCGCCTCCTCGCGCATGGGGTGTACCGCCGTAATCCCCAACAGCTCGCCTTCCACTTCTCCGGCAAGGGCGAAGTCGTCGCCCTCCCAGGCTGCCAGCAATTCCACCCGCGCCAGACGGCTCGAAAAAAGCTGCCAGGCCTGGTTGAGCGTCGCTTCGTCCGGCCCGCAGGCACCGCGTACGACGGGCGGACGCGTGGGAACGCTCAGGAAGGCCCGATCCGGGCCCAGGTCGTGCAGAAAGGCCGCGATGCGCTCCAGGCAGGGCAGACTGTCGTTCACGCCGCGGACGAGCATGGTTTCCGTGGCCAACACGCCGGTAAAGCAGGCTCTGAACGCGCGCACGGCCTCCAGAATCCGGGCCAGGTCCAGACCGCCGCAGGGGCGGTCGATCCGACGCCAGGTCTTCACATCGACGGCATCGACCTTCAACGAAACCCAGTCGGCCAGGGCCAGATCGTCGCGCACGTCCGGCCGCCAGAGCAACGAGCTGTTGCTGATGACGGCGACAGGCCGGCCAAGCGGCTTCAGCAAGGTGATGAGCCGCCCCAGGTTCCGGTCCAGCGTGGGCTCGCCATCGGGCACGATCGCGAGATAGTCCACCTGTCCGCCCGCGCGCAGGACCCGGTCCAGACGATTGTGTACAACCCGGACAATTACCTCGGGCGCATAAAAGTCCTGTCGCTCGCGGATCATTCGGGTTGTCCGGCCGACCTGGCAGTAGGTGCACGCGTAGGTACACGTCTTTGCCGGGATGCTGTTGATGCCCAGGCTCGCGCCCAGCCGGCGCGAGGGCACCGGACCGTAGGCGATGTGCAGCGGATCGTCCGTCAGATCCGTGGGGGCCTGGTCAGCAGGGCGTTGTTCCGAAGACATCGCTTACGCTGCTCCTGCCTGCGCCAGGGTTTTCGTCGTTTCCAGCAGATCCTTGAACAACCCACAATACTCCGGCAGGGCATCCACCAGCAGCTCCCCGCGGGAATAGGCCTCAGCGATGCGCCGGTCGTCCGGTATCTCCAGCAGGATCGGAATCCCCTGCCCCTCGCAGTAGCGATGCACGCGGTCATCCCCGACGCCGACGCGGTTGACCACCACGCCAAAGGGGAGGCCGAGCGTCCGGACCATTTCCACCGCCAGCGTCAGATCGTGCAGCCCGAAGGGCGTTGGCTCGGTCACGAGCACCACGACATCGGCCCCGCGCAGCGTGGCAATGACCGGACACGACGTGCCGGGAGGCGCGTCCATGATCACCGTACGCCCCGTCGGCGCGAGCGCCTTGACCGCGCGGATGAGCGGCGGCGCCATGGCCATGCCGACGTCGAGCCGCCCCTGAATCAACGTGATGTCGCCGGATTGCAGCGTCTCGACCACGCCGATACGCTTGTCGACCTCGCGTATCGCCTGCCTGGGACAGACACGGGTACATCCGCCGCACCCGTGACACATCTCCGGGTACACGAGCGGAACCGTCCCGAACGAGACGATGGCATTGAACTCGCAAAACTTCCCGCACTCGGCGCACCCGTCGCACAGGGATTCATCTACGTCGGGCACCGGCATGGCCACGATGCGCTCCTCGACGACGCTTCCCGGTAAAAACAGATGCCCGTTCGGCTCCTCGACGTCGCAATCCATGACATGAACCGGAGCACCGAGCGCCCGGGCTACGTTGACCGATACCGTGGTCTTTCCGGTTCCACCCTTGCCAGAAGCGACTGCGATCAGCATGTCTGCACCTTGCCTGTTTCAGTATTCATCCGCCGTATTTATCCGCAACGCTATGCAACGGTATGCAGCGACAGCAGCGCGTATGTCGCGCGCTGCGGCGATTCGTAACACGTGGGGGTTGCCCCTGAACTGGCGATTCTGGGCTTATGCCCAGTGTCCGCCGACGTCAGCGGAACCCGCCTGCTGCAACTTGCCGGCGCGGAAATCCGCCAGCGCGTCAGCTACCGTAGCGGCATTGCAATTGTAGATGAGCACACCTGCGGACGAGAGCACGCGGAAGGCCTTGGGGCCGCAATGGCCGGTCACGAGCGCCTTGGCGCCCGACCGGACCACGAGCTGCCCGGCCTGGATGCCGGCGCCTTGCGGGGCGTTCTGGTTCTGCGCGTTGTCGATAAGTTCGAAGGTGTCGGCGTCCAGATCGTAGATGAGAAAACGGGCCGTGCGTCCGAAACGGCTGTCCAGGGGGGCGTTGACGTCAACGCCGGATGTCGTGAAGGCTACTTTCATAATCGTTCCTCGGATTATTCGGTTATGGCAAACGACCGCCGGCACGGCGCGGCCGTTTGCGTTGTCGTTGCGCGCAGATTACGTGTCCGCCTCGGCGCCCAACGCTGCCAGGCGTTTTTCGATGGCATCCAGCTTCGCCTTCAAGGCCTGGGCCTGATTCGCCAGGGCCTGTATCTCCGGCTCGGGCTCCCGGTTCGGGAAGGCCGCTGCTGCGCCATAGGGCGCCGCGTTACCGCCCCGCTGCCAGCCGGGAAGGCCGGTCGCGTAGAACATGTTCCGGAAACCACGGCCTGCGCCGCGTCCCCGGCCCATGCCTGCGCCGCGTCCGACCCCGGAAGCGAATCCAGGCGCATTCGCGCCAGCGCAATAGCCAGCTCCACGTCCGGTCATCGATCCCATTCCATTGGGCCCGGTTCCATCGCCTCGTGGCATGATCCTATCCTCCTTTGCGGTTATTCCTTGGTCATCATCGCGCCGCATTTCGGGCAGGCGCATTCGAAACAGGGAATCCCGCGTTCGTGTGCTACGGTGTGACCGCATTGTAGACAAACACAATTGCCAATCGTTCCGGAAGCCTGGACGCCGGCCACGGGAGTCCCGCCCGGGACTGCCTGACCCTGTCCAAGTCCCTGACCCTGGCCTCGTCCCTGGCCCAGACCGCAACCCTGACCCTGACCTCGGCCCTGGCCCTGACCACGTCCCTGACCTTGTCCTTTTCCGCCGCCTCCGCCGCATCCTCTACGATTCATGGGTTTTTTCTCCCGTATCCAGGTCATGGTTTCTGAAAATCGTCCTGCAGCCCGACCTCGGCAGCCCGGCATGGCAAAGGCCTCGCCCTGAAGCGATCCGGCGAGCCAGGCCCGGACAACCGCTCCCAGCTCTCCGGCCACAAAGGGCACGGTCTGGATGCCGTATCCGACGACGACGTCATACATCGGGCGCGAAATCGCTCCGCAGACCAGTACGCCGACGCCCAGCTCCACCAGCCGCAATGCCCGCTGTACCGGCAAATTCACCTGGAGCGGCTCTCTCCGCTCGTCAACGACAACGCCGCCCTGGGCCTCGATCACGAGCAGCTGCGTGGCGGTGTCGAAAACCGGGGCGACCCGGTCCTCCCAACTGGCAAAAGCAATGATCATCGCGCACGTCCTGTCCTGCGTTTACTTAAGGAAGAGCAAAACCAATGCCAGAGGCGACGGCGCTGCTCTGAATTTCTATTTCTTTGAAATACATGAATAATTTCCGATGCGCACCCGTGAGTTATGCGCGTTCGAGTAGCACCATCGCTACGGAACTACGCGCGCAACAGGTGCAGTATCGCTACACTATCCGCGGCGCGTGGGCGGCCCATGGACCGCCTTCAAACGCCTGCGCCACCCCCGAATTGCAGGCATTCAGGCCAGATCGAGCCGGACCGGCGCGCCGCTGCATCGTATTGAAGAGGAATCGTTTGATATTTTTAGATTTGCTGAGAGAAATCGAGGTTTGCTCAAATATTTCCGAAAATTCTCCGATTTTCCCAAAAAGCAGCCGTTTTTTCGGTTTGCCGCCGAAGCGAAAATGACTATAGTCCATCTTTCGTTGGGACTAGCACTCTTCAACAGCGAGTGCTAGCAACCGAGATAAACCACTCTGAATGGAGGAGAACAATGAAACTCAAACCCTTGCATGATCGTGTTCTGGTCAGGCGCCTTGAAGAAGAAGAGCGCACCAAAGGCGGCATCATCATCCCGGAGACGGCCAAAGAAAAGCCGATGCGCGGCGAGATCGTGGCTGCTGGCGGCGGGAAGAGCGGCGACGACGGCAAGCTCATTCCCATGAGCGTAAAGGCCGGGGACAAGGTGCTTTTCAACAAGTACGCCGGCACCGAGATCAAGATCGACGGCGTTGAGCACCTGGTGATGCGCGAAGACGACATCCTGGCCATTATCGAGTAGTGTTCCAACCTGTGTAGTAATTCAGACAGCATAAGGAGAGTATATCCATGGCTGCTAAAGAAATTCTGTTCGATGCCAAAGCCCGCGAGCGGTTGCAGCGCGGTGTAGACAAACTTGCCAATGCCGTGAAAGTGACCCTGGGACCCAAGGGCCGCAACGTGGTCATCGAGAAATCCTTCGGCTCGCCCATCATCACCAAGGACGGCGTGACCGTGGCCAAGGAGATCGAGCTGGAAGACAAGTTCGAGAACATGGGCGCCCAGATGGTCAAGGAAGTGGCCAGCAAGACCAGCGATGTCGCTGGCGACGGCACCACCACCGCCACCATTCTGGCCCAGTCCATTTTCAACGAGGGCGTCAAGCTTGTCGCTGCCGGCCGCAATCCCATGGCCATCAAGCGCGGCATCGACAAGGCTGTCGAGATCGTGGTTGCTGATCTGGCCAAGCTGACCAAGCCCACCCGTGATCAGAAAGAGATCGCCCAGGTCGGGACCATTTCCGCGAACAACGATTCCACCATTGGCAACATCATTGCCGAGGCCATGAACAAGGTCGGCAAGGAAGGCGTCATCACGGTCGAGGAGGCCAAGGGCCTGGAGACCACGCTGGACGTCGTCGAGGGCATGCAGTTCGACCGCGGCTACCTGTCCCCCTATTTCGTGACCGATCCCGAGAAGATGGTCTGCGAGCTTGACGAGCCGCTGATCCTGGTCAACGAGAAGAAGATCTCCAACATGAAGGACATGCTGCCCGTGCTCGAGCAGGTCGCCAAGATGGGCAAGCCGCTGCTGATCATCGCCGAGGATGTCGAGGGCGAGGCCCTGGCTACGCTCGTCGTGAACAAGCTGCGCGGCACGCTTCAGGTCTGCGCCGTGAAGGCCCCGGGCTTCGGCGAGCGCCGCAAGGCCATGCTCGAAGACATCGCCATTCTCACCGGCGGCAAGGCCGTTTCCGAGGACCTCGGCGTGAAGCTGGAGAGCGTGACCCTCAACGACCTGGGTAACGCCAAGCGCGTCGTCATCGACAAGGAAAACACCACCATCGTGGACGGCGCCGGCCGGTCCGAAGACATCAAGTCCCGCATCAAGCAGATTCGTGCCCAGATCGACGAAACCACCAGCGACTACGATCGCGAAAAGCTGCAGGAGCGGCTGGCCAAGATCGTTGGCGGCGTGGCGGTGATCAACGTCGGCGCGGCCACCGAGACCGAGATGAAGGAAAAGAAAGCCCGCGTGGAAGACGCACTCAACGCCACGCGTGCGGCCGTTGAAGAAGGCATCGTTCCTGGCGGCGGCGTTTCCCTCATCCGTTGCCTGCCGTCTCTGGACAAGATCAAGCCCGCCGACGACGACGAGGCCGCTGGCGTCAGCATCGTCCGCCGTGCCCTGGAAGAGCCGCTGCGCATGATTGCCCAGAACGCCGGCTTCGAGGGCGCCATCGTTCTCGGCAAGGTGAGCGAAGGCAAGGAAGGCTATGGCTTCAACGCCGCCACGGGCGACTACGAAGACATGATCAAGGCCGGCGTCATCGACCCCAAAAAGGTCACCCGCATCGCCTTGCAGAACGCTGCCAGCGTGGCCTCCCTCATGCTGACCACCGCGGCGGCCGTGGCCGAAAAGCCCGAGCCCAAGAAAGACACCCCGTCGATGCCCGGTGGCATGGGCGGCATGGGCGGCATGGGCGGCATGTACTAAGCCTGCGACCAGTCCATATCGACGTATTCAAGGGGGGGGCGCAAGTCCCCCCTTTGCATACTGTTGCGCGAGGTGTATCGCGAAGGGGGGAAGGTCAAAAAGCGAACCATCGCGAACCTCACCAACTGGGCCCCCGCCTCTATCTGGCCCAGGGGCGAACGACCTGCGCAAGGCCATCGACGGGATTTCCATTCTCGTCGCCGGGCGTCTCGCCCGAGCACAAGCGAAAAGGCCTGGCCGTCGGCCACTCCCGGCCGAGTTGCCGCGCAGGACCATTATTCATGACCTGCCCGAAGCCGAGAAGGTTTGCGTGTGCGGCTGCGCCTTGACCAGGATCGGCGAGGACGTCAGCGAAAAGTTGGACATTGTGCCTGCGCACATCCAGGTCGAGCGCCACGTCCGCTACAAGTGCGCCTGCCGGAACTGCGAGGGCGTCGAGAGTCAGGCCCGGGGTTTGGGCGGTGCGGTCAAGATTGCGCCGCTGCCTCCGCAGATCATTCCACAGGGCATCGTAATGCCTGGCCTTCAGGCGCATGTCTTTGTCGCCAAATTCCTCGATGCACTTCCTTTTTATTGTCAGGAATCCCAGTTTGCCCGCCTTGGCATCGACATTAGCGCAGTTTCGCCTTGAAACAAGGCTCTGCCCTGAAACAATGTCCCATTATTTCAGGGAACTGCACAAGAGCATCTAAACTTTTTCAAAGTTAAGATGCTCTAGCGCCATCGAGACCTGCAAAGCCAACGGCATCGATCCCAACGCGTACCTGCGCTTGCTCTTCGAGCGCCTGCCATACGCACAGCCCACCGAGGCGCGCAAAGCCCTCCTTACGTAATACCTGGCGCAATACCTGGACCGAAGCCTCCTCGCCACAAACGCCAATCCGAGCGATTCATAGCAGCCCGAAACAGCCCTGGGAAGACGGGGGTGATTTGGAGCACTCATTTTGTTTTATCGATCAGGGGGTCCACCCGATCATGGTGACGTGTAGCATTTTAACCCTGCTTATGAGGGAACGTCCTCAGGGAATCTGTCGGCAATCGGTCAACTCATCTGCTACGAATGTCGGGAATATCATGTGCTCCCGCCTACGGCGCCGGAAAAGCGGCTCGCAGCCGGTCGATGCGCTCGAAGTACAGCTCTCGGCAGCGGGATTCGACGTCGAGCATACGCCGCAGCGGGGCGTTGAAGTCGTTGCTGCCGGCCACGAACAACCCGTGCCCGTAGACTATGGCGGCGTCCGCGTGCTCCAGGGCCGGGGGCAGCGTGTGGCACAGACCGAAGGGGCCGACGCCGACTTCTCCCGGCACGATGGGAACGCCTTCTATGGCGCGCTTGTGTTCACAACGCCGGTGGCATTCGCCACGCAGGGCGCAGTCCAGGCGGTCGCAATCCATCGACAGGATGACTGCAAAGGGCGGATGTCCGTGCAACAGCAGCTGTTGCCCGCTGCGACGCAAGGCCTCGACATGGGCAGTGTACTCGCTGGAGGCGGTAATGCCGGCGCAGGAGGAGTCGTCCAGCGGGCAGGGATCGATGTGGCCTTCGAGTTCGTTCAGCGAACTGCCGGTCTGGCTGATGTAGAGCACGTTGTTCAGCAGGCAGGAGATGTTCCCGAAATAGGAGTCCACGAGCCGCAGGGACACGGTCTGACGACCGGCCTGGCTCATGGCCGAGCAGACCTGACTGGGGGTATGGAACGGCCCCTGCTCCAGCGCCGGGACCTCGCTCCCGAGCGGGGGCAGGAAACGCCGGACCCGGTCCAGGACCTCGAAAGCCGTCCTGTCGCAAGTGCCCTGCTGCAGGTTGTGCAAGAGGTCGCTGAAAAATTTGACGAAGGTAGCGAAGCACACCGAGCTGAAGGTTACGAAGGTCTGCTCGGGACTGACCGTTCCGTAGGTGATGACCATGGGCGTGGGATCGGATTCTGACGAGTCCGGAGCCACGATGACGCATTTTCGGCGCCGGAGACAGGCGACGATCGCCTCTGGCGTCAGGGTACGCACCACGGGCAGGTCATGAAGAAAGGTACGGGTTTCGCAGTCCTGAGGCTGGATAACGCTCTCCGTGCGCCGTGCCAGATAGTTCATGATACTGCGATAGGGTTCGATAGGCCGCGCGGCCAGCAGCGAATTGATATTCAGTTTGGAAAAGACCCGAGACAAAAGCTCAGCGCGCGGGTCGCTGCGGTTCCAGACGAGCGCGTCGTCCAGCCCGCCCAGCAGCGGCTCGCCAGCCTCGACCAGGCCGGCGGCCACGAGCTTTGCCTCGTATTTGCGAAGAAGGGATTCCATGGCGGTCATCCGTTGCGATCGGACGCCCGTATGCGGGCGTCGCGGGTTGTTATTGGCCGTCACCGAGGCGCCGGTCCCGACGCTTCCGGTTCATTTCTTTTGTGGCGCGCTGTTGGCCCGGCTGGACGACGCCGTTGCGCGCGCCCAGTCGCCGAGTGCCCGGGCCAGCGCCTCCACCAGCACAGTCTGATGCGCGGGGTCAAGGGCGCGCAGCTCGTCCGCCCGGTTGAGGATGATGCCGCACTCGAGCAATACGGCCGGCATGGACGCATTTTTGAGGATCAGCAGCTCGTCGAAGCGGTACACGCCCCGCTCGCTATCCACGAGTTCGCGGTTCTCGCCCGGGATGGGCTCGGCGTGGTGCAGTGAGGGGGAAAGGCCCGCCTCGCGCAGCCGGTCGCCCAAGGCCATGCCCAGCTGCAGACTGGCCCGGGCCCGGGGATTTTTTTCCGAATAGAACAGGGAATAGCCCGAAAACCGGTCGCTGTAGAAACGGTTGCGGCCTTCCCACTCCCAGGTCTCCAGGTAGCGGGGCTGGACCGAGTCGTGGTGGATCGACAGCAGCAGATTGGCGCCCTTGCGCCTGGCCAGGGCGGCCCGGGCCGCAGGCGCGAGGTCCTTGTCGGCGGCGTCGATGCAGAAGGCGCGCATCGTCCCCAGGGCCAGGAGCCGCCGTTGCAACCGTTGCGCGATTTGCCGGTTGAACTCGTATTCGTTTACGCCGCGCGCACTGATCGCACCGGGGCGGCGCGGAGAGTGCCCGATGTCCAGGGCAATCACGGGGCAAGGGGATTGTGTCGTTGCCTTGTCCTTCGGTCGGGATCGGGTCGGTCGGGCGGCGTCGGTCGGCGTGGTCAGGCCGTGCAGCAGCAGGCCGGCGAGGAGCACGGCCAGCACCGCGTAGCGCGTCGGCGTGCTCCGGAAGCGCGGCTTCACGACAGCGCCGCCCGGGCTATGGCTGCGAACAGAGGCATGAGCCGGATCCGCCGGTCCATGGCCTCGGCCATCACGGTATCAACGATCTCCGGTGTCAGGCGCAGCCGCTCGGCGACGTATACCGACGGCTGATAGTACATGCCGTCGATCCCCAGGCCTACGCCGGTCAGTTTGGCCAACGCATCGCCCATGTGTACCAGGTCGAGCGTGGCGTCGTTTCCGGTGTGCTCGTCGGGGTGCAGGTGCCAGTGGATTACCTCGGCCAGAGCGTTTGGGACCTCCCAATGCTCCAGCAACAGCGCTCCGGCCTCGGAATGGTCGATGCCGAGCAGGGTTTCCTCGGCCCGGTCGAAGGTGCAGAGTCTGGAGCAGGCCAGGCCGAGGATGTCATCTCCGTGAATGGCCAGGGCCTGGTCGAGCAGGGTTTTGCCGATATTGGCAAGAAAGCCGCAGGCAAAGGCGTAGGTCGGACGCTTCAGGCCGAGCCGATCGGCCAGACAATCCGCGGCCAGGGCCGAACAAAGCGCATGATCGAGCAGTTTGCCGGGCTGAAGCCGATATCCGGGCAAGGCCTGCCCGATGCGCGGCGTCGCGTAGGCGACAAGGGCCAGACTCGCCAGACGCGGAATCCCCATGCGGCTCGCCGCCTGGGCCAGTTCGCGTTCGCCCTCCGAAGCGCCAAAATGGTGCGTTTCGACCAGGGCCAGGACCTGACCCGGCAGTCGCGGCTCTCGGGAAAAGAGGTCAAGGGCGGCGGTCGGGTCGTCGGGCCTGTCCGCAAGCGCCATAAGCCCGCGCAGGGACTCGGGCAGTGGCGGAGTGGCCAGTATGGCGCTGAGTATGGAGTGGCGTATTTCACTCATAGTGCAGTGACGACGCGTAACGATTTCACCAGTACCTCGCCGCTGTCAATGTGCAGGTACATGGTACGGGGAACGCTCTGTCCCACGTTCATGGCCGCGAGCTTCAGACCGTTGACATCGAGCAGCTTGAGCAGCGAGGTCAGGTTTCTCGCGCCGACGTTAAACAGGTCGTTCAGGCCCATCATCTTGCCGCCTCCGGCGGCTTTGATCACCAGTCGTTCCTTTTCGGCGCCCATGCGCAGCAGGGTTTTGACAAGGCGGGCCACGCCGGTGTTAACAAACATGTCCGGATTCGTCTGCGCCTTGTCCGGAGAAAGTTTCGACATGGGCAGCAGACAATGGATGAGACCGCCCGCGCGGAGTTCCGGATCCCAGACCGTGACGCCGAGGCAGGACCCGAGCGAATAGGTGACAAGGACGTCCGCGGGCTTTTTGGACACAGCCATTTCTGATATATTGACTACAAGTTGAGCCATTGTCCAGCCTGTCTTTCATGTCGTCGGCAATGCGCGCAGAACCGGCGAACCGGGTACCCCGTACGCATGGACAACCGACCTGTCTTTGGTATAGGAAAAAACTCCGGGCGCAATTGTGCCTGGAATACAGCATGAGCACGGCATGTTGTCGCAGCCTGCGGCAGCTGGCCAGTGGCATTCCGGGCGCGGAGTCCGGAGCCGTAACTTTCTGGCCGGGGGGCAGGGGAGGAGATGGTGAAAACGGTTCTTGTCATCGACGACGATGTGTCGACGCGCACCATTGTTCGGAGTTTTCTGGAAAAAGCCGGCTTTACGGTATACGAGGCCGAAGACGGCAAAGCCGGTATAAAGCTTTTCATGGAACATCCTGCCGATCTGGTCGTGGTCGATATTTTCATGCCGGAAAAGGACGGGATAGAGACCATCAGCGACATCCTCGGCCAATCCCAGGGGTGTAAGATATTGGCCATTTCCGGCGGAGGGGCGATGAACAACCTGGACATGCTGCGTTTTTCCAAGATCCTCGGCGCTGGCGAAATCCTGGTCAAACCCTTTTCCCGCACCGAACTGCTGGCAGCTGTCGAGCGTCTTGGCGTATGACTACCCCTTCCATGTTGCACGCTACGCGCACAGACCGCCTTGACGGCGAAAAGACCTGTCTTTCGCTTTTACCTTCAGCCTGAGCCTTCCCGCTGCCACAGCCCTTACGCCTCCAGCCCTGCTCATGGCATTGTGCCCCGGTCTGCGACCGGGCGCCAGCCCGATAACCTGGTGTACGCGGCGTGTAGTCCCGCAAGCCCGACAAAGCCGATATCCAGCCAGAACATGACCGGCCAGACCCGAAGTATGTAAAATTCGTAGAAGGCCTGACTCAACGGACGCTGCGGACTGGCAGGAAGCTCTCCCAGAAACGGCCAGGCCAGCGTTACCGGATCGACGAGATCCGTGGCCAGGTGCCCCAGCCAGAGCAGCAACCCGGCTGCAAGAAAACGTTTTCTCACGCCAAATAAACGCCTCGCCAGCACTGCCAGCACACAGACGACCCCGAATCCGAGCAATGTGTGGGCGACGCCGCGTCCAGGCCCTCCCAAGAGCAGACTCAGCGGCTTGTCGACGAGATCGGGCCCCATGCTGGCTGCAGCCAAAAAGAAAAGGGATTCCGCCGGAAAAAACAGCGATCGTGACAGCCAGGCCATGCCCAGATGGCCAAGATACATGCTCTGGATTCCTCCCTGCGGTAATTCGTATTTTTTCCCCTCATACGCCAAACCGAAATACCCGGCAAGCGCAGCCCGGCAATGTCCTCCCGAATCATCGCCCTTGAAAGGGATGTCTGGACCGTGGAATCGAAATCCTCCGGGGGAGACAAGGCCAAATGGCAAGCGCCCTGTTGCTCCCGTGTTGCGAGCATGATACCGTGACCGTATGCAGCAGCAAATCCGTGTTTGCGACCGAATCCGAGGCC
>CAZGAH010000079.1:0-20509 GCA_964523295.1 uncultured Desulfovibrionaceae bacterium | reverse complement strand
GGGCTATCTGCAAACGGACGGCTACTTGGGGTACGAGTCGCTGGGCGAGCAGGAAGATATTCGCCATGTTGGTTGCCTGGCGCATGTGCGTCGAAAGTTCTTCGACGTGCTTACGGTTGTCGGCAAGAACGCGAAGCCAGGAACAGCCGCGTCGTTGCCGGACCATATCTGCGATATGTATAAGCTTGAGGCTCAGGCGCGCACAAGCCTTTCTTCCGCCACAGCTGGACCGAAGACTCCTCACCACAAACGTCAATCCGACCGATTCATAGCAGCCCGAAACACCCCTGGGAAGACGGGGTTGTTTTGCGCTTGCGCCAAGGTGGTGCTGATCCTGGAAGAGGGAGTCGAAGCGAATAGTCCATATGCGACAGGGGCAAGGGAAGGAAGAAAAGAATTTATACAACTTGACAAGACACTACTCCTGCTTTGGCAGTGAAAACAAAACATAATAAGCTATGAGATAAAAATTGTTACATAGTAAAAATTAAATTTTAACGTTATTTTATATCTCGCCATAATGTTTATTCAAGGCATAGTTGCTGTAATTTGATGTATGTCTTTGCCGAATGGCAGATTTTCTGGTTTAAAACCAAGACGAATAATAACCAAATTTTTTAAAAATATATTTAACATTTTATGTTCAGTATAGTAAATTGCAAGGATTGTAAAACATAAGGCGAAACTTTACAGGAGTTACCAGTTCGCAGATTGGAACCCGCGGCGCCGTCATGGACCACCACGCGGCACGCCGCGCCATCCTCAAAGCAAATCACGCAGCAGCATCGGCGATGCCGAGTTGCTGGCAAAAGCAGATGAAATGTCCCTGGCAGAGACGTCAACCCATTGACGCCTTTGCCATGTTGGGCATATAGAAGCCGTTTTGGAACCGCAACCGTTGACCAGCCCGCGGTCGGGGCATTGACGTCAACAAGGGACGTTTGCATGAGAGCGTTGATCACCGGCGGCGCCGGTTTTATCGGGTCGCATTTATCCGACGCGCTGCTGGGAAAGGGATACCGTGTCACCAGCGTCGACGATCTGTCGACCGGCAGAATTTCCAACATTCAACACCTGCTGGGTAATGAGCGGTTTCTTTTTGCCCGGGCCTCGGTCATGGACGAGATCGTCATGGACCGCTTGGCCTCGCAGTCGGACGTCATTTTTCATCTGGCCGCGGCCGTTGGCGTTGATCTGATCGTGCAGCAGCCCGTGCGCGCCATTGAAACCAATGTCCGCGGCAGCGAGGCCGTGTTTCGCAGTGCCCTGCGCTACGGCTGCAAGGTCTTGCTGGCCAGCACGTCCGAGGTCTACGGCAAGGGCGCCAAGTCCCCGTTTTCCGAGGACGACGACGTGCTCCTGGGCGCCACGAGCAAGAGCCGCTGGGCCTACGCCATCAGCAAGATGCTGGACGAGAGTCTCGGATTCGCCCACCATCAGGAGTACGGCCTGCAGGTGGACATCATGCGCCTGTTCAACACGGTCGGGCCGCGGCAGACCGGACGCTACGGCATGGTCATCCCCCGCTTCATGCGCCAGGCTCTGCGCGGCGAACCGATCACGGTCTACGGCGACGGAACCCAGAGCCGTTGTTTCTGCGACGTGCAGGATGTCATCAAAGCCATGATCGGCCTGGCCGAGCACCGGGCCGAGACCTCGCGCGTCTACAACATCGGCAGCAGCGAGGAGATCAGCATCGAGGATCTCGCCCAGCTGGTCAAGAATGTCACAGGCAGCGACTCCGATATCATCAAGATTCCCTACAGCGAGGCCTATGCCCCGGGCTTCGAGGACATGCAACGCCGCCTGCCCGACACCACGCGCCTGCGCGAACTGTTGGGCTGGGTGCCCGAAATCGATCTGCACCACACGCTGGAGCGGATCAAAGAACACATGATCCGGACGGGCGAGTATTAGACGCCGGGCCGCTCGCACGGCCGGAAGCGTCGCGCCTCCCCTGTTACCGGGTAAAGGAGTCGTCCCGATGCGCAACAAGATGCGATTGCTGACTCCCGGGCCTACGCCGCTCCCGGAGGAGGTCCGCCTGGCACTGGCCAGGGACATGGAGCACCACCGCAAGCCGCCCTTTAAAAAATTACTGAACGAGTGCCAGACCGGATTGCGGCTGCTCTTTGGAACTGCCCAGCCGGTGCTCCCCCTGACCTGCTCCGGAACCGGCGCCATGTACGCCGCCGTGAGCGCCTGTTTCGCCCCGGGGGAGACCGTGCTTGTGGTCGAGGGCGGCAAGTTCGGCGAACGGTTCCTCGAAATCTGCCAGGCACGCGGGATCAATGTCGTGACGCTGAGCGTGCCGTGGGGCCAGGCTGCGGACCCGCAGGCCGTGCTCGACGCTGCCACTGGCTGTCCCGAGGCCTCCGGGCTGCTGGTTCAGGCCTCGGAGACCTCCACCGGCGTGCTCCATCCGGTGCGCGAGCTGGCCCGGGTTGCCCACGAGCGCAATCTCCTGCTCATGGTCGACGGCATTTCCGCCGTCGGGATCTCGCCCTGCCCCATGGACGACTGGGGCATCGACTGCCTGCTGACGGGCTCGCAAAAAGGCCTGATGCTCCCGCCGGGCCTGGCCTTCGTGGCCCTGAGCCCCAAGGCCTGGGCCAAGGCCGAGCAGGTACGCTCGCCGGAGTTCTATTTCAACCTGCTCGCCGAGCGTGACAAATGCGCCGGAGGCCAGACGCTGTTTACGCCGGCGATCAATCTGCTCGTGGCGCTACGCGAGGCCTTGCGCCTGTTCCAGGCCGAGGGGCTGGACAGCGTATTTTGCAAACAGTGGGCCTTGACTTGTCTGACGCGCACGGCGATCGCGGCCATGGGCCTCGAGCCGCTGGCCCGGACGCACTTCACCTGGGGCCTGACCTCGATCCGTCTGCCGGCCGGCATCGACGGGCAGAAGCTGCTCGACCTGGCGGCCAGCCGCTATGGCGTGATCATGGCCGGCGGTCAGGGACAGCTCAAGGGACGCATCGTCCGCCTGGGGCACATGGGCCATGTGGATTGGGCCGACGTCGCGGCCGGGGTGCGGGCCCTTGCGCAGGCCTTCCAGGCCTGCGGCGGGCATGTTGGCTGTCGCGATTATCTGGAACAGGGGCTGGCGGCGTACGAATCGGCGTTGGAAACCTGGAAAGCGGACCAGTGGCCGCTGTGATCGCCGTCTGAGCGGGCGCAGCGGAGACTGTCCCCCGGTTCGGGCCATGCGAGGAGCAGAGCGATGTCGGAAGAGCACGATTTCACGGTGAGGGATCGCCGAGCCGGACACGAAGCGGATCAGCCGGCGGGCGAGCAGGCAGGCACCGCAACCGGACCATGCGGCTGCGGCAAGGCCAAGGGTGAGGACTCCGGCGGGATGTTGCCCGCGGTAACCTTCAGCACGTTCGTTCTCTCGCTGAGTTCGTCGGCTCTGGTACACCTCGGCGAGGTGCCCTCGCCCGATACAGGGGCCATGGCCGAGGACCTGTCGGTGGCCCGACATACCATCGACGTCCTGGCCATGCTCAAAGAGAAGACCGACAAATGCCTCGACGAGGACGAACGGCAGCTACTGGACGCCATTCTCTACGAGCTGCGCATGAAATACGTCATGAAAACCGCCTGAGGGCGGACTGACTGCCATACAGCACGGCGGCCTGACCGTCGGGCCGCTGATCGAAGTTTTTTCCGCCAGGCGCGTGCTCGCGCGCGGTCGCGGCGTTTGAGGAGACGAGCATGAAAACCATCGCTGTCGGACTTGTCGGCGTTACCGGCTACACCGGGATGGAACTGGCGCGACTGCTCCAGACGCATCCCCACTTCTCCCTGGTCCGGGCGACATCGCGCGCCGAGGCCGGCAAACGTCTCGACAGCGTATACCCCTTTCTCCAGGGCCTTTCGCTGGGCAAGCTCAGCATCACGCAGCCCGACCCGGACGACCTGGCGGCTGCGTGCGAGCTGGTGTTTCTGGCAGTTCCGCACGGCGCTGCCATGGACACGGCGGCCGTGCTCCACGCCAAGGGGCTCAAGGTCGTGGACCTGAGCGCGGACTTCCGGCTGCGCGATCCGGCGATTTACCAGCACTGGTACGGTCTGAGCCATCGCGCCGAAGGCCTTCTGGCGGACGCCGTCTACGGCCTGCCCGAGCTGTACGCCGAGCGGATCGCCCCGGCGAGGCTGGTCGCCAATCCGGGCTGTTATCCGACCTCGGCCATTCTGGGACTCTACCCGGCGCTCACGCACGGGTTGGTCCACGCCGACGACCTGGTCATCGATGCCAAGTCCGGCACAACGGGCGCTGGCCGGAAGGCGGGCGTGGCCACGCTGTTCTGCGAGGTGTCCGATACGTTCCGGGCCTACAATCTGGGCAAACACCGGCATACGCCCGAAATCGAACAGGAGCTTTCCGTTGTGGCCGGTCGCCAGCTGCTCGTTTCGTTCAACACGCATCTGCTGCCGATCAACCGGGGAATTCTCTCCACCATCTACGGCCGTCTGACTCGCCCGCTGGACACCGCGGAGGCCGTTGCGCTGTATCGCGAGACCTATGCCGCGCACCCGTGGCTGCGCGTGCTCGATGCCGGCCGGCTGCCGGAAACGCGTTTCGTTCGCGGAACCATGTTCTGCGACATTGGCCTGGTGGCCGACCCGCGCACGAACCGGTTGCTCATCGTGACCGCCATCGACAATCTCTGCCGCGGGGCCTCTGGACAGGCACTGGCCAACGCCAACCTGATGAGCGGATTTCCGCTGTCCGCCGGACTTGATCTGCCCCCGCTCATGCCGTAAACGCCGACCGGACGGCCTTCGCGACGATGCCGGAACGCCGGCCCCCTCTTACGTTTCAGCAAGGAAATTCCCATGCGTTTTCCTCGATTCTTTCTTTCGCGCTGTCCGGTGCTGCTGCTGGCGCTTGCGTGTCTGCTGCTCGCCCCTGTGCTCGCGTCTGCCACTGCGGAGAACGAAGAATCCCGCCGGCAGATGGAAACCATCATGAACTCGGTTCAGAAACAGGTGCAGCAGGCCTCGAAACGGTTCGAAAAAAACAGCGCCTCCTTCAACCGCATCCTGACGGAATACTGGACCGGCTTTCCGAAAATCCGCAACGGCAAGGACCGGCTCATGCTCATGCAGGCCTTGTCCTACGAACCCTGGGATTACATCGACCTGCTCGAAGGCGCCGACCAGTTGCTCGATCATCTCGATGCACTGCTCAATAAGCCAGGGGAGATGGAAAGCCTGCTCCATGCGGCGCAGACCAACCTTGAGGCTATCGAGTCGGAAATACGTATTCAGATCGGGGATGCCGGCACGCCGGAAGAGGAGACCGCGGCCAGTGCAGAGAAACGGCGGGCGTCCGAGATGACGTTCCAGGGCGACGCCGAGATGCAGTTCATTTTCGCTGGTTTTATTGCCGAACTCCGCGAACTCACTGTGAAGATAACGGGGCGCATGAATTCGCTCCATACGGCACTGCAACCCGCCAAACAACTCAAAGAAGACCTGTCCACGATGCGCGAAGGCTTGAAAGACAAGCTCTCGAATTCCTGGAACAGCTACTATACGACGCCAACGCCGAGCATTCTCTCCCTCGAGCTTCCCACAATGGTCGCCCAGGCCTGGGAGGAATGGCTCAGCGACATCGACTTTTTCAAGGACATGCTCTCGGCACAGAATACAGGGCGCTCGGTGCTCGAAGAATTGGCCAAAGGGGCGGTGCTGGCGGTAGCCTGCCTCCTGGCAGGGCTCATCGGGCTGCGCCTGTTTCGCGAGCGTCTGAGTCGCTATGGTCCGCTACCGCAGCTCGTCGGCGCCTGGGTCATGACCTCGGTGGCCATCTGCTTTGTCTACGCATCGACGCATTGCGTCTTTTTCGTCCACTCGCAATTGCTCTCGCTGGGCGAGATGTCCTTTTCCGCAGCGCTCGTCTTTTTTTCCCGGTATCTGCGGGCCGGGCAGGAACGGCGCGCCGGCAATCTGCGCGCTCCGCTCTGGCCGCTGTGGGGACTGTACTCCCTGGGTTTCATTCTCTGCACCTGGATCGTTCCCAGCCTGTATATCGAGCCGGCGCTGGCGCTGGCGCAACTCCTGGCTGCGTTCTGGCTGTTTCGCCAGTTCCGGACAATGCCTGCGGATGAAAAGCTGGACCGACTGCTGGCCAGACTGCTCGCCTTCATTCTGCCGCCGCTGGCCCTGCTGGCCTTGTTCGGGTACCCGCAACTGTCCGCGCTGCTGACCTCGGTGCTGTTCTACATCCTGCTGGCCCTGCGGTATTCCATCAGCATCATGCGATTTCTGGGCAGATGGGAGGCCTCGATTTCGGCCAGCGGCGCCCCGGTGTTCATAAGCATCTTCTCGGCCATCAGCTTTCCGCTCATTTTTGCGATTCTGCTCTTTCTGCTGCTCTGGCTGCTCTCCTCGCAGTTCGGCGGGGAATATATATTCATGGATGTACTCAACCGGGAATACCAGTTCCAGGCCTTCGCCATCAGCGTCCGGCGACTGGCACTGATCGTGCTCGGCTTCTACGTGACCAAGGCCGCTATTGCGCTCTCCGGGGCATTCATCCGCGACGTGAACGAACGCAGCCCGGTTCTGGACCCCGGCGCCGCGGCGTCGCTGTTGACCATCACGCGCTACCTCTGGTGGGGGATCTATTTTCTGGCCGTGCTCTTCCTGCTGGGCGTATCGCTGACCAGCCTGGCGGTCGTGGCCGGCGGTCTGTCCGTGGGCATCGGCTTCGGGTTGCAGAATATCGTCAACAACTTCGTGAGCGGGCTGATCCTGCTCTTCGGTCGCTCGGTCCAGGCCGGCGACTCCATCCAGCTCGGGGACATGCTCGGCGTGGTCAAGGAAGTCACCATCCGCAACACCAAGATTGAAACCCTGGACAATGCCACGATCTTCGTGCCCAATTCCGCGCTCATCTCCAACCAGATCATCAACTGGAGCCACCAGGATCCCAAGGTGCGCCGGGAACTCGTCGTCGGCGTGGCCTATGGCTCGGATCTGGAGCTGGTCCGCGCGCTGTTGCTGCAGGCCGCGGCCGAGTGCCCGCGTGTGCTGCGCGAGCCGAAGCCCGGGGTGCTTTTAAACAATTTCGGCGCCAGCTCCCTGGACCACACGCTCAGGGTCTGGATCGTCGACGTCACCGACACCTCGTCCATTCTTTCCGACGTGCGCAACGCCATCGACCGCCTGTTTCGCGCGCACGGCATCGAAATATCTTTTCCGCAAAGCGATGTACACCTGCGCAGTGCGCCGGCCCTGGAGGCCCTGGGCCTGTCCGGCAAGACGTCTGACGCGCGCTAAAGGAGCGCTGGCGCACGGCGGGCATGGACGGACCGTTTGCGACCATCAGAACCAAAATCACACTCGTAAAAAAAATTTAACCGTTTTTTCAACCAATTTTCAATTGCCTTTTCATTTTTTTTATTTGCATTTCAATATGTTATAGTTTTCATTCAATGAATGACTCCCTGCGTAAAGCCACCCCATTCCAAATTTGTCACTCCTGGGGGGTTGCCTTCCATTTTCGCGTACGGTACTGAGCCCGTGGCACGGCAAGTGATGAGGGTGTGCTTTTTTTCACAGCAAAAGAGAGGGAGGAAACATGAAACGTTTGGCGATTCTGGCCATTGCTGCGGCGCTGGTCCTGGGAGCAGCGATGTCGGCCCAGGCGGTCGAAATGAACGTGACCGGCACCTGGGACTTCAACTTCGGCTGGACCACCAGTGCCGATGGCTTCGACTCCTTTCAGGACAATCAGGCCCCGGGCGCCCGCTACGGCAACAACAACTCCTACATCAACGGTTCCACCGGCACGGAAGACAAGTTCGACGCACGCCAGCGCGTGCGGACGCAGATCGACTTCATCGCCAGTGAAAACGTAAGCGGCACCTTGTTTTTTGAAATCGGCGACATCTCCTGGGGCAATGGCAACGGTTCCTACGCCGGCGGCGTGCGCACCGGCCCGAACTCCGGCTTCGCCCTCGGCACCGACGGCGTAAACATCAAGACCCGCCGCGCCTACATCGATTTCAATATTCCCAACACAGAACTCATGTTCCGCGTCGGCCTCCAGGGACTGGCCATCCCCGGCGCCGTGGCCGATACGCCGATCATCGGATACAACGGTGAGGACGTCGCCGCCATCCTGGCCAGCTACAAGATCAACGACATGGTCACCGTGGCGGCCTTCTGGGCGCGTCCCTACGACGTCAACAATCCCACCGACCCGCGCAACCTGGGCCAGAACGACGAAGTCGACATGATCGGTCTGCTCGTTCCCATCACGGTCCCGAATGTCGGTTCCTTCACCCCCTATGGCTTGTACGGCATCTTCGGCACCGACGCTGTCGCCGCGACTGCCCCGGCTTTCACCGGCCTGTACACCAACGCCCTGGGTACCAACATCGCGACCGCTCAGAATGCCCTGCTCGACAGTGATTACATGTACGCCTGGTGGCTGGGCACTGCCATTGAAATCACCGCGCTGGATCCGTTGACCTTTGGCCTCGACGTCACATGGGGCACCATGATCGACAATCAGCGCTACATGACCCGCTCCGGCTGGTACCTGGCCGGCAAGGTCGCCTACAAGACCCCCTGGGTCACCCCGACCCTCATCGGCTGGTGGACCTCCGGCGACGACTCCAACATCTGGAACGGCAGCGAAAAGATGCCCTCCATTTCCTCCGGATTCAACGCCACCACCTTCGGCTACGGCGGCGGCGACGCCATGGGCAGATTCAATACCACCCTGGCCGATCCCAACCAGAACAACGCCACGGCCGCCGGCACCTGGGGTCTGGCCTTGCAGTTCAACAACATCTCCTTCGTGGAAGACCTCACCCACCAGATCATCGTGGCCTACGTCGGCGGCACCAACTCTCCCCGCAGCATGAGAGACACCCGCGCCGCCCTGGTGCCCTGGTCGCCCTACTTCAACAACATGAACAACACCGTGCTGACCACCAGCGACCATCTGTGGGAAGTGGACTTCAACACCAAGTACCAGCTGTACGAAAACCTGGCTGTGTTCATGGAAACCGGCATGTTCAACATTTCCCGCGCCGCAGGCCCCTGGCGTCAGCCTGAAAACCGCCCGAACGATCCTTCCTACAACAACGCCGTTGTCAAGCTGTACGACAACAGCACCGCCTGGAAGCTCATGTTCGGTCTGCAGTACAAGTTCTAACCCCGCCACGCCTGCCAATACGCACACCCCGCGCCGGGACCTTCGGGTCCCGGCGTTTTTTGGTGCGCCCGGAAGGGGGAAACGTGAGGCGTTATAAAAAAATAGCTTGTCCTTTTCGATGCAGTTGGGATGAAGATATAATTCCATTCACCATGAAAGTCCTCACGGGTAAACTCAAGTCCTGGAAGTGCTGTAAATTCTCTTCTCCTCAGCCAACGACATTTCCCTTCACTACATGTTCATTTACGGGCTTACACACAATCCGCTTGTCAAATCACTGTCTTGCCATTTGATTCCATTCGTTTCATTTATCTTCTTATCTGCCCGGAAGATAGGGGAACGAGGGGACGCGACCCGAGCGCCGTGGCAGGGACCATGACGGATGGCCGTCCTTCGGGGCGGCCTTTCTTTTTCTCTTTCTTGCATCCGGAGTGGTCCACATGCGTAAATCCCGAGGTTCGAGGGCAGAGGCACCGTATTGATAGTTCCCCTTCCTTTCTACCTGTCTTTATACCGCCGCCCCCCTGGACCCGGACTCGCCGGCGCAACGAAGCCCGTGGCAGCCAAAATCCGTACCTTGAGCCGGCCGGAATAATCAGGTAGCAGAAAACGGCTACAACAGGCGCGGCGGAAGACCTCTCCCACCCCCCGCGCACTCGGCCCTGCGGAGCGAGCATGAAAATTATCGGATCGAGTCAGCGGATGGGCGTCGCCGCCGCGATCATGGCGGCGAGCGTGCTGCTTTCGCGGCTGATGGGACTGATCCGCGACAAGGTCATCTCCTATTGCTACGGTGCGACGCTCGAGTCGGACATCTACTTCGCCGCCTTCGTAATTCCGGATTTCATCAATTATCTTCTGGCAGGTGCCTATTTTTCCATTACCCTGATCCCGTTGCTCAGCGCGGCATTCGAAAAGGACGAGGCCGAAGGCTGGGCACTGCTCTCCGCCATGAGCACCTGGACCACGCTGCTCGTCAGCCTGCTGACCGCGCTGGCCATGCTCTACGCGGACGAGTTCGCCAGACTGGCCGCGCCGGGATTCACTCCGGAGGCTCAGGAGCGGCTCGGCCTGTTCCTGCGCATCATCATGCCCGCCCAGATTTTCTTTCTGACTGGCGCCTGCATGACCGCCGTACTCTATCTGCGCAAGCAGTTCGTGGTCCCGGCCCTGACGCCGCTCGTGTACAACGGCGGCATCATTCTCGGTGGCCTGCTCATGCCGGCGCAGGGAATGGAAGGGTTTTGCTGGGGCGTGCTGGGCGGATCCTTTTTGGGCAATCTGCTCCTGCCGGCCTGGTCCGTCTGGCGCGGCAGCGCGAACCGGTCCCTGCTGCGGCCGCGTCTGTGGCATCCGGGACTGCGGCGCTTCGCCCTCCTCGCGCTGCCGCTCATGCTCGGCCAGTCCATCGTCGTGCTGGATGAGCAACTGCTGCGCGTATTCGGGTCGCTGGCGCCGGCCGGGGCGGTCAGCTGGCTGAACTACGCGCGCCGGATCATGCTGGTTCCCGTCGGCATCGTCGCCCAGGCCGCGGGCGTGGCCTCGTATCCCTTTCTTGCCGAACTCTACGCCCGGGGCAAAACGGACGAATTCGCCGCAACGCTGCGCCAGGCGCTCTGCACCACGCTGGCCGTCATCGTCCCTCTCTCCCTATGGATGCTCAGCGCCGCCGAACCGATCGTGTGCCTGATCTTCGAACAAGGCAGCTTCACGCCCGACGCGACGCGCGCCACGACGCTCTGCCTGCAGATCATGCTGCTCGGCGTCTTTCTCTGGGCCATACAGCAGATCGTCGGACGCGCGTTCTATGCCTGCCAGGATACCCTGCGACCGGCGCTCTACGGCACGGGCGCCACCATGGCGGCACTGCCGCTGTTCTACGCCCTGGCCGACTGGTTCGGCGCGCCCGGCATTGCCGCGGCCAGCGCGCTCGGCGTCGCGCTCTATACCGTCTTCCTGTCGCTTGCATGGAAACGACGCGCCGGGCCGGCCGGATTCGACGGCATGGGACGTGTGCTCGGTCAAGGCCTGCTGCTCGGCATCCTCGCCGCGACGCCCGCGTACCTGGCCGCGTCCTGGACCCCGGCTCTCTTTCCCGGGCATCCGCTGACGGGCGCCTTGGTTGCCCTTACAGCGAGCGCGGGCGTCTTCTGGCCGCTCTTCCTGCTCCTGGCAGCGCGCCTGGCTCCCGAGTCCTTCGCCCCGCTGTTTGGCTTTTGGAAAGGGCTCCGTCGCCGGCTCGGCAGATAAGACGCCGCCGCCCGACGTCACCCGCGCGGGCCGGAGGCAAACAGCCGACACAGACGCCAGAGCAGACCCGGTCTGGCCGTCGGTCGCCTCTCCGGCCCCTCGCACAGGGCCTTCCCTTCCTCCAGCGCTTCACAACGGGCTTTCCCGTCGGCCAGTTCCTCCTCCGGCGCATCCGGCGGCAGACCCTGGCGCGTGGAAATAAGGCGGTTCAGGGCTTCTTCGCTGACGGCCTCGTCGTTCCCGGCCTTCTCCAGCACGAGAAAAAATTCATTCGACCCCGCTGCGGTGCCCTGAAAGGCCGCGAGCGTGAACGGAAGCCGTCCGCACAGCGCGAGCACGCGGAGTATCGCGAGAAAGGAGCGCGGGGTGAAGACCCAGCAATGCACATCGCAATAGTCGCCGGTTGCAAGTGCCTCACTGGCCTTTTTCCAGGCATGGCGCACGCGATTGTCGCTGTCAACAGGGTCGGGGTCGATGGTCTTCGCCAGAATGCTCTGCGCGTCGGCAGGAACGTAGTGCAGCGTATGATCGAGAATCTGCGCCGGCCCCGGTTTGCTCTGGCGCAACAGACCGGCTGCCAACACCTCGGCCGGCGTGGTCAGACGCCGATAACAATCGAAGGTAAAACGCTTGTCCGGCACGGCCAGACACAGCCGCGCGCGCGGCGCAAGCACCGCGGCGATAGCCTCCAGCCAGCCGGCGACGTCGGGCACATGCTCGATGACGTGCGAGGCAATGCAGTAGTCAAAACGCTCGTCGCCGAGCACCGCCGGCAAATCCGTCGGCGCGGCGCAGACATAATCCACCGCACAGATCGATTCCACCGCCACGGCCGGATCATCGCGATACTTGGCCCGCAATCCCGCCGTGTCGAGATGATCGACGTAAAACACGCAGGCCTCGTCCTTGCGCAACACGGGCTGGTTGAGAGGCCCGATTTCCAGCCCCTTCGCGTCGCGTATGGCGACCTGGTCGAGCACAAAACGCTTCATAGGGGTCATATCAGCCACCACGCTCCCGTCACCCACCATCAAACCCGCCGCCCTCACACTACGCAAAACCACAGCTTCGCCGCTGCCTGTCTCCTTAGCACATTGGGGCGCGGGTGCAATGGGAATATGGGGTCGGTTTGGAGGCGAAAAAATATACGTATGTATAGATACATGGATGATCCCACCACGTTCCCGCCGACAGTGCTATTGTGAGCAGAGCGACAGACCGTCAGCGACTGCGCACCGGAAAGGAAGCGGGGGGCAGGTGCGGGGCGTGGTTCGGGGGTGTGACGGCTTGGGGGAAGATGGGAAAGCAATTTTCTAACACAATATTAAGCAGATAATGCAGAAATGCTAATGTAGAATACAGTCAACAAAGATTATAAAATTATTATTTTTGCAAATATGATTAGTTTGTTTAAAGTGACTGAATATTAAGATACAGATATAAGGAGTTGTTTAGATGGCATAGTGGGGGCACGATGAGGGATGAAGCGGAGTTGAACGGCGCCCAGGAAGTAACGGTAACTCGCTAAAATTGTTATAAAAAAATATTTCTAGGTGTAATATTCGTTGCTGTAAAAATCCACTCTTGACATGCTATAGAAAATTTGATTAACTGAAATGAATAGTCAAGAACTTGCAATAGGGAGGGGTAATGTTTTTTGAAAACCAGTTTAAAAAAATCACTGGCTTCTTGCCTATGAATTGGCAGGTCCGTCTTTTCAAGGATTATTTCTCTCAAGGAATAATTCCTTCAGCCATTGATCTCCCGACGGGGCTAGGGAAAACAGCGGTCATGACCATTTGGAAGTTGGCGCTGGATGTGGGTGCAAGGCTGCCGAGGCGACTGATATATGTTGTTGATCGGCGGGCGGTTGTGGATCAGGCCACTACTGAGGCAGAAAAAATAAAAACTCGCTCGGGAGATTTGTCTTTGCGCGTTAGCACCTTGCGAGGACAGCATATCGATAATAGAGAATGGCTTGAAAACCCTACATCTTCGGCTATCATTGTCGGCACAGTTGATATGATCGGCTCCAGACTTCTCTTTTCAGGTTACGGTGTATCCCGAAAGATGCGTGCCTACCATGCTGGGCTTTTAGGCGTTGATTCCCTGATTGTCCTTGATGAATCGCATCTTGTCCCCCCGTTTGAAAAGCTTATGGAAGCTATCGAAACCGGCGATGCCGTCTACGGCCTGCGATGTGAAGAAGAGCAACAACTCGTGCCCAAATGCAAACTGCTCTCTTTGTCGGCGACCGGAAGGACACGATTAGGCGAAATTTTCACTCTGGACGCGTCAAAGGGTGATTTGGACGATGAGGTTGTGACAATACGCCTGAACGCTCGTAAAACATTGACCCTTATAGGGACGACTAAGAAAGCAATTGAAGAAACGTTAGCCGAAGAGGCATGGAAGCGAACATGCTTGGGTGTGAAACCGTTACGAATAATAATATATTGTAATCAAAGAAAGAAGGCTGAAATAGTACATAGAAAACTGACAAAGAAAGCAGTCGTAAAAGGCATTCCAGCAGAGAACATTCAGCTTCTTGTCGGCAGTCGTCGAGTAAAAGAAAGGATACTTGCAGCCAACCAGCTGGAGCAACTCGGCTTCCTCAATCGCAACGACATGCGGGTTGATCATCCGTCATTTCTCGTCGCCACGTCTGCTGGTGAAGTTGGCATTGATCTTGATGCTGACCATATGATTAGCGATCTTGTTCCATGGGAGCGGATGGTGCAGCGCTTTGGCCGCGTCAACCGTAGAGGCTTAGGAAGCGCGAAGATTGTTGTAGTGCATGAGGGAGAGCCGAAACCGGATGAACAACTGGCTTTGATTGCTTGGCGTTGTTGCGAAATCTTTACTGAACTGGATCGGGAAAAGGACGGTTGCGTTGACGTCAGCCCCGGCGCGCTTCAATTTTTGAAAAGCAGGGCAGCCGCTGATCCTACGCTGAAACAATGCATCGACGCGGCTTCTACGCCTCCCCCACTTTATCCGGCATTGACAAGAGCACTTGTGGATGCTTGGTCCATGACCTCATTGGAGAAGCATACGGGTCGGCCAACCGTGCATCCCTGGTTGCGTGGTTGGACTAACGCGGAACCGCAGACTGCCGTTGTCTGGCGAAGATATCTTCCAGTACGTTATGATGGTTGTCCAGTGTCGAAGGAGGAAGTTGAAGGTTTTTTTGATGCAGCTCCTCCCCATTATATCGAAATATTAGAAACTGAAACATGGGGAGTAATTGACTGGGCCGCTCAGTGCGCAGCAGCTGCTCTTAATGCAAATAAAATTCCAAAGGATTGTATAGTTGCCATTATATTAACTCGTTCTGGTCAGTTTGGTGGGTATTTCAGTCTCGAAAATTTTCAATCTATAAATAAAAAAGCTCACAGTAAATTGCTAAAAGATGCTATCCTTATTGTTGACGCTCGAATAGGCGGCTTAAGTCATGGCTTGCTAGATGCAATTGAAGAAGAAGTCGTAGATGTCGGTGATATAGGAAATTGGCCAGGAATTCCGTATCAGGTGCGAATTTTCACTGGTGAAGAGAATCTACCTGGCGTCAAAATCTCTTTCTCATTGCCGAGGCGTTATTCTCCTGAAGGGGATGATTTAGAACGAATTGAAGTAATCACTTCCATAACAGAAACAGAGAAAAGCCGAGCCATGGCTTCTCAGGACCAATTGCTCGAGGATCACTCATCGAAAGTCGAATCGATGGCTCGATGCATAGCTAGGAACCTGCATTTTTCGGCCCTGCATGAAGAGGTTTTGGGTTTGGCAGCCAAGCTGCACGACACTGGCAAGGAAGCGCGTACCTGGCAACTGGCCTCAAACGCACCCAATGACGGCATATATGCGAAAACCCGAGGGCCATTCAATACTTTCCGTCTGGAAGGATATCGGCATGAATTCGGCTCATTGCGTAACGCCTTGAACGATCCGGCAATCAAGGAAATGCCGTCTGAACTGCGTGATTTGGCCCTGCATCTGATCGTTGCGCACCATGGCCAGGGCCGCCCTTTGATTTCAACATCAGGGTGCGGGGACATTCCACCGTCGAAACTCCTTTCCCTTGCCAGTGAGGTTGCCGCACGTTTTGCACATCTGCAGAGGCAGTGGGGGCCATGGGGGTTAGCCTGGTGGGAATCTTTGTTGCGAGCGGCAGACCAACAAGCCTCCCGAAGCATTGATGAGAAGGACGAAAGTGATGACCGAAGCTAATATCCCTGTCGATTTGCTCAATCCAGGCCAAGTATTTGCCTGCCTTGGATTTCTTGAAACCTCTATCATTTTGTCAGGTCAGTCAGAGGCCGCTTTTGATTGGAGCGAAAGAGGGCATGCACGATTTTATCTACGTTCTTCAGGGAGCAATGATCCATTCGTTACAGTTTTACATTTTCTAAAAAATGCAGAGGTAAAAACGTTAATTCCATTTTTTTCGTCAATAGAAATTAAAAAGTTAAAAACACCCGTTGTAGTACAAAATATTGACAGTCCATTTCCGTACGGCGAGCCAGAAAAAATTGATAAACTTCCGGCAATATTAAATGATACTCATGGCAACACTGTCATTGTGGACCATTGGGGCGACACGACAAACCGTGATCCCATAAAATTTTGGGCGGGCGCAGGTGGATATCCAGGCGCTAACTTGCTCAACGATGCGCTAAAAATCTTCCAACAATGTAAACATATACCCATTTCCGATCCCTTTTCGTTTTCAGCTCCGCAACGAAGTAGTTTTCGATTCGATTGGAGGAGGGATTATATTCCAATTAACATTGGATTTTCACCTAATAAACACTCATCAATAACAATGGTTGGATATCCACTTGTTGAATTGCTTGCCGCTATAGGCCTTACCAATGCACGACCTTTCACTGTCAGTAGGCTTAACTATAGGTATGCCATAATAGGAAGGGACTCTTTTCACGATTATTACGATGCAATGTTTTTGCGCGCAGGTTTAGGAGGAGAAAAGCTTCCATTTCCTATGCGTACATTTCAAATGCGTCTAGGGTGGCCTGGCAAAGAGGATCATGCCCGTTGTATACTTGAAACCTATGAGGAGGCGTAGTATGGACAAAAAAATACAGAATTATCATTCATGGGCCAACGAAAATAATGGGCAGGTTGCATTGCATATAAAGCAACGACTTGTTTCTGTCGAAGGAGAAAAGGCAGTAATCTTTCCGCCAACGTATGCCGACATCGGATACAATATCAATACACTTTCAGATGGAACAAAAGTAGTTACTATCGATAGTGAAGGTTCCCAGGCCAACCGCATTGAGCCAATATTTAAAAGAAAGAAAGATGAAGGACCGGTAAGCAACGTTCTATCAACGCTAGTGCCACAAATTTATATAAAATATTCGGACAATAAATGTTTATCAATATTCGATATAGGCCATCGCTTGGGTGATGCTGTTATTCGCTGCACAAATTCGAAAAAGGGCACAACAGAGGAATTTGATCTGAGCTTGGCGGCAAAAGAAGCTTTCAATCGCTTTCTGAATAACAATGATGCCACAGGAATAGCCAAGCTCGCTCCTACGTCATTGGTTTTTGGCGTCTGGGACTCCCGCGGTACGCAAGCAAAATTGCCACGCATTATAAAATCAATAGTTCGAGCCTGGGATGTTGATGTGCTTCACCGTTCCGCACAGTACAATCCTCCACTTGACTACACAGCGCTTGATGTTTTCAACGAAGAAGAGAAAGCCAAGCAGGAAGGGAATCCCAAGAGTCTGCTAGCACAGAGAGGGTTCGTCCATGTCCCTTCCGGAAAGGCACATGGCGGTATCATCGCACATGGCCCGATCGAGCGTGATGTTACTGTAAATCTTGTCGCACTTCGCCGTCTTGCTGGCGAGAAAGCCGATGCACTGCAATCCTATATTCTCGGACTCGCGCTTGTTGCGGCGACGGCACCTCTAGACCCTTTCCTCCGTCAAGGCTGCCTGCTTGTTCCAGACCCGAAGGTCCAGGGAGAATGGATGCAGATAGAGCGAACCGGCCATCGAAATCCTGTTGAGTTGAATAAGGACACAGCGTTTGCGTACGCCAAAAAGGCAGCAGATGAATTCGGCGTAGGCCCCGACCGAACTGTGGCCTTTGACAAAGAGCGAGCGAAGGAAGATCTGGACACCGATAAAAAAAGCAAAAAGGGCTGAGGTCCGATATGACCAGCCTGATAATCACCATTCATTTTCACGAAGGCCGTTTTCACGGCCTTGACGCCAATGGTCAAGCAGAGTGGCCGCCCTCGCCAGCGAGACTCTTTCAGGCGCTTGTCGCCGGCGCTGCCAAGGGGGCAAGCATCACTTCGGAAGATCGCGATGCGTTCCTATGGTTCGAGCAATTGGAACCGCCGCTCATTGCAGTTCCAGTCGCTCGAAAAGGCCAAGAGTATCGAAACTACGTGCCAAATAACGACCTGGACGCTGTCCAGGGCGACATTGGCCGGATTGCAGAAATTCGGTCGAAGAAATACTTCCATCCTTTGCTTTTCAATAAGGACATCCCTCTCCATTACGTCTGGTCATTTCCTGGAAATGACGTTTCTGTCTCGCGAATATGTACAATCGTATCGCATCTCTTCCAGTTGGGCAGAGGGGTTGATATGGGCTGGGCGACCTTCGAGATGATTGCTCGCAAGGCTGTTAATGAGCGTTTATTGACGTATCCAGGTTCTATTTATCGTCCCGTCCGTCAAGGAAATGCCTTCCGTCTCCCCGTTCCGCAACAAGGATCCTTTGAGAGTCTGGTTGAACGGCACGCGCAAAGCTTGGCGAGGTTCAAGCCAGATATAGCACCGATGCAGACACATAATAAGCCGGTCAGGACAAAGGCAACAGGTATGACCCTCACCAATCCTCCTAAGCCGCGTTTCAGGAATATTCCTTACGATTGTCCTGCAACAATACTGCAATTCGAATTGCGCGACGTCACCACTCAGGCCAATTTTGCACCCTGGCCTCACACCGATGTCTTGAATTTCGTGGTATTGGTCCGTAACAGCGCCGCAGAACGATTAAAAATCGCTATGCCAGACAAGGAAAAATTGATTTTGCGGGTTTTTGGGCAGTGCCGCGAGGCCGTAGAGGCAGATAAGGCGATAAGACTTCGCATCATTCCGCTACCCTCTATCGGGCATTCCTATGCCGACCACGGCATCCGTCGTATTCTGGTAGAAATTCCTCCCAACTGTCCCCTTGAGAAGGATGACGTTGCCTGGGCCTTTTCAGGCGTTGGAGCAGTTGACCGGGAAACGGGCGGGACGGCGTGGAGTCTTGTCACCGCCGCCGACGATGTCATGCGTGTCCATTATGGCATCGAGAATGACCTCCGCCAGCCTTATTGGACGTGGCGCACGGTTACTCCCATGGCCTTGCCGATAGTGCGCGCGAGGGGACGTTGCAACGGGCAGGAGCGAATAGAAATCGAGAATGGTGCAATCATGGCCGTTTCTCAAGCTCTTCGTCACGCTAGCCTGCCTGGCAAGTTTTCATCGATTCGAATCCAACGGGAGCCCTTTGAAGCCAAGAACGCCCGTGCGGAGAGCTTTGCCTCTCCACCCCGCTTTTCAGCGAACAGGCTGTGGCACGTTGAACTCACCTATGACCAACCGATAACTGGTCCAGTTCAGGCTGGCGATGGGAGATACCTCGGTCTGGGACTGTTCCATCCGGTCAAAACGACCGGAGACGCTCACGTATATGACATTTATCACGGACTTTCGACACAAGCCGGCTGTCTTCAGGTGGCCAGAGCGTTGCGAAGGGCGGTCATGTCACTTGTACAAAAGAGAATGGAGTCAAATAATAAAAAAAATCTCCCCCTTTTCTTTAGCGGTCATGAAGCTGACGAGTCTCCGGCTCGTAGGGAGGGCAAGGCGCACCTTGCGTTTGTTTTCGATGCCGCCAGGAAACGTCTCATCATCCTTCCACCTCACCTTTTAGAAAGAAGAAAGCCCGACAATGACGAGCGGAACTATTTGAAGGAGCTGGCTGCCGCACTGACAGGTTTACACGAGCTGCGGGCCGGCTCTGCTGGCCTGCTCAAGCTCGAACGGGCCATAATCAATCTTGATGCAGACCCTCTGTTTTTTCCAGCAACGGTATGGACTACACAAACGGAATACAGCCCAACACGTTACGCCAAGCGTACTTCCTCAGAACAAACGCTCATCGCCGACGTTGAATTGGAAATTCGTCGGCGAGGCCTGCCCAAACCAGAGCACATTGTTGTTACAGGAGTAACAAAAGGACCCAAGGGAGGTCTCGGGGGGCACCTGAAGCTCATCTTCTCCGTTGCCGTTCAGGGGCCGATTTTGCTTGGAAAGACATGCCATTTCGGGGGGGGGCTCTTTAGTGGCGTGAAGAGAGAATCCATATAACCCGATCTGATTGAAAGAGAAACGCCATGTCCGGACAGCCGCCCATCCCCGCGCGCGTGCTCAATGAATTCGTTTATGTGTTCACGACGCGCTGAGAGGAGGGAGAGGGGATGTACGCGGGCGAGCATCTGCACATCGTGACAGACGACGTCCGGGATGACAAACGTTGGCGTAAGGTATATCGACTCATGAAGGGCTATGGGGAGTGGCTTCAGCTGTCTGTGTTCCAGTGCCGTCTTTCCTGGCGTCGGCGCGTGGAGCTTGCGTCGCGCCTGGACGCGATCATCGAGCATGACGAGGACCACGTGCTGCTCATGGACATCGGCACGGCCGACGCGGAACAACTGCGGGTGACGAGCCTGGGCAAGACGTTCGAAGCCGTTGAACGCAAGGCGCTGATCGTCTGATTCACCTCTTTGCCTGGCGGGATAGCGAGCGCTTCAGTGCTGCAAAAAAACCGGGGAGCGCTCGCGTGTTGTAACTCATTGACAAGAGATAGGGAATTTTGTGAGAGACCTCCCACGGACCACAAAAAAGGCCCGTCAAGCGCCAGCAACACCACAGCGCTCGCATCCAGGCCCGCAAACCCACGCCAGCCAAGGGCTCGCGAGGGGGGCGGTTATCCGGGGCGTTTTGCTCCGGCCTCATTGAAGCACGAATTCTTGGGT
>CAZGAH010000078.1:11559-20674 GCA_964523295.1 uncultured Desulfovibrionaceae bacterium | reverse complement strand
GACGGGTCGCGGCCCTTGTCCTGCATCTCCTTCTCGATGCTCTTGCGGTCCTTGCTGCTGGCCGCAACGAGCCAGCCCATGAAGAAGTCGTCGGCGAAGCGGTCCTGGTCCGGGTAGTCTTTGAAGGCCACGGCCAGCTGCTCCTCGTCGTGCAGACGGGTGCGGTTGCAGGGCAGACCCTTGACGCGCAGCATCTCCCGCAGGGCGTTGCGCATGGCCTCGGGCGAGATGATGGGGTGCTCCAGCCGGTCGATGGTGATCTTCTGCAGCACGGCCCGGTTCTCGGCCGACTCGCCGCGGTAGTTGGCGCTGGGCGCGGTGTGGGTGAGCACGGTGGCGAAGAGGTTCATTGGGCGTCTCCTTGCGTGGTCTGGGGTTTGGGCAGCCAGGAACAGGCGGACAGGGCCAGCAGGCTGAGGGTCTTGACCAGCTCCCAGTCCGCGACCAGGGCCTGGGACACGATCTGGAAATTACGGTCCGGGAGGAACTGGGGCACGGAGCAGATGGAGCCGGTGAAGAACTCCACAAAATCCTTGTCCCGCCGGCCGCGCATTGCCAGGAAGGCCTGAGAGCAGACCCGTTCCAGGGCCTCTCGGTACTTCTCGGGATAGGCCACGCGTTCGCCTTCAGCCCTGCCCTTGGCAAAGTCCTCATAGCGTTCCCCTGACTTCTCCTCGGCCTTGCGCCGGACGTAAGCCTGGATCATGTCCTGGATATTCGAGGCAAGGAGCGTCTGTCTGTCGGTTTCCTGCATAGGGTTTCCTCCTTGGATGTCATTGGATTCTTTCTTGATGGCCGCAAACGTTTGCCTGAGGTCCCGGCCGTAGAACGGCAGCCGGGCAGGCGATTTCCCGGGCTTGTAAACGAAGAGCTCGATCGGCGCCGTAAGCAGGTCCGCCTCGGCCCCTGCGTACCAGGGCTGCCCGGCCAGCTCGTTGCGCAGGCGCATGACCTTGTAGATGGGGTTGAGGGTCTTCTTCCGCAGGGTGTCATAGAACTGCACGACCTTGCTGTTGGGTTGGAGCCGGGACGCGCTCAGGATACGCACGTTGTTGCCCTGCTTCTCTAAGTGATACAGTTCGATAAAGGCGACCAGCCCCTCCAGGCTGGCGGTACGCTTGCGGGTCAGAGCGTGGAGGAACTCCAGGCCGCCCTCCTCGGGCAGGTCGATGATCGCCTGGGCCGGCCTGTATCCAGCCGCCTCGGTGTCCAGCGTGGCCAGCACCTCTTGGAAGCTACTGCAGAAGTCGCCGAGATGCGCGGGCTCCGGGATGACCAGAACATACCCTTTGAAGCGCGACTCGACCTCAAGGCCCCGCTCCTGGGAGTGCGTCAGCTTGAGGACGCGGGGCACGTAGACCAGGCTGGCCGCGAGCCAGAAATGGAGGAGCAGGTTGACCTTTACGTCCCCCAGAAAGGGGACGTCCTCGGCGTTGGAGTCCTGCGCGCCGATGAAGAGGGAGCTGACTACCGGCACGGCGTTGTGGCGGCCTTTGGCTGCCGCCTTGTCGAACGCACTGACCGTGGAAAGGAAGTCGGCCGGAATGCTCGACGGCTCCTTGGCTGCCCGTTTGTCATACACCAGACGAGTCTTTGGAATGCCCCGCAGCGTTCCCCAGAGCATGTCCCGCATGAGCTTGAGCCATAACTCGCTTCCATTGGGATACCAGGTACGCAAAAATTCATACCGAGGTTGAACGGCATCATAGATATACTTTTGTACAATCCGTTTCTTCCCGTTCTTTTCACTCTCTTCTTGGTCGATCCGTTTTGGTTTGCGTTTTTTGTCCTCCTTTTCAAACGCCTGCTCCACCAGCTCCGCGTCGTAGAGGTCGTCGAACAGGGCCTGCAGGCTCTCTGGGGTGAAGTGGAGCCTGGCCTTGGTCCCATCCTGGGACAGCACCTCGGGACAAGGGGCGAGTCGGCGGCGCTTCATGGACTCGATGCACAGCAGCAGGCCGGCCAACCCGGCCTTGTGCTGGGCCGAGGGCAGCCGGTGCAGATCGTACTCCAACACGAGATCGCTCATACGATTACCTCCAGGGGGGCCTTGAAGAGGCCGTAACGTGGATCGTAGTGACTGTCCGGCACCAGATGCAGGTGACCGGGAAGCCCGGGACCGGGCCGGGCCAGTTCCCGGGGAAAGCGCGGGGCGGGCAGGACCAGGCCGTCGAAGGGACGGCCCGTGTGCTGCAACTCCCGGAAGGTGGCGAGGTCGCTTTCCAGGATAGCCGAAACCGTCAGGTCTGTGGCGTCCATGAGGTCCTGCTCCCGGGAGGAGGCCCAGGGCGCGCTCTTGAGGAAGGCGCTGTACTTCTCCACCTCGGCCTGGCTGCCGGCGAGCTCGTGGAGCAGCGCGGCCAGACGGTTCTGGCTGACCTCCTGGCCATCCAGCGCGGCGAGGAAGGTTTCGGCCTGGCCAAGGAGTTCCGTGTCGTAAGGCTTGCAGTCCGGGGGCACGTAGCAGCAGACCCGGCCCAGGTCCCGGCGCAAATGGCGGTTGCAGCGGCCCATGCGCTGGACCAGGCTGGGAATGGGAGCGATCTCGGTGAGCAACAGATCGGCGTCCAGGTCCAGGCTCATCTCGCAAACCTGCGTCGTGACGGCCAGAACCGACACCTGGCGATCCTGGAACGCCGCGAGGACATCCTTGTGCCGGGCCTGGCGGTCCTGGAGCCGGAAGCGGCTATGGTAGCACAGCGCGCCGAGGGCCTGGGCGAGCTCCTGGCAGCGGTCCACGGTATTGACGACCCAGAGCACCCGCTCCCCGGCATCGAGGGAGTGGCGCGCCACAGTCGTCGCTTCGTCCACGCCGCCCGACAGCTGCGCGATGCTGTAGCGCGGCCTCGCGGCCAGAGCCTCCAGGCTGGCGAACTGCGCTGCGTGCTCCGGATAGGGACTGAGGCCGCACTCCTCGACCAGAACGCGGCGACGTTCAGGAGGCAGGGTAGCGGTCATGCACAATGCCGGCACGTTGAAATGGCGCAGAAACTGGCGCAGGGCCGAAAACAACCCCCGATCGTAGCTGTGGACTTCGTCGAAGACCACGACGCTGTCGGCCAGCAACGGCAGCAGGCAGGTGGAACCGTAGGCATGCTGCATGAAGCCCAGGAACTGGTGTACCGTGGCGCTGAAGATGCGCTTGTGCCAGAATCCCAGGGCATAGAGGCGCCGCTCCGGTGCGTAGCTCCGTCCCGCGCGCTGGTTCTCTATGTCCTCCGGCGTATCGAACATGTGTTCCAGTTCATACGCAGCCGTGCCGGAGACGAGGGCCGCATCGGCCTCGGGCGCCCAGGAGACGTAATCCCGAAATCCCTCCCCAGCCGTGGCGCGCGTGGGATAGAGGAAAATGATCCTGGCACGCGGTGCCTGTCCCACCTGGGCCGCGATCCAGCGCCAGGCCGCCAGGGTCTTGCCGCTGCCGCACGCCGAAAGCAGCAATGTCCGTGGCGGTTGGCGCTCCGCGTGCTCCTGGAAGTCCAGCCAGGAAAAGGCGACGCCCCGCTTACGTTCGATCTCCCGTATCCGAGGGGCTATGACCTGCTCCCAGACAACGCGGCGGTCCAGGAGCGCGTCGGCCGAAAACGCCTGCTCCAGCCACGGTGCCAGCGGCTTGCCTTCGCGTAACAGACCCGAACCTGCGCTGTCTGCCACGATGAGCGCGCTACGCACGGCCTGGAGCAGACGTGCGCGCCGCTCATCCCCCCTGTCGAGCTGCTTACGCAAACGCCGCAGGCGGCGTTTGGCCTGGGCCCAGAGGGCTGCCGGCGCCGTGCACGGGAGGTCCTCGACATCGTCCCCACCCGCCTGGAGGTTCCAGGTCGTCGGGAAGACGGGCGCCACGTACCCCGCAACCCCGAGCTGGGCAGCTCCCAGATCGCAGAGAGGCTGTAATGCATGGGCATACACCTGGAAATGCTTGCGGTCCGGATCGAGCAGTTCGGCCAGATCCTTGCTGTTGGTCGCGGCCTTGAGATGGTGGCACAGCACAGCGCTCAGCACGAGGTCCGGCTCGGCGCCGCAGCTGGCCATCCACTCGTCGAATCCCGGCAGACAGAGAAGCAGGGCGCTGAGGTGCTCGTGCCGCAGCACCTGCCCTTTCACGCCCCGGACTGCATCCTGGAATCCGCTGTTGGCCTTGCCGAGATCATGGAATCCGCAGGCCAGCATGGCAGTACACCAGAAGCACTCCCATGCCTCGGTGGCGAGCCCGAAGAAGGCCAGCCAACAACTCCCGGGACGGGAGGGCCTCTCCCGGCCGCCGAATAAGGCCGCAAAGGCCTCGCATACGCATCGGGTATGCCCGACGAGGGTCTGGGCCTCACGCGGTGCCCCGGCGCCCCTGACGCTCTTGGCGAGAAGCGGCGCGTTCATTTGCTCTTGAAGGGCTCGAACATCCCACAGCCCATCTTTCGCCTCCCGCCCAGGCCGTTCTCCTGCACTCGCAAGGAATCCCCGGCATCCAGGCCGTGCACGAGCATCGGATAACCGACGATCTGTTTCTTGTGAACCTGGAATGTCTTGCGTTTACCGATACGCCATTCACAGGATACGCCAAGGTCCCTGAGTTGCCTGGCAATTTCGCTCTCGAAGCGTTCAAACTGGTCGCCATTCCGGGTCGTAACAAGGTGGGCATACAGAACAGGGGCAGGCCGCAAGGGCATGGTGCGTGGGATGCCGACCGAGAGGATGCTCCCTTGAATGTCCAGGTTGACCCCTGAAAGGGGAAGATACATGTCAACATCGTTTTCTGGGATCAAGAGACGCAGTCTTGATCTGGGCGATATATCGAGGGCTGAATTTCCACAAAACGTACCCCTGATAAGTGCCACGCCGGCTTCTCTGTTTTCATGTAAAAACGACAGGCTGCTTGACAAGGCAGAGTATAAAGCGAATCCATGGTCAACAGGTATCGTCGCGCCTGAAACATCAAACGATAGCACAGATTTAGCCATTGCATTCTCCCTTGTAGGTATGATGTGTATCTATGTAACGGTCAGGGGCTCTAAGGTGTTGCCTCATTCTTATGAACTAATCCCAATGGATGAATTGTGATAAAAAAAGTATATATGTTTGTCAATGGGGGTAGTTGCTCCTTTTTTATTCCCAAGCAAGTCAAAACGGAACAACATCCTGAAAATTCGGGAAACTATGCAGGGTTCCGCCTGTGAAAATTCAGAAGCCAACGTGCGCCGTCCCGACCATCCATCCTAAGTCCGGGATAAAACCTACTCGACCCCAATTCCGAAACCCGGAATTCAAAGAAAAAATTCCACTCCAAGCCAAGGTGTCCCTCGGCCATGGCGACTAAGGGGAAAAATCAGGCATATTTCAGATATTTTAGCTTTTGAATCAGGGGGTTGGCTCGGTCCGACACCATGCCAATTCCAGCACCGCGCCAGCCCCATGCCAGCAGCATGCCAGGCAGATAAAATGTCCCTGGGCTCCATTAGTACCCATTGACATAAGGATAACGGTTTTGATATTAACTATAAAAGAGGCCGCCTTCAAAGTTAATACTATTTATTCACAGGGCCAATACTTTATGAATTATCGCTATGGAATTATTATGTAGTAATAACAGGTTGCTATCATGTCAAAAGAAATTAAACTTAGTGAAGCTCAGCATTTTTTAAATTTAATGGAAGAAGAACTCGACAAGGCTATATTTGGCTTTAGTCTTAGCGCTTTTTTGAGCAGTGCAAGGTCTGTGCTTCAATATTGCCATGCAGATATTAAGGATACTCAGCAACGTAGTTGGTATGACAGTTGGATGAGGAACCCAATAATATCTTTCATGAAAGAACAACGCAATAAAAACATCCATAAAAGCACAGTGTCTTTAAAGCATTTGATTTGTGGCGAAACTCGGGACAATTTATCGATATGTGATTTTGCTTCTATTACAATCAGAAGGGCGAATGGAACAGTTGAAACAGATGATGTTGCTCGACACTCCACCCAGCCAGAACCAGCTAATTCGCCTGAGTTTATCGAATTATTTTTTTTTGATGATTGGAAAGGTAGAGAAGATGTTTTAACCTTATGCCAGAAATATCTAAATTTAGTTATTCAAATGCTGGACGATGGCAAGAAACATCGATATATAACTTAAGATTGACTGGACAATTGATGAATCGCCACTTGTCCATAAAAATCTTCGTCCCCAATGGTGATCCCGCGAGGGTGGGCGTGATGGAGAAATCCAACTGGACCAGCGTGGCCTTTAATCGCACGGCCTTTGACCAGGCGCGGGAGCGCAAGGAGATCAACAAGACCTGCATGTACGTGCTTGTTGAACCGTCGGAAGGGAGCTGCCTGCCACTGCTCTGCGTGGTCGAAGGCGCCCCCGTCAAAAGGCGGCTGGAGAACCATCAAGCCAAAATAGACTTCTGGACCTGGGCCGGGTTCTTCGTCTCCAAGGACGGCAGCCTGAACAAGGCGCACGTCAAGCATCTGGAGTGCCGTCTTATCGAACTGGCCCAGCGCGCCAAGCAGGCCAACCTGGACAACCAGAATACGCCCCAGCCGCCAAGCCTGTCCGAAGCGGAGCACGCGGATTGCGAAAGCTTTCTGGCTGACAAGCGCTCCATCTTCCCCCTGCTCGGGCTCTCCGCCTTTGAAACCCCGCCGGCCAAACCACGCCCCACGCGCACGCTGTTCCTGAGCGCCAAGGGCGTGCAAGCCCAAGGCTACAAGTCAAACAAGGGCGTTGTAATCAAACAAGGCCGCCAGGCTGTGACCGAAGAAAACGGCGTCTACACCTTCACCCAGAACTACACTTTCTCCCCCCCAGCACCGCGGTCATGGTCATCCTCGGCAGAACCGCCAACGGCCGCATCGAATGGAAGGACAAGCAGGGGCGGACGTGAAGGAGGTGCAGGAAGGGGAGATGGAAGTTCTACCAAAATAGAGACATTCGCATGGTAAAACTAATTTGCAAGAAACACATTCAAGCTTGTAAAATGTTTATTTATTGTATGTTTTTGTTGGTTTTGTGTATTATTTCTCTCCCATCCAATGAGACAGAATCTCCTAGCCAATTTGGAGAACTCTGTGCCTATAATTGTGATTTTTCAAGCTTTATAGGTGATGACCCTGGTAAGCTAGATTATATTGTTTATCCTGCTAACAGTGAAAATCCATCTAATGTAACCCCAAATGGAAATCAGAAAATTGGAGTTATTGACTCTGGAATAAACATTTATCATCCACAGCTGCAAGGCAAAATTGGAAAAACAAAATCATTTACGGATGATGACCCATACGATAACTTGGGCCATGGAACTGCTGTTGCGATTTCTGCAACAGTCAATACTCAGTCATTGGTATATAGCGCAAAAGTAACAAACGAAAAGAATCAAGTTTTGCTTGACGCAACATTAAAAGCCATTGACTGGATGGTACAAGAAGATGTAAAGCTGGTAAACATGAGCTTAGGCTTCGATCCTGACTTTAAAAATGCCTGGATTATTTGTGAAAAACTGACAGAGATTGCAACAAATACATCATGTCCACTTTTTATTGCCGCTGCTGGCAATCGCGGAAAGGATAAAACTTTGATTCCTGCCGCCTGTAGTAGCTCTAACATATTATCTGTTTCTACTACTGAAGACCAGTCCGGCAAAGGGGATGTAATTGGTCTATTGCCAGCCTCAGTAAATCGCTCCACATATCTTGCAATAAAATCACAAGAGTTTATTGATAGTAATAAATATTTAGAGGCGATTCCTCTTCTTGAAGAACTTTTTAATGAACACAACGACAATATAGCGTTAGGCTACCGGCTTGCCGCAATTTATTTTCAAGAAAATCAAACAGCTAAGGCCTTGGAAGCGATAACAAAAGTATTAACCATAGCGCCCGACATGGAAAAAGCTTTGTGGCTAAAGGCGTTGTCAGCTGCAAATCTAGCAAAACGCGAGCTAGCTCTAACATCTTTGAACAAGCTCATTTCTTTAAATCCTGATTATCCGTTAGCTAATGAGCTGCATCATTTTATCAGCCAATTAACGAATGAGTTGCCTCATTCCTTAAAATATTTCTTCGACATTCACTAAGGTAAACACATGGACATATTTGACATTAAGCTCTACACTTACCCGGACTGGGTGCGCATTGCCATGTTTGGCTTAGCGCTATTGTGGACTACTTTATATGCGTTGCTTGGATTTTTTGCTCCAAACGCTAAAATAGAGTGGATAGGCATTGAACAAGCCACACACATCAAGAATGATGACTGCCTAGCCTTCTTTGTTACATTGATAAACAATACTGACAAGGTAGTTTCAGTAACAAAAGTGCGCCTATCGTTTTACGAGAACGAACTTCCAATTGGTGGGTTATCAAGTTACGATAAACTTAATGCTATTATTACCATAAAACAAGATTCCACAGGGTTGTTTGCGGATATATCAGGTGGAGTGCCTACAGATGTTGTGCTCCACAAACCTTATGCAGGAATAAATTTCGAAGAAGCAAACTTCGGAATTTATGAAGACATTGGCAAGTCGAAGCAATCCAAAATTTTATTTTTGTTAAACAGTAGAAGCAAATTGTTGAATCCCATGATAAATACATTGCGTGTAACATTGTTTTTCAGCAACGACACTGAACAAAGCAAGACACTAAAAATAAAATAGATCCTCATGTTCATTTTGTAAACATCTAATAATTGCAAATTTTTTTTATTTGTTTATATTTTTCGCTTGAAATCATGCCCCGGCGTTAAGGCTGGAGTCTTTAGAAAGGTTTAAATAATTATGATTGCTTATATCAATTATTTATAGTAAAATTCAAAAATGACGTGGGCGCCACAATATCCGAATATCATTCGGCAATCCGTTTCACTTTCATACCGGATCAGCTAGTATACTGCCAAACATGGAATGGGGAGCGAGGATGAGCATGGAAAAGGCGTCTGGCGCCAGGCCAAATCTCACGCTGTCGGAACTGGCAGCCCGCATTTCGCCGGTTCTCGAACGCTATGGAATCAAGTCGGCTGCTGTTTTCGGCTCAATGGCCAGAGGGGACAATGACGAAACGAGTGATTTGGACTTGCTGGCAGACTATCCCGAAGAGATGACAGCCATGCGGGCCGCGAGCTTGAAACTGG
>CAZGAH010000078.1:0-11549 GCA_964523295.1 uncultured Desulfovibrionaceae bacterium | reverse complement strand
ACGTAGGCGTACTTGTCGGCCTTCCTCATCTCCTCGAGGCGCTGCTGGGCCGCCCTGTGGATTTGGCGCCCTTTCGCACCATGAAGGCCCATGTCAAACCATCCGCCCTGGCTGAACAGATCAGGGTTTACTGAGCAGGAAGTCAGGGGGGCAGTCAGAGCAGCCAGGGTCGGACCGGGTCAATACCGTGAATTCATACACAATAACCCCAAAACCCCCTGTCTTCATGCCTCACACTGCCCATCCCACCCTCGAAATGGGCAGCGTACGTTCCTGGCTCCTCGCAAACAGCAACAGCCGTCCATGGTGCGGGCGTTTTCCGGTATTCCGGGCGCACAGATTCCAGCTTCACCAAGCACTTTAGCAATGGCCTCAACTGTACCCGGATCAAAAGGCGGGTATGCACTCATTCCTCAATCCCCTCCAACAAGGCAGCGATCTCTTCCGGCTGGGGCAGGTGCCCCGTCAGCTCCTTGGGCAGCGTTCTGGTGACCTCGTAAGTCGCCACACCGATGGGCTTGCGGGCGTCGTGCAGGGCGTACTCGACAATGGTGCGGCTCTTTTCCTTGCAGAGGATGATGCCGATGGAAGGGTTCTCGTCCTCCTGCCGGACCTGCCGGTCCAGCGCGGCCAGGTAGAACTGCATCTTGCCAACATACTCCGGCTTGAACTTCCCGATCTTCAGTTCAATGGCCACCAGTGTTTTCAACCGCCGATGAAACATCAGAAGGTCGATAAAGAATTCTTCGCCGTCCACCTCCAGCCGGAACTGACTGCCCATGAAGGCGAACATGCCGCCCATGGCCCGCAGGAAGTCTTCGATCCGGGTGATCAGTGCCCGCTCCAGCTCCCGTTCGCCGTGCTCCTCGCCCAGTTCCAGGAAGTCGAAAGTGTAGGCATCCTTCACCGCCAATTTTGCCTGGGTGCGCAGCTCCGGCGGCAGCGCCCGGTCGAAATTGGTCTGGCCCAGCAATGATTTCTCGTAGCTCTGGTTCTCGATCTGGTGGATGAGCACGTTTTTGGACCAACCGAACTTGCGGGTCATGCGGATGTAGAACTCGCGTTCCAGAGGGGCGGAACACCGCTCCATAATGACGATGTTATGGCTCCAGCCGATTTCTCGCACCAGCGGTGCGAGTTTCTGAATCCCCTGATAGGTCTCGAAAAAGCCCTTCATCCGCCAGAGGTTGGATGCCGAAAAACCAGCCACGCCGGGAAATTCCCGCTGTAGATCTCCAGCCAGCTGTTGGACAATTGCTTTGCCCCAGGTCTCACCTGCCTGCCGCTCCACGATCATCCGCCCGATATCCCAGTACAGCCCGACCAGCTCGGTATTGACCGCTTGCAGCGCGGCGTACTGGGCCGAACGAACGCGTTCCTTCACCTCGGCGAGGAGGTGCGTGTAGCCTGGCTCGGGATTGTTCTTTTCCAGTCCGCTCATGGTGTCGTCCGCTTTCAGGAATCCATACTATGTCGTCCGGATGTGGCGATCAAGTTTCTGGCCTTGGGAAATCGATCAGACTATCGGCACAGGCACGCATCTGCTGCTTCAAACGAAGCCTGACCGCCATCGTGGCAGGCATCGCCAGTGCATATACTGGGAGAAGAGCATTTTAGCGATAAAGGTTTGAGCGCCGATGTTGTGAATTTTAAGTCACTATACCTTGCTGTAGGGCACATTACATACGAAGACTACGACAATGTTCCGAAGCATCGCTTTGACAGCGACCTTAAACTTAACAGGGACACTGCTCGCCTGCCAATTAATTCTCGGCTCGCAACAGAAATCAAAATTCCTCAAATTGACTACCTGAATCGATTTGAGATGCTGCTTCGTGACTCCTGGAAAGACTTTAATAAGGAAGAGATTGATTCTCATCCAATAGGGCAGGTGGATTCTGAAGATATCGTGCGAAACGTCATTTGCTATAGAAGATTGGGATAGTCCCGCAGCGAAGGCCAGTCCGATCTCGCCAGCTAGTTTCTAGTTGCAAAAATAAGCGACAGGATGTATCATGAATGGCAACTAAAGCCATATGACACCCATATGGACATATGGAATATGACGGTCCGACCCCATATGACCCATATGCGCCATATGCGACATCTGCCGGTCATGGCTCGAAATAAACGCCTCCAGGCCCTTTTCACTGGTTTCCGTGGGCATGCCGTTCTCCTTCGAGCAAGCAACCGTCAAACAAATTTTGCGAAGCTAACCGCTAGAATTAAAAGCATTGCACCCATTGTGTTGCTTCTGGCGGCCTCGCCAGTCAAGCAACGGTCAAACAAATCCGTAAGCTGCATCAAGCCCACCAGGGAAGGTACTTTTTCGCTTTGCTCCCCGCCGTATCGTCATGGCAGCGGATGCGCCCGGCCTCCAGGGTGTCGCGGATGATCCGCGAGGCCATGGCGCTGTTCTTGACGTCGATGACGAACCGTCCCGCAGGGTGCTGTTGGTCATGAAGTCGCGCTGCACGTAGCGTAAACAGGCGTGCAGATAGCAGGCCCATATCCGGTCGCCCTTATCCATTTCCCGGAGGTTGTGGTGCGCAAAGGGCACAATTCGGGTGTGCTCCTCCACGGTCTCGAAGAGTGGGGCCGGCAGTTGGAAGAGTTCCGTCTGGGATACAACCTTGTCGATGCCGCTTCCTCGTTCTTCGCAGATTCGGAAGCGGCGCATGAGCGACGCCAGCGTCTCGTTGCGGGATGTTGACTCCGCCCACACAGCGAAGTCGCTTTCAGGATCTGGGATTCTTAAACAGGCCTTTTCGCAGGCAAAAGAGTCGTTCCAAGGGGTAGAATCCAGCATTTTTCAGGCGTTTTTCCTTTTGAATCAATGGGTTGACTCGGTCCGACCCCATATACCCTTTGACAAGTGCTGTTGCTCGCCGTATGCATGGGGGAAACGAGGTCTGCACTGTTTCGTTGTTCCTCGCGGCCGATGCTCTGGACGAAGCGACGCGGCGGCGGATTATGTATACCCTCAGGAGGCCTGATCGCGATGATTCCCGAAGAGTTGCTGTATACGAAAACCCACGAATGGGTACGGCTCGACAACGACAAGGCCGTGGTCGGCGTCACGCACTTTGCCCAGGAGCAGCTGGGCGATCTGACTTTTATCGAGCTGCCCCAGCCCGGCGTCGTCGTGCAGGCGGGCAAGGAAATGGGCTCCATCGAGTCCGTGAAGGCCGCGAGCGAGCTGTACTCACCGGTGGATGGCGTGGTTTCCGCAGTCAACGCCGAGCTGGAGAACAATCCCGGGCTGGTCAACGAAGACCCGTACGGCAAGGGCTGGATGATCGAGGTCGCCCTGTCGGCCAGGCCCGCGGGGCTGCTCGACGCCGCCGGCTACCGCGCCATTGCCGACGCCGGGCATTGAGCGGCGCGCGTCCGTCCTGTTCCCTTCACCGGGTCGGCCTGAGCGTGTCAGGCCGGCCTCATGTCGCGGCATTCATGCCCGAACTCCCAGGAGCCTTGTATGCCTTACGTGCCCCATACGCCGGACCAGGCCCGAGAAATGCTCGACCTGGTCGGGCTTGCGGAAATGGACGACCTTTTCGCGGACATCCCGTCCGCAATGCGGCCCAAATCCTTCGATCTGCCGCCCGGCCTGAGCGAGATGGAGGTCTGCCGCCGCATCCAGCGGCTGGCAGCCCGGAACAAGACCGACCTGGTCAGCTTTCTCGGCGCCGGGTTCTACGACCACTATCTGCCCAAAGCGATCGACAATCTGCTGAGCCGCGGCGAGTTCTACACCGCCTACACGCCTTATCAGCCCGAGGCTTCGCAAGGCACGTTGCAGGCCATATTCGAATACCAGACCGCCGTAACCCGGCTGCTGGACATGGATTGCGCCAACGCCTCCGTATACGACGGCGGCTCGGCCATTTTCGAGGCCATGATGATGGCCGTACGCGGCACGCACCGACGCAGGCTGGTCATCAGCGAGACGCTCAATCCCATCTACCGGATCATGCTCAGCTCGTATACGTCCAACCTCAACCTCGAGCTGGTCACCGTGCCGCACGCAGGCGGGTTGACGGATATAGCCGGACTCAAGGCCGCCACGGACGAGCACACTGCTGCCGTGGTGGTTCAGAATCCCAATTTCTTCGGTCTGGTCACCGACTACACCGACCTTTTCGCGCACGCGCGCTCGGTCGGAGCCCTGGGCATCGCCTCGGTCTATCCGGTGCTGCAGGCCGTGCTCCGGACGCCCGGGGAGATGGGCGCCGACGTCGCCGTGGCTGAGGGTCAGAGCCTGGGCCTGCCGCTGAGCTTCGGCGGCCCCTATCTGGGCATCATGACCTGCAAGCGCGCGCATATCCGCCAGATGCCCGGCCGCATTGTCGGCCGCACCGTGGACGGCGCCGGGCGGACCGGCTACGTGCTGACGCTGCAAGCGCGCGAACAGCATATCCGCCGGGCCAAGGCCACCTCGAACATCTGCTCCAATCAGGCCCTGTGCGCCCTGCGTGCGCTCGTACACCTTTGCCTGCGCGGTCCGGAAGGGCTGAAGCGCACGGCGGAGCTCGGCATCGAGCGCGCGCATTACGCCGCGGAGCGGCTCTGCCGCCTGCCCGGTGTCTCGCTGCTCTGCGACGCGCCCTTTGCCAACGAGTTCGCCGTGCGCCTGCCCATTTCCGCTTACGAGGTCGCCGACCGGCTCACTGCCCGCGGCTACGTGCCCGGATTTCCCCTGGGGCGCTACTTTACGGGCCTGGAAAACGTTCTCCTGGTGGCGTGTACCGAGAAGACCAGCTTCGAGGACATCGGGATTCTCACGGAAATGATCGGAGGCCTGCTGTGAAAACCATATTCGAAAAATCCGTTCCCGGCCGTCTGGGCGAAACGCCGCCTGCCGCGGGCAAATCCGCTGCCGATCTGTTGCCGGCCGCGCTGCTGCGGCAAACGCCCTGCCGGTTGCCCGAGGTGAGCGAACTCGATGTCGTCCGGCATTGTACGGCCCTGTCGCAGCGCAACTTCGGCGTGGACGGCAACATGTACCCACTGGGTTCGTGTACCATGAAATACAACCCGAAGTTCACCGAGTACGTCGCGGCCATGCCGGGCTTCACCGACCTGCACCCGCTCATGGCGCAGCTCAAGGGCGCCGGGCATTACACCCAGGGCGCGCTGGAGGTCATGTTCGAGACCGAGCGCCTGCTGTGCGAGATCACCGGCATGGCGGCCTTCACGCTGCACCCCATGGCCGGCGCGCACGGCGAGCTGGCCGGCGCCATGCTCATCGCCGCCTATCACAAGGCCAGGGGCAACCGGAAGACCAAAGTCATCTGTCCCGACTCGGCGCACGGCACCAATCCCGCCTCAGCCGCCATTGCCGGGTACGAGGTCGTCAGCATCGAATCGCGCGACGGCGTCATCGATCCGGCCGCGCTGGAGGCGGTCATCGATGATCAGACCGCGGCGGTGATGATGACCTGTCCCAACACCCTCGGGCTGTTCGAGAACGACCTGGCGCGCGTGAAGGATATCGTCCACGCGCGCGACGCGCTGCTCTATTACGACGGCGCCAATCTCAACGCCATTCTGGGGCGGATGCGCGTGGGCGATGTCGGCTTCGACGTGGTGCATCTCAATCTGCACAAGACCTTCGCCACGCCGCACGGCGGCGGCGGTCCCGGCGCCGGTCCTGTCGGCGTGTGCGAGAAGCTCATTCCCTTTCTGCCGGTCTCGCGGGTCGTCAAACTCGACGACGGGCGCTTCTTTCTCGACTACCACTATCCCGAATCCATCGGCTACATGGCACCCTTTTACGGCAATTTCGGCGTCGTACTCAAGGCCTACGCCTATATCCTCCGCCTGGGCCGCGAAGGCCTGCTGCGGGTCTCGGAAAACGCCGTGCTGAATGCGAACTATATGCGCAAACGCCTGGAAGGGCATCTGGAGATTCCCTTCAACCGGCTGTGCATGCACGAATTCGTGGCCTCGGCCGTGCAGCAGGCGCGCAATGGCGTACGCGCCCTGGACATCGCCAAGGCGCTGCTGGACAAGGGGCACCACGCGCCGACGATCTATTTTCCGCTCATCGTCAAGGAATGCCTGATGTTCGAGCCCACGGAGACCGAATCCAAGGAAATGCTGGACCGCTTCGTGGACGATCTGATCGAGATTCTGGAAACGGCGGAACGCGATCCGGCCGCCCTTTTGGCCGCGCCGCAGACAACGCCGGTGGGCCGGCTGGACGAGACCAAGGCAGCCAGGGACATGATCCTGACCGCCGACATGACCTGACAGGCATGGGGCCGTACCGGGCTTCCGAGCCGGGTCCGGGAAACGACCGTACTATGGGGTAGCACCCGGAGACCACGGGGGTAGCATGGCGCGCATCATTTACGGAGTATGGGACAACGTAGTCCATGACAACCGGGGCCGCAATCTCTTTGAGATTGAGGAACGGCCCGAACTCAAAGGGGTCAACGCCTTCAACCAGGGCAATCAGATCAAGGCCTTCTTCGGAGACCGCGGTTTTTTTGTCTTCGACCGCACTGTAAACCTGATCGATGCCTTGTGGCAGTACATGGACAAGGCGGCCAGCGAATCCTGCGGCAAGTGTACTCCCTGTCGCGTCGGCACGCACTGCATCCGCGACGCACTCGACGCTCTGCGCAACGGCAGCACCGAGGCCGCGCGCTGGGAGGTGGTGGAACTGCTGGCCGGGCAGATTGCCGAGACGGCGCTGTGCGGGCTGGGCAAGACCTGCGTCCGGCCGCTGCTGGACGCGCTGACCCATTTTCGGGACGAGCTGCTGCGGGAGACCGGCCATAACGCTCCGTCGCAGTACGGCATGACCTACGTCACCGCGCCGTGCATCGAGGCCTGCCCGGCCAAGGTCAATGTCCCGCGGTACATCGACTACATCAAGGATGGCCAGCCGGCGCACTCGCTGGGCGTGATACTCCAGAAATATCCCATGGCGGCGACCTGCGGCCGCGTCTGCGTACGCTTCTGCGAGCTGGCCTGCCGGCGCAATCTGGTCGACGAGGCCGTGGGCATCAAAACGTTGAAGCGCTATGTGGCCGATCTGGAACAGGGCCTGTCCCGGGAGCTGTTTTCGCCGGAGCTGATAACCCGGCCGCAATCGCCGGATCTGCGCGTCGCCGTGGTCGGCTCGGGACCGGCGGGCGTCTCCTGCGCCTATCATCTGCTGCTCAAGGGCTATCCTGTGGACGTCTTCGAGGCCAAGAACGAGGCCGGGGGCATGGCAGCCTGCGGTATTCCCAGCTACCGCTTGCCCAAGAGCGTGCTCAAGTCCGAAACCGACATCATCGAACAGCTGGGCGGACGCTTTCTCTACGGCAAGGCGCTCGGTCGGGACCTCACGCTGGAGAGTCTGTTCCAGTCCGGCTACAAGGCCGTTTTTCTCGCGCTCGGCTGCAGCCAGGGCAAACTGCTCGGCATCCAGGGCGAAGACGCCGGTCTGAACGGGTATGTCTCGGGCATCGACTTCCTGCTGCAGGTTCACGAGCATGTGGAAGGCCTCCGATCCGTGCACCTGGACGGGGACGTAGTCGTGGTAGGCGGCGGAAACGTGGCCATGGATTGCGTCCGCTCCGCCCTGCGCCTGGGCGCCAAACGCGTACACCTGATCTACCGCCGCACCAAGACGGACATGCCGGCCGATCATGAGGAGATCGAGGCGGCGGAGGCGGAAGGGGTCATCTTTCACCCCCTGGCAAATCCGCTGCGGGTCCTGTCCGCCGAGGGCCGGGTTAACGGCGTGATCCTTACGGCCATGCGCCAGACCGCTCCGGACGCACGCGGTCGGCGCAATGTCGAGGCGATTCCCGGCTCCGAGACAACCCTGCCCTGCCAGCTCGTCATTGCGGCCATCGGACAGCAGGTGGACAAGAACGCGCTCAGGCCGGAAGACGGCGTAGCCATCAGCAAGTGGGGAGGCATCGAGGCCGACCAGACCACCCTGGCCACGTCGCGACCCGGCGTATTCGCCGGCGGCGATTGTTTTCTCGGCCCCTCCACGCTCATCCACGCTATGGCCAACGGGCTCAAGGCCGCGCGCAGCATCGACGACTACCTGCACTACGGGCGGGTCCGTTTTTTTCCGCGCAGCCGGATGCGCCAGCTCATCAACGACTACAAGGTGCTGACCAAAGAGTGGATAGAAACGCCCGTGGAACATAAGTATCGGGTCGAAGTCCAGGAATTGGATCCCGAAGCCCGCAAACGGCAGTTCGAGGAGGTGGAGCAGACCATCAGCAGCGAGGATGCCTATCGCGAGGCCGAGCGCTGTCTGCGTTGCTACCGCATCTATTCGGTGATCACCGAGTCGCCCATCCCCGAGGGCTGTCGCTAGAGGTCCGCTCCCGTCACAACCCTTTCCCGAGCGAGGCAAGGATGAACGCATATATCAATGGCAAGGTCGTGGACGTCCGGGACAACGAGACCATTCTCGAAGCCGCGCGACGCACCGGACAGTACATTCCCACCCTGTGCGAGCTGGCCGACATCGACCATACGCCGGGCACCTGCCGGGTCTGCCTGGTCGAGGTGCTCAGCCAGGGCAGCGACACGGCGTACGTGGCGACCTCCTGCACGACGCCGCTGGTCGCGGGAATGCAGGTCTTCACCCGCACGCGGCGCGTGCGTGAGATGCAACGATTACAGGTGGAGCTGCTCCTGGCCGACCATGACCTCAACTGCGCGACCTGCGCCCGCCATGGCGATTGCGAACTGCAGGACGTGGCCCAGTTTGTCGGGCTGACGCAGTCGCGGTTCCATGACCCGGCCGTGGCCAAAAGCCGGGGCCGCGATGACAGCTCGCCGGCCCTGGTCCGCGACATGGGCAAATGCATCCGTTGCCTGCGCTGCGTGACCGTGTGCCGTCAGGAACAGGGGGTAGACGCGCTGGTCGTGACCGGCAGCGGCCTGAACTCCCGCGTCGAGCCACGCCTCAGCACAAGTCAAGGGGCATCCGACTGCGTCAGCTGCGGCCAATGCGTGCTCGTCTGTCCGACAGGCGCCCTGGCCGAGAAGGACGAGACGGAAACCGTGGTGGATTACCTCTATGACCCGGCCATCGTGACCGTATTCCAGTTCGCTCCGGCCATCCGCGTCGGCTTTGGCGAGGAGTTCGGCCTGCAGCCAGGCACGAACGTCGAGGGCCAGATCATCTCCGCCCTGCGCGCGCTGGGAGCGGACGTGGTGCTGGATACAAACTTTGCGGCGGACATCGTCATCATGGAAGAGGGCTCCGAGCTGCTCGGACGCCTGCGCGAGGGCAAACGGCCGACCTTTACCTCCTGCTGCCCGGCCTGGATCAATTTCGCGGAAAAGCTCTACCCGGACATCCTGCCCTATCTCTCAAGCACGCGCTCCCCGCAGCAATGCTTCGGCGCCATTGCCAAAACCTATCTTCCGGAAAAAATGAACCTCGATCCGGACCGGATACGCGTCGTGTCCATCATGCCCTGCACGGCCAAAAAAGACGAAGCCGCGCGGCCGGTGCTGTTCCATAACGGCCGGCGCGACGTCGACGTCGCGCTGACCATCCGCGAATTCGCCCGGCTGCTCAAACGGGAAAACATCGACCTGGCGCATCTGCCGCCCTCGACCTACGACAATCCGTACATGGGCGAATACACCGGCGCGGCGGCCATCTTCGGCACCACGGGCGGCGTCATGGAGGCGGCCGTCCGCTCCATCTATTATCTGGTCAATGGCAAGGAACTCGCGGGCATCGAAATCGATTCGCTACGCGGCTTCGACAACGTCCGCGTCGCCCGCGTGGACCTGGGAGCACCGGTCGGCGAGGTCAAGCTGGCCATGTGTCACGGGCTCAAAGGCGTTCGCGCCATGGTGGAAAGCGTGCTCGCCGGCAAAGCGGACTTCGACTTCATCGAGGTCATGGCCTGCCCGGGCGGTTGCGTCGACGGCGGCGGCCATCTGCGCTCCAAGAAGGCCTATCTCCCGCACGCCTTGCAGCGCCGGGAGGCGATATACGCTATCGACCGTAAGGCAGCGGTACGCCAATCGCACAACAATCCGATGGTGCAGCAACTGTACAAAGACTTTCTCGAAGCGCCGCTGTCGCACAAGGCCCACGAGTTACTGCATACGCACTACATCCAGCGCCGGACAGTGCTCAAACGCACCATCCGGGACATCTGGCGGGAAATCACCATGAATACGCTTGTGCATAGCGAATTCGACGCCATGGAAGAAACGGCATCGTGCCCGTCGCGTTGAGCGGAGCAAGACCTGTCCCGGACACGATGCCCCGGACGGGCAGTACAGGTCGCCATCGTAGGAGTCATGCGTCGAGTTTCAACCAGGCTACCCGTCGCGGGGGAGAGGGGCCAGCTCTTCAACACGGGCGAGCATTGCGGCGTGGTGCGAGCCGCGCCAGTAGATGCGCCCGCAGCAAGGGCAGATATGAAAGTTTTCGTAGTAGCGGCGCGTGAGAGGCAGCAACCGGTCAAGAACGCGGGCCTTGTCCGTCGGCTCGAGAACGACATTGCAGCGTAAACAGCGGCTGAACGGGGCGTACGGGGGCGTGAGACCGAAGAAATGCAGCGCCTCGGCAAGCTGATCCCAGGGCATCGCGCTGCGGATCAAACGGCCGTAGACTATCTGCCGGCGTTTGAGCAGGCGATGGTCTTTGCTCAGCAGGACGCGGCCCTCGGTTTCGGCCATGGCCGCCAGTTCGGCATCATCCCAACGCCGGTCGAACGCGGCGTCGAATCCCAGCAGGCGCAGGAGTGTTGCCAGTCGTCCGACGTTGGCGTCGACAAGAAAGGTCAGCGTAGCGAGCGGATCGGGGCGCAGCCGCGTGGCGCTGAAGACATCGAAGGGCGCGGACACGGGGTGTATTTCAACCCCCTGTCTCGGCTCGATGATATGGTCGAAACCGGCCTCCTCCCCGTTGACGAGAATGCGCCCGACCTCCGTGTGCGGAGGACCGAGCGCCTCGATGACATCTTTTACGGACGCACGACGGCGTACGGCGTAGTCGACGACGCCGTGCTCCCGATGCGGGGGCGTGAGCAATTCGCGCAACGAGCCGAAAAAAACGAGCCTGGCGTTCATGACGCAGCAGGCTCTGGTACAAATTCCAGCAGGTCGTGTTTGAGCGCCCAGAACAGATGGTATCTGGCCGTTTCTGCGTCAAGTTGCGTCGCGTGTTGCAGTTTGTGCACGAGCGTATCGACGCGTTCGCCTTTGCGCGCCAGAAACACGAGCGTTTTGACGGTGTCAGGGGCGAGCACGTCGCTCAGGCCCGCGTACAGGAGCACGTGTTCCTGGCCCCGATACACCGCGGCGCCGGCTTTGCTCCACTGCAACCGGCTGTCCGGCCGGAGCGTGCCCGTGGGATATCCGGCAAAGACCTGCGCGTAGCGTATGTGCAGGGGGTGCATGCAGGCAGCCAGTCTGTCCTGCTCGACGGGTCTGGCCCACAGCGATTCCCACAGCCGGCAAAAGGCCTCCACGACGTGCGTCCAGGTGAACCGGGACAGCACGCGCTCCCGGGCAGCCAGGCCGAGGGACCGGCGCTCTTCCGGGCTGCGGAT
>CAZGAH010000077.1:17601-20699 GCA_964523295.1 uncultured Desulfovibrionaceae bacterium | reverse complement strand
GGTAATTCTGCACGCCGGGATCTGTGCGGGGGGCCGCTCGAAAGGGCGGTCCCTACCGCGACCCGCATATTCTCCTTTTGAGATGTTTAGTTTCTGCTTCCAACTGCCACAAACAATTGCCTCGTTGACCACCTTTGAGTTTGAAGTCGTCTTTGGCAAGAAACGAAAACCGTGACGCTGGCAACGCCGTGGCGCCGGTTCGAGGTCTCACCCCTAAATCAGACTTCAGTACTCTTTCTCCAACTCGATGAAACAAAACAGCGCTACGCCTCCAGACCACGCGCGCGTCAGGAGGGCGTCCAGCGTGATGATCGGCTCTGTCAGGCAGTCGGGGACGAGTTTGCGCATCGAGACGCCGCCGGAGAGATAGTAGCCCAACCCGGAGAGGGGAAGCAGGCGTCGTATCCGCCATTGCGGAAAGTCCCGGGCGAAGATGTCCCGGTCGCGCTCGAAGACAATCCAGGGCAGCGCGTTGTTGGCGCCGGACAATGGCCCGGCGGACGCGAGTGACCAGTCGGGGGCGTCCGGATCGAATGGCTCATAGTGCAGCCGGGCGTACACCAGGCGGGAAAAGGGCGTAACCCAGGGTTCGAGGAGCAGTATCTTGCCCGCGGGGGCGACACAGTGTGCAGCTTCGGCGAAAAAACGACGCAGGTCCGGAATGTGATGCAGCACGTTGAATCCCGCAATCGCCGCCAGGGCGTTTGCCCGGAAGGGCAGGGCCAGGCCGGTGCACCGGGCGTCGAGTCCCGGAAGTGGCAATACATCGCTACGCAGCACGTCGTGCCCCGGGGCCTGAAACCATCCTGCTCCCGCGCCCAGTTCCAGGACCGGCGAGGGGCGCTCCGGGATCGCCTCCGCCACCAGCGTATGCCACGTCCGATACACGCGCCGCAGCAACGGTTTTTCCTGGATGATGCGCGCGCGGCGTTGCGTCGTTTCCGGGTCGTCGATATCCGCGTCCCTGGCGAGCGGATGGGCCAACAGGCGCGTGATCCAAGCCGGCATCAGAAAAATTTGATCCGTCGCGCCGCGAAAAGGACCATGCGCAGGAGCAGAGCCCCCTCGCGCCAGCGGTCGATGTTGGTCTTGCCATAGGTCCGCTCGCGGTAGCGGATCGGCAGGTCCACGATCTTCAGATTCAGCCGCGCGGCGCCGAAGAGCAGGTCGAAGTCGCCAAAGGGGTCGAAGTCGCCGAATACGGCGCGGTTGGCGGCAATCCGTTCGTAATTCTCCCTGGTGAAGACCTTGGTACCGCAGAGCGTGTCCTTGACTGGCTGCCCCAGCATCCAGGTAAAGGCCAGGCTAAAGAACTTGTTGCCGAGCAGATTGACGAAGCGCATGGCCTGCGTCTCCATGGGATACACCAGGCGCACGCCATTGACGAACTCGCCGCAGCCGTTCATCAGCGCGTCGCAGAAACGGGGCAGATCCTCCGGCGGCGTCGTCAGGTCCGCGTCGAGGATCATCAGAATATCGCCCGTGGCCTCGCGGAATCCCAGCCAGACGGCCTCGGCCTTGCCCTTTTCCGTGCGCTGAAAAAGTTTGGCATCGACCTGCGGATACTTCTCCATGGTCTGCCGGATGACCTCGCAGGTGTTGTCGCTCGAGTTGTTCTCCACAAAAACAAGTTCCGTTCCCGCGCCCAGTTGCGGCGTACGGGCGAATATTTCCTCAATGTTGCCGGCCTCGTTGCGCGCCGGCACTACGACCGAGACCCTGGGCAAGGGCTTCGTTGCGGACGTATCCACGGGCATGCGCGCGATCAGGACATTCGTGAAGGCAAGCCAGCGGAACGGAAGCACCTTGGACAGATAACGGTTGGCAAAGGCGCCGAGATACGGGATGGAAAACGGTACGAGGACGTCCGGGAAATGTCGGACGCACTCCAGGCGCTCCAGGTACAAGAGATTATTCATGTCGTCGACGGTCAGCCAGTTCTGCGGCAAAACCTGGGTACACAGCCCGAGCGCGCGCGTCATGGCAAACGCCGGTTGCCAGAGTTTGCTCAGGGTATTGATGACCAAGCGCGTCGACGGCGTCATCAGGCGTCGGAGCGTAGCGAAGAGTTGCTGCACGTCCCAGAGGTCGTTCAGCAGGTCCGACATGAGGATATAGTCGAAGGTCTCGTCCAGCCGGATGTCCAGCGCGTCGGCCTCGACGAACCGGTATTCCGGATGCTTCTCCCTGGCCCGGCGGATCATCTCCGGAGAAAAATCCACGCCCACGCCTTCCGCCGGGGCTACCGCGGCAAGCAGGCTACCGGCCGAGCAGCCCAGCTCGAGGACTTTACGCCCGGGCGGCACAACGAAGCGATAGACCTCGCGCAACCGGCGTTGGTATTGTCGACCGAAGGCTGTCCTTTCCTGCCGGGCGACAGCGTCCCAATGGGCGACGCGCTGCGTTGTGTACGCCTGCCGTTTTTGCTCATACGGCCCTGAAGGCATGCTCATAGGTCTCCTCCGTCCACAAGGTGTGCCGCTCTGTCGTTGCCAGGTCACCCGGCGTCAATTCAGGGCGTTTCGCCGCTTTTTCGTGCCAGATCGGCTCGTATCTCCGAGACGACAGGATCGTACCTGGCCGGTGCCCTGTTCTCGAGGAGCCGGAAAAGCGGCCTGGCCTCGTCGAGCCTGTTCAGGTGCATCAGACAGACGATTTTATACTTCAACGCCGGATAATAAGCCTTATTATACGTGAGCGCCTCGTCCAGCCAGGTGAGCCCCTGCTCCGCCCGGCCGAGAAGGTACGACGCCAGGCCGAGACTGGTGAGCGTCAGGTAGTGCCGGGGCCGGAGTCTGTCGGAGAGCAGCAACGGTTCCAGGGCCTCCTGAGGCCGGCCTTCGAAAATGAGTGCGTTGCCGTAGGATTGCAGGGCAAAGGCATTCTGCGGGCGTTTGGCAACGGTGTCCTCCCAGAGCCGGACGCTCGAAGCGTACACCGTGTTCCGGCCGAGCGTCGTCAATCCCAGCAGTAGCGCCAGACCCAGGCAGACGGCAACTGGAACCCGGGCGCTCGCATTTACCCTGGCCGCAACGAGAAATACCCCGCCGACGAGCAATGCGCTCAAAAAGGTCAGGCTCGCGCTCGTGAGGGTGATC
>CAZGAH010000077.1:825-17591 GCA_964523295.1 uncultured Desulfovibrionaceae bacterium | reverse complement strand
CATACGGTATTCGCACGCGAAGAACGGCGTGGGCACGATGCTGGAACTGGGTGCAAGCACGGCAAACACGGCCAGGACGACAAAGGCCCAGGCCTTGCGACGTATGCATCCCCAGACGCCGGCAACGAGGAGTCCTGCGAGGAGGGTCACCTGTGGCCAGACTTTGGAGAGCGCGGCGATGCGCCATTCGTAGTCGAAGACAAGCTCGTCCGGGTACAACGCCAGCCGGAAGTAGTGGAGGATGATTTCCGCCTGGGTGATCAGGTGGTCCAGCGGCGTGACATCCCTAGCCAGCGAGCCGGCGCCAGCCTGGCGCCCAGTTGCCGCGAGCCCGGCAAGTAGCAGCAGCGAAAGGACGAAGCCTCCATAGAGATAGGGCGACTGGCGCAGTGCCCGGACAAGCCCCTTGGAGACGAACAGCCAGTCGAAGAGCAGGATGACGAACGGCGCAACCACCATCACTTCCTTGCTTCCCGCGCCGAGCAGACAGGCCAGGGCCGCGCCGCCGTGCCACAGGGAACGCCGCGGCGAAAACCATCCCTGCACGGCCAGAAAAAAGGTGAGCAAAAAGAAGAAGGCCATCTGCGATTCCGCACGCTGCGAAATATAGGTCACGGCCATGGTATGTATAGGGTGCGCGAGCCAGAGCAGCGCGCTGCACCAGGCCACGGGCAGGGCCTGGCGCGCGAGCGCCTGGCCGAAAAGGCCCGCCCGCAGCACCTGCCGCAGTCCGCCCATGAGCAGTAGGCCCGAAAGAACATGAAGGACAATGTTCGCACCGCGATGCCCCCAAGGAGCCAGGCCGCTGATAGCGAAGGTAATGGCAAAGCCCAGATTCGATACCGGACGCCCGCTGTAGGTCGAGGGCATCATCGGCAGTAGCGGTTTCCAGAGCGGCCAGAGCGTGTGTATGCTCGGATTCCAGGTGATATTGAACTCGTCGTCCATGACGAACGGATACGACAGCGTCCCCAGGTATAGCGCTGCCGTCCACACCAGCAATGCCAGCGCCAACAGCCAGTATAAACGACGGGCGCTCGTGCCGGGGGAGGGCGGGACTGTGTTGTCGACGCCAGAGGGGTGTATGGTCATCCGAGTCATCGTCTCCCTGCCTGGCCGGGCCGGGCGCGATTCGGGTTGCGATTCCGGGAAATACGGCGTAACAGCCCTCCCTGCTTGACGAATCGGAAGGGTCGAAGCCCGCTGGCGCTTGCTTCGGATCAGCGCCGCAAATTTCGCCGCGTCGCGTGGATGCAAGAGCCACGACGCGACCGCCACGCTCACAGGCCTACCTCAGGGGTCCGCGTAACGCAAGACCCCGAGGACGGCGATACACAAACGCGAAGAGATTATGCCGCATCCAGAACTTTCCGCTGTTATCGATCGGGCTCCCGAAGGGGCTGCCGGGCTTGTCGTCTGTCTCGGGAGTCCGGCAACGCCCCTTTCCGTCCCCGCCGACAGGCTCGTGATCTACGAAACCGTGACCGCGCAGACGCTGGAGCAGATACGCTGTCTGGACCTCCGGCGCATGGCTGGCGGGCTGCATATCGTGACCTCGAGCGCCGAACACGAGCGACGGCCGCGGGAGGTATTGCGCGCGCAGAAGCTGCTGATCTTTCTGTTCATGAAATACGTCAACCTCCCTTCCCGCTCCACGCGCATTCCCGATCCGCTGGGGCTCCGTCCCGCCGAGGCGCCGCCGGAATTCCTGCATCTGCTCAACCGCTACCGCAACACCGCCTTTCACCTGCAGCATCCGCTGGCGGACAAGCTCCAGGCGCAGCGCGTCGGCCTGCCCTGCCTGCTGCTCATGCCCGGACCCTCGCTCGCGCGCATCGAGCCGCATTGCGCCGAGCTTGCCAAACGCTATCTCATTCTGACCATCTCGCGCGTGCTCCCCTTTCTGCGGCGGGTCGGCGTGACGCCGGACATTCTCGTGCAGCTGGACACCGTGCCCATCCAGCAACATTTCCATCGTCCGGGCGACAGCTTCCCCGAGTCTGTGCTGCTGGCGCTCTCGCTCGCGCCCATCCGGGGCTTTGCGCCGGGATTCCGGCAGCTCTTCTTCATCGACAGCTTCGACCGCTCGGTGCTGCCAAATCCCTTTCGCGTCCGGGAGTCCTGGCTCAGCTCGCTGCTCGCCTGTCTGGGCTGCGCGGAAACGCTCTGCGCGCCGAACGTGCTCCTGGCCGGCGCTGATTTGCGCCTGTGCGGCGAGTCCACCTATTATTCCGAGTCGCCCGCGGGGCCCGATGCCGCGCATTCGCCGTATACGCTCCCCCTGGAGACCGCGGGCGACCGGGTGACCCTGGCCGACGCGAACGGCCGGCACGCCCGTACGACGCTGCAATATCTCGCCACTGCGGCCGAGGCGGAGATGTTCGCCCGCGACATCCAGGCCAGCACCGGGACCGTCTTTCGTACCCTGTCGCCCTGGAGTCTGCTCGACCAGGAGGTCTTCGCCCCGCTCGACGTCGCCGACGCGCTCGCAGCGCCGCCCCTCGACCGGGCCGCCTTTCTGGCCAAGGCCGACGCCGCGGCGGCCATGCCGGAGCGCATCAATCTGCGCAGCCTGCGCGCGCTCTATTCCCGGAATCTCGCCGAGGCGAAGAAACACCGCGACCTGGTCGCCTGCCTGCGGCTCAGCGATCCGGAGGCCCTGCGCCAGCACCCCTGCACGCGCTACGTCGAGGCCAATATCCCCTGGTTCCGTCCCGAGGGCGCGGAGAACCGGGAGGCCATGGCCGGGAATCTGGCGTCCGAGCTGTACGACGCGGCGCGCTTTGCCCGCAACGTGGCCTCGCTGCACCTGACGGCCTCGACCGGCGCGGCACTGACTCTGCTCTGTACGGCCGAGGAGGAAGCGGAAGCGCTCGAACGCTTGAAGGCCGCGCGGCCGGGCTGGTCCTGGCGCTGCCTGGGCGCGCGCGTCCCGGATACCGGACGGCCCGAACCCTCGGGCGGGGCCTTGGAACTGCGGGTGCTCGCCGACTGGTTGCGCTCCCGGGATGTCGTCGTCGTGGCGCCCGGCTTTGCCCGCGAGTACCACTACGTCCTGTCCCTGGCCGACGACGACAACCGCGTCAGCCTGGAGGAACTGACCGCCCACGCGCTGCGCGGTGCGGCGGGTTGATCAGGCTGGCCCCGTCAGACACGGCGGCCCTGGTTCTCGCAAGAAATCGGGAAGAATGCGCTATCCGAAGGCCTCGATGCCTTTGCGGTCGATGAGGTCGAGCAGGCGGCACGCGGGACCGCCCGGCTTTTTGTGGCCTTGCTCCCAGTGCTGGACTGTGGATTTGCCCACGCCGAGGACTGCGGCGAACACCGGTTGGCTGACGTTGACCTTGACGCGGATGCGGCGCACGTCCTCGGCCGTGAAGGTACGCCTGGGCGGGAGGCATAGCACGTCGATCCTGCGCATGGTGATTTCATCCATGGCGCCGACGTCGTACAACGCCCGGGCGGTCTCATGGGCGACGTTCAGAATTTCACTCATGGCAATCAAGCTCCTGTCTCCAAGTCTTCTCGAAGCTTCACAACCACCTCATAGCACGCGGCATAAACCGGTGCCCCCCCCCGGTCTCAGCCGGACGCCGTAGCATCGCGCAGGCTCAAGGCGTCCAGGGCGCGCAGTCGGTCCTTGCTTTCGAGCCATTTGTAGAAGAATTTCAGGTCATTACCCATAACGCTGCCGTGCGCGGCCAGATTGAGCCGGCTTTTGATCGACGTGCCGGAGTCCTGGCGGTGTACGCAGGTGACCGTGCCGCAGTACCAGACCTTCCACCCGGCCAGACACAGCTGTAAATCGTGGTCCGTATCGTCGATCTGCGAGGGCGAATAGCGGATGTCGAACCAGGGCGCGTCGTCGAGCGCGCGCACGCGCAGCAGGTGCTGGCAGCCCATGACCACGCGCGTTTCCCGGACCACGTCGTACAGGCCGATGTCGTATTGCAGGTACGGTGTGGGCAGGCTGGCGCGGATGGAGCGTTCGTTGGCGATGCAGACGTGGCGGTAGAGGTATTGCAGCAGCCGGTGTTCGCCGGGAAAGACCACTTTGCAGCCCACGTTGCCGATTTTCGGGTCGGATTCGGCCACGGTCAGCAGTTGCGCCAGCCAGTCCGGCTGCACGAAGACGTCGTCGTCGAGAAAGCCGACGTACTCGCATTCGCGCGTGGACGGCAGGCTGAGCAGCCAGTTCCGGGCCGCGGGCGCGCCGATGTTCACGGGCAGGGAGATGATCTCGAACGGGTTGTCCGGAAACGCCGCGCGCATAGCTTCCACGGCCGCCAGACTGTCGTCCGTACACCCGTTCAGGAGCACGGTCACGCGCGCCGGGCCGATGTCGCTTTGGCTCAGGCTCTCCAGAGTTTCGCGCAGCACGCCGGCCTTGTTGTAGCTGTAGAGGCAGATCGCGACGCGTTTTCGTGCCAGCAGCGAGGCGTCCGGGCGGAACGGCGACTCGAGTTCGCGGATGCGCAGATCGTACGGCCGCTGGAGCGGCGCGAGCGCAAGAGCCCGGCGGTAGAGCCCGATCGCGGCCTCCAGATCGCCGCGGCGGCGATGCATTTCCGCGGCCCGGCTCAGGGTGAACGGGTCGTCGAGCTGCGCGGGCAGCGCTTCCAGAAGCGGCCAGGCCTGGACGTCGGCGCCCATGGTTGCGTGGTGATCGAACAGCCGCTTGGTCCACAGGGTAGAGAGCATGCGCGGGCATTTCATGCGCGAGAGCACGTCCGCGGGCGGCCTGGCCTCGAACAGATCGACCTGCAACAACAGGTCTGCGTAGCGTATGGCCATGGGATGCCGTTGCAACATCCGCTCGCAGATCTGCCGCACCTCGGCGGCAAAGCGCCCGAGAGGCAGGCCGCGGATTTCGTCGAACACGTCGGGCTCGACGTGCGTGGCCTCAAGCACCTTGACCACGGGCTCGGCCTGCGGCGCAATGCCGGTCATGAGCGCCAGACGAAGGATGTCCGGATCAAAACTGGCCAGATTCACGGCCGCCTTGATCGCCAACTCGAGCAAGGGCCGCGTGCGCGCCGTATACGCCTGCGGCTTCTCGGTCAGCACGCGCTCGATAAAGGCGGTAGCGGTGCCGAGATCGAGCTGAAAGATGTCCAGATAATTCTCAAAATACCACCCCGCCTCGTCCAGCGACAAGGCCTCCAAATCCTGCTGCATCATACTGAGCGTCTTCCGCGTCTCCCTGACCATACCCCGCTGCCTCCACCCCCGCGCGCCGAGGGAATATCTCCGGCCGGACACGTAGCGCCGGCAACCATACCAGCTTCCTCCCGGCTCATAGCCACGCGGCGTAGTGCTTGTCAAATCCGGAGGTTATCTGGTGGGAGGGGCGGGGGGGCTGTAGGCTTCATGCTTGACCAATGGGATCGCATCCTTGCGTATCGTGAGCACGGTCGCCCGCGCTCGGATAACAACCGGATTGGAACTCGATTCGCCCGTGTACGGCAAATCGCAAGAACTGGCTGTTTTGCGGTTCGCTGGGCGGAGCCGAAAGCCAGGCCGCATTCTCTGCGTAATCGAGACGTGCAAAGCTAACGGCACCGATTCCTACGCGTACCAGCGCTTGCTCTCCGAGCGTCCGCCCTGCGAGACGAGAAAACGTCCTCCCGTCACAAGCCATGGCGCGAGTTTGTCGCAGGGTATTCATAGCCATTCTGCACCAGCCACTGACGGCCCTTGCCTGTCAGGCGATATTTCTGCAAACGGCTGTTGGGCTTGTCGGGGATGGTCATCTCAATCAGGCCGTCGGCCAGGGCCGGTTTGAGGTGGCGTTCGCGGAAGGATTTGCGGTCCGAAAGCCCCATGGCGGCTTGCAGCGCCGCACGGCTCATTTCGCCCCGGATCGCCGCCAGCAGCTCGCCGACTTGGGGGGTGACTTGAGGGGTGACTTGGGGGGCGGAGGTGGTCACGGCATCCAGAATCATCTGCAGCATGAAGGCGATGAACGGCGCGGAGTCGGTCTGGCGGGTGCTCTCGCGCAGTGCCTGGTAGTACGCGGGCTGGTGCTCGAAGATCAGGCTTTCCACCGGGATATCGGCGAAAAGGGGGTTCCAGCGGGCCAGAATAAGGCTTTGCCATAACCGTCCCATGCGGCCGTTGCCGTCGGCGAAGGGGTGGATGAATTCGAATTCGTAGTGAAAGACCGAGCTGGCGATGAGCGGGTGCGCGTCGGTTGTGGACAGCCAGCCGAAGAGGCCGGCCATCAGCTGCGGCACGCGATCGGCGGGCGGAGCCAGGTGAATCATCTGCCGGCCCGCCATCACCCCCACGCCGCCGCGCCGATACATACCCGCCTCGTCGATCAGACCGGACATCAATAGCCGATGCGCCTCCAGCAGGTCCTTTTCCGCCAGGGGCTTCCAGGTCTCGAAGCGGTCGTAGGCGGCCAGCGCGTTCTTCACCTCCTGCACCTCGCGGGGCGGGGCGATGACGCGCTTGCCCTCAAGAATCGCGGTAATCTGCGCCTCGCTCAGCGTATTGCCCTCAATGGCCAGCGAGCCGTGGATGGTGCGGATACGGTTGATGCGCCGCAGCCGCAAGGCACGCGCCTGGTCGGTGAGCCCGCTCAGCCGTCCGATAGCCTCGCAGATGGCCGCGATCCGATTCAGTATTTCGTGGGTGATGGTGTAAGGTGGCTGGCAGGTATGTTTCGTCATGCCCGACCTCTCCCGAGGAAAACGTCAGCGCGTATCCGGCTGTGAATCGGGAACATGCCGCCTTCTTCCGTATCCATGTCGATCAACCCGGGCCAGGCCATGTCGCTGCTGGAGCCTGACCAGCGTTTGCCGGAGCTGTTCCAGGCGCAAATCTGCTCTGTTGAGTGCGTCGTCCGGGGCACAAGGCTTTGTAAGGCATGGAAACAGCCTGTTATGGGGTATATCATGTGTGAATTCGGGGTGTTGACTTGGATAGGCCCCACACACGTTATTCCACCTCAATCCATTCAACGGGAACGAGCTTTTTTTTCCCATCCCACCAATTTTCACGGACCAATGCTTGATACCAATCCTCTCTGATGTCTGCGTGCTCAGTGATGATTACTTGGAAATGATTGGTTTCTTCGACAATTAACTTGAACATGCGGATTACCGACTCTCTGTCTGGATTCATTGCTTCCGTCTCCGCGCGAACGGTTTCGGCTGAAGCATCGGGCGGGAAATAAGCCTGGGATGGTTGGTCTAAAAATAAGAACTGTGGAACAGGTCGTTGTTTCTTAACGAACCAGTTGTGTAGCGCTAAATGAGTCACGAGATGGAGGCCGACCCAGGTTTCTCCACTGCCCATTTTAGGCATTGGGATCGGTCCGTCTTCAGGATGATCTGCGACGATGGTTAACTTTTTGAGGTCCAATCGCATCGGAGAGTTCGAGTGTTCAATCTTAAGTTTTCTTGCTAACGAAGTTATATGAGAGGAAACAAGAGAGAGTATGGATTCTAAACGCTCGGCGAGTGCCTCATCGTCGAGTACAACTTCTAGAGCACGGATTTGTTCGACAAGCTTTTTGGCTTCTGATATATCTTCCGAATCTTCGTCATTTTTTGTGGGCATATTTTCTAGATAAAAGCTGAGTCGGCCTTTTATCATAGCTCGCCTGGAATTGAAGTCCATTAATTTAGAGATATGCTTATTTGTAGTCTGAAGAGAATTGATAGAAGTTTTAATTTCATTGAGTTTATTTTTGATTATCGCTAGGTTGTCTTTAGCTTTTGATATCAGTATGTCTAAGTGTGGAGTATCGTTGGTGACTGCTTTGAGTTGTGAATCAATGTCGGTCAGCGATGCTCGAATAGCTTCTGCAGAGGGAACAGCACTGTTTAACGTTGATGAACAAAGCGGGCAGGCATTCGTGTCTCCAGTGTGGTCAAAAATGTTGATTGATTCCAGTCGCGACTTCTGTTCTACCATTTCAAAACTAAACCCATTCGATGAGCGTTTTAAATATATCAATGAATTGAGTTCATCAGATGATATTCTGTATGATTCTCTTGTTTCATGTTGTTGGGATAATAGATCGTTGAGAATGGTGAAATTTGGCCCCTCAAGATAATTATCGATATTGATGGCAAGGGCTGACTCAATCAAATAACGTACACTGTCCCATGAATACGGAAGAGGCTCGTCTGCTGGGAGGAGGTCAACACTTTTAGCTTCGTTCAGTAGAGCAAAAGCACGTTCGAAGTTCTGACCTTTCAGTCTGTTACGTTCAGCGTTGGTGAACTCTATCTGCTTTAGTTTGAGCTTCAGCTTTCGCAGTTCTTCCTTGTTTTGGATGAACTCACTCGTGATTGCACCGAGGAAGTAAGGGAGATAGTCTTTAATCCTTTGCGGTATATATTGATCTCCCTGACGATGAAAGAGTAATTTTTGATCATCTATTTCACTTTGCTCTTGAAAGCAATAGAAAAATGCTTTTCTAATGTCAGCCGTGCCAGTTTTGTGAGTCTGACCTGTTTTTGGTTCTTGAGTGTATTCTTCAATTCCAAGAATTTGATTGAGAATTGACGAGAGAGTTTCTAAATTTGCATTTTTTTTAAGGTCATGTAATTCTGGAAAATTAAGTGATGCCCCGCGAACAATATAGATATCTTCTGAGCTTTTTTTGCCTGGCTCGGGCCTTCGCCTAGCAATAAAGATATCTCCTGAAGAGGATTGGAGTTTTAATGCATACCACTCGACATGCTTGCGGATAACGCCTGCCGGAACATTGCATTCATTTCGACCGAGACAATAATCAACGATGTGAATAAGAGCCGATTTACCCGTTTTGGATTGTCCGGTGATGATATTTACTGCATCTGGTTTAAGTTCAATGGAACGTATTTGCCCGCTCAATCCATAAAGTAGAATGTTTACAATTTGAAATTTCATGGCTTTACTCCCAGTAGGGCCATAGCTGTTTTGAAATCACCAACCATGAAAAACCACTTTCCGCACATCACAGCGGCCCGGATACACTCATTGACTTCCTTGGTTGCATTTGGTAGGGACTTAAGGGCTGGATTCGATGTTTTGAGCCGCCCAGAGTCTGTGACGTAAATTCTGTTGTTTTGCATAGCAAAGATTAGTGCTTCTTTGACGTAGGGAGCCATGTTATTTGCCCTTTCTGCAAAGCCAATTTTGGCACTCGCAGATTTGGCATTGGTGATCCAGGCGGAGAACAATGTACGACTTGTCCGTGGAAACAACTGCCTGGTCGTTTTGTGTAGAACCAGAGGCAATAACAAAAATGGAAAAGCATATGGGGCGCCGTCATTGACGTGTTTAGTGTATTCATTTATGCCTGTTGATAATATAAACTCGCAAAAAGCAGGATTCAAAAGCGCTGCAATCTCTGGAGATCTTTTTGCCCATTCTTTCATGAGTTCTCTTCCGTATATTGACCAGCCAAGCGAGATTTGAATTCAGGATGCCAGCCGACCAGAAGTCGGTTCGCAAGCATATGGTATGAGCCTCTGGTTATAAAATGCTCCTGAAATGAAGGTCGTATCGGGATATGTGCCTTGCCCTCCACCCAATCGTAGACTCTCATACCTGATGCAACGTGTTCGGAATCGGTCGGGTTAAGGGGCATAGCATCTTTTGATTGATCAAATTGGATACTCCATTCTTCAATAAGGGTATCGTCGTATTGTTCCAGTTCATCATCGACGAGAAGTGATTCTCTTACCCAACGTGATCGTTGCTCCGAGGCTTTGAAAAAGTTCGTCGAAGCACGCTGAATTCGGCTCTCAAGAAGATTTAGTAAACGCAGTTGTTTGACAAACACCCAATTTGAAAATGGAGTGATATCTGGCTTAGCATGCATAATTTCTTGATGCACGGGTAATGAATCCGATTTGAATTTTTCTCTAAGGTTATTCAGCTCGGCGTCTATTTCTCTTCCAGTGATTCTTGTATTGTTGTTCTTATCTGAATTTGAGATTTCTGAAGCGTTTCTTTTGTCTTTCAAAGGCTTATATTTCTTATTGCTAAGTATAGCTGTAACCCGTTGGAGCCACCAGCCTTCCAGATATATGAGAAATTGATCTGACTGGTGTCGCTCACAATGGCCCCATAGTTCTTCTTTTAGATTGATTTGTATGTCATTGATTAAAGGACAATTATCTAGGATATGCACCCGATTGAGGAGGGCTATGCGTTGTTCGTCGCTGAGTGAATTAAACTTTTTATACCCTTCTTCGTTTGATTTGTTTGACGACGTTCGGCTCGTTTGTAGTAGTAGGTTCTCAGCCTCAGCAATATTCCTGTTTTCAATTCTAAGGTAGTAAGCAGCTGAATCTTCGGTTGAATTTTCGGTCGTCATCAGGCACAAAATAGAATTATTATCAGCCGGCCATTTAGAAAACAGGTCGCACCAAATCCGGATTGTCCTCCATAGGTCGGTACTCGCATTTGTGAGGTTGGCTTTCCGGGCGATGTGATGTTTAACCTGAATGATTTCAGTAGGGCTGCCGTCTTTTTCGAAAACAACGTCGTCGAGAGTTTCGATTGCGATAGAAATAGATGCGTCAGATTTCAAGCGTTTTAATGATCCCAACAACGCAAGACGGCATTGGTAAATATACCCGAGTAATGATTCTGCTGCAGAATATTGATATCTTTCTTCCACATTGACCACCTATGTTGCTTGTTAATTTCGCTTTAAAAATAAATGGATGTTTAATTTGTATTTATATTTTATGTGATTTATATGGTGCTGTGAATTGTCGAGTGTAAATCTGGGACTTTAGCCCTGTATAAGTCACGCTGCCATCAACTCCAAAAATTCGATCTTTCAACATTTAACTGCCTTCCCTCCCCATTTTGAACGATACCTCGCCCCCCGTTTCTCCCCCCGCTGCACCACCTTCCCTCTCTCCTTCAGCGCCTTTATGGCCATATTCCACTCATAAACCGAAAGCCCCAGCGCTTCGCAGAGTTGGGCGCGGGTGTAGTCTTGGTTGGGTTGCATGTGGGCCAGGATTGCTTTTTGGGCGTTTGGGGTTGGTTTCGGTTGTGTCTGGGGCGGCAACTCAAGCAAGCTGCCTTGAATGCTCGTGCTTGTCTTCTTCTGGGGCGAATTGGAGGCAATCTTTGGGGATGGCTCGATTCTTTCTGGTTGCGCATTCGTCATGCCGGGCGAGCGGGTTGCTTTTTGCGCAGGCGGCTCGCTCGCTCCCAACGCCTCAGCGAGTGTCGCTTCCAACAGACGGGCACGGTCGAACTGGGACGTTTTGAGGTGCGTTTCTATTTGGTCGCAAAGGGCCATGAGTTCGTCTACTTTGGCGACGATGCGGTTTTGTTCAGCCAATGGTGGGAGTGGGATTAATACAGAATTAAGGATGCTCAGGTTGATATTCTTTTGAGCTGTGGCTGGCGCAAATTCGAGCAAGTTGCTTTTTATAGTCCTCATAAAATATTCAAAATACCTTGCGCTTTCAAAAATAGACGCAGGAATGAACCCAACGACACTGTCTGGGAAACATGCATCAAAAGTCAGAATCCCACTATCTGCAATGTTGGCAGCAATTGTTATGCATAGTGTTCCAGCAGGCCATTTTGCACTCTGAGCGAGACCGACGTCATTATATTTTCCACTAAAAGTGGAAATAAGCCCTCTAGATCTTGCGACGTCACCTGTTTGAATAAATAGATGAGTGCCACCTTCAAAGAGAAGTGAATCATTCCGGGGTCTATGTTTGGACTTTCCACGTCCAAAGATGCCAACTTCAGGGAAGCGCGTCCAAGTCCAGCCGGAAGGAAGATCGAAGGGTGTTTCGTCTGTTTTAATCAGGCCAAGCGACGTTTCACGTACTGTGCGGCCAACGGTTTGGGGCTGTTCATTTTCAGCCTTGATCGTTTTCAATAGCTCGGCCGCCGGCTCATCACTCGGGTCTTGCGCCACAAGCTTCCCCCGAACCGCCAGGTTCAGGATCGTCTGGCGCAGCTCTTTGATATGCTCGGGTCGGGTGGCGAGGCGGGGCAGGTGGTGGAGGTGGAAACGGACGTTGGCTCGGAACTCGTCGCCGTTGCCCACCTCCTCGGGTTGGCCGATGCGCTTCAGTGATGCCGCCACCAGTCTGTCACGCCGGCTCTCGCGTTTTGTCTGTGAGGCTTCCAAGCGGTCGCAGAGGGCCATGAGTTCGTCTACCTTGGCGACGATGCGGTGCTGCTCGGCGAGGGGGGGGGTCGGTACCATTATATTACCAAGTGTTTGGCCATTTACATTGGGTTGGCCAGCTCCGCGGGCACCGTCGTAAAGCTGGACCCAATATGTCGGTGACTCAAAAAAACATTTTATATACTTGTCAAACAGCAGGTGTGAGATTTTTACACGGATAAGATAGGAGGCAAATACGGCAACAACTGGAATAAGTTCTATTAGATATGATTTTCCAACGGTGCCACCGGTTCTAGCAATTAAAATGTCTCCCTTTTCTAGCTTATATTGATCAACAATTTTGTTGTCTATCTCGCATCCAGGAACAGACGTCCAGTCTACTTTATTGTTTTGAATGTCCGTTATTCTGAGAAGTCTAACTTTATTTATTGTTTTATCCGCAGAGGCAGTATACCCATAATGGATTTTATCGCTTAGTGTTTGTAGGTTTTCCCAGGCCCAGCTACTCGGCACCATGTGCGGAGCAGTGCAACAATCTATCTCCTCTGGCAAAGTTTTGTTCCGTTGTTTCGTTGCAGTATGTTTATCTCTATTAGAAAAAATCCTCCCCAGCAACTCCGCCGCCGGCTCATCATTCGGGTCCTGCTCAACCAGCTTCCCCCTCACCGCCAAATCCAGAACAAACCGGCGCAATCTCGGGATCGCGCCAGGGGCCTCGGCGATGCGCTCAAAGTGTTCCAGAAGGCGGGCGGGACTCATCGGAGCAGCGCCTCCTCCAGGATCGTTTTCAACTGGTCCCGCAGACGGGCGGTTTCTTGCTCGGACTGCTCCAGCTTGGCCAGCAATTCTTCGGGGTCGCCGTGGTCGTCTTCGGTAGTGTGCGGGTTTTTGATGTCGAGATTGTAGCCTCTGGCTATGACGTCCGCGGCCGGGACCTTCCAGGCGAACTCGTTTTCCTCGCGCTTGTCCCACCATTCCACGCACGGGGCAAAATGTTCGAACCGAATCGGGCGGGTCATGGAGTAGGCCTTCTGGCCCGCGGGGACGCGGTGTTCGTAGAACCAGATGTCACGGGTCGGCTCGCCCTTGACGAAGAACAGCAGGTTGGTGCCGATGCTGGCGTAGGGCTTGAACACGCTGTTGGGCAGGCGGACGATCGTGTGCAGGTTGCACTCCGCCAGCAGATGCTCTTTGAGGCGCGTCTTCACGCCCTCGCCGAAGCGGGTGCCGTCGGGAAGCACTACGGGGGCGCGGCCGCCCGGCTTGAGCAGGCGGATGATCAGCGCGAGGAACAGGTCCGCGGTCTCGCGCGTCTGAAAGTGTTTGGGGAAGTTGGCCTCGATGCCGTCTTCCTCGCGCCCGCCAAAGGGCGGGTTGGTGACCACAATATCCACGCGGTCGCTTGACGTGTAACTGATGTAGGGGCGAGCCAGCGTGTTGTCGTGACGGACAAAGCTCGGGTCCTCGATGTTGTGCAATAGCATGTTCGTGACGCAGAGCATGTGTGGGAGCTGTTTCTTTTCCACGGCGCGCAGCGCATGTTGCAAACGCTGCTCATCCGCAACCCGGGCAACGGAGCGTTCGCGCATGTGCCGGATGGCGCAGGTGAGAAAGCCGCCCGTGCCGCAGGCCGGGTCCAGGAGAAGCTCGCCGGGTTTCGGGTCGATGCGGTCCACCATGAACGCGGTGACGGCGCGCGGCGTGTAGTACTCGCCGGCGTTCCCGGCGCTCTGCAGGTCGTTCAGAATCTGCTCGTAGATGTCGCCAAAGTGCTTGCGCTCCGCGAGGTCGTTGAAATCGACCTGGTTGATCTTGTTGATGACCTGGCGCATGAGCTGGCCGGATTTCATGTAGTTGTACGCGTCCTCGAAGACATCGCGCACGACGCGGCGGCGGTCGCCAGGCTGGCCCGAGACCTGGAGCGCTTTCAGAGCCGGAAAGAGATCTCCGTTGATGAACGAGATCAGCTTGTCGCCGGTAAGGCCTTCCGGGTTCGCGGCCCAGGCGCGCCATTGAAACTGGTCGGGAACCGGCGAGCGGTAATCGGGTCTGATAGACGCCAGTTCAAGGTCCTGATCGTCGACAATTTTCAGAAAGAACATCCAGCAGAGCTGCGAGATGCGCTGCGCGTCGCCATCGACGCCGACATCCTGGCGCATGATGTCCTGGATGGATTTGACTATGTTCCGGACGGACATTCGTCAGGCTACCTCGTGATACAGCTCAGCTTGAAGTTCATGAACAGCGCGCTCGAAATCGGCGCGGGTTCCAAATTGCCTGATAAGCTGGACTACCGTCCCCATGCTGTCGAAGGGGCGATTTCTCAAAATATTCGGGTCGTCCAGATCGAACGCGCCGATATCCTGGTATTTTTGCAGCAAGGCCTCCAGCACGGCGCGGGCCTGGGGGCCATATTTCGTAAAGACATCTCTCTTGCGGACATTCTCGGCCCGCTCGCGCCGGGTCAGCGGCGGGCGGTCGAAGGCGACATGGCAGATGAGGTCGAACGGATCGAGGTCCTTGTCAACCTCCTCCATGAGTGGTTCCAGCGGCAAGCCTTCGCTCGCCAGCTCGTCGAGAAGCGCCTGTTTGCGCTCGGTCGCATTCCAGCGTTTGAGAAACGCGTCGAGGCTGGCGAAGTGCTTCTTGAGTTCTTTCCTGGTGAAATCCTTCAGACTCTCGGTGACGAGCTTGCCGTTCTCGTCGAGATATTCGACGCGCTCGGCAATAATGGCGACCAGCACCCCGTTCACGTATACTTTTATCGGAGCGCCGCCCCCCGGCGGAATGGTGATGTCCGGGGGCGTCGGGTCGATGATGATGGGTTCCTCCTCGTCCGGTTGCCCGGGGATGGGGTTGTCTTCGTCGCCGGAAGGGGGCTCGTCCGGCGGAACTATCGGCTCGCCTGGCTTGGGTTCGTATATCTGGACCGGCTCTCCGTCAAAGTCCTTGTCGGCAAAGAGGCCGGTGGCGCCGCGAAAGTCGATGATCGTGAAGAAGTATTTCCTGGTGTCTTCGTGGATACGCGTGCCGCGCCCGACAATCTGCTTGAACTCGGTCATGGAGCCGATTTCGCGCTCCAGCACGATCAGTCGGCAGGTCTGCGCGTCCACCCCGGTGGAAAGCAGGCGCGACGTCGTGACCAGGACGGGATACGGTGATTCCGGGTCGATGAAATTGCCGATTTCCGCGCAGCCCTCTTCATCGCTCGCGGTCATGCGCATGACGTAGCGGGCATTGGCGTCGCAAAGGTCTTTGTTCTCGTTGACAAGGGCCTGCCTCATGCGCGGGGCGTGCTCCTGGTCCAGGCAGAAGACAATGGCCTTCTGGAAACGGCCCCCGCTCTCGCGCAGGAAGTCCGAGACTTTTTTGGCAACGAGGAGGGTACGCTCGTCAATGACCAGGTTCCGGTCAAAGTCCTTTTGGTTATACAGGCGGTCCTCGACGAGCTTCCCGTTGATGTCGCATTTCCCTTTTTCTGGCCTCCAGCCCCCGACATCTTTGTCAATGTGCACTTTAACAACTTTATAAGGGGCAAGGAAACCGTCGCGTATGCCTTGCTTCAGCGAATACGTGTATACGGGTTTGCCGAAATAGTGGATGTTGGAAACGTATCTGGTCTCCTTCGGCGTGGCGGTCAGGCCGATTTGCGTTGCCCCGGCGAAGTGATCCAGGATTTCTCGCCAGGCGGAATCCTCCGCGGCGCTGCCCCGGTGGCATTCGTCGATGACGATGAGATCGAAGAAGCCGGGTGAAAACTCCCGGTAGAGTTTTTGCCGCTCCTCAGGGCCGGTTATCGCCTGGTAGAGTCCCAGGTAGATTTCATAGGCGGTATCGATCCTGCGTTGATGATCGAGGGCTGTCGCGAGTTCGACCTTCGAGCCGTCAACACGTTCGATAGTCCGTGCGCCGGTGCTGAGTTTCGCCATGGCCGGGCCAAAGGGGCGAAAGTCGTTGACCATCGTTTGATCGACAAGCACGTTCCGGTCGGCCAGAAAAAGGATGCGCTTTTTTACCCCCGCTTTCCACAGCCGCCAGATGATCTGAAAGGCGGTCAACGTCTTGCCCGTGCCGGTGGCCATGACCAGGAGGATACGGCTCTGCCCTTTAGCGATGGCCTCCACGGTGGCGTTGATGGCGTTCGCTTGATAATAGCGCGGCGTCTTGCCGCTGCCGTCGTCGAAGTAGTCCTGCAAGACGATGCGCTCGGATTCCGCTGTCAGGCCCTTCCATGCGCGATACGTGGCCCACAGATCCTCCGGTGAGGGAAAGGCGTCCATTGCCAGTGTCGTTTCTTTGGAGGGTCTGACGCCGGTTCTGTCGTGGAAGACGAATCCGTCGCCATTGGAAGAAAAGGCGAAGGGGATGTCGAGCGTTGTCGCGTAGTCCAGGGCTTGCTGGATGCCGTCGCCGACGCTGTGCGTCGCGTCCTTGGCCTCGATGACGGCCAGCGGGATGTTGGGTTTGATGTACAGGATGTAGTCGGCGCGCTTGCCTTTGCCGCGGGAGACGAGCCGGCCGCGAACGATGATGCGGCCCTTGGTGAAGCTGACCTCTTCGCGGATTTGCGACATCGTGTCCCAACCGGAGCTTACAAGGGCCGGGGTGATTCGCTTGGTGCAAATGTCGCGTTCGCTGAGCGCTT
>CAZGAH010000077.1:0-815 GCA_964523295.1 uncultured Desulfovibrionaceae bacterium | reverse complement strand
AGATTTCCAAGCTATACGATATGCCAAAAACTATAGAGCATGCGGAATTTCTGCGCAAGCGCTACGCTGGCCCGGAAAGGCCTCTGGTGGGGGAGTGCGTAATGCCCTTGCTCTGCACGATGCGCGCGGGGTGTCAGGAATGACCTTGACGGGTTCGAGTCCGAGCACATCCAGCCGTTGCTGAAGGCGATTACTCAGAGAGACGTGAAGCTGGAAGAGTTGAGCGAGTACCTTTACGCCATGCACGAGCGACGTTATCGTCGTTCGATGTCACACAAAAGTAACTATCCTGGATATCCAAAGGGGCCGGAAGATTTACGTGTCCTTTCTAACTGCCTGGAATAACTGAAATCATCCAAATCGACGAATTTGGCTATGTCGTAATTATCTAGCAAAGCTATATCTAATATGTAAAAACAAGCAAAGAGCTATTTTGGGGCTCACCGCGCATGGTGTGTATCATGACGGTTTTCCCAAAAACCGGGAACAACAATGATGTTCAACATAGCGGTCAACGTTGTGCTCAGATCTGCCATTAACCTCTTTTCCAATGCCATCGATCGACACAAAATATGGATACTCCTCTTTGGGGCCGAAGAAGGGGCATGATGAGCATGGCCATGGTGATTTGAAAGTCCGCGTCAGTCGGTCTCGCAAACCGAAAAAGCGGGACCAGGGCGGGACCAGATGACAGGAAAGGAAAAAGGGCTTAGAGACAATCGCCTCTAAGCCCTTGATTTCTTTGGTGGAGCTGGACGGAATCGAACCGACGACCTCTTGAATGCCATTCAAGCGCTCTCCCAACTGAGCTACAG
>CAZGAH010000076.1:8877-20978 GCA_964523295.1 uncultured Desulfovibrionaceae bacterium | reverse complement strand
CTGGAGGCCAGGTGCCTGGAGCGTACCCACGGGAGGATGAGGAAACGGGCGTTATTGACGGCGAGGTGGAGGCGGGCCTGGCGCTGGGGCGCCGTCCAACCAATGAACTCGTTGCGTGGCGCGGTTTTCCAGGCAGCGGCCCCGAAGCCCGGCAACGCGAGCAGACCTTCTTCGGACCTGGCGAAGTACCGCTGTTGCGCGCCGGGCAAAGGCTGGTAACCCAGATAGTGGTAACGGTCGATGTACTCATTCCACACGAGTGAATCGCGCCGCGTCAAAACCGGCTTAAGGCGCACGGCGTGCAAAGCGCCGACACTGGCCAGCAGCGGTGGTTGTAGTTCGCCCCGGGTTGTCCGGGCTGTTTTCCGTGCGGCGTTACTGCTGCGATGCCGCGGGCAGGCCGTTGTACGAGTTCATCGGCCTGCATGCGCAGGCAGGCGACCCGGCAGCTCATCTCCTTAAGCCCTCCGTCGGGCTTGCGGCAGCCGAATTCGGCGCACACCCGCAGCGAAAGGACCCGCCGGTTCATCCCTGGCTCGGCGGCGAGCATACGGATACGCGCAAGCTCTTCGTCACGGAATACTCACAAAGCATGCGCGCTTTTGGTGAGCATAGAGGGCCAGCATAGAGTCCCGTTTACGATTCCCACATCCGGAAAGCGACCTCCCTGTGCGCGCGGAATACGGGAAAACGTCCGCAATCTGCCAATGCCAGGATCCCATCGGCATTATCTTTCAGAACACGTCTGGGGATGTTGACTCGGTCCGAACCCAGAATCGACAGAATAATGACGCCGAGCCGACAGAAAGCGGGCAGCCAACCGGGTCGTGGCGTTGATCGCAGCCGGGAGGGGCTGCGTTATTCGTTATCTGGAGGAAAAGCCGTTCAGGCGGGAAGATATGACGTCAGACCGGCCTGTCCGTTCCGCACGCAGACGCGCGGGGGCACTGGCCGGTCTGACGGGCTGTTTCGGTGCTATTTCCATCTTCAACGCCTCTGCAGACCGTCCATGGTCAGCATGATGGCGATACCGTGACGCTGCGCTTCGTCGGGATTCCGGAATCCGCCCTGGACGAAACTCCTCCCGGCCATGGAAACCCTGACGTGAAAGTTCAGGCTGTCGTCCGGATACACCTTGACCTCGCAGCACCCCTTGCTGACGATATTGACCTGACTGTTCATGACGCGCTCCTTTTTCTGTTTCTGTTGCCGTTTTATCTTTAATTTTGCAGTATTCGTGCCAGACATACCCATCCGGGTCGGCGGCGGGCATTCTGGTATTGAACGCGCCCGAAGGAGACCTCGCGCGGCGTCCACAACGCTACGCCGGGCGCGGGCAGCGGACGCTGCCCGCGCCGCAGCAGGTTCGGCAATATCGCGGAACCATGCGCGTGTTCCGTATTCACTGAAAAAAACACGCGCGGGCAATGCCGTTGCCTGCCGTACTTCGCAGACATGACGTGTGGGCGCTGTCAGGCTGGTATGACACGATACCGGACGCCCTTCGGACGTGCGCCTTGTCAGAAAACATGAAACATCGCGTAGGTATTGCTTTTTTTTGTCTGCTGAACTAGAAGGGGGAAAATAGTCTCAGGTTTTGTCCGTGAGAAGAGGGCAGCGCATTGCGTGGTATCGGCTGGCTCGTGTCTGGTATTCTTGTTGTCGTCGCTCTGGCGTCAGGCGCTGCTCTGGCGCGGAGTGCGGGCACGGACGTGCTCGTGGTCCACGGCGGTCGGCCCGGGGATGCCTGGAGCAGGGCCTTTGTCCGGGGCCTTGAAGCCGAGCTGGCAGAAGGCTTGTCGGGTTCGGAGTGGCGCCTGCGCCAGGAGTATCTTGACGCGGGAGCGGTTGCCGATGTGGACAGCCTGGCTCCGTTGGGGGCATATTTCAAGACCAGATACGCCAGGCAGATGCCGGATGCGCTGGTTGCCGACGGCGAGGCTGCCTGCCGGTTTCTGCTCCGGCAGGGCGAGGATATCTTTCCAGGGGTGCCGCTGATTCTGTCCGGCGTGGCTGGCAGCTTCGTCGACCGGCTTCATCCTGCGGACATTCCCAAGGGCCGGCGCGTCGTCGCCCCGCTCGGGGTCAAGGCCACGCTCGATCTGGCGTTGTCGTTGCACCCCGAGGCCCGGCGTGTCGCCTGCCTGATGGATCAGACCCGGGAAAGCCGGGCCGTGGCCAAAGTCCTGAGCGAGCTCCTGCGCGAGCATCAGGGCCGTATCATCCCCGAGCCGGTGGATATCGGCGAGGGCGTATCCCGTGCCGCAGCGCTCGATCGTGTCCGTCAGCTCGACGCGAGCTACGTCGTGCTCTACGCCGGGTTTTCCCTGCGCGACGATGACGCGCGGCTGCCCTCGGGGCTCACCCTGGGCGAGCTGTGCGCAGCCTGCCCCAGGCCGGTTTACGCGCTGACGGACCTGGGTTTTGGTCAGGGAATCGCCGGCGGGAAGCTCGCGGATGTGGTACAGTCGGGAAGGCTCGCGGGGAGCGCCCTGCTGGCCCTGCTCTCGCCGGAGAAGGCAGCCTTCCGGCCTGCGCCCGTTGCCGAACCCCGGTTTCTTTTCGACGCCGCCGTGCTGGAGCGCTTCAAAATCGCCCACGAGAACCTGCCTCCGGACAGTCGCATCGTCGCAACCGGACCCGTAGCGGCGCCGGCGGCATCGGTCCTGTTGCCGGTCGGGTGGGCCGTCGCCGGCCTGTTGCTTCTGGCCGTGATCGGGCTTCTGTGGCGACGCCGGGCCATGCCCAGGCGACTCGACAATTTCGGCCCGGCGACCGGAGCTGGCGTGGACGATGCTACGCCGGAAGTCACGACCACGGCGACGAACGAGGCTCCGGCCCATGTTGAGAGCGACGACGAACCGGCGGGCTGCCTGCCGGATGCCGGGCTGGTTCCCCTGCTCGACGAGCTTCCCGACGCCGTGCTCGTGCTGCTGCACGGCGGGGAGCTGGCCTACGCCAATGCCGCGGCGCGGGCGTGGATGACCGCGGACCCGCAGGCCCTGACCAGCGCGATGCTGACGTCCGAGGCAGCTTCTACCTGCCAGAACCGTGACCTGACCCTGCTCGGACCGGACGGGACGGAGCGGCATGTCGAGTTGCGCAGTCACCCTGCCGTCTGGGACGGCCAGTTGGCCATCGGGGCGACCCTGCACGACGCCACGCCCAGGTACCGCGTCGAGCAGTCGTTGCGCGACGCGGAAGAGCTGTGCCGGATCGTGTCCGATCATACCTTCGACTGGGAGCTTTGGATAGCCGAGGACGGACGCCTGCTCTATTCCAGTCCGTCCTGCGAGCGCATCACCGGCTTTGCCCGCGGCGCCTTTACCGACGATCCGGACCTGCTGGAGCGGATCATTCACCCCGAAGACCGTCCCCTGTGGGCGACCCTGCGCGCCGTCGAAAGCAAGACCACGTACGACCTGCTCGATCTGCGCATCCAGCACCTCGACGGCAGGTCCCGCTGGGTTTCCGTGGCGGCGCAGCGCGTATATAACGCGCTCGGCGCAGCGTCCGGGTTCCGTTATTCCATCCGCGACGTCAGCGACCGCAAACAGGTCGAGCTGCAACTGCAGCACCATACGCTGCACGATCATCTTACCGGCGTCGGCAACCGTACCCTGGTCATGGACCGGATACTGCTCGGTCTGGAACGCTGCAAGCGTCGGGACGACTATTTCTTTGCCGTGGCCTTTCTGGGGCTGGACCGCTTCAAGCTCGTCAACGAGAGCCTCGGCCACGCGGTCGGGGACAAGGTGCTCGCTGAAATCGCCCGGCGCCTGGTGCAGGCCGTACGCGAGCTGGATACCGTGGCCCGCTTCGGCGGCGACGAATTCGTGCTGCTGCTGGAAGAGTTGAGCACGCCGCGCGAGGCCACCGGCGTCATCAAACGGATACTGGAAGCGGTCAGTGCGCCTGTCGTTCTGGATGGCCGTGATCTGCGCGTCACGGCCAGCGTGGGCGTGGTGCTCAGCCCGGCGGACATGAACCGGCCCGAGGACCTGTTACGCAATGCGACCATTGCCATGTACCGGGCCAAGCAGGCCGGGCGCGACCGCTTCAAGATTTTCAACGGCCGGATGCTCGATCGGGCCGTGTGGGCCATGCGCATGGAGACTGACTTGCGGCGCGCCCTGGAGGCCAATGAATTTCATCTGGTGTTCCAGCCTATCGTCAAACTGCCGGACGGCGATCTGGTGGGCTTCGAGGCCCTGATCCGCTGGAGCCACCCCACGCGGGGGCTCATTTCGCCCGGCGAATTCATTCCCGTGGCCGAGGAGACCGGCCAGATCGTCGAATTGGGCCAATGGGTGCTCCAGGAGTCCTGCCGCACGCTGGCCGCTTGGCGGAGACGCCTGGCCGGGGCCACGCACCTGCTGCTCTCGGTCAACATCTCCGGCCGGCAGTTCTCGCAGCCGGGATTGCTGGACCTGGTCAAGCGCAGCCTGGAGGACACCGGCCTGCCTGCCACCAGCCTGAAGCTGGAGATTACGGAAACCGCGATCATGGACAACGCCCAGTACGCCATCGACAAGCTCTCCCGGCTGAAAAACCTCGGCGTGGCGCTGAGCATTGACGACTTCGGCACCGGCTACTCCTCCATGAGCTATCTGCAAAAATTCCCCCTGGACAACCTCAAGATCGATCTGAGCTTTGTCCGGATGATGGAAGCCGCCAAGGAGAACATCGAGATCGTCAAGCTCATCATCGATCTCGCGCATAACCTCAATCTTGAGGTCGTGGCCGAAGGCGTGGAAAACGTCCTGCAGAGCCGCTTGTTGACCTCGCTGGGCTGCGAATACGCCCAGGGCTACTATTTCTCCCGCCCCCTCTCCAGGGACGCCGCCGAGGGGCTCATCCTCGAGCACGCGGCCCGCACAGCCGCGCCCCGGAGCGCCGCTACGGCCTGAGCTCCCATTCATCGCGCAGCGGATATCCTCCCGCCGCCGCTGACCCGGTCTTTTTCACCGTTCGACGATAAAGCGATGCATCCGCGCGTCCGATAGGTAGTGTTACGACAGGCGGAGGCAGTCAGGCGACAGGCATTCCTGTCACGGCGTCAGACCAAGGGGACTGGACATGAGCGAGGCGAACAGAAGCGGCTACGGTATCGGCGGCAGCGCGTACGCGCTGGACATCGTGCAGCTTGCCTGCCTGAAAACCCATTGCCCGGGCCAGAAACAGCCGGCGACCTGCAAGCTGCTGCGCGCCGGCCTCCAGTGTACGGACGCCACGTCCCGGGGCCTGCGCCCCCGTACGAGCGACGCCGGGTGGTGGCTGACCTGAGCCGGCGGTGACTGTCGCCTGCGGCACACGCGACGCGGGCGCGCAGCCGGGGGCGAAGAGCATCGCGAGCCATACACGACGCGCCAGGGCGCGCCCCCCTGGAGAAGAAGGCACCTTGAACAGGCAAGCTGCTCATGCCTTGACTTTCCGCGCAGCTCAGCCCTTGTCCGTATCCGCTGCATGGCAACGTTGCCGGACTTGGATTCTCGCCGAATCATGGCACAACCGGTTTCAGGCACGCACCAACTTCGCCTGAACGGGAGAATCAGCCATGAACGTCGTGTTTTCCGATCTGGATCTGCAGCTCTGTCTTGTTGTCGCCCGGGACTCCGACCATCATTTCCATGCGCTCGTGAACCGGCGTCGCGCCAATGATTTCAACGCGCTTCGTCTGGAACGCGACGGCTGGGATATCTTCGAGGTGGCCGCGGGTGACGAGGTCGCCGCGTACCTCGCCGAGTGGGGGCACGCGGTGGCCCTGTCCTGCGAGTTCTGGACCTGTGCCTGCGAGCGCGACTTCATCCGTCATGCCGGGCAGGCGAGCTGTCCCGTTTGCGGCACGACGCAGGCCGGGCACACCGGCCGTTGCCTGCGGGCGGAGGCGTTGCTGCGTGGATGTGGGGCGGATGACGGGTCGCTGCCCGGTATCCCGCTGATCTCGCTGGACTAGCGGTGTCGCGATGATTGTCCATATCACGACCCAGGGCGCCCGGATCGTACGCGAGGGCCGGCATCTTCTGGTCAGGAAGGATGGCGACGTCCATAATACCCTGTTCGTGCATCGCATCGAGCAGCTCGTGCTCTACGGCAACGTCTCGCTCACGCCCCACGCCCTGCGCGTGCTGTTGCGCCAGGGCGTGGATACGGTCTTCCTGAGCCTGGACGGCCGCTTTCAGGGCCGGCTCGAGACCCCGGAGTCGAAGAACGTCTTTCTGCGCAAGCGGCAGTTTCTGCTCTCGGACGAGCTGCCGTTCCGGCTGCATGTCACCCGGTCCCTGCTGCGCGGCAAGCTGCTGAACATGGCCACCCTGCTGTTGCGCATCAAGCGCGGCCGGGACGTGCGCGAGGCCGGGCTGGCCGCGGACGACATCCGCGGCTACGCGGGCAGGCTCGACGCCGCCGACTCCCTGGAGCGGCTGCGCGGACTCGAAGGGGCGGCCTCGGCGCGCTACTTCGGGGTGTTGCGGCATGGGCTGATCCGGGACTGGGGCTTCCGGAAACGGGTCAGGCGGCCGCCGACGGACCCGGTCAACAGCATCCTTTCCCTGATCTATACCTTCAGCATCAACCGCATGTACGCGGCCGTGCGCCAGGCCGGGCTCGACCCCTTTGTCGGCAACCTGCACGATCTCGACTACGGCCGTCATTCGCTGCCTCTCGACCTGGTAGAGGAATTCAGGCCCATCGTTGCCGACGCGCTCGCATTATCCCTGTTCAACCTCGGCGTTCTGGCGGAAACGGATTTCTTTACCGTGCTCCCCCAGGAGCCGGCGGCTGTCGAGACCGACACCGTGGATGCGGCCCTGCGGGATCCCCTGCACGCTGTCAGCCTGCCCGAGGACACGGACCTGTTCGACATTCCGGTCCAGCACATCCAGCCCTGGACGAGCGACGAGGCGGACGGCAAGCGGCCGGTCCGGTTGCACCCGCCGGCGTTCAAGCGCGTGATCACGGCCTTCGAGAAGAAGATGGACAGCACGTTCACGCATCCGCTGGCCGGGAAAACGCTCAGCTACGCGGAGGCCATGGTCTTCCAGGCCCGGCTGTACCGGCGCGTGGTCGAGGGCGAGGCCGAGGCGTACGTACCGCTGACGCTCAAGTAGGAGGCTGGTCATGTTGACGGTCGTGGCCTATGACATCCGCGACAATCGGAGTCGCAGCCGGATACACAGACTGCTCAAGGAGTACGGCTTGCCGACGCAGCTTTCGGTGTTCGAGTGCGAGCTTGACGCAGAAACGGTGTCGCGACTGACGCAACGGTTGTGCGCCTTGCTGGACGCGGACAGCGACTCGTTGCGTATCTACGGCGTGTGCGAACGCTGCGCCCGCAAGGTTATGGTGCAGGGTCTTGGCATCCGTGTGCTGCCGCGCACGTTCGAGATTGTGTGATGCTGTATCTCGTGGTCTACGACATAGCGGACCCGCGTCGTCTGGTGCGCGTGGCGCGGGTGCTGGAGGATTATGGATTGCGGGTACAGCTGTCGGTGTTCGAGGCCGAGCTGGAGCCGTCAAGTCTGGCAACATTGCAGGCCCGGCTTGGCGGCATCATCGATCCTGCGGAGGATGGAGTGAAATTCTTTCCGCTGTGCGCCGGCTGCCTGCAACGGATCGAGGTCTACGGCCAGGGCACGCTGCCGGAGGCCCAGGCGCGCTTCCTGGTGTTCTGACCATGCCCCGCCATTCGCGACCCCCTGCGCGCAATCGCCCGGTCCATATAATAGCCTATAACTAATCAACAAATCACAACCAGCCTGCCCGGGGTTCCCGCGTGGCACAATTGACAAGAAAAATCGCTATGATAGAATCTCTTCCAACCCCCAATACACCCAACCTCGCGCCACCGCCCCCAACACCCACCCCCGGTACGCGCCAGGCCACATCTAACCCGCTGAACGGACGAAGGAAAAAGGAGGTGCTGACGGAATAGACCTGATTGATGAAGGGATTGAGACTTGAGATAGATATAGTTACTCTTGTTCACTCTGTCAACAGACGGAATAGACCTGATTGATGAAGGGATTGAGACTCTCACGAGGAACGCCCAGTCTAATCAGGCAGTCAACCAAGACGGAATAGACCTGATTGATGAAGGGATTGAGACGTAGCCTCGCTCATCCCGTATTATTTCGATGAGATGACGGAATAGACCTGATTGATGAAGGGATTGAGACGTGGCGTCGAGAAATGCGGCTTCGGTCACGCCCTCCATTTGACGGAATAGACCTGATTGATGAAGGGATTGAGACGCTAGGAATCGTCCTCGGGTTCCTCGTACTCCTCCTCTGACGGAATAGACCTGATTGATGAAGGGATTGAGACGTTGGCGGTCATGGTCTTTTCTCCTTCGTTTTTGGCTGACGGAATAGACCTGATTGATGAAGGGATTGAGACGAAATTTTCCTCAGGCACGATCAGCTCCACATGGAGCTGCTGACGGAATAGACCTGATTGATGAAGGGATTGAGACAAATTTTGGCCTTTGCTGTAATTACATCCTGACGCGTGAAAAGACGGAATAGACCTGATTGATGAAGGGATTGAGACCTTTCATCGCCGCGGCGACCTCACCGACGGTCACCCCGAGACGGAATAGACCTGATTGATGAAGGGATTGAGACCGACCGATTGACACGGCCGCAAAGGTAATTCATAGTTATGAGGACGGAATAGACCTGATTGATGAAGGGATTGAGACGGCCTCGTTGTCGCGGGTGTCCTTGCCGCCACCGGTAGCGAGACGGAATAGACCTGATTGATGAAGGGATTGAGACCCTTCGGCGCTCTCGACGATTGCGTTCGCGTCCTCGGTGAGACGGAACAGACCTGATTGATGAAGGGATTGAGACGAGATAGACCCCGCCGTTATATTTCTCTTCGATTGCCGACGGAACAGACCTGATTGATGAAGGGATTGAGACCGCAATAGCGACGATCTTGATGTACATCTGACTACTCCTTTGGACGGAACAGACCTGATTGATGAAGGGATTGAGACTTACGTTTTGCTTTCCGCTGTTGTCAGCATAGAGGAGACGGAACAGACCTGATTGATGAAGGGATTGAGACTCGGCGATTGCGTACGGATTACGGAGTCTATCAGGTGACGGAATAGACCTGATTGATGAAGGGATTGAGACTAATATCCACCGGCGTCGGTGATTGTGTAGGTGGTCATTTGACGGAATAGACCTGATTGATGAAGGGATTGAGACCCTGTCCGGCGTAGCGCCGGAGTTAAATTTGCTCTTCCGTGTGGACGGAATAGACCTGATTGATGAAGGGATTGAGACCTGAAACCCTCATAAACAGCCCTTACGCGGGTGGAGGTGGACGGAATAGACCTGATTGATGAAGGGATTGAGACGTCGAGACCGTCGACACAGAGCCTGGCGTCAGCCGGCCAGACGGAATAGACCTGATTGATGAAGGGATTGAGACTTCAACTTTTTCTTGTGGCTTAGATCGTCTTGGTCTACGTGGGGACGGAATAGACCTGATTGATGAAGGGATTGAGACGGTTCCCAAATTCCGTACGTTATAATAAAATCTTTTCCTGGACGGAATAGACCTGACTGATGAAGGGATTGAGACATGCTATAGGGGTATCTCATTTTCTCATCTCCTGTCAGGGACGGAATAGACCTGATTGATGAAGGGATTGAGACGATGGCCCTGATGGTTTCCAGGCCAGTGGGGTGGCTGGGACGGAATAGACCTGATTGATGAAGGGATTGAGACTCTGTGTCGCTTCCAGCGTATATGTACAGTGTTTTGTTGACGGAATAGACCTGATTGATGAAGGGATTGAGACCGCTCACAGCAGCGCTGGACAATCTCGCACGCCAGCTCGACGGAATAGACCTGATTGATGAAGGGATTGAGACGTAGCAGCCTGAAGTTCGGTCAAGGGAAGAGGCATATCCGAGGACGAAATAGACCTGATTGATGAAGGGATTGAGACGGCAGGCTGATGTTGATTGCTTTAGCTTTTTTCATGACTGACGGAATAGACCTGATTGATGAAGGGATTGAGGGAACCTGGCCTTTTTTCAGGCTCACGTCCCTGATGGTGACCCCGGGTGGCTTCTGCGGTCGGGGCGGGCTGTTCAGCTGTTTGCACCCGGCGCGCAGGACCAGGCTCGCTGACAGGAGTACGGCATCTCCATCGTGGAAGCCGGCGGACGCAACGCACTGCGGGCGCGTGTCCGCGTTTGGATCGAAAGCACCTGAACCCGGCGCACGCCGGCCACCTGGAGCCTGCCATGTCCAATGCCCTGCTCGCATCCGTCGGCAGCACGCCCCAGCCCATTGTCCTGTCCATCGAAACGAACAGGCCGGACTACGCGATCTTTTTCACCTCCAAATCAACCCGGTCCGTGGTCATGGAGCACATCCTCCCTGCCCTGACACACCGCCTGCGCGACTACGACATCCTGGTCACTCCCGACGAGAACGACCTGCTCGCTTCGTTCAAGGCCCTGCTGCACGGGCTGCCACCGCGCCTGGAGCAATGGGGAATCGGCTTCGACGCCCTGGAGGGAAACTACACCGGCGGGACCAAGACCATGAGCGCGGCCCTGGTGCTGGCACTGCTGCGGCGGGGCAGCAGCTACGCCTACGTGGGCGGCACCGAACGCGACAAGGACGGGCTCGGCGCCGTGAAGGACGGCCATGAACTCATGATCGCGCTCGCGGACCCGTGGGATCTGCTGGCGATCGATGCCCTGCGCGACGCGGCCATGCTCTTCAACAACCATCATTTCCAGCCCCTGGCCGCCCTGGCCCGGAGCTGCGCGGCCAGGGCCGTGGGCACCAGGCCCTTCTTTACGGCCCTGGAACGCGTGGCCCTGGGCTTCTCCTGCTGGGACACCTTCCACTACGTGGAGGCCGTGCCCCACCTGCGCCAGGCCGAGATCCTCTTCGCGGCCATGGCCGCCATCAACCCGCCACCACAAATCCGCGAGTTCCTCGCCGCGCTGCGTGCCACGCTGCCAACGCTCGATGTCCTGGCCGATGCGGCCAGACGGCTGCGCACGCCAAAGGCCAGAACCGTGCTGCCTCAGACGGACGGTGCGGAGGGCCTGGCGCTGATCAAGGACCTGCTGGCCAATGCCCTGCGCCGCGCCGACGACGGCTACCACTACGACGACGCCGTGGCCCGGCTCTACAGCGCCATCGAAAAAACAGCCCGGCTGCAATTGCTCATGGTCCACGGCCTGGACAACAGCAACCTGAACCCGGACAGGATCGCGGACGCGACTGTCCGGGACAAGATCCTGTCCGCGTGTACGGACGCACGCGACGGCACGATCAAGCTGCCGCTGCATAAAAGCTTCAAGCTGCTGCAGTGGCTGGACGACCCGCTGGGCACGCGCTACGCGGAACTGGCCGAGGAGTTGCGCAAAATACTCAACGTCCGCAACATGTCCATCCTGGCCCACGGCCTGGAGCCGGTGCGCAAGGAGACCTTCGACACGATGCTGGGCATCGCCCTGCAGTTCCTGGACATCAAACGGGAAGAGCTGCCGCGCTTCCCGGTCATGAACTGGGACGGCCTGCTGCTCGACGGGGCGTAAACGCATTCACGCCCGCGTGCGCAGGGCTGCCTGGTCAAGCCCTGCGTCCATGCAGCATCGCGCCATTTTCAGCCCCCGTGCGCCGGAGGGATGAGCTGCGAGTCGCGGTTGTCAAGCCGGTTGATTTATTGCGTACGCCGTCTTGACGATACACACTTTAATGTGTATATACTACCTGATGACCAATAACGAGATCATCCGCATCCTGGAATTCGCCGGGTTTATTCTGGTGGGCGTGCGTGGCAGCCATCACAAATACTGGCATCCGGATGGGCGTATGACGCTCGTACCCCATCCGAAGAAGGAGCTTGGCAAAGGCCTGGTTCATATAATCGTGCACCACGACGCGCAGCTTTAAAAGAGGCAAGCCATGTATTTTCCCGCAGCCGTGTTTTTCGAAGAGGGCAAGGCCTACGGCGTGACGCTGCCTGACATCCCCGGCTGCAACACCGCCGGCGACACCCTGGAAGAGGCCCTGGCCAACGAGCTGGCCGCAAGATTTTATCAGGAAAAGGGACA
>CAZGAH010000076.1:0-8867 GCA_964523295.1 uncultured Desulfovibrionaceae bacterium | reverse complement strand
CTGGACGAGGCCAGAAACAGACCTGCCCCGACCGGAATCGAAGCCTTCGCGGACGACCCCGCTTACGCAGGCGCGTTGTGGGCCCTGGTCAACGTGGACCTTGGCTTTATGGATGAACGATCCGTGCGCGTGAACATCACCATGCCTGCGGGCACGCTGGAAGAGATCGACCGGGCGGCCAGGGGTCGTGGCCTGTCACGCTCGGCCTTCCTTGTGCGCGCAGCGCGCAAGATTCTTGCCTCGTCCGCATGAACCCCGGCGAGGGGCGTGAACGAATTCACGCCCCGCGCACTCACGCCTCGCCCAGAAGGCTTCGGACCCGCTGGACCTTCTTCCACTGCTTGTCCGTGCATTTTTTCTTTTCCCACTTGTTGGCCCGGACCCAGAAATCCTTGATCGCCTCGGCCGCCTGCCGTTTCAGCGCGGGGTCAAGGCTGTCCAGTATGTTGAAGAGCTCCACGGCGTGGTTCTCGATGGCCTTGGGCTCGCGGACGCGGAGGATCAGCCGTTCTTCCGGGCTCAGCCGCTCCAGCCGCTCGCGCTCGCGCTCCTCGGCCAGCCGGGCCTCCTCCCGGGCTCGTTCTGCCTCGGCCCTGGCCCGGGCCTGCTGCGCGCGCTGCGCGCTCAGCACCGTGCGCCGGGCGTCCCTGGCCTGGAGCAGGTCCGCGTCGTGCTGCGCGCGGCTCCGCTCGGCCTCCTGGTACTCGGCCGCGGAACACAGGCTGAGCCGGCACCAGCCAAAGGGGTAGACCCCGTCGGCCAGGGTCCGGGTCTTGCCCCAGGGCATCTTCAGCCCCCGCCGGCTGGGCGTCTTCGGGTCGTTTGCCGTCACGGTCACGCATTCCACGTGGGAATAGTGCCCCACGCGCAGGAGCATGGCCCCCTCGCCCGGCGGGATGCAGTCCGTCAGCCGCTCCAGGGCCTTGGCCGTCGGGGCGAAATGGGGCAGCTCGTAGAAGTTCTTCGTTTCATTTTGATAGCGCTCTTTATAAAAGGCTGTACACAGGCCCATAAGTTCACTCAGATTCCAGGATTTCCGCCGCCGGTCCTGGCCTGTTTCGGCAACAGTCAGGACAGTATCGCGGCGCGCGGCGTCGTGGCGGCCGAGCTGGAGCTTGCCGTAGAGGGCCAGGGGCTGGTCGCCGGACACGCGGCTCAGGGTGGCCTCGCACGGATTTTTCGGCGTGGAGGGGCTTTCGGAAGGGGTTTTCCGCAGTTCTTTTGCTGCGACGATGCACGAGGCCCCGAGGCGGGCGTGGAAGTCGCCGACCTTGAGGTTCTTGAAGGCATTGTCACCGATCGGCCCCAGGCAATCCTTCAGAACAGCGTCATACCGTCCCCCGGAGTTCGCAGCCTTGAGCCCGAGTTTCCATTTTTGGTCCAGCCAGTCGATGACCGCGGTGCGTATGGCGCCTTTGATCGACGAGCCGGGCACGATCAGGGCTCCGGTGAGCGGATTGCACAGGGCGGAATCGATGAGGAGCTGATTCTGGCTGCGCGTGGCCCCCAGTTCGGCGGTATATTTCGTGTAAATCTCCCGCGAAAGCACCCGGACCGGGGCGAGGCCGTAGTGCTCGGGATCGAGCTCCTCGGCCACGCGGGCGCGTATCTCCGGCAGGCTGCGCGAACCGAAGAAATCGGCCAGTTCCGCGGGATCGGGGTGATCTTCGATCCAGGCGCTCACGTCCACGTGGTAGAGACAGGGCTGGCCCGCGTTGTCGCGCATGACGTACGACAGCGGGTCCATGGTGTGTCCCGCGCCGACGTGCACCGGGGTGAGCGGTTCGAGACGCAGAAACACCGTCTGGTCGGACAGGCTGGTCATGGGCGGACCTCCGTGGGGTCGAGGGTCAGCGGGATGGTCAACGGCCAGAGGATTTGCACGATCGCGGGGTCGGGATGGAGACCGCGCAGCAGATAACCGCTCGCGGGCAGACTCTCGTAGACCGCGCCCTCTTCCAGGGCCAGGAAGGGCTTCTTGAAGGGCCTGCTTTCCCCGAACCCGTCCCAGGCCTTGCCGTGCTTGGTGAACGTCGCGTACCAGCCGCGCAGGGTGGACATGTCCATGGCCGAGACGACCGAGAGCGACAGGCGCTGCTCGCCCGCGCCGTCGAGCGTGGCCGGGTCAAAGTTCGCGTCGCGTTCGAAGGTGAAGCAGCCTTTGCCGGTGCTGCGGTCGCGACCGAATCCCGTGCTCGCGAGCTGCCCCAGCAGCCGCTCGAACAGGTCCGGCTCGGCCGTACGGACATAGAGATCGAGGGTGACGCCGGGGTAATAGAAGGTAGCCTCCGACAGGTACAGCCCGCCCTCATCGGGCACGGTGCCGGTCATACGGTCGATGCTGTTGCGGGTTTCTGCGTGTTCGCGGCGCCAGTCGCGCCATCGCGGCGGCAGTGCCGGCTCGAAGGCTGCCGGGTCCTGCGTCCACTGCCCGAACAGGGCTGCCAGGCTGAGCCGGTTTCGCAGCCGCGGCCACAGGGACAGGGGAAGGTAGCGCTTCTTGCGAAACCGCTTGCAGGCGTTCAAGGCCTCGAACAGGCTGCCTTTGAACGGGCCGTCCTTGGTGGCGTAGCGCTCCTTGAAGGCCTTGCGCGGCAGCGGGGGCAGGCAGGGCATGGGCAGGAACCCGGAGGGCAGAGCCGAGGCGCAGACAAAGGGCGGTTCGGCGCCCTCGAACCGCGCCAGCAGCGCTCCGGCAGCGTCGCGTCCGTCCAGCTCGGCCGCGGCGCAGATCAGATGCCCGTGCAGGGTGTCGCTGCGCAGCTGCGTAGCGAATGGCCCGCGCGGGGAAAGGACGTAGCGCAGAAGGTCCATGAGCGGCTCCTCATCTGAGAATAATCGTGTCCAGTGAAACGGGCTGATCGTCACAGCGCAGGTTCTCGAACCGGACCTGTCCGCTGCCGCGCGATCCGCAGCCGCCCAGGGCGTCGAGTTCGATGAGCTTGAACCCTTTGTAGACGTAGTCCAGCAACCCGGGCGTATCGTCCTCGAAGATCTTGAACGAGAGATTGAGCTCGAAACATACGCCGGCGGGCACGCGCTCCAGGGGCCTGGGGTGCTCGGCCGTGCCTCTGACCCGGTCAATTATGTTTTCGTACTTGATTTCCATAGGCAACATGCCCTTATTGAAGTCCCTCTCATACTTGGGCGCCAGCATGGCGTCGCGGACGATGAGCCGGGTAGGCCCGGTCCGGGCGTCCTTCTTGTCGCTGGCTGCGCCGAAGATGACGCAGGCCGGGCATTCCCGCAGGCCACAGCCACAGGGCATCCCCTGGCCTCTTTTAGAATACTTGCCCGTTATATAGCGTTGTGTTTCTGCTTGATCGATGAAATAATAGATTTCGAGCAGGGAGCGCATCTTTCCCTTGAGCGAGGAGCCCGGGATGTACGGTGCGCCGGTTATGGGATGCTTGACGATGGGTTGATCCAGGCCGCCGATTTCTATGGTATCCTTGCCGGCGCCGATGTGCAGTCCCGAAACGAGGCGTATGGTGCCGGTGATATGCTGAATGCTGACGAGTTTCATGTGCAGCTCCTTGTCCTGTCTTATTTATTGCTCAGTCCGCGCCCGTAGCAAAATCCGACGACTGCCTCGAAATGGAGCAAAAAGGCCTCGAAGTCGTCCTGGGTGTTTATCGCGTCGATGCATTCTTCCATCCATTTTTGGAATGATTCTGGAATTTTTCTATTCTTCGGATTCGCTGCGTAAGCGGCCTTTGATTTGACCATTTTTATCAGCGGCAGGATCGACAGGAACGGATTTTCAGACGAATCATTTTGCCTCTTGAAATGAAAACGCTTTTCCAGGCTTTTGAATTCGCCGTAAAAACGCCTGAGCTGTGCTGACGATATGGATGATCGCTCGTCAACTTTTCCATTGTATAATACGACAAACGCTTCTGCCCGTTTCATTGCACCATCATGGAGCAAATCAACGGGCATATTCCCCTTGCCATCCCTGTACGTGACCATCTTATCGCCTCCTTCAGTTATTCGCTTCGTATCCGATACAGTGCGCAGCTCAGGGGCATGCGCATCCGTTCCAGTGTCTCCGGCGAGGTTCTCAGGCCGTGGAGTTTTTCCTTGTCTGCGGCCGTGAGTTTTTCTTCGTTCAGGTTGCGTTTGAAATCATAGGCCATGTGCGCGAGGTAGAGCCCCTTGCGCACGGATACGGGCTCTCCGGCGCACAGTGCCCGGCAGTCATCGGCGTAGCCAAGCAGACGCATGGCCAGGCCGATGGTCATTTTGTGCTCCAGAACGAGCCCCTCGATCCAGCGCCCCGCTTCCAGAAGCTTGGGGTACGCTTCCCAGCCGCCGGTAACGCCGAACAGGGTAAAGGCGTTCTTGGTGCGACCGCCGGCCTTGGCGTTGCGGGCATATCTCTTCGACTGGTCGAGCAAATCCTCTGCTGCCTGGGCCACGCTACGGGCCGGGAGCATCGGTTTGGCCACGGCGATGCCGGCCGAGAGGCTGAGGTCCGGATTCTCGCCCACGAAGCGGCGAAACATCTGCTCCAGGGACTGGGCAAAGAGCACGACATCGGTCCATGGGCCAAGCAGGAACACGTCGTCGCCGCCGGCAAAGACCACGTAGATGTCCGGGAACTCGCGCTTGATGCAATCCACGAGCGCTTCGGAGAAGAAGAGATTGAGCAGTCGCGACAGGCCGGCGAAGCGCGAGATGGATAGCTTGTCGTGCAGGCCCAGTCCGAAGACCAGGCCCAGGTTGTCCACGTCGGCCTTGAACGCGGCCAGAAAGGCCTTGCCCCGCAATCCGTCGGCATCGGCCACGCGCGCCTCTACGGCCAGGTGCCCGAAAGTCTTGGGTTCGCCGGCCTGCACCGGCTCGTCATCCTTGGACTTCCGTTCTTCCCGCTCCCAGCGCTCCACGTCCTGCGCGGTAAACAGCGGCAAATACCCGGCCAGGGCCAGGTGCGCGTGGGCCTTGCGGTCGCGGAAATTGAGAATCTCCAGGGCATCGCGGTCGTGATGATCGACGGTTCCGGCAAAGCGCATCCGGATGCCGCCGAAGAGTTCCAGACCGTCGCGGCGCGTGAGAACGAGAAAGCGGTTCTCCGGCCTGGGCAGCTTGCGGCCGATGTCCATGATCTGTTCCGCGCACGCGGCACAGATATCCAGCGTCCGTTCGTAGGCCCGGGCATAGCGGTCGCTGGCGGCGGCGGACGTCGGATTCAGGCCACAGACCGCGCAGGCCGTGGAACCGTACTCGCCGGCCAGGCGCACCGGGGGGGCCCCGGAAGCGAGCACGCGATCGAATTTCCGCATCTTGCGGACTTCGAGCCGGTCCCAGAGCCCTTCCAGGACGTCACGAAACTGTTCCTGCCCGAAATCCTGTTCGGTCAATCGCTGCGCGTACACCAGATTCAGGGCCAGGCGCCCCGAGAATCGGGCGAAGAACCATTCCTGAACCCGCGCCTCGAAGCCGGGGAGCTGCTCCAGAACAGCCCGCGTACAGGGCAACAGGAGCACGAAGCGACCGCCCGCGTCCATGACCCTGGCCACCGGCGACAGTCCCAGCTCGTCCAGCAGGGCCAGGGTCACGGACCGGGTCAAGGCCTGGAGCTGGAAGGACCTGGCCCGCAGAATCTTGGCCACGCCGGCGCCGTGCGACTTCTCCAGCCCGAATATGTACTTCTGGATGCCGGACAAGTCGCCGCCCACGAGAACGAACTTCTCGCCGCCGCTGCCCTTCGCGCCGGGCAGGGTGCCGGCCGCGCGGTGATGCGCGGCCAGGGCCTGGGCAATGGCCGCCGTGGTCAGGGCGTGATCGTAGAGCGAGATATCCGGCTCGTTCCCGTACGTGGAAGAAGGGATGCACCAGGTACAGGTCTCCAGCAGGGACGCCAGCGCGGCGGTATAGTGCCGGACGCCCATGTCCAGCGGAAGCGTACGCAGGCCCTGCTGGAATTCCTTGAAGAGCGTCGGATAGTCGGTCTGCCGCGCGGCCTGCTCATCGCCCGGAAAGGGATCGACGTCGATCGGACGCAGCGGGTAATAGCCTTTTTTCGTGTCTTTGCCGGGCTGAAAAGAGACCTGGGAGAAGGTCGAGACAAGCCGGGCGCTGAGAAAGTCGCCCGACTCGCCTTCCGGAGGGATGCGATCCATGCCCGCAGAAAGGCACTCGGCCCGCTGCAGGGCCAATTCCTCCAGATTGTCCTGGCCGGGCTTATGGTGCGTGGCCGCCAGCCGGGCCAGGGCCGGGCGATCGACCTCCGGTGGCAACGGCAGGTCCTTTTCGATAAACGCGTCGGTATACAGGACGTGCTGATGTGTCGGACGATGGGTTTGTTTGTCTATGGGGCAATACTCGCCCTCAAGGCCGCTGCTTTTCGGTCGGCCGGCACGCTGGGCAAACTTGCCGATGTCATGCAGCAGCGCGGCCAGCACAAGGGTTTCGTTTCTGTTGTCTGCCATGCCTCGCTCCTTGCGTTGCGTCAGTTGCCTGACAGTCGATGTATGGACGGCATTTGTCTGTGCCGTATTTCCGCACTCCGCTTCCAGACCGGCAACATTGCCGGCTAATGAACGATCCTGATGCTCGACCTGTCGAGAGGAATCACGTAGCGCACGCCCGGCCTGGGCCCGACGGAGGCGATATGCAGGCTCCGGGCGTCGCAGGCCCCGAACCGCCCCTCGATTTCCTTGTTGATCTTCGTCCGATAGGAATTGAAATTTTCTTTGCTGAGCGCCAGGATTCCCGAATCGCTCGTGGAAAAGGCCGGGCCTCCGCGCGTGATGCGCTGATAGAGTCGCGTAATTTCCCCCTGCGCCGAGACGATATCCTCGAAGCTCGCGGCGCATTCGCTACAGCCCCGGCAGTGATCGCGCGTACAGCGCATTTCCTTCTTGCGCAGCCCGAAAAAGGCGTACACGGCCAGGTGCGACGGCCGCAGGTCGAGCTGAAAGCCTTTCCAGGCCACCGTGCGCGAGTCCAGGTCCACGACGAGTTCGTTTCGGGTCTCCCTGACCAGGGAGAGCATCATGGTTGCCGGATCTTCTGGTCGTTTGAGCAGACGGTCGGCCAGACGGTTTCGGAGGGGAAAGAAGGGCAACGGCGCCAGGGTGACCGCTGCGTAGCGGCTTTCCTTGAGAAAAGGGTTGCCCTGCGCGTCGAACAACTCGACCGGCCGCGATGTCGCCCGCGGGTAATAGAAATCCCGGCAGCTCTCGAACTCGGGGGAGACCAGGACATGGAAAATACGGTCCTGGGGCCTGGCATAGAGCTGCGCGGCCAGCGACAGACAGGCCCCCATGGTCTTCCTGCCGCCGGCGATGGAAAAAAACACCGTATTCCCCGCGTCGGCTGTCAGCTCGAAGGCACTGTCCATGCAGGCCGCAAGAAAGGATTCGTTGTCCTCCTCAAGGCTGATGTCGTCGAGTTCGCGCCCGTACGTATCGTGTACGGCCACGACGTGCCGCGAGCTGAAGTCGACGGAACCGGAATCGATGCCGTAGTCTTCGAGGAAGCGGTAAAAATGGCCGGTCTCCGGCGCCAGGAGCCTGGTCAGGCAGGCCTCTCGCCCGGGTCTGGTCGTAAGCACGCGGATGGCGTCGACCATGCGCCCCTGCTGATGCAAGGCGAACAGGGTTTCGGTAATGACCTGCGGCGTCAGCCCGCACACAGCCAGCAGAACGCGCTTCATGCCCCGCGCTCCGGGCCCCAGTCGTAATCCACGAGGCCCAGGCCGAATGTCGTCTGCTTGCCGATGTGTACCAGTCGGGCAATGGCCAGCAGGGGCTGAAATTCCGGGGGGACGTCCTGATAGGTTGCGGAACCGGCGATTCCGCCGAGGCACATCCTGGCCTGCTGCCGGTTCGAATAGCGCTCCCAGTCGCGCCACTGCAACGCGCTGCTCGCGGTCCGCACCTCCCTGGCCCGGGCAACCAGACCTTTGTAATCGAGCGGCGGCTCCCCGTCGCCATGAAAGGCGAAGAGTTGCGAGATACGGCGCAGCATGGCCCGCGTGAGCACCTCGAAGGTGAGCCCGGCGTGCAGGTGGTTCATGTATTTGAGGCGGAGCGGAGTCTCGAAGCGTACCGTCACCTCCGCGGAGCCGTCGGGGGACGTGCCCGGGCTGCCGGGATCGAGCTGAACGGGCGTACACGCGCCGACGACCTGCCCGATATCCGGATCGTATATCGAGTTGCCCCGGGCGTCCCGGACATCAACGAGCGAAAACGTGGCCCTTCCGTCAGCACTTTTTCCGATGCCACGCCGGCCCATGGCGCTCACGGCATGAAAGAAAAAGGGGAGATACGTATTCGCCGCGCCGAACAAAACCAGACCAAAGGCGAGCCGGTCACCCGGGGTAAACACGTCGCGGCCATCGAGCGGCGGCTCGATGACGTAGGGATGCGGCGGCGACGCGACCCTTGCGCCGGGGAGGGTTTTGCCCTGCGGTTCAAACGTCCGGGCATAGAGGCAGCGGTCGGAAAGCCGGCAGTGATCGCAGGCCTTGTTCATCATGCCGCACATGACCATCTTCAATGCCGCCCCGAACCCGCCGCGCAGGGTCGATCCCTTGTAGGCCGGAAGGCGGGCGTTGTCATGAAACTCGACCACAGCGATATACTTTCCGAAAAGCATTCGTCCACCTCATTGGATTGTAAGGCGTTTCTCAGATATCATGCCATGTTTCCGGATGAATCAAAGTCTGGAAACATTGCCAAGCATGAATTACGCCTGTCTGATATGCAGCATAACTCTATCACGGACAAAAGCGCAGCACAACACCCGCTTATGCTGTCAGTGAATAAAGATCGTAGTCAACGGAGATAGCGTATTGATAGCGTTTCTGGGACAAGCGACTGCGTGCAGGGGGGATGCGCTGGACATGCCAGGCGGGA
>CAZGAH010000075.1:18208-21068 GCA_964523295.1 uncultured Desulfovibrionaceae bacterium | reverse complement strand
AGCCGAAGCATCGGCGATGCCGAGTTGCCGCCAAAAGCAGATGAAATGTCCCTGACCGTGAAAAGCCCGACTGGCGCGAATTCATAGAGCCCGGTATACCGCCTCAAGGCTCGTTCCGTCTCCTCTCTGGCCTGGCACAGATTTTCGTTCTGCATCTCCAGTTCAATCTGATGCACTTGCAGTTCGTAGAGCAGTTTGCGTGCGTCGAGTCCGGCTTCGTTGTCCTTGAAACCGGTTTGTACGGCTTGAAGTCGGGCTTCAGCCGTCCGGCGCAGCCCCTCTTTGCCCTCGCCTTCCAGAAATTTCTCATTCATATCCTCGTGCCTCCTTCTGTATCCTTCCGGGATCACTTGGCGTAGTTTCATCTTGAAACAAGGATCTGCCCTGAAATGATGTGCTGTTGTTTCAGTGAGCAGCACAAGAGCATCAAAATTTTTGTAAAGTCATGACGCTCTAGCCGCCAGGGTTCTCCCCGTCCTTGCCTCCGTTCACGGAGGGCAGGTATTCCGTTTTCACCCCCTGGATGAGCGCTCGTTGCGCAGCGGAAACCACGAGTTCGACCTTTGCCGCCTGGAATTGGGTTTCAAGGAGCTTTAACTCGGTGATGTCAATAAACGTCAGCACGACGCCGGCGATGCGGTTGTCACGGGTTCGGTAGGGCATGAGACGTATCCTGAACCACTTGCCCGCGCGGGAGACCTTCTCTTCTTCGACGTAGATCAGCGTTCGCAGCACCTCGGACGCATCATGAAACATATTCGGGTAAATCAAGTCCGAATCCAGGTCGGCCAGTGGGCGCCCTACGTCGCTGGCGATCAGCTTGACAATGGCGGTCGCTTGCGGCGTAAACCGGCGAATCCTGAATTGTTCATCCAGGAAAATAGTGGCGATTTCCGTATTGTTCAGCAGGTTTTCCATATCGTCATTAGCGTGAGACAGTTCAGACACCTTGTTTTGAAGCTCGGCATTGAGCGTCTGAAGCTCTTCGTTTAACGACTGCATTTCCTCGCGAGATGTTGTCAATTCCTCATTCATAGATTGCAATTCTTCATTTGCTGATTGCAATTCTTCTTTAGCAGACTTGAATTCTTCATTTGAATTCTGCATTTCTTCGAGCGCATTGTTCAAGTCTTGCTTAGTTTGATTCAACTCTTCTTCTAGCTGCGTGACATATTCGAGGTTAAGTTTATCCTGTGTCAGATTTTTTGTTTGTTTTTTGGGTCTCAAATTCGACTTAGGATAAAAGATCGTTAGTATCATGCCGTGCAGCGCCGCTGGCTCGTTCATGGCGTAGAGCACGACGTCTGTGGCGTACGAGCCTCCATTGATTTTGACGACAAGGTTTCTCAGGGATATCGGGCCACGCTTGTCTGACAGCGTCGGGAATACGGTGGCAAGCGGAACGCGCAGCCCCTCCCTGGCCATGACCAGCAGGTTCCAGTTGGCCTTGCCGCTCGAGGGTTCGAGGAATTTCCCGGTTTGACCGTTGATGTAGACTATTTCACCGTCAACGGTGGACAGTACGGCAGCAGGGCAATACCGCTGGAGAAGCAGCCTCTCCACTTGCCAATCCAGGCTGTCAATTACGCAGGCGGCTGGGATGGGCCGGACAGGGGCGAGGGGTCGGCTCCGATCAAGCGGGAGAGTCGGCAGAGATGTCTGATGTTCCGACAAGGGACCCCGGCGGAAGATACGATATTTCGCATTCAAGGGAACGAACTGCTCAGCGGTTCTGCCAATGCTCTCTGCATTGCCCAGGAAGAGTATCCCATCAGGATTCAGGCTGTAATGAAACATGGACTCCAGCCGCTGTTGCTGCGGGTGTTCAAGATAGATGAGCAGATTACGGCAAATCAATATGTCTATTTTGGTAAAGGGCGGATCGGCGATAACATTTTGCGCGGCAAAGACCACCATTTCACGAATCGACTTGTTCACGCGGTAACGGTCACCTTCCGGAACAAAAAAACGGCTCAGCCTCTGGTCGGAAACATTCGCCGTGATAGTGTTGGAAAAGAGCCCTTGACGGGCGCACTTGATGGCTTCCATGTCCAGGTCGGTAGCAAAAATCTGCAGTGTGTACGCCGTGCTGTCGAGCGCATCTAACGCCTCCGTGAACACCATGGCCAGCGAGTACGCCTCTTCGCCGCTGGAGCAGCCGCAGACCCAGGCCCGTAAGGCCGAACCTCTCGGTAATGCAGACAGCAATGCCGGGAGTATCTCTGTACTAAGATACTCCCATGCCTCAGGATCACGAAAGAAACTGGTGACACCTATCAGAAGCTCCTTGAACAGTAATTCGGACTCATACGGATTATCCTGAAAATAACGTTTATATGTGTCAAATTTTTCGATCTGATGAATACACATTCGCCTTTGAATGCGGCGAATTATGGTGCTTGTTTTGTAGGCTGAAAGATCGTGTCCGGTCCGTGCGCGCAGGATTTTTATGATGGTATCCAGCGCACTGCCGATGGAATCACGGTTCTCGGCGTGCAACGATTTGCTCTTGGAAAGAATACTCAGGTGATTGAGGATGGTCTCGGGCAGGATTTCAACCGGGGCAGCGATATCGACCACGCCTGCTTCCATGGCGCTTTGGGGCATACCGGTAAATTTGGCCGAGAGGGGATCCTGTGCCAGGCACAAGCCTCCGTGTTCCTTGATCGCCTGCAATCCTTTGGTCCCGTCCGAACCCATGCCTGAAAGCACGACGCCAATGGCCATTTCTCGCAGCTCCGTTGCGAGGGAGGCGAAAAAGAAGTCGATCGGCAGTCGCAATCCACGCGGAGCGGAAGGCTCGGTAAGATGGATAACGCCACGCAGAAGCGACGCATCCGAGTTGGGCGGCAAGACATGC
>CAZGAH010000075.1:4687-18198 GCA_964523295.1 uncultured Desulfovibrionaceae bacterium | reverse complement strand
GACATGCACACGATTCGGCTTGACCCTCATGCGCTGTTTGATGTGTACGACTTCCATGCCGGTACACCGCTGCAGCAGTTCGCACAGGGAGCTTTCCTTCGTCGGGTCCTGATGCTGGATGACAACAAAGGCAAGACCGCTGTCATCGGACATGTTGCGAAAAAATTTTTCCAGCGCGTCCAGCCCGCCCGCCGATGCGCCAATACCGACGACCGGGCCGACTCTGGGCTGGCATTGACGTTTCACTTTCGTCCGGGCTGCCGGCTCAGAGAGCGATATTTGCTCCGGCTCGCTATTTTGTTCCGCAGGCTTGCTTTCCATTCAAGACTCCTGTTTCGATCGTTGCGAACAGTCGCGCTCAAACCATTCGGCTGAAGTTCCGCGCACACTGAGCCAGGCAAGACCATGTGCCAAAACTGACATATGGCGAGGTCGGATTCGACCTGTTGCTGCGCGTATTTCTGCACGGTGTGACACGGTGTCGCAGGAAACGCGATTATCTGTATCCCAAAAGCGAGAGCAGGCAGAGATAGCCAAGCGCAGGGGGGTACCTTGCGAGACCCTTTCATGACAGCACAGGCGGGATCAGAATTTTTGGACCTGAACATAGTATTATTCCGCGTAGAAAAAAAAGGCAATAGAAAAATTGAATCGAATGCGAGAAAACGGCAGAAATCCAAATAACTTCAACAATTCAGCATGTTATAGTTGAAAGTTTTTTTTATCTGAGACTCCTGCATTGGCAGTTGTCAAAAAAACCAACGTTCTCCTCCTCCAGGCAAACGCAAGACCCCGCAGAGCAGGTCCGAAACTGGCTTCCAACGAATCTTCCGACCAGGAAATTAAATTTCCCGCTAAATGATGGGTATTTTCGAGCGCCTGGAAAGCCCCGAGTCTATCCCTTTCATGGATCAGGGTGTCCCCCCGGGTATGGCGACTTGGCGCAGTTTCGCCTTGAAACAAGGCTCTGCCCCGAAACAATGTCCTCTTGCTTCAGGGAACTGCATAAGAGCATCTAAACCATTTCAAAGGTAAGATGCTTTGGTCCGTATGCGTCTGGAGCGGACGACAGCGGGTCAGGCGGGGGAAAAAGTGGGATTACATGGCGAGTGTACTGCACGAGGTGAAAGGGAAGCCTGTAGCTGCCCTGTGCGGACGGAAAGGCAGGTTGACGAGCGGCACGGCGAGTCGCAAACCCGCCGTGCCGGAAATACAGACGCGGTCAATCGCCCCGAAGCGACTCCTCGGTCTCCTGTTTGCTTTTGCAGGCGATGCACAGCTTGGTAACCGGCCTGGCCTTGAGTCGTGCCGTGCTGATGTCATCGCCGCATTCTTCGCAAATGCCGTAGGTGCCGTCTTCCAGTCGCTGCAGGGCATCCTGGATTTTCTTGATGAGCTTTCGCTCGCGGTCGCGCAGACGGAGCGTGAAGGCCCGGTCGGATTCCATGGTGGCCCGATCGGCAGGATCGGCAAAGACTTCCATGGCGCCGGTCATGTCTTCAATAGTCGCCTCGCTGTTCTTCATGGCGTCTGCGAGCATGTTCGTGAGCAACTGGTGAAAAAACTCAATATTTTTTTGTTCCATCTCCAACCTCCGAAACATGGCCAGGCAGTCGCGGTGGACCCGCAGGATGCGGAAAAAGGCCTATAGCCCGGAACCTGTGAGAAAGTAAAGACTGTTGCCGCGAAAAAAACGGGACAGAGCCCTGGCCGGACTGGTCACTGACGGGTGTGGCTATCTTAACAATCTGAAATTATGGAAGATGTCATTTTTTGGGCTTGATCTGCTTTTTTTCTTGACAAGAACGGTCCCTTGGAGCAAAAAAACCTTTCTCCGGAAGCGGGAGTAACTCAGTGGTAGAGTGCAACCTTGCCAAGGTTGAAGTCGCGGGTTCAAATCCCGTCTCCCGCTCCAAAAATTCAGCCGGCCCGTCGAGCCGGCTTTTTTCGTTCCCGGCCTTGCCGTCGCGCAGGCTGACAGGAAGGGACAAGGCCGCGTTTCTCTGTTCACCGGTTGCATAGCGTGAGCGCGTGGCCTCGAAGCGCCAGTAAAGCAGACTGAAACGGTAAAGAATATTCGGGCGTTGGGCATGAAGACAGAGCAATTGTACGATGCCGGACTGGATGAACTCCTGGCCCTGGCGCGCGAGCGCTACAACGTGGCGTTCGCCCCGGTCGCCATTGACGGGCTTTCCCTGGAATTACTGCAGATTGCCGACATGACGGAGCACCTCGACCGCCTGGCCGGGGATCCGCGTCACGAGCAGTTGGTCTTGCCCTTCTGGGCCAAGGTCTGGCCCGCCTGTCTGGTGCTGGGTTACGCCATCCGGCGACTTCCTGAAGCGCCGGGCCGCACGGTCCTGGAGATCGGCTCGGGGTTGGGCCTGAACGGCCTGGTCGCCGCGGCGCGTGGCTTCGATGTGACCATCTCCGACAACAACGACGATGCGTTGTTGTTCTGTCGCATCAATATCCTCAAAAACGGGCTGCAGGACAACGCCCGAATCCGGCGACTGGACTTCACGCTCGACCGGATGGAGCGTCGCTTCGATTGCATCATCGGTTGCGAGGTGCTCTACCATGAGGACAGCTACCGGCCGCTGGTCAAGTTTCTGCTGCGGCATCTGGCAGCCACGGACACAGCGGAGGTGATCCTGGCAATGGACCATCGGCGCAAGGCGAAAAAATTCTTCTCTCTGGCCGAGCGCGAGTTCAGTATGCAGAAGAAGTACATCGGTTATACGGCAACGCCCCGGGATTCCAGCTCGGGGCAGGGCGAGGACGGGCCGGAGCGATTTTTATGCGCACTCTACCGGCTGCAGGCGAGGAGGCGGGCATGATCGTTCTGAAAAGCTGTCCCAAGGCCTATACCCGTGATCAGGACAAGGCTGTTTCTCCGGCTGACACCGTGGCGAGGGTCAAGGCGCTGCTCAGCGCGAACGGCGGCGATATTCTGGCGCATACGCGCCGCGTCGACACCGGCCGGCTGGGGATCCCTGTGTTCATGAGCATGTGCGGCGATGCTGCCCGGGCCATCATGCCCACGCGCAAGCAGATGGGCAAAGGGGCCTCTCCCGAGCAGGCCGAGGCCTCGGCGCTGATGGAACTGGTCGAGCGCTACAGCTTTTTCAGCCTGTGGAGCCGGGAGACGAATTTCCGGCGCGCCACCTACAGCCAGGCCGAAGCCACGCTCGGCGCGGGCGCGCTCGTTAGCGTGGAGCGCCTGCTTCAGTCCGTGCACGAGGATCTTGCTCCCGCGCAGGCCAGGCGGGTGCTGGACCTGGTGCGCTGGCGCTTCTTCCCGGCCACTGACCTGACGTCGGGGCGCGAGGAATATGTGCCGCTGGACTGGTTCAAGACCCTGGGCGAGTTCAACGGCTCGTCGGCAGGAAACACGCCCGAGGAGTCGATACTGCAGGGTGCGTGCGAGCTGGTCGAGCGACACGTCTGCGCTCTGATCGACCGGGAGCAGCCGTTGCTGCCGAGCATCGACCCGGCGAGCCTGGAGGACGCGGTGCTCAAGGAGCTGTACGCGAAGTTCGCGGCGCAGGGCATCCAGGTCTGGCTCAAGGACTTCAGCCTGGGGATGCCCGTGCCGACGGTCGGCGCCCTGGCCTATGATCCGGCTACCTTTCCGGGGCTGTCCGAGATCGTCTTCACTGCCGGCACGGCGACCTCCCCGACCAAGGCCGCCATCCGGGCCCTGACCGAGGTCGCCCAGCTTGCCGGCGACTTTGCCACCGGCGCCGTGTACGAGGCCTCGGGCCTGTCCAAGTTTTCGGATTTGAGAGAGACGGTTTGGGTTACGGCCGGCCCGTCGACGCCGCTGTCAGCGCTGCCTGGCATCGAGTCCGGGGATATCCGGACCGAGCTGAAGGCCCTGCTCCAGGGCCTCGGAAAGCGGGGGTACGCCCTCTACAGCGTGGATATCGCGCACCCGTCGCTCGGGCTGCCGGCGCATTATTCGTTCGTGCCCGGATTTCATTTCCGCGAGCGCGATCCCCATGCCAGCCTGGGGCTGTTCGTCGGTCGTCTGCTGGCCGAGCAGTCCCCCGAGGACGAGGCCAGGGCCGGGCTGGCGGTGCTCAGCGAAATCTACGGCCAGGCGCATTTCGTCCCCTTTTTCAAGGGCCTGCTCGGCCTGCGCCTGGGCGATTGTCAATGGGCCAGCCAACAGTTCGAAAAGGCCGAGCCCTTGCAGCCGGACCAGGAAAAACAGGCCCTGTCCGCTTTTTACAGCGCCTATGCCCTGACGCGGATCGAGGACTGGGCCGGGGCCGTTCCCCCCCTGGACCGGGCCGTGGCCCTGTGCCCGGAGTACAAGGAATATTTCAACCTGCGCGGTGTCGCCAGATTCAAACAGGGGCTCTACGAACTCGCGGCCCGGGACTTCGGCCAGGCCCTGCAGCTGGACCGCGGCTCGGCCATGGATCTGGCCAATCTGGGCTTGTGCCACAAATTCATGGGAGACCGCGAACCGGCGCGTACGTTCCTGCAGGAGGCGCTTGCTCTCGATCCCTCCCTGGACTTCGTCCGTACCCATCTGGCCGAACTCCACTGAGGCAGGAAAGGGCCTGTTTCGGTGGATTTCTGACTGCTCAGGTAGGTGAAATCTTTATAATAATTTGATATTGCTCATTTTATGCTTTGCCGGCGCTGATTTTTTTCCAGCTTCAGACCAATCGAGGACGACGCGAGGGTTTGCCGGCGAGGCGCTCTTGTGATTAAAAAAACATGTGCTGAGGCTTGGTTAGGTTCATTTACCCAGTGGCTGCACTCCCTATGTTTCCGGGGGGCATTGACAAAACCCTGGAAATCTTTTTATCTGAAGAAAATGAAGTACACGGGCAGCACTCACAGCGCCTCAAGGGAGCAAACGGTATCAAAATCGGGGCGACCGCTCAGGGTCGCAGTGTGTTTTGAAAGCCGGTTTGGTCAAGGTTACTTGTTGTCTGGCAAACAATATTAAGGAGGAATCCAGATGGCTAATGTTGAATTTGGTGGCAAAGGCTTCGAGATCGATGAAGACGGTTTTCTGCAGAAATTCGAAGACTGGTGCCCGGAGTGGGTTGAATACGTCAAAGATAGCGAAGGCATCAAAGAGATCACCCCCGACCATCAGAAAGTGCTCGATTTTCTGCAGGATTACTACAAGAAAAACGGCATCGCCCCGATGGTCCGTATTCTTTCCAAGGTCACCGGCTACAAGCTGAAGACCATCTATGAGCTGTTTCCGTCCGGACCCGGCAAAGGCGCCTGCAAAATGGCCGGCCTGCCCAAGCCCACCGGCTGCGTCTAGGTCGTCCTGTTCCTGTCTTTCACGAAGCGGAGGCCTGGCCTCCGCTTCGTTTTTTCAGGCCACGCAACGCGTGCGCTCCTGCCATAACTGGTCCTGTTTTTGCAACCAGTCATGTTGATCGGACGCCCATCGGACTGCCCGTCAGTGGATCGCCTCCGCTGAGCGCGGGTGTGTGCGTGCGCCCTGACAGTTCCGGGTCTGGCGTCCGCTCAGGCGTTACGCGGAGGAAACAGCGATGCGCATCAGCGGATACGGCGCGGGCGGCGGGGATTCGCCCCGGTCCAGACAGGGGGAGGAGCGCAGGCAGGCCTTTCGGCGACGGCACCGCGTCGGCGAGCGGTTGCAGGGTACGCTGCTGCGTTGGGAGAGCCCGGGGCTGGCCTGGATCCGGGTGGCGGGTCACGAGCTGCTGGCCTGGATATCGGATGCTCCGGAGCCCGGGCAGCCGCTCTGGTTTCTGGTGCGTGAGCTCTTTCCGGAGCTTGTGCTGCAGCAGCTCGGACAATCGGAGGCGCCGGGGCCCGGGCTTTCGGAGTGTTTGCAGGCCTGGCTCGAGGCCAGACGGCACTTTTTGCCTCTGGTCGAGGGCCTCGGCGTGCCGGGCGGATTGTCGCCGGCCGCGCGCGAGCAGGCCTGGGTGTCCGGGCTGGCATCCAGACCGGAGGCCGGGCCGGCGCTCGCCCGCGTCCTGGAGTGTCTGGGCGCCTTGAATCGTGTTCTGGAATCGAACCGGCTCGGCCGGCTGCTGTATCTGCCCTGGCTATTGGACGGTGCGCACGACCTGGAGCTGCTGCTGTGCGGCGCGGACGACACGCTGGCCGGTCTTGGCCTGTTGGGTGACGGGGCCGCCCTGGCGCCAGCGACAGACCCAGCGCCCAACGAAAATGCGGCCAATGCCGGGAGCGGTGCTGCCGGCGAGCCGCAGCGGCTGACCTCGCTCACGCTCGGTTTCACGCACGCGCAGGCCGGCCGCTGCGAGGCGCGTTTGCTGGCGTTGGGGGCGCAGGGCAGTTGCCGTGTCCGGGCGGAGCGTCCGACGTTTGCCGACGCGGCCTGCCAGATGCTGGCGCCGTTGCTGACCACCACGGTCCACTGGGAATGGCACGCGCCGGCGCCGCTGCCCCCCGGCCCGCCGACCGTCCTGGCCGGACTGCCCGGCCAGTCCGCTGCGCCCGTCTCGATGCGGCTCGATGCCCGCGTCTAGGCAGAGACTGACCGTCGCGCAATTCACCTTGCTTCTGCTCCCGCCTGTCCCCTGCGGTCACAGTCGTTCGGCGACGGCCAGGACTGTTTTGGCGTAAAAGATGTCCGGGTTGTACCTCTTGATCACTTTCAGCTGCGCGTCGCGCGTGAGGCTGTTCTTCCAGCCGGCGTTGCGCAGGAAACTGGCGATGCTGGCAATGGCGTCCGGCGGAGAAAAGAGATCGATGCGGCCATCCCCGTCGCCGTCCTTGCCCAGCCGGAGGGCATTGGAGGGCATGAACTGACACAGACCAATGGCGCCGTAAATCGATCCGGGCATGGTCGTAGGATCGAGTCCGTTGTCCACGGCGTAGCGCAACAGGGCCTTGAACTCGCCATAGGCCCAGTCCGCCTTGCCGCGCTGGCGCTCGTCCAGCCAGGCCAGCTGCTCCGGCGTGGGAGTGTATTCGCGCACAAAGGATTCGATGTCTGCGTATTCCGTGCTCACGGACATGCTGGCCAGGGATTTGAACGCCATTTGCGCGCCGAGGAACTCCCCGAGTTTGGTTTCGACAACGAGCAGAGCCACGATGATGTTGACCGGCACGCCGTATTCGGCCTCGGCCCGGAGCAGGGGGTCCTGGTACTGCTGCATGAACACGCGAACATTGGCCAGCATCTCGGCCGTCAGATGCGGCTCCCAGAGGGCGATCCTGCGCCGGGGTTCGGGCGGCGGCGGCGGCGGGGGCTCGGGCGGCAGATACCGCGTGCGATACAGGACGCGCATCTTTTTCCCCATGTAGACCGCGTCATAGACCGCATCGGGTTTTTCGAACATATCCAGCACGGTCTGTAGGGCAAAGCCGTCTTCGATGAGCCGCTCCGCCAGCGGGGCGAAGCGCGGGTCGAGCGCCAGAGCCGGCGGCGCGTGCAGCAAGGCCACGAACAGCAGACTCAGCAGACTCAGGGAGGGTACGGTCGTGCGCACGCGTGTGAAACCTCCTTTTGTGGCGGAAACAGCGTCCTGGATGGAAAAAAGGCCGGCTGCCGCGGGACACGTCCTGCAGTAATCTGGTCAGCTCTCCGGGGTCCTGGCCAGGACGAGCACATCCACCGCGACGGCGCCGGCGGAGACGAGCGTGCGGCAGGTCTCGTCCACGGTCGCTCCCGTGGTCATGACATCGTCGACCAGCAGCAGCCGTCGGCCCGCGATCTGGGCCGGGTCCGCCGCGAACGCGCCCTGGATGTTGGCCTGGCGTTCCTCCCGGCGCAGTTCCGTCTGCGGACGGGTGGGACGAATCCGGCGCAGGGCCGTGGCCGAGACCGGCAGCTCGGGTTGAAGCGCACGCGCCAGCTCCAGGCTTTGGTTGAAACCGCGGGCCAGAAGTCTGGTGGGATGGAGTGGCACCGGAACGACCAGTTCCGGGCTGCTGTCAACCTCGGGCTCGCCGGCTTCCGGCGCGTTGCGCAGAGCATAGCCTGCGGCAAGCAGCGTGCGCAAGAGCAGACCCAGGTCCAGCCGGCGGGAGAATTTGAAATCGAGGATGAGTTGCCGCAGCAGGTCATGGTACCTGCCGTAGAACATGATCCGGCGCCAGGGCCGTTTGCCGCTGCCGCGCCGGCCTGGCGTCAGGCAGGCGCCGCACGGATGCGCCGGCTGGGAATCCAGACCGAAAAGCGCGCCGCAGCGCGGACAAAATCCCCCCAGACGGGGCTTGAGACGCGCGGCGCAACTCGGGCAGAGCGTCGCCGCCAGCGTCAGGGTCCAGGGCGGAACAGCTTGTCCGGACAACGCGTGCGCCGGTGTTTTAAGCTCTCCGCAGACCAGACAGCGCGCGCCCACGGCCCGGCTCACCAGGGCACAAGGCACGCGGCCGACAGTCCGCGTCAGCCGCTGCAAGCCCGCGGCGAGTGTTCTGCCTGCCTCGCGGCACGACACGATGCTCATACGTCGCCCCCCCCGTCCTCGATGCGCGCGTGCGTCAGATGGCCGGCCGCGCGCCGAGCTCCTGCCAGAGCCGGCCCGCGTAGGCCAGGACCCGGGCCTGCGCGTCCGGATCCCTGGTCAGGTCGTCCGGGGCGTCCAGTCCGGGCAGAAGCAAGGGCTCGGCCAGCGCGATCCGGAACGGTCGGAGAAAATACTTCAGCGTATACAGGCTGCCGCTGAACAGGTGCTCGCCTTTGCGCCGGCCCGCCACCAGCGCCACGCCGGCCTGACGCTGCGGCAGTCCGGCCAGGATCGGGTCGCCGCGCTCCTGGCGGACGTAGTAGCTCTGGCCGCGGTCGATAAAGGCCTTGAACTGCGCGGGCAGATGGTAAAAAAAGATCGGCGAGGCGAACAGGAGCAGCGGCGCGCGGAGCAGCGGTCCGAACAACGCGTCGCCCTCGTCCTTGCCCGCCAGGCGGCAGCGTCCGACAGGATCCCGTTCGCAGGCGTGGCACCCGGTACACGGCGCGAGCGCATGGTCGCGCAGGAATACGATCCGCGCCCGTCCGCCCTGGTCCTCGATGCCGCGGGCAAGCAGCCGGGCGACCTGGTCGCTGTTGCCCCCGGCCCTGGGGCTGCAGGCGAAGATGACGGCCTGCGTTGCATCGCTCGCGTCCGGCAGGTGCATGACGACCTCGCTCGTGTCGGCGGTTGTCACAGGAAACGGCCCGGCGTCCGTTGCGGGTTCACCGGCAGGTCCGGCTCCCTTTCAGCACTGAAACTGGCTGAAGAAGGGGTTGTGCATTTTCTCGTTGGCCACGGTGCTTTGCGGCCCGTGGCCGGCCAGGATGGCGACCTCCGGCGGCAGGGTGAAAATCTGGTTCATGACCGATTGCTGCAGGGTCTCGAAATCGCCGCCCGGGAAATCGGTGCGCCCGACCGAGCGGAAGAAAATGAGATCCCCGACAAAGACCGTACGCAGGTCCGGAAAATAGAAGCTCAGGCTTCCGGGCGAATGCCCGGGCGTGGCCAGAATCCGGCAGGGCAGGTCGAGCAGGCTGGTATCGCCCGGGGCAATGGCCTGGAAGGCGAAGCGTTCGACCGTGGGCAGTCCCATGAATCCGCCGCCGCCGACCTCGGAGGAGAGCAGGAATTCGTCCGCCTGGCTGGCGAGAATGGCAGCGCCGGTGGCCGCGCTCAGGGCCGCATTGCCCAGGATGTGGTCGAAGTGGAGATGGGTGTTGAGGATGTTGGCCAGGGTCAGGCCTTCGCTTTCGAGCAGCGCGAGCAGCGGAGCCGGATCGCCGCCCGGGTCGATGACCAGTGCCCGGCCGTTTCCGCTGATCAGGTAGCAGTTGGTCTGCAAGGGGCCGAGGGGGAAGGTCCGAATCTGCATATCAGATACGCTCCAGGAGAAAATCGTTCAGGGCCATACGACCGGAAGCCGAGGCGTCCGCAGGCCGGCCCAGGGCGACCAGGCCCACGAAAGCGTAGGCCTCGGAGTTCAGTTCGAGCAGATCGAGCACTTCGTCCGCCTGATTGAGTATCTCGCCCAGCCAGACTGCCCCCAGGCCCAGCGAATGCGCAGCCAGCAGCATGTTCTGGATGCAGGCGCCGGCGCTCTGGTGGTCCTTGAGCGTGTGATAGACCTTTTCCGTATCCAGAAACACGGCGACGAGCGCCTGGGCCGTGCGCACGATCCGGCTGTATTTCGTAAACGCGGCCAGAGACTCCTGTCTGGGATCCTGAGCAAACACGACCAGGAAACGCCAGGGCTGGTTGTTCAAGCCGCTGGGCGCCCAGCGACCGGCCTCCAGAATGGCCAGCACTTCCTCCCTCGTGACCGGCTCCTCCGTGAAGCGGCGGATGCTGCGTCGCTCGCGGATGGCCTGAAGCACGGGATTGTCGATCGGGTCCATGCCACCTCCTTCGCCAGGGTTGTCGTCGGTCCGGTTTCCGCGGACCTCCGCCCGGACACTATCCCGCCAGCCGGCACGGGGCAAGCGCTTTTCCAACCCCGACCCCCGCCCTTGTGTGGGCGGAGGCAGCCCGCAGCTTTCCCTGGCGCCTGATACGGGGCTTCCCGGATGGAGAGGGACTCCGGCACCTTCTTTCATCCCCCCTTGTCTATTGTCACCGCGTAGCGTATGGTTTTTTAGCGGACCGACTCAGGTTCCACAGCCCGCTTCACCCCACACTACCTCAAGGAGGCCTTCCATGAAACTGTCTTTGTCGCTCCCGGCCCTGCTGCTTGCTGCGCTCCTGTCTTTACCCTGTCCTGCCCTGGCAGAGGAACTGATGATGGCCACGACCACGAGCACCGACAATACCGGCCTCCTGACCTGGCTGGCCCCGCTGCTCAAGGCGGATACCGGCATCGAACTCAAGTGGACGGCCGTAGGCACGGGTAAGGCGCTGGAATTGGGCAAGAACTGCGACGTGGACGTGCTGCTCGTGCACGCGCCTGCGGCGGAAAAGGAATACATCGCGGCCGGACACGGCATCGACCGGCGCGAGGTGATGTTCAACGACTTCGTCATCATCGGCCCGGCCGACGATCCGGCGAAGATCAAGGGCAAAACCACGGCCGAGGCCCTGAAGGCCATTGCTGCGGCTAAGGGCCTGTTCATCAGCCGGGGCGACGACTCGGGCACGCACAAGATGGAACTCTCGCTGTGGAAGGCCTCCGGCCAGGCCCAGCCGGACAAGGAAACCTGGTACGTGCAGGCGGGGCAGGGCATGATGAAAACCATCATCATGGCCGAGGAGCGCAAGGGCTACACCCTGACCGACCGCGGCACCTACTTCACCTACGAGTCGCAGAAAAAGGGCGCGCCCGAGCTGAAGGTCCTGGTCGAGGGCGACACGCCGCTGCTCAATCAGTACGGCGTGATCCTGGTCAACCCGGAACGCTGCCCCAAGGCCCGCAAGGACGTGGCCAAAAAGTTCTCCGACTGGCTCGTCTCGGACAAGGGACAGAAGGCCATTGCCGATTTCAAGACCGACGGCAAACAGCTCTTCACGCCGAACGCGAAGAAGCCCTAAGGCGTTTTCGCCTTCGCGGCGACCCTGGCCGAAGGAGCAACGGGCGGCCATGAACGCTCTCCCACAGGAGCCACGCGGGTATTTTTTGCCCGCGTGGCGCCATGACAAGTCGCCCGACATCTTGAGGCAGGATTCATGACGACAACAGAAGGACACATCGAGCAGGAGCTGACAAACACGCTGGCCGATCTCAAGTACGTATGCCGTCCGGACATCCGCGACCTCGCCGCTCTCGAGGCCAACTTTCGCGCGAAGTTCGAGGCGCTCAACCGCGTACGTCTGACCGACAGCGAGTTCCAGCGCCTGCTCGATACCATCATCACGCCCGACGTCTACAACGCGGCCCAAACGCTGCGCAGCATCAACAGCTTTGAGCGCGATGACGGCACGCCGCTGAATTACACCCTCGTCAACATCCGCGACTGGTGCAAGAATGACTTCGAGGTGGTCAACCAGCTGCGCATCAACACCGACTACAGTCATCACCGCTATGACGTGATCCTGCTCATCAACGGCGTGCCTGTAGTGCAGATCGAACTGAAATCGCTGGCCGTCAGCCCGCGCCGGGCCATGCAGCAGATCGTCGATTACAAGAACGCCCCTGGCAACGGCTATGGCAAGACCTTGCTGTGCTTCATCCAGCTGTTCATCGTCAGCAATCGCACCGACACCTGGTACTTCGCCAACAACAACGCGCGGCATTTCAGTTTCAATGCTGACGAGCGCTTCCTGCCTGTCTATCAGTTCGCCAGCGAGGACAACACCAAGATCACGCAACTGGACAGCTTCGCCGGGAAATTCCTGGCCAAGTGTACCCTGGGCCAGATGATCAGCCGCTACATGGTGCTGGTCGCCAGCGAGCAGAAGCTGCTCATGATGCGCCCGTACCAGATCTATGCCGTCAAGGCCATTGTGGACTGCATCCACCAGAACTGCGGCAACGGCTACATCTGGCACACCACCGGCAGCGGCAAGACACTCACCTCGTTCAAGGCCTCCACGCTGCTCAAGGACAACCCGGACATCGACAAATGCCTGTTCGTGGTGGACCGCAAGGACCTCGACCGGCAGACGCGGGAGGAATTCAATCGGTTTCAGGAAGGCTGCGTCGAGGAAAACACCCACACCGAAACGCTGGTCAGGCGGCTGCTCTCCGACGACTATGCCGACAAGGTCATCGTCACCACCATCCAGAAGCTCGGCCTGGCGCTCGACGGCAGCCACAAGCGCAACTACAAGGAGCGGCTGGAGCCGCTGCGCCAGCAGCGGATGGTGTTCATCTTCGACGAATGCCACCGCTCGCAATTCGGCGAGAACCACAAGGCCATCAAGGAATTCTTCCCCAACGCCCAGTTATTCGGCTTCACCGGCACGCCGATCTTCGCCGAAAACGCCAGCTACCAGCAGATCGAAGGCCAGCAGGCGTCCTACAAAACCACGCAGGACATCTTCCAGCAGCAACTCCACGCCTACACCATCACCCACGCCATCGAAGAGCGCAACGTCCTGCGCTTCCATGTCGATTATTACAAGCCAGCGACTTCCAGCCGCTGAACATCGCCTGCGTATTCTCGCCGCCCGCCGAAGGCAACAAGGACGTGCAGCAGATTCAGGAAGACCTGCCCCAGGAAAAGGCCGACAACCAGCAGGACCCGGAGGGCAAGAAGGCGGCGCTCAAAGCCATCATCGCCGACTACAATGCCCAGTACGGCAGCAACCACAGTATTGGCGAGTTCGATCTTTACTATCAAGACGTGCAAAAGCGCATCAAGGATCACCAATACCCCGACCAGGACCTGTCCCACGCCCAGAAGATCGACATCGTCATCGTGGTGGACATGCTGCTCACCGGCTTCGACTCCAAATATCTCAACACCCTCTACGTCGACAAGAATCTCAAGCACCACGGCCTGATTCAGGCGTTCTCGCACACCAACCGCGTGCTCAACGATACCAAGACCTACGGCAACATCCTCGACTTTCGCCAGCAGCAGGACGCCGTGGATGCCGCCATCGCCCTGTTCTCGGGCCAATCCGGCAAGCCCGCCAAGGAAATCT
>CAZGAH010000075.1:4030-4483 GCA_964523295.1 uncultured Desulfovibrionaceae bacterium | reverse complement strand
CATCGCCGGGACCTGCTTTTCGTAAATCTCGTTGACCTGAAAGGCCCCATCAAACCAGGTCACGGAAGCGCGGGTAGGGGTCTTGGCTTCACCGATGACCACCGGCAAGCCATCGAAGGGATCGTGCCCAGCGAGCGGTTGCAGGGCTTCAAGGGCGTCTATCTCGACACCGCCCAGCGCTTGAAGGCGCAGCAGGACCAGGGCGACGACAAGACCGATCCGGTTGTGCAGCAGCTTGATTTCGAGTTCGTCCTGTTCGCCTCCGCGGTCATCGATTACGACTACATCATGACCCTCATCTCCCGCTATGCCAGCCAGACGCCGGGCAAGCAGAAGATGAGCCGGGAAGAACTGATCGGCCTGATCCAGTCCGATGCCAAATTCATGGATGAGCGCGAGGAAATCACCGCCTACATCAACAGCCTGGAAACCGGTAAACCCCACACCGAGCAA
>CAZGAH010000075.1:1443-3806 GCA_964523295.1 uncultured Desulfovibrionaceae bacterium | reverse complement strand
CGCACCCAGGCCGAACTGGCCCTGATGGCGGACCTGATTCCGTTGCTGCACAAACTGGCCCAGGGGCGTGAGATTTCCGGGCTGGGGGCGTATGAGCAATAAACGCATACCCATCAACCCCGAACTGCTCACTTGGGCGCGTGAGCGGGCCGGATTGGACGCATGCGCCTTGGCGCAACGCTTCCACAAACTGGCCGCGTGGGAAACTGGCGAGTCCCAACCCACCCTCCGGCAACTGGAAGATTTCGCCCGCGCTGTGCATGTTCCTATCGGCTATTTATTCCTGCCTCACCCATTGCAGGAGGCGTTGCCCATCCCCGATTTCCGTACCTTATCCGACCGCCGCGTGACGCGCCCCAGTCCCAACCTGCTTGATACCCTCTACCTGTGCCAGCAGCGGCAAGACTGGTATCGAGAACATTCGCGCATTAACGCACTTCCTGCCGTGCCCTTCATTGGCAGCGCCAGGACTTCGGACGACACGGCGACGGTGGCCGAAGTCATGCGCGATACCTTGCAATTTTCGTTGACGGAGCGCCAGCAAGTACCTACCTGGACAGAAGCCCTGCGCTTGTTTCTGGCACGGGCAGAAGACGCGGGCATGTTGGTCATGGCTAGCGGCATAGTCGGCAGCAACAGCCACCGCAGGCTTAATGTGGAAGAATTTCGCGGATTTGCCTTGGCGGACGATCTGGCGCCCCTCATTTTCATCAACGCGGCAGACAGCAAGGCGGCTCAGATGTTTACCCTGGCCCATGAAATGGCGCACCTGTGGCTGGGGGAAAGCGGCGTTTCCGATACCGAAGTTGGGCGCCCCTCGGAGCAAGCCATCGAGCGCTGGTGCAACACCGTCGCCGCGGAAATGCTGATGCCGATGGACGCCATCAGGAATGCGCACCGGCCAAACCTGCCATTGCCGGAGGAAATTCAAAGGCTGGCTCGACAGTTCAAGGTGAGCACACTGGTGGCGCTGCGCCGCCTGTTCGATGCTGGGTTCATCAGCGAGAACGCACTATGGCAACACTACCGCGAGGAACTGACACGGATTCGGGCACTTGACCTGCGCGGGGGCGGGGGCGGTGATTTCTACCGCACCCTCGGCGCGCGCACCGGGAAACGCTTTGCGCGTGCTGTCATGGTCAGCACGCTGGAAGGGCAAACACTTTTCCAGGAGGCCTTCCGTCTGTTGGGCGTGAAGAAGAGCGCGACCTTCTACAAGGCGGCACGAGAGTTGGAGGTGATGGCATGACCTACCTGCTCGACGCCAATGTATTCATCCAGGCTAAAAATCTGCACTACGGGCTGGATTTCTGCCCCGCCTTCTGGAACTGGCTGATAGAGAAAAACGCAGAGGGCCTGGTATTCAGCATTGACAAGGTAGCCGACGAAATTGCCGCGGGTGCGGACGAACTGACCCTCTGGATGCAAGAACAAGACGAAGGACTATTTCGCCAGACCCATCCCCTCGTCGTTGCCGAATTCGGCAAGGTCAGCACCTGGGTCATGGGGCAAGGCTATGAACCGGCAGCCATCAACACCTTCTTACAAGTGGCGGATTTTTATCTGATCGCGCATGCTCTGGCGGAGAAGCATGTGGTCGTCACCCATGAAGTACCCGCCAACTCCATCAAGCGCGTCAAAATTCCCAATGTCTGTGCCGGTCTGGGGTTGCGCTTTATGACGCCCTACGAAATGTTGCGCCGCGAGCAAGCTCGATTTGTGCTGGCGGCCTTATGAGCGAAAAGAACAAGGCGGGCTGCCATGTGCCCAAACTGCGCTTTCCTGAGTTTCGGGAGGCGGAGGCTTGGGAAGTGAAAAAACTAGGAGAGTTTGTAACTTTCTTCAAAGGAAAAGGACTTCCGAAAAGCCTCATAAAACCCAATGGTAATAGTCCGTGCATCCACTATGGAGAACTTTTTACAGAGCATCCAGAAGTCATTCGGACAGTAAAAAGCTACACAGACTTGGATGAAAGCATTTTCTTATCTGTTGCAAATGATGTACTCATGCCAACCTCCGACGTCACGCCTAGCGGTTTGGCAAAAGCGTGCTGCATCAAGCTAAACAACGTAATAATTGGCGGGGACGTTCTTGTAATTAGAACAAATGGGGAATCAATTGATGGGGAGTTTCTTGCCAGACATATAAGGTACCTTGAACAAAAGGTTCTCCAACTTGTTTCTGGCACCACCGTTTTTCACTTGTACGCTACGTCAATAGACAAGCTTGTTTTATCTATCCCACAGAGGCAGGAACAACAAAAAATCGCCGATTGCCTCGCTTCCCTCGACGAACTGACCACCCTGGAGGCGCAAAAGCTCGACAGGCTCAAGACCCATAAAAAAGGGTTGATGCAGCAGCTT
>CAZGAH010000075.1:0-1433 GCA_964523295.1 uncultured Desulfovibrionaceae bacterium | reverse complement strand
GAATTCCGAGAACTAATCAACCTAACGCCAACAAATGAAAAATACGGAATAGTGGATGGGCCATTTGGATCAAATTTAAAGACGATACATTATAAAAAAGAGGGGATTCCAATTATCACAAGTGGCTTTGTTACTGAAGGTTATTTCTACGCTGAAAAATATGACTATGTAACGCCAGACAAATTTGAAAAAGAAAAGCGTAGCGGTGTGAAAGGCGGAGATATTGTAATGGCAAAGATTGGAGCAAGATGTGGAACAAGCGCCATAATGCCTCTCTATCACAAGCAAGGGATTTTGTCAGGTAATGCACTAAAAATCACTATAGACGAGATTAGATTCTCTGCGATGTTTGTATGGCAGCAATTATGGTTCCTCTATCAAATCGGAAATCTTGATGGGCTAATAAAAGTAGGCGCACAACCTGCTATTTCTATATCTAGCCTAAAGAAATTCGAAATAGCAGTGCCCCGAGAAAAAGCCGAGCAACAAAAAATCGCCGACTGCCTCGCTTCCCTCGACGACTCCATCACCGCCCAGACTCAAAAGCTCGCCGCGCTCAAGACCCATAAAAAGGGCTTGATGCAGCAGCTTTTCCCGAATACCCATACGGAGTCCACGCCATGACCGTTTTCGAACTGCTACCCTCGGTCGCCTCCCTCTCCCACGCAGAGAAATTCCGCCTGGTGCAAATCGTCCTGCGGCAACTGGCGGAGGAAGAGGGCATTGTCGATTTGCCTGCCGATGAATTCGACCCGCGCCGTTATTTCGGCCTCGCCCGCCACGCACCGGAAACCCAACCAACGCCCCCCAAGCGGAGCTTGCGCGGCTGCCTGAAACCCTATGCCAGGCCTGAATTGATGGACCAAGAACAAGAGGCGTGGCCGGCGGCCGCAGGGGAAAAACATGAGCCTCGTTGATGCCAATGTCGTCTTGCGCTACCTCTTGGATGACCACGCGGAACTATCGCCCAAGGCGGCGGAGATTCTCGAACGGCACGCGGTGACCTTACCGGTGGAGGTGGGGTGTGAGGTGGTCTATGTATTGCAAAAGGTCTATGCCGTTGAGCGGAGGGAAATCCAGCGCCTGCTTGGCGACCTCCTTCATGAAGGACTGGTGAGCATGGACAAATCCGCCGTTTTTCTCAACGCACTCGAATGTTACGGCAACAGCACATGGGACTTAGGGGATAACTTTCTTTGGGCTTATCAAAGGCTCGAAGGGCAGGAAATTTTCACATTCGATAGCAAGTTACTGAAACAGATTCAACGAACCGCTGAATTGCAGTAGGCAAAGGCCATCGCCGTGACCGATCAAGACCAAAAACAACTGGGCAACACCCTCTGGGGCATCGCCGATCAATTGCGCGGGGCGATGAACGCGGACGATTTCCGCGATTACATGCTATCCTTCCTGTTCCTGCGTTATCTGTCGAA
>CAZGAH010000074.1:15479-21214 GCA_964523295.1 uncultured Desulfovibrionaceae bacterium | reverse complement strand
CTCACAGGGTTGGTTTGTCTTGGTTTGTCATCGTGTGCTTCCTCTGCGGGATTGTTGTCACCCTGTTTGGATTCAAGGAACAACCCTACACCAACCTGCCGGACAAGTCTGATTGTTAAGCTGAAGTCGTGTCTGACGTACTCAAAACAGCTAGGGCAACAGAAGATGTCTACGATTCTTGCTTAGGTGAATCATCAGTTGTTTCAGTTAGAACAATAATCAGATGAAAGTAATGACATATTCCGGATGCATTGACATGGCTGCACCATGGGGGGTAAACAATGTCCTGGGATGCTTACCGCCTTTTCTTTATGCCAGGGAGACAACATGTCGGTGTTGCTACGTTTTTCCATGCCGGGCCAAAAGGCCTTGATTGTCGACACGGACCTGAAGGTTTGCGAGGCGCTGGCCGTCATGCTCAAGGGCGAGGGTATCGAGTCGGACATTCACCAGCACGGACAAAATATTTTGCGGCAGCTCGAGGGCGAACGGTACTGCCTGGCCTTTATCGAGATCGCCCTGCCCGCGTGCGATGGGCTGGAATTGGCGCGGACGCTGAAAAAGGAAGGCCGCGTCGAGGACTGTGTGTTCATGAGCACGGTTCTGACCCTTGAAGACGCCCTCAAGGCTATCAAGCTGGGCGCCTGCGATTATCTGAAAAAACCCTTTAAGGGTAGCGATCTGAAACTGCTTTTTGAGCGCCTTGGAGAGCGAATTTTATTGCAAAAACGTATCGCCGAGGCCGAGTTGAATTATTATGCGCTGTTGCAGAGCATTCCTTTGTTGATTTTTACAATTGATCGGCTATATTCATTGAAGTTTATTAATCAGGCCTGTGTCTCGCTTCTTGGTTATACGCCGGAGGAGGCTATCGCGACGCCGGGGTGGTTGCTGCTACATATCCATCCCGCTGATCGCGTCCGGGTCAGACAGTCTTTGCAGGCCTCGTTCGAGCGCGGATCTCCTTTTTCCCTCGAGTGCCGGATGTTGCATCGAAAAGGTGCTGACGTTCACGGCATCATCCGGTCCATTCCCGGAATGGCCGGCAGCGGTCCCCTTGAAGGTTTCGACCGTATCGAAGTCGTTTTCATAGACATCACCGACAGGGTCTACCTGGAGCGGGCTTTGGTGCAGAATGAAAAATTGAAGACTCTGGGTGCAGTGTCTTCGGAAATGGCGCACGAGGTCCGCAACCCGCTGATGTCCATTGCCGGCTTTGCCCGCCGGCTGGTCAAGAAGGCGCCGGATATGCCCGAGGTCGGCATCATCCTTCGGGAGTCCTTACGTCTGGAAAAGGTGCTCGATCGTATCCGTGACTACCTCAAGCCCATTCAGGCCCAGCCGCGGGAGTGTCGCGTCGCGGCAGTTCTGGCCGACTGTCTGGACCAGCTTTTCCCCGAGATGAAAGAACGCGGGATTTGGTGCCAGCTCGAACTGGCCGAGGCCTTGCCAAATGCCAGCGCAGACCCTGATTTTTTACGTCAGGTCTTCCTCAATTTGCTGCGTTACGCGCTTATGGCCATGCATAAGGAGGAAACCGTAATCATCCGGACGACGCACGACATCCGCTCCGTCCATGTCGAATTCCGGCGGCGGCTGGAACCAGCAGAGACCATCGACCCCGAAGTTCTGTTCATGCCCTTTGATGAAGGCAGTCAAGGCTACGGGTTGCCGTTGAGTTATCGCCTGCTCAAGGACATGGGCGGAATGCTCGCCGTACGTCCCGAAAGCGGCGACGCGGTCTTCAGCGTCACCCTGCCACGGCTCGATGCCTGGCGTCTGACCGGACTCGAAACTCCGGGCACCGATATGCCGGGTCAGACCGGCTGCTTTGATCTCAGTACCGGGCTTCTGGCCAGACCGCGCTTCGAAGACCTCTTTGAACGGATGTTGCGTAGCATGGCTCGGGAGAAACAACCTCTTTCTCTGGCCCTGTTGTGTCCGATTCCGGGGCCAGCTCCTGAGGTGACGCCGTCCGAGACTGTACTGTCCTTCCGAGGAGCGTTCGCAAGCACGCTGTCCCAGGCGCTGCACGATCCCTGCGCTCTGCTGGCAGACTTCAACGATGACCTTTTTGTCGTTCTGATGCCAGCGACCGACGCCACCAAGGCTCGGAATCTCTGCGCACTTATGCAGAAGGCCATCCATGACAGCAGACTGATTCTACCAGGCAGCGAGCAGGCAGTCGGCCTGGCTGTAGGCTGCGTCTGCGTCCGTCCCTCTCCCAGCGACACATCCGGCGCCATCGTCGCCAAAGCTGCCGAAGCCCTGAGCGAGGCTTGTCATGCAGGCCCGAACTCACTGACATTCCTGGATAACTGAATTCAAGGGAAGGTTCCCGCCCTTGATGTCGAGGACGAGAGCGGACGCGGGCCAGAGCCTCAATTATTGAATGGCCGCGACCCTGGCCCGGACAGGGTTGGGCCGAAACTTGACGCACTCCACTGCTACAGACATGAATAATTCGGCGCCTCGACGATCAGGTTCGTGGTGACGGTGACGTTGATCCGTTGCCGCTGTTGGATATCCGGTGTAGTCAGGAAGGCCAGGCCCACAGCTGAGGAACCGCACTGTGTGTCCATTCTGTCGAGCGCGTAGAATGATTTCTTGTGTCACCTCTTTTCGTTCTTCTCGGGCTGCTCCATGTAGCGAGTCAAGATGAGCTTGGCTTTTTGAAAAATACTTTTAAAAAAAGCTTGACACGTCGAGCTGGCGCAACTAAAAACCCTCTTATTGAAAATGAATTTCAATTGCAGTGGGCTGCTTGGAACCAGAAAGGAGGGGAGCGATGTGGAGATTTCGGAAGCGAGGATGCAGGTGCGAGCAGGGCAGGGCTGCCTTGGCCGCGTTGCGGGCGGGCGATGCGGCCGTGGTTGACGATGTCGAGGCCGGGTGCAAGGCGCGGTGTCGGTTGGCAGCCCTGGGGTTGATTCCGGGGTCCAGGCTCATGGTCGTCGCCTCGGCTGGCGCAGGACCCATGCTGCTCTCGGTTGGCGAAAGTCGGATCATGGTCGAGCGTGGCGTTGCGGAAAAGGTCCGGGTGCTGCTCGTGGCCTGACGATGCGGAGGGAAGGGTGATGATTTGTATTCTATTTTAAAATGAAAATCATTTTCATTATCATGAAGGCTCATTGCCACGAAGGTCTGGGCGGCGTTCGAGCGTCGGTGTCGGCGCAGGCAGGACAATGAATAGACTGGATGTCGTCCGTGATGACGCGGGCGCAACGGAACACCCATGAGCAACAAAAAACGTGTCGCCCTCGCCGGGCAGCCGAATGCCGGCAAATCTACGCTCTTCAACATGCTCACCGGGGCTCGGCAGCACGTCGCCAATTATCCCGGCGTCACGGTGGAAAAGAAGTACGGGTATTTCAGCGCGCGCGGCGTCGCCTTCGAGCTGGTCGACCTGCCCGGGACATACAGTCTGACCGCCTGGTCACTCGAAGAACGCGTGACGCGCGACTTTTTGCTCCGTTCCGACTGCGCGGCTGTCGTTGACGTTGTCGACGCCTCCAATCTCAAGCGGCATCTGCATCTCACCATTCAGTTGCTGGAAATGGAGCTTCCCGTCGTGCTCGTGCTGAACATGATGGACGTTGCCGCTGCGCGCAAGCAGCACATCGAGCTGGAGCGCCTGGCCGCGAGCCTGAACGTGCCCGTGGTCCCGGCCGTCGGCCGGCGCGGGCAGGGGAAGGAAGAACTCAAGGCCGCCATTCTCGATATCGAGGGCAGGCCTCGCGCGGCGCTGCGCGTGGAGTATGGACAGCTGGAAATGGCGCTCGCCAGGTTGCAGCGGGCTCTGGAGACGCTCTCCAATCCGTTGCCCGCGCGGTGGCTCGCCGTCAAACTGCTCGAGGGGGACCCTGTTGTGCTGGACGAGGTCCCGGAGACAATACGCACGCTGTCCCGCGAACTGGCGGACGAATTCTTCGCAGCAACGGGCGAAACGGCCGTGCGGCATATCGAACGCTGCCGTCACGACTGCGCCCGGCGTCTGGCCGAGGAGTGCGTGCATGCGCCCGAGGAGGGGCGGCTTACGCCGTCGGACAAGATTGACCGCATCATCTGCCATCGCATCTGGGGCTATCCCATCCTGCTCGGCATCATGTACCTGATGTACTATCTGTCGATCGAGCTTGGTTACAAGGCGACGGCCTTTACCTGGCCAGTACTGGCCTGGGGACGCGACACGTTCGCCGCGCTTCTGCCTGCCGAGGGATTTCTCTTTGATCCGATGCTCCGCATGTTGCTGCTCTGGCTCGTGGACAGCATCAACGCACTGTTGAATTACGTGCCCATCTTTTTCATTCTGTTTGCGTACATCGCCTTTCTGGAAGACCTGGGATACATGCCGCGCATGGCCTTTCTGCTCGACGCCTTTTTTCGGCGATTCGGGTTGCACGGTCAGTCCACCTTGCCGCTGGTGCTGGGCGGCGTCTATGTCGGCGGATGCGCGGTCCCGGCGGTCATGGCCAGCCGCGCCGTTCCGGACGAGCGCGCCCGCCTGGCTACCATTCTGGTCGCGCCGATGATGAATTGTCTGGCCAAGGCTCCGTTGTACGTGCTGCTCATCAGCGCCTATTTTCCGGCGTGTCGGAGCCAGGCCATGTTCTTCATCTCCACGATTACCGTGCTCATGGCCCTGACGACCGCCAAGTGCCTGAATCTCAGCCTGTTGCGCAAGCGCGAGAGCGCACCGTTCATCATGGAGATGCCGCCCTGGCATTTGCCGACGGTCGGCGCCGTGTTGCGGAGCGGGCTGGAGCGGGTCTGGATGTACGTGCGCAAGATCGCGACGGTCGTGGCCGCCGTGGCGGTTACGCTGTTCGTTCTCATGCAATTTCCCGGGCTGTCGTCGGAGGGGCGGGCCGTCTTGACCGCGCGGGCAAGCGATGCGCGTACGCAGTTCCTGGCCTCCACGGCCGACACGCGCTTTGCCCTGGCACTGGAAAAACCTGAGGCGGTCGAACAGCTCGTCAATTACGAGAGCCGGTATCGCTCCGCACGCAGCGGCGTATCCGACGAGGAGCAGGCCGCTGCGCTCGACGCGCTCTTTCGGCAGGAGAACCCGGCATTCTTCGCCATCGTGCGTCCCGGCGCCGACGCCGAGGGCAAACGCGCGGCCCGCGCCTTCAGAACCCTCCGCCAGGAGCGTTTGCAACTGCGCGCGCAGGTTAGGGAAGAGACCGTTAACCGGAGCATCCTGGGCGTACTCGGCAAATGGCTCGAACCGGTGACCCGCTTTGCCGGCTTTACCTGGCGCGTCAACGTGGCGCTGCTCGCGGCCCTGGCTGCCAAGGAAAACACCGTGGCAACGCTTGGCGCGCTGTATGGCAACGAGGGGGCCGACGCGCAAGCGGCTTCGAATCAGCAAGAGGCGTCCGGGGTGGAGGCAAAGCCGGCAGCGCAGCGTCTGGAAACCAGAATGTCCGCGCAGGAAATAGGTTTTACGCCGCTGCATGCCCTGGCGCTGATGCTGTTCTTGGCGCTTTATCCTCCGTGCATGGCCGCGGCGATGATGATCAAGGTGCAGTCCGGATCATGGTCGTTCATGCTGTTCTCCCTGGCCTACATGACCGGTTTGGGCGCGCTGGTGGCTACGCTGGTCTATTCCGGGGGCTCGGCCCTGGGATTGACCGGCCCCGAGGCCATGGCCTGGTTCTACGGGCTGGCCGCAACCGCAACCCTCGTCGCAGGGCTTGTGAAACCTCAACCCGCCGAATCGTGAGCACGTC
>CAZGAH010000074.1:12107-15469 GCA_964523295.1 uncultured Desulfovibrionaceae bacterium | reverse complement strand
GCGACCAGGCGCCATCATCGGGAGCATGTCATGAAAATAAGTATCGCATCGCTCGTCTTCATCGCTTTGCTGGCTCTGTCGTCAAACGCTATGGCCCATACGCCGTTGTTTACCTGCATCGATAACGGGGACAACAGCATCACCTGCGAAGGCGGCTTTTCGGACGGATCCTCGGCCGCCAACGTGCCGGTGCGCGTGCTCGATGAATCGGGTAAGGCCCTGATCGAGTCGGCATTGGACAAGAACAGCGAAGTCACCTTCGCACGTCCGCAGGCCGCCTTTACGGTGCTGTTCGACGCCGGACAGGGGCATACGGTTTCAGTCCCCGGAAGCAAGATCGTCAAGTGATTGTGGGTGGTATAATTGAAAATGAAAATTACAATCAATATCAAACCTGCCAGCCCGCTTCAGGCAGCTCGACAAGGAGAACGAGGATGATCCGACTGGTGTTGATTGCTATCTTTTTGTTTGCCGCCTGTGCTCCCGCTTCGGCGCATTTCCAGCTCGTCTGGACGGCTGAACCGGCGGCTGCGAGCGGGGGAGACCGGGACGTGAAGCTTATATTCACGCACCCCTTCGACGCCGGGCATACCATGGACATGGGCACGCCTGAAGAGCTGTTCATGCTGCATAAAAAAGAAAAAACCGACCTCAAGCCACTGCTCAAGCCCATAACCTGGACCAGCCAGAGCAACGCGGGCAAGGCCTGGGAATTGACTGCAAAGACGAACCGGATGGGCGACTATGTCTTCTGTCTCGTTCCCGAGCCCTATCTGGAGGAAAAGGAGGGTGCGTACCTGCAGCAGATGACCAAGGTCATCGTCAATAATGGTGGCATGCCGACGAACTGGAGCGACCCGGCCGGCCTGCCGGCCGAGATTTTGCCGCTGGACAAGCCCTATGCCTTGTGGGCGGGCAACGTGTTTCGGGGCATGGTGCTGTCCAATGGCAAGCCCGTGCCGTTTGCCGAAATCGAGGTCGAGTATCTCAATCATCCGCCCGTGCCCGGGAAAAACGAGTTCCAGAAAGAGGCGCTCGTCGTCGCGCCTCAGGATTCCTTTGTCACGCAGACCATCAAGGCCGATGCGTCGGGGCAGTTCGTCTACGGGATTCCCAAGGCAGGCTGGTGGGGCTTTGCAGCGCTGGGCGTCGGACCGAAGGACACGTTCAAGGGCAAGCCGTTGTATCAAGATGCCGTGATCTGGGTTCATGCGGCGGACATCACGAAGCACTAGGAAATTTCCCTCCTCCTTAACCCTGGCCCGGGCCGGCGGCATTCCCTGTCGCCGGCCCCCTCGAAACTAGATGACGCGCCATTGAGCAAAGGAGACCGACATGTGCGCCGCCAAGACCATGACGCTCTTGAATAGACTGGCCATGCGCCTGCACCGTGAGGGCGAGCACCGCGCTGCGCTCGTGCTGCTGGGATTGGCCCTGCGGGAAAGCCTGCGTCGGCAGTCCTTGCTGCACGAAGCGAAGATTCGCAACAACGTCGCCCTGGTGCTGGCGTTGAGCGGGCGTCGACGTCTGGCGCAACGACAGCTGGCCCGGGCACTGGGCCTGGTCGCCCGGCGCGTGGGCTGCGACAATGCCCTGTTTTCGCTGTTGCAAACCAATTTTCATTCTGTGGAACGTGTCGACCTGCCCAGGTCCGGGGACAACGTCCGGATGTGTTTCGATGCAGGAGCCGACGATGCAAAGCGCCGCGGGCAAGTCCTGGCGGCTTGACAGGGAGGGGCAAATGCGACGCGCAATCTGGGAATTATCCGACTGTCAGTGCTCGGTCATCGGGACCTGTCTGAGCCTGGAGGAACTGCGCAGGCTGGGCCGGAAGACGAATCTTTCGCTGCCGCCCGCTGCCGACGAGTTCACCGTTCACGCGACGTTCGTCAAGCTGTCCGGACGGCCGGGCCCCGTGGCCAAGGCCGTAAACAAGGCGTTGAACCGGAAATACGCGGCGGTGCTGCGTCAATTCAGCGCTGCAAGCGACGCGGAGCAGTTGCTCGCGCTCTGGCAGCAGGCCCGCGAGCGGGGCGACATACCCGGACCGTACTGGGCCGTGTTGACGCACCCGCAGGCGACGTCCGCCCTGCTGTCCAGAGTGTTTGGCGAGGTACACATGCTTTCCCATCTCGTCGGCGCGGCCAATCGGGCCGACATCCGGCGTCTGTCCGCGCTCGAAACTCGTCTTGCCGAGCAGGAGCGCAGGTACGCGGCGACGGTTTCAGCATTTCGTACGCGTCTGCGGACCATGGCTGCGGAAAAAGCCGAACTCAGGAAAAAGCTGACGAGTCTGGCCAAGGAGTTGGAGACGGCGCGCACGGCCGGTAAGGAGCAGGGGACCGAGGCCTTGCGCCAGGAGAACCAGGCCTTGCAGCGTGCGCTGGGTTCGCAGACGGTCATGTTGCTCGAACTGCGCTCGACCAATGAAACGCTGACGCGCCGGAACGAGGCCTTTTCCCGTCGGCTGTCCCATCTTTCCCGGGAGCTTGCGGAGAAACAGGCCGAGAAGGATTTTCTGGAAGCGGAGTGCGCGCGCCTGGTCGGGGAGCACGAGTGCCGCAATTGTCCTTTGTCCGCGTGCGATAAGGCAGGAACCGACGAATGCCCTGGCCCGCGTCTGTGCGGCAAGCGTATCCTCTACGTCGGCGGTCGCGCCAATCTCGTGCAACATTACCGGGCGCTCGTGGAACGCGAGGGCGGGGAGTTCGTTCACCATGATGGCGGCCTGGAGCAGAGCCGGCACCAGCTGCCCGGGCTGCTCGGCAACGTGGACGCCGTGCTCTGTCCCGTCGATTGCGTGAGCCATGACGCCTGCCTGCGCGTGAAGGAGGCATGCAGGCACAACCTGACCCCGTGCAAGCTGTTGCGCAGCTCCGGTCTTTCCAGCCTGCTCCGCAGTCTGGATGAGCTGTCCGCGAACCCGATAACCGAGAGGAGGTCCTGATGGTTTCCCAATTCAGCAGCATTAGCGGCGGCGACGCGGGATCATTTCTGCGTAAGGCGATTAGCGGTTTCTTTGCGCAATCTGACGGACAAGAAAATGAGCGCCGGGGTGGAGAATTCCGGCTCGATACGGGCTCGGACGACGCGACCGGGGAAGAGACTGTCCTGGAGACGGCCGGGATTGAGCTGAGCCGAAAATAAAGATATTTCTCGCTGTCGGTGTAAGGGGCTCTTTATCTCAGGTCATCTGCCCGTTGGCGCGTATTCCGTAAAAGCTTGCGATGATCTTTGCCCTTGGCTACCCACCAGGCCGGCGGTGCAGGGCTTGCGGACGGCACGAATTGTGACAATGCCGTTGCTGCAATCCCTATGACGCTGGCCGGTGGGACACTTTACCATTTTTTGATCAGGCTGCA
>CAZGAH010000074.1:11129-12097 GCA_964523295.1 uncultured Desulfovibrionaceae bacterium | reverse complement strand
GCATGACGCATTATTTTCAAATAAACCTCATTCGGCGTTACGCAGCTCAGAGGGTGTGAATGCGCATCCAGTACGTCAGATCGCTTTTCTCGATGAACATAGCAGGCTATGTATATTGACGTGTTGTCTGTCGTAACCGGTCATTCCAACGGGCTGTTTTCGCACAGGCTCCAGACGCCGCACGGGCAGGCGTTGGCGCAGAAGCCGCACCCGATGCAGCGGGCCGGGTCGGATACCATTTCGAAGCCGCTGTTGGGGAGCGAACGGCGCGTAATGGCACCTTCGGGACAAATGGCCTCGCACAGGCCGCAATCCCGACAGGTACCGCAAGAGGCGCATTCGTCGCCGCACTGGCGCAGGTCGTTGAAGCGTTGGATGCGCGGGTCGAAGTGTTCCAGGGTCATCCGCTCGTAATCGATCATGCGCCGGGTGTCGGTCTGCGGCCGGCGCCCCTGGATGATGTCGTCGATGGTCCGGGCCGCCTTCCTGCCTGCGCCGATGGCGTCGGTCAGCAGGCCGGGGCGGACGATGTCGCCGATGGCGAATATCTGGTGATCCGTGGTCTGCTGCTCGTCGTTGACCACGACGAATCCCCGGTCCGTGGCGATGCGTTCCGGCAGAAAGTCGAGGTCAGGTGCGTCGCCGATGGCGAAGACGACCGTATCCGCGGGCAGGAGTTCGCCTGTTGTGAGCAGCAGGCCCTCCGGGGTGATTTCCTTGGAGAAGCAGGGCCAGCGGAATTTCGCGCCGGCCTGCTCGGCCTCTTCCTTCTCCTTGCCGAAAGCGGCGGGTTTCTGGATGTCGACGAGCGTAATGGAGGTAGCGCCGGCGCGCGCCGCCTCGGTCGCCACGTCGCAGCCGACATTGCCGGCGCCGACGATGACCACGGTCTTGCCGACATGTACCGTGCCTGCCTTGCTCTCGCGCAGGAACTTCAGGGCCGTGGTGGCGCGCTCGTGCCCGGGGAT
>CAZGAH010000074.1:0-11119 GCA_964523295.1 uncultured Desulfovibrionaceae bacterium | reverse complement strand
ATGCGCGGCTTCTGAGCTCCGGCCGCGATGACGAGGAAGTCGAAATCGCTGCACAGCGTTTCGAATTCGTCACGGCTGAGTTTCTGCTGCAGATGTACATGCGGCAATACCTGGCGCACGCGCTCGAGTTCGGCGTCGACAACCTCGCGGGGAACGCGGCTGTTCGGGATGACCGAGGCGATTTTGCCGCCCAGGGTCTTGTCCAGATCGAAGATCACCGCTTCGTGTCCCTTGAGCCGCAGTTGCCAGGCCACGGAGATGCCGCCAGGACCGCCGCCGATGACGGCCACGCGCTTGCCGGACAATGGCGGCAGGTCGGGCGTACGGGCCGCGAGACCGGCCTTTCCCAGCAGGGTGATATCCACAGGTTTGAGCGACCCGAGCTGTCGCGTGCAGCCTTGCATGCACAGGTTGGGACAGAGGTAGCCGCAGACGGTGGCCGGGAACGGCGTGTAGGCCAGGGCCAGATCCACGGCCTCGTCGATCAGACCGGCGCGGACGAGCCGCCAGCGCTCCTGAACCGGCATCCCCGTAGGGCAGGCATTCTGGCAGGGTGCGGCGTATTTGGCATTTTCCCAGACCGGGACGAAGCGTCGGAGTTCGCCGGTGACGACGAGCGGGACGGGGCTGCGGTCCGCGTCGGTCAGATCGCCGATCAGGCCGCCCCGGCCGAGTTCCGCGTCCCAGACCCTGGACCGGAATTCCTGCATCGAGCGACGGGCCTTCCCCTTCCGTTCCATGGGCGAGCGGGCCACGATAAGCTGCCAGTCCTGGCGTTGCGTCAGCGCATCCTGGAGCGACGGCTTGTCGATGGCCTTCAGAAAGGCCGCAAGATGGGCGCGCAGCCATTCCCAGGTCGCGTCGTCGATGACCTCGAGCCGGGCGTCGCCCTGCGAAAAACCCTGTTGCGGCCCGCGCACGAAAATTTTCCCTCCGACCATCCCGACGCAGGGGCGATAGCCGAGCACATTGCTCGGGTCTTGCGGATTGTGCCCGCAGATGACGGCGATGCCGCCGGCCATGAACTCCGCGAAGTAGTCGCCGGCGGAGCCGAGCACCCAGAGTTCGGGCGGGGCGAAGCGCGGGTTGGTTTTGGTCATGGTCATGCCGCGGGCGCCGATGTTCCCGCCGATCATGATTGTGCCCTGGGCCATGCCGTTGCCGCAGCCGTTGGAGGCGTTGCCGTGGACGATGATTTCCGACCCGGCATTGAGCCAGCCGACGTCGTCCGACGCCGGGCCCAGTATCTCGATGCGGGTCCCCGGATAGCCGAGCGACCCGGCGCGTTGCCCCGAGGAGCCGAGGACGCGCACGGTGACCGGCTCTTCCCGCGAGGCCGAGAGCCGGCCGCCCAGACCATGCTGCCCGCAGGCCTCGATTTCCAGAACACGGGCGCCTTCGCTCACGGCGCGCTGTATCCGTTCTTCAAGGATGCGGGACTCCACGCGCTGGCCGTTTTCAATGCCCGCGATGCGTGTTGTATTCTCGTTGCCCATTACTCTTCTCCGAACCAGGACCGCTGAGGTCCGTTTTCCCGTTGGATTGCCGCCCGCATTGGCGTCAGACGACGTATTTGATCTGCAGACGCTCGGCGGCGTGATAATTTGCGATGCCAAGCGCGTCGGACATGCCGACAGGCAGCGAAGTTGACCGGCCAAGGGGCGCGACGATTTTTTTCAGCTCCGTGTCGAAGGCCAGGTAGAGATCCACCACGCGCTCCGCGACGCGTTCCGGGTCCAGCCGGCGGTACAGTCTGGGATCCTGCGAGGTGATGCCCTTGGGACATACGCCGAGGTTGCAGACGTTGCAGCGGTCGCCTTCGGAACCGACGCAGCCGGCGCCGGCCTGCATGATATACTTGCCCGACTGCACGGCGCTGGCCCCGAGCATGATCAGGGCCGCGGCGTTGGCAGCCAGATTGCCGTGCTTGCCGATGCCGCCGCCGACAATGAGCGGTATCTCGTTCTGACGCCCCTGGGCCACCAGGTTGAGGTAGCAGTCGCGCAGGTTGCTGGCGATGGGATAGCCCATGTGATTCATGGAGATGTTATAGGCTGCGCCCGTTCCGCCGTCCTCGCCGTCGATGGCCAGACCCGCGGCGTAGGGGTTGCGGGTCAGGTTGTTGAGCACGGCCAGGGACGTGGACGAGGCTGATATCTTCGGATACACCGGCACGCGGAATCCCCAGGCCATGCTCATGGACTGGATCATCTTGGCTACCGATTCCTCGATGGAGTACTGGGTCTGATGCGTCGGCGGGCTGGGCAGGCTGATGCCCCTGGGTACGCCGCGTATCGCGGATATGAGCTTGTTGACCTTGTACCACATCAGCAGGCCGCCATCGCCGGGTTTGGCGCCCTGGCCGTACTTGATTTCGATGGCGCAGGGATCTTCTTTCATTTCCGGTATGGCGTGGATGATTTCGTCCCACCCGAAATATCCGCTGGCAATCTGAAGAATCACGTACTTGAGAAAGCGCGAGCGCAGGAGCCGGGGCGGACAGCCGCCTTCGCCGGTACACATGCGTACGGGCATGCCCAGCTCCTCGTTCAGATAGGCCACCGCCATTTGCAACCCTTCCCACATGTTGGGGGAGAGCGCGCCGAAGGACATGGCACCGATGATCAAGGGGTAGATATCGCGTACGGGCGGCGTCCACTCCTGCCGGTCAAAGGCCTGCAATCGCCGCTCAGGAGGCAACACGCGTCCGAGCTGCGTATTCAGCTCGAACTCATGCCGTCCGGCGTCCAGGGCCGGGTCGGTCAACATGGAAATGCGAATGAATTTGATCTGGTCGAGCAGACTCTCGGAGGAGTTGCGCCGTCCACCCCGGGTACGCGGGTTTCCGCCCCGGTTATTATGGAATTTCAAGGTGGTGGATTCGTTGTCCCGCGCCACGTGAATGGCATTGTTCGGGCAGACCATGTTGCACATGCTGCAACCGATGCAGGCGTAGGCCGGATCGGTCCGCTGCCGGATGCCATAATAGACGCCGCTCTCCGTAGACGGTTTCTCTTTGAGGCCTGGCGCCGTCATGATCGTACGCTTGCGAAACACCCCGAGTTCAATGGCGTTGACAGGACAGACCGCCGTGCAGCGGCCGCACAGCGTGCAGGTCTGGATGTCCCAGTCAATCTGCCAGGGCAGATCCTTGACGCCTAGTGTAGACGGGGTAATGAGTCGCGCTGATTGCATCGAACAACCTCCTGGCAGTCGGGACGGACATACGCCGTCTCCAGATACATAGGCTGGAAATCCTTGTCTTTATCCCGATCCGGAATGGCGGCGTCAAGGCCGCAGATTTCGGAAGAAAAGGCGAACAGGCCTGGACGTCCGCCGACAACCCCGGGACGCAGCTTCTTGCGGTCCTGGACCATGAACATGGTTTTGTCCGGCAGACAGCCGATGACACAGTTCGGACCGTCGATGATGAGCTTGCGGCAGCTCTGCTTGAGCGCCCTGAGCAGCGCTGCGTCCGGATGCGGCGCGATTTCCGCGTCGCTCAGCGGCGTTATGATGTGTTTGTAGTGCTCGAGGGATAGATTCAGCTGGTTGAGCGTATAGTGTAAAATATGGGTGAAGACTTCGGAGTCGGACTGATACCCCTCGTACCCGAGTACATTGCGCGAGGCCAGGTATTCGCGGATGGGCACGAACGCGGTATTCTCGCCGTTGGTCATGGTGCTGATGCCCTGGATGAAGAACGGGTGGCAGGCATAAAGATTGATGGCGTAGTTGGTGTTCTGCCGCCCTTGCGCCAGGATGCAGCGCGCCAGGAAGTCCGTACGGTCAAGTTGCAGATACTCGGCAATCTCGAGCGGATCACCGACCTCCTTGATCATGATGACGTCCGGCCAGAAACTGAAGACCATCATGTCGCCTTCGGCCTCGCCCAGGCGGCGAAGCTCAAGCCTCGCGCCCACGAGCATCCGCTCCTGCGTCTCCTTGTCCAGATCGGCCCAGCGCTCAGGTGGCAGATAGGAACGGGCGACATAGGTTCCCCGTATGGGCGTACCTGCCGGAGGACGCTGCTTCGGAGTATAGAGCACGCTGTGCCTGGGCGAAAAGCCCAGGTCCATCATATATTGGTTCAGACGGCGCAGGCCGGCCTCGGTAAAGATGCCCGACAGAATCGGCGCATCCCGCATTTGCGCAAAAGGCCCGCCCAGCCCGGTCAGGAACAGTCCCACGCCGGAACCGTCATGGCCTTCTTTCATGACGTTCAAGGCCTCAATGGCGCGCATGGGAGAGATCGGTTCGCTGCTGGTGATTCCGAATAAACGGCACATTCTCGTGGCATCTCCCGAAAAGAAAGGTTAACGAAGGGGGGAATTAAAAAACGCGAGCCCGGCTAATGTCAAGCGGCAAGTAGGAAAAATCTGACGCAAGTGCCGGCAATCAGCCAATAGCTAAGCTGAAATCCATTGAATTAATTAGCGATTTGTTCTTCAGGCATTTTTTTGTCCCCCTCTCCGCGTTCCCCGTTTTCGGGATTGAGAGCGATCTTGACGAATACGAACAGTGTTTGCTGTCCGGTTAATTTTTTGCCGCGACAGCACACGACGTTATCGGAGCGTCCTCGAGAGGGGAAGCGCCGACGCTGGCTCGCATCGAACGAATGAGCGCGTGAAAGGTATCTCGTGAGCGCAGAAAGCCATTAACCACGCGCGGATCGAATTGCGAGGAGGCCCCCTGACGTAATTCACGACAGGCGGATTCGAAACTGCGAGCCTGACGGTAGGGGCGCTGCTGGAGCATGGCAGAGACGCTATCCGCTACGGCGATGATGCGCGCGCCGGGGGGAATGGTCTCGCCACGCAGTCCTCCCGGATACCCGCGCCCATCGAAACGCTCGTGATGGCACAGGACAAGATCCGGAACGCCCATGGACGACAGTATTTCCACCGGCGAGAGTATGGCCGCGCCCAGCGCAGGGTGCCGACGCATAAGCTCCCACTCCGCAGGCGATAACGCCTCCTGCTTGCCCAATACCGCGTCCGGTACGCCAATTTTGCCGACATCGTGAAGGTGGCCCGCAATATGGATGACGTCGGCCTGTTGCGGCGTCATGCCCAGTTCCAACGCCAGGGCGTAGGCGAGCACAGCAACCTCGTCCGAATGATTCTTGGTGTACCGGTCTTTGGCATCGATAGCCCGACCGAGCGATTCCGCCATTTCATGGACAAAACTGGGCAACGATTCGTAGCGCATCATCGGACTCCTTGGTTGTGGTGATCAGGATTTAATGAAAATGATTTTCATTGTCAATAACAAGGTCGATCGCATTTAGCACATTTTCGCCTTGTACAAGGCTCTGTCCTGAAACAATGTTCCATTGTTTCAGGGAAATGCTTCTCGGGGGCTTGCAAGGTATATATGGACAATTTATTGAAATTATTCGCAAAAAGATAATCAGAAGGGGGGCGAAAGTCCTGTGAGAGGTAAATTAACCCAAGTTTACCATTGTCCGTGCTCAAGGGCAGACCACAAATAAAATTTTCGAGCACAGTTCGAAAAACCTATTCGAATTACAAGCAAGCTGAGTTTTAACATTCAAAATAATATAATGACATATTTTAATTATTGACTGCAAGTGGCAAATTTCCGTTACAAGTGCAGAAAGGCAAATATACATCATCATTGGTCAACATTACGAGACAGACTGCGGACGCACGTACTGATTACAACAACACTCACAAAACAGGACGGGGGTATTGTAGCACTTCGTCATTGTTCAACGCCAGGCAGCGAAGAGGCTGCGATTTATTCGGCATTGGGCATTTCAAGCACCCCCCTGAAGATGGTAAAAACTGAAAACGGGTGTAGTGTCAAAAATGGAAGGCAGCACTAGGGCAACCATCCGAAATTTAACAATTTTTATGGACAATCATGGTAAACTTGGGTTAAGTTCGTCAGCATTCTCGATAGGTATTTCAATCGTCATCATCTTATTCAAACATTTCTGATTTGTATCCTGCATGATTCCGTAAACGTCATCAACCTTTTTGCCCGTATCATACTTCTCTCTTTGGAACGTCTTTCACGGATAAAGAGACCCGAGTGTGGAATCAGTCCAGCCCCTTCTGCGTCTTGAGGAAGCTGTAGAGGGATATCTTGCGGCCCTTCAGGCCGAGCTTGTCCCGGATATTCTTGCGGTGGGTCTGAATGGTCTCGAAGGCGAGGTCCATGGCCTCCGCAATATCCTTGGTTGCGTCGCCGGCCGCGATGCGCTTGCAGACCTCCAGCTCCGTGGCTGAGAGCTGATCCAGCATGTGGGTCGAGCCCTTGGTGATGTCCATGACCTGAGTCTTGATCTCCTCCGTAAGCCGCTTGCGGGACTTCTGCGTCTTCTCGATCGTTATCCTGTCCAGGGCCGGGAAGAGCTCGGTCCTGATCTGGCGGGTCAGCTCCTCCTTGGAGTCCTGGCGCATGTCCTGGGCGGTCTCCATCATGGTCCGCACCGTGATCTGCAGCTCCTGGGTCCTGGCCAGGCCGCGGTCGATGACGTCCTGCATCTCCCGGTGCTCCGCCAGGCTCCTGGCCACGACGCAGAACGCGTCTTCCCCGGCCTGGTGCAGATGGCTCGCGGTCAACTCCATGGGGAAGCTCCCGCCGTCCGAGGCCAGACCAACGCACTCGCCGGTCCACTTCTCGCCGCGCTCGGCCTCGGCCAGGGCCTGCTCCAGTCTGGCGCAGTCCTCGGCGGCGACAAACGAACAGAACTTCCGGCCGGCCAACTCCTCGGCCGTCTGGCCGAAGAACTCGGCCGCCCGCGCGTTGGCCAGCAGGATGCGCAGGTCCGGCGAGAGCGCGAGCATGGCGCTGTTGGCCATGTCGAAGAAGGCGTGGAAGATTTCCGAAAGCCCCTCCCGTTGGCGGACTCTGTCCTGCTCCGATTCCCGCTTCACCAGGGCCGACTCCACCGAAGCCTGGACCTGGGCCGGCCGGAACGGGTTGAGCACAACGCCGTACGCCGGGGCCTTCTTCAGTTCGTCCAGACGGTCCGGGGCGTCGCTGATGAGGATCACAGGCAGGCCCAGGTCGTCTTGGATGACGCGGCAGGCCTCCTGCCAGCCAGGCTCGCCCATGAGCAGCGTGTCCATGACCACCAGGTCGGGCGTCAGCCGACGCGTGAGTTCCAAAGCCTCGCCAGCGTAGTCCGTGGAGTCGACGACGGCGTAGCCCAGCGCGACGAGCAACTCCTGAAGCTCTTGGCGATTGTCGGCTCCCATGGCCACAAGAATGCGGTGTGTCTGGCTCATTCTCTTTGCATGGTCGAAGTTGCGATGCGCTGATCCCGAGCGCAAGAAAAAAGACAGAACTGGCCAGTAGCGTCTAAACATAATACTATTTAAGGAAAAATGTCCATTGATATTTCATACGCTCGGGGCAAACAAGGCGCCGCGCCCCAGTCTCTTCCCGAAAAATCCCCGATTTCTCCCCTGGGCGACCCGGCCAGTCCGCGTATGGTGGATTAAGCTTGCGCTCAGCCTCGCTCGCTGCGGCGCAGTAAACGAGACATGAAGGAGGTAGTCATGTCCCTGGTCGACACCCTGACGAACGAAGCCACGCTGCAAGTGCTTTCGTTTCCCCTGGGAAACGAGCTCTTCGCCATAGACGTCACAACGGTCAAGGAGATCGAACGGGCTCGGCCCGCGATAAAGATCCCCAACACGCTGGACTGCCTGGAGGGAGTCATCCGATGGCGCGGCCAGGCCACTCCGCTGCTGAACCTGGCCAAACGCATCGGCGCCCCGCAGGGCGACCGGGCCGGCGACTGCGTCATCATCGTGGACGCCGGCGAGAGACACTCGGCCCTGCTGGTCGACGACGTGCCGCGGATTCGCAGCATCGACAAGAAAGACATCAGCCCGCCGGACGCGTTGACCGGCACGACCGACTCCCGCTACGTCGGGGGCTACGGCAAGGTCGACGGCCAGATCATCATCCTGCTGCGCATGGACAGCGTGCTCGACTGGGACGCCCCCCGCCCTTCCGGAAACGCCTGATCGCTACGCGCGCCAGGGAGCCAAAGGAGCAATTCTCCATGACCGACGACGCGAAAAGCAGCGCCTGCGAGACACTCTGCAAAGCCGCCTGCAACCTCAAGCAGCAGGACAGCGCACCCATTGGCACGGCCCTGAGCAAGCAGCAGTTGGAGGCCATTCTCCGACTCGCCCCCATGGGTGTTTTCCTGTGCGACGAACAGGGGCGTTTCCTGAGCGTCAACCAAAAGATGGCCGAATTGCACGGCTTCGACAGGGCCGAGGAGTTTCTGGCCAACGTGACCCACCTGAACGAACAGGCGTTGCTCGACAACGTCGCGGCGCGCGAGATGCGCAAAACGCTGGAGCTGGAGGACGAGGTCGTGGACTTTGAGGTCCAGATCGAGACCCCTGCCGGCGGGAAGCATTGGCTCTCGCGCTCCGTTCGCGCTTTTCGTGACGAATCCGGCGAGGTCCTTTTCCTGGTGGGCTTCGAGATGGACATAAGCGAGCGCAAAGAGTTGGAAGAGATGCGCCGCCGGGGGGAAAGCACAGCGCGCCACGACATGAAGACGCCCTTGCTGAGCATATTTTCCGGCCTCAAGCTGCTCAAAGAGCACAGAGATACGGCCGAAAAGGAGGGAGTGCTGGATACCATTTTGGAACAGGCTCGCATTGCCCTGGAGAGCATCGACCAAAGGATGGCCCAGCACAAGCTGGAACAAGGCTCATACAAGCTTCTTCCCCAGCCCTTCGATCTCGTTCCTATTTTCCAGCGGGTGGCCAAGACCTTTGCCGGCTTAGCCCCGAACACCGCGGACAATCTGGAGTTCGTCATCAATGGCGAGCACCTGGCCGAGTCCTCTTCCCTCTCGGTGTACGGGGAGAAGCATCTCATCGAGACCATGCTGGCCAACCTGATCAAAAACGCGCTGGAGGCCTCGCCAGAAGGCGAGCCCGTGATGGTGAGCGTCTCTGAAGAGGGCGACGGGTGGCTGCTGGACGTGCATAACCAAGGCGAAGTGCCGGAGAAGGTCCGCAGCTGCTTCTTCGAACCCTACGCCACGGAGGGCAAGAGAGACGGCGCCGGCCTGGGGACATACAGCGCCAGGCTGATCACCGAGGCGCACGGCGGGAGTATCGACTTCACCACCTCCCAGGAAGAGGGCACGCACGTCCTCATCCGACTGCCCAGGGAGCCCGGGCGGGTCAAGCGGGGGTGAGACGTTGGTTCGCATCGCCCTTTCCTTTACCTGACGCCAAAATTTTTTATACCCGAATAATCCCCGTTTTCTCACCTTGGCCGTTATGGCGAAACATGGCTGGCTTGTATCGTAGGCAAAGAACGTTTTTCTCAAAGCAACGACAAGGGAGGAGAAATGGTTCAGCGAGAAGCTTTCCAACGCAAGGTGCAGCCCCGGATCGATCAATGGAACGCCGAAATTGACAAGCTGCGGGGCAAGGCCAAGGAGGCCGGAGCCGACGCCCAGCTCCTACTTCATCAGCGCATCAATGAGCTGCAGGCCAAACGGGACGCGATCGGCCAAAAGCAGGGCGAAATGCACCAGGCCGGCGAAGGCGCCTGGAAGGAGCTGAAGGGCGGCGTGAAGAATGCCTTTCGCGAGCTTGAAAGCGCGTTCAAGGCCGCAGCCGACAAGGTTCGGGGCCAGTCGGGCGGTGGACCGGACCAGGGCGCCTGACGTCGGGGCTATCCATTTCACCCTTGATGCAATCAGGGAGCGCAACTCATGGAAAAACTGAGAGTATTCCGATACGTCGTCATAGCCCTGCTCCTGCTGGCCGGCGCAATCTGGTCCGTCGCAGCGGCGCAGGAGGAGCAGGCCGGCTATCCAACGGACATCCTTGTGGATGCGGCCTGGCTGCATGACCATCTTTCGGACAAGGACATGGTGGTGCTGGATGTGCGCAGCGACAAGCGCTTCGACAACAGGGTGATCCCCGGCGCGGCGCGGCTGCGCTGGCGCGGGCTGCGCATGAACGATCCCGCCCGCGGCCTGGGCGGCGTGTTTGTGGGAACCGTGCAAGCCCAGGAGATATTCGGCCAGCACGGCGTGGCCCGGACCGACGTCGTCGTGCTCTACGACGATGTGGAGCGCGACGGCGGCGCCACGGCCTCGTACGTATTCTGGGCTCTGGATGTACTGGGGCACAAGGACGTCCGCATCCTCGATCGGGGTGTGGACGCCTGGGTCGAGGCCGGCTACGAGATCGTGGACAAGCCTAGAGAACCCGAGCCCGTGCTCTATCAGGCGCCAACGAGCGAGATACGCCTCCGCCGGCTCAAGCCGGGACACATTCCCACGGCGGTCAACGTCCCGTATTCCGCCAACTGGGCAGACGAGAAAACCAAGGCCGTGAAGTCATACGCCGAACTCAGAGAGCTGTACCGCGGCCTGGATCCGGGCAAGGGCGTCGTCATCTATTGCCACTCTGCCCGCCGCGGCTCGTTCGGGTATTTCATCCTCCGGCTCATGGGCTTCCGGGACGTGATGCTCTACGACAACTCCTGGTTCGAGTGGGGCGCGCCGCAGTACTTCTTCCCGGTGGAGGATCGCGAGAACCGGCTGGCCGGCCCACAGCCCGCCGCCTCTGCCGCGACGACAGCCACGCCAACCCCGGCCGCGCCGTCCAGCCCCTCTGGCGACGGCGGCAGTTCGAACGACGGCTACGTGTCCTGCGGAGGTTGATATGAGCACCAACAAGAGCAACTCGCGCTGGCCCGTGCTTCCGGCCGCTCTGGCGCTGGCCGGGGTGATCGTCTTCATCTTCGCCACCTACGGGCCCCCGGCCTCGTCCAGCGGATTCGTCAGCACGCTCAAGGGCTTCATTGCGCCCTTCGCTGAAGAGTACGTCCAGACCAGGCGGCACTACGCCGCGATACCCGGTCCCGGCTCCTGGCTGTTCACCTTCGTGCTGGGCATGGCCATTGGCGGGTTCGTCGCCGGACGCACTGGCGGCCCCAAAACCCGCGACGTGCCCAAGATATGGGAGAAGCGCTTCGGTCCCAGCCGGGCCAAGCGGTTCGCCCTGGCGTTTGTGGGCGGGTTTCTGCTGCTGTTCGCCTCCCGGCTGGCAGGCGGCTGCACGCTGGGACTGTTCATCTCCGGGACCAC
>CAZGAH010000073.1:0-21294 GCA_964523295.1 uncultured Desulfovibrionaceae bacterium | reverse complement strand
GCTGATTGTTGATTGCGATTTTTAGTCATAGTTTTGCAGATGAAATGTCCCTGGGCCGTGTCAGCGTCCGGGTCCGGTCAGTGTCTCGTTGAAAACATACAGGTCCGCCGCGGGAAAGTATTCTTCGAATTTTTCGCGATGCAGGGCCTGGAGCCGGGCATCCGTGGCAAAGGAGTCGTTCAGCGCCACGGCCTGAAGGCGCAGGCCCTGCGTGGCGATGAAATGGCGATTGAGCAGCGCGTCGTTCAGACAGCCCAGCCGGTTGGGCACGACCAGGACGATGCCCAGGTCCAGGGCCTGGGCGAAATGCCAGGCCTGACGCACGCGGTCCAGCGGCGAAAGCAGGCCGCCCGCGCCTTCGACCAGCAGCAGGTCGCACGGGGCACGGTCGATGATAGCCCTGATGGCGGCGACCGTCTCGTCGAAGGGGAACGGATCGAACACGAAGCACGGCGCCACCGGCTCCGCCGCGCAATGCAGCGCCAGTGCCCTGTCCGGGGGCAGACCCGCGGCCAGGCGCACCTGTGCCGCGTCGTCGTCCGGGGGGCAGCCGGTTTGCACCGGCTTGACATAGCACACGCGCCCCCCGGCCCGGACATGCCGCCGGGCCAGCAGCCCACAAAACCAGGTCTTGCCGACGCCGGTTCCCGTTCCGGAGACAAAGAGCCCGATCATGGCAGTACGGCCCGCGTCGCGGCCAGGGCAATGTCCGCCAGCCGGTCGATTTCGTGCGCCTCGATCACGTACGGCGGCATGAAATAGACGATGTCCCCGAGGTTGCGCAGCAGGGCGCCCCGCTCCAGGGCCTGGCGATAGATGCGGAAACCGGTCCGCGCGCGCCAGTCAAAGGGGCGTTTTGTCGCCCGGTCGGCAACGAGTTCCACCGCGCAGACGAAGCCGCAGGACCGGACCTCGCCCACGCAGGGGAGGTCCGAAAAACGCTCCCTCACCGCCTCCTCCAGCCGCCGCTGTCGGGCAATGTTGCGGTGCAGCACGTCCTCGTCGCGGAATATGGCCAGCGTCTCCACGGCAGCCGCGCAGGCCAGGGCGTTGCCCGTGTAGGAGTGGCTGTGCATGAAGCCTTTGGCCTCGGCCCAGTCGTGGTAAAAGGCGTCGAAGACCTCGTCCGTGGTCAGCACAGCGCTCAGCGGCAACATGCCGCCGGTTATGCCCTTGGACAGGCAGACGAAGTCGCCGGCCACGCCGGCGTGTTCGGCGGCGAACATGCGCCCGGTGCGGCCGAAGCCGGTGGCGATCTCGTCGACGATGAGGTGTACGCCGGCTGCGCGGGTCAGCTCGCGCGCACGCGCCAGCCAGGCCGGAGGGTACATCCGGAATCCGCCCGCGCACTGTATGAGGGGTTCCAGGATCACGGCCGCAATCTCGTGCCCACGTTCTGCGAGGATGCGCTCCAGCCCGGCCGAGCATTCGACGTCGCACGCGTCGCGCGCTCGCCCCCGGGGGCAGCGAAAGCAGTCCGGCCCGTCGGCCCGGATGCCGGGGACCATGATCTCCCGATAGGGTCCGGCAAAGAAGTCGTCGCCGCAGAGCGAGAGCGCGCCAAGGGTCTCGCCGTGGTAGCCGTGCGTCAGGTGGACGAAATGCCGTTTTTCCGGCCGGCCCTGGTTACGCCAGAACCCGTAGCTCATTTTCAGTGCGGCCTCGACGGCGCACGAGCCGTTGTCCGCGAAAAAGACGTGCGTCAGCGTTTCCGGCGTCAGTGCGAGCAGCCCGCGGGCCAACTGCTCGGCCGGTTCGTGCGTGAACCCGGCGAAGATGACCTGCTCGAGCCGGTCGAGCTGGGCCTTGAGCGCGGCGACAAGGCGCGGATGGGTATGGCCGAACAGGTTGACCCACCATGACGAGATGGCGTCGATCCAGGCATTGCCTTCGGCGTCGTAGAGGTATATCCCTTGGCCCCGCACAATGCGCACCGGAGGCCAGGTTTCGTGGTCCTTCATCTGCGTGCAGGGATGCCAGATGGGCATGGCGCGTTGCATGGTCGCTCCCTCAATCCGCCGCTACGCCCGAAGCCGGGCGCGGAGGCTAAAGTCATGAATAAACCCGCCGTCAGTACACGAAAAATGCCCTGCCAACCGTCATCTCCTGACAAAGCACCGCCATTAGGCCTTATGCCGTCACATTTATTTTTTTACCACCGTACGGGCAATGCGGTTATGTACTGAATAGAAAACAAAGGCAAGCAGTTAACTTGACAAAGGAAGGCCGAATGGATACGTTTAAAAAAAACGACAATATTGTTTCTAGCCAATTGTAGGGTAAGAGGAATTTTTCAATAGTGTTAAAAAAATATTTTCACTTAATAATATTTTATTTTCCGTCTATATATAACTGCCCGCAACTACTCGATATTTAAATTTTTATTTTTTACAAACTAATTATTTTAAAGGAGACTAAAATGGATGCATTTAAACGCAGGTCTAAGGTTTTTTTGTTTTTGTTTGGCCTGATTTTTTATTGTCTTTTTATAAGTTCGCCAGCATTAAGCAATCCAGACTTCTCCCAGCAATTTAATCAGTTTTTTAGCAAGCTTACATACACTTCTTCATCCATAAATCAAGCAATAGGCGTACCAGAAAATCAGCTTTTACTGTGGGAAGTTGGCACACAATGGCCACCGGAATTTGACAGTGAGGGCCGGCTTGTTAAAGTGTACTTTTACAATGAAGCAACTCAAGGCATGCACGGACCATATACTGTTTCTTATGAAGGGAACAAGGTTTTACTAAATAATGTCGTTATAGGCTCCTATTCCGGATACGCTGGGCCAGCAGCGAACCCGAATGCCGAGAAATCAAGTGGCGAGGTAGCGGAGCAGGAAACTATCCGCCAAACCACCCGCGCTACAGTTCGGCTCATAAGTTCCCGTGTTTCCTCGATTCTGGCGCCAAAACCAGTCGCAGGAGGGAAAGTTGTAGGAGAAAAGCAATATGACCTGGACCAACGTCAAACCGTGGCCTTGGCCCGCCCCTCGAGTGGTATGGCAGCAGGCGACCCGACCTACCGGTGGGGGGTATGGGCAAATGGTACGATGTCCAAAGTGGATAATTACGAAACAAAGACCCGGTACAATGGGGGCATTTTCGTTTCCATGCTTGGAGTAGATTACAAACTTTTCGAATCCTTTGTCGTGGGAATTGGATCAGGCATAGAGTATACCAGCCTAAGCACGGACTTCAATGACGGTCAACTCTTTATAACCGGAGGGTCTGTTTCGCCTTATGTTGGATGGGCAATACTAGACAACCTGGTTCTTGATGTTCTGGCCAATGTCGCTATTTCCGGGAACTACTCCGAACGCTTAAGCGGGCTTTTCTCCTATTCTAGCAGATACACTACCTACCGCACCATGATAGGCAGTAATGTGACCTACTCTTACCTGCTCGGCAACTGGAATCTCGGTGCCAAAGCTGGCTTCATGTACGCCAACAGCCATACTCCGGAATATATCGAGCGCAACGGTTTTGGGCTGCGGAACCGTAACGAGGCCAGCAACGCCTATCTTGGGGAGTGGAGTTTTGGGGGGCGCGTAGGGTATATCTTTGATAGCATAGAGCCTTATATCTCGCTTACCTATCTCTGGGACCCCTGGATGCCAAACGCAAATCTGGTGGATCGGGATGAGGTAGAAGCCACCCTGGGCCTGAATATCGCCGCAACGGATCAGTTCATGATTTCCATGGAACTTACCAACAGCTTCTTCCGCAAATTTGTAAGTGCCACATCGTTTATGGCGAACCTGCGATATGAGTTTTAATGCCAGAAACCTTTATCATGGGAGGCTAAACGGATGGAATTCTGTCGGAATACAATACGATGCCTGAGACGGGACAAACTACAAAGTCCTCATGGCTAATATATTTTTTATGAAAATTGAAGCATTGTTAGACAACTAAAACTAGGCGAATGCGAAGGAGCCATGGGTATATATTCAATAACATGCAGTTGTTATTGCTATAATTCGACGTGACCTGTGGCTCCTGCCCAAACGAGATTGTTATACGCGTTTGCATGGCTAGAAATATTAAAAAATGGGTATAGCCATTATAAGACCTGGCATCTGAAATTATCAACCTGATTCCTTTGCTGCTGGTGCTTCTTGAGTCGATTCCCGAGCCCATTCTGGTATTCATTACGCACGTCATGACCTTGAAACAGCATCCCCGCACCAGGGCTTCGCACCTCGACTCGGACAATCAAGCGTCGAGCACGATGGCAAGCGCTTCAAGGCGGCTTTCAGGAATTGATCAAGGAACTGACGGGCATCCTCGCAGCGGGCGAGCATTGCCGAACAGGTTGACCCACCAGGACGAGATGGCGTCGATCCAGGCATTGCCTTCGGCGTCGTAGAGGTATATCCCTTGGCCCCGCACAATGCGCACCGGAGGCCAGGTTTCGTGGTCCTTCATCTGCGTGCAGGGATGCCAGATGGGCATGGCGCGTTGCATCGTCGTTCCTTTGATTCGCCGCATCGCCCGAAGGCTGATCGCGGACAAGACAATCATGAGTAAAACAGCCGCCGCCTGGATTCTCGACGAGCTGCGCCGCCTGGAGCAGGAGGAACTCACCCGGAGCCTCCCGGAGCTGGACCGCGGCGCGGACCGGCTGCTGCTGCGCGAGGGCCGGCTGCTGCTCAATCTGGCCTCGAACAACTATCTCGGCCTGGCCGGCAGCCCTGAGCTGGCCGAGGCTGCCGCCGCAGCGGCGCACGCGTACGGCACGTCCGCCGGGGCGTCGCGGCTGGTCACGGGCAACTACGCGCTCTATGACCGGCTCGAGGCGGACATCGCGGCCTTCAAGGACCAGGAAGCCGCCCTGGTCGTCGGCTCGGGCTATGCCGCCAACCTGTCGCTCATTGGCAGCCTGGCGGACCGGCACACCACCGTGTTTTCGGACCGCCTGAACCACGCCAGCATCGTGGACGGCATCCAACTCGCGGGCGCCCGACACCTGCGCTACCGGCACAATGACCCCGAGCACCTGGCCTGGCGTCTGGAGCAGGCGAGCGACAGCCCGCGCAAGCTCATCATCACGGACACGGTTTTCAGCATGGACGGCGACACGGCCAGACTAGCGCAAATAGTGGCGCTTGGCAAAAGGCACGGGGCCCTGGTGGCCGTGGACGAGGCCCATGCCGCCGGCATTCTCGGACAGGGCCGGGGTTTGGCGCATGCGCTCGGCCTCGAGCACGAGGTCGATGCGACCATGGGCACCTTTTCCAAGGCCTTCGGCTCGTACGGCGCCTACATCGCCGGAAGCGCTGCGCTGGTCGCGCTGCTGCGCAACAAGGGGCGCTCCTTCATCTATTCCACGGCCCTGCCCCCGCCGGTCGTCGCCGCCAGCCTGGCCGCGCTGGAGCTGGTGCGCACGCGCCCTTCCCTGTCCCGACGCCTGCTCGATCTGGCAGACACGACGCGCGGCCTTCTCCGGGATACTGGCTGCGACACCATGGACTCCGCCACGCAGATCATTCCCGTGCGCGTCGGAGACAACGGCCGCACCCTGGCTGCGCAGGCGGCGCTTTGCGAGTACGGAGTCTATGTCGCCGCGGTCCGGCCGCCCACTGTTCCGCCCGGCACGGCGCGACTGCGGCTGTCCTTGCGCGCGGATATCGAGGATTCCGACGTCGAGACCCTGCGCCAGGCCTTTTCCTCGCTGCGTCAACGGGGCCTGCTGTGAGCGCCGTCTGGTTCGTTTCCGGCTGGGCCGGATTCCCGGAACTGTTTCCCCGGCTCGCGCGCTCGTCCACCTTCCTGGTTCCTTTCGTGGACGGCGATGAAGCGGCCCTGTCCGCCCGGCTGGCCGATGCCGGCGGGGACGTGCTCCTGGGCTGGTCCACGGGCGCGCACCTGCTGCTCAAGTCCGGCTCCTGGCTCTTTCCCCGATTTTCTCTCGTGCTCCTGGCGGCCCCTTTTCTGCGCTTTTCCGACTCCCTGCCCGGCCGGGTTCTCGATGCGATGCGCGCCGGTCTGGAACTCGACGCCGAGAGCACGCTGAGCGACTTTTACCGGACCTGTGACGCGCCGCCGCCAGCCTTCCGCGTCGAGAGCACGGCCCGGCTCGCCGAGGGACTGGAGTATCTCGGCCGCTCGGTCGCGCCGGGGACGACGCTGCCGGCAGGGAACGTGCTCGTGGTCCACGGCTCGGCCGATCGCGTCGTCCGGGCCAGGGCCGTGCGTCAGGTCATGGACGCGCTCGAGGGCGCGCGGTACGTCTCCATGCCCTGCGGACATTTTATCGCTGAAGAACACCTGGCTCGACTGGCCCATGAAACGGAAAATTGGCGCCTGTTTTAACCGCGCAGGCAGCACGTACGCGGCCGCTGCCACGGTCCAGGCCCTGGTCGCGGCGGAGTGCGCGGCGCAGTGCCCGAGGCAGGGAGTCGGACTGGCCGTGGAGATCGGCGCCGGAACCGGGCTGCTGACCGCCTGGTCCGGCCGATGCTCGGGAACGGGCTGTACGTGGCCATCGATCTGGCTCCGGGCATGATCGCTGCCGCCTCGCCGCGCACGGCGCGCCTGGTCGCGGACGGCGAGCACCTGCCCCTCAGGCCCGGCTGCGCCGACCTGCTGCTCAGCGCCTCGGCCATGCACTGGTTTCTCGAGCCCGAGCGCTCGATTCCCGCCTGCCTGGCCCTGCTGCGTCCGGGCGGCATGTTCCGCCTGGCGCTGTTCATCCACGGCACGCTGCGGGAACTGGCAGAGGCCAGCGCGGCGACCGGCTTCGGCTCGGTATTCCCGCTGCGTACGGCCGACTATTACTGCACGCTGCTGGCCTCGCTGCCGGGGGTCCGGTTCGCCGCCGAGACAAGCGCGCATACGCAGACGCTGGGCTCCGTGCGGCATCTGTTCGATACGCTGCGCCGCACGGGAACGAACTATTCACCGCGGCGCAGGCCGGCTTCGGCCCGCAACTTCCGGGCGTTCTGCGCCTGGTACGAGGAACGTTACGCCGTCGAGGGCGGCGTGGCCGCAACCTATTGCGTCCTTCATCTGCGAGGAGAGGTGCAGCGATGACGAACGCGTCCCGGGAACTCATTGCCAGGTTCGACGAACTCGCGGCTCCGGACCAGCCATCGGACAGCCTGCTCCGGGCAATCATCGACGCCCCGGACAGCGCGCTGGGCACGCTCTGTGTACTCGCCGACAGGCTGACCGGGCTCCGTTTCGGCAACAGGCGCCAGTTCTGCGCCATCATCAACGCCAAAAGTGGCCGCTGCGGCGAGGACTGCGCCTTCTGCGCCCAGTCCGCTCATTACCAGACCCCCGCCCGGAATCATGACTTCATACCCCTGGACAGCATCGTGGCCGCCGCACGCACCATGCAGGCCCGGGGAGCGTGTCGCTTCAGCGTGGTCCTGAGCGGAAAATCCGTCGACAACGACGATTTCGAAAGGCTGCTGCAGGCGACGCGCGCCGTGCGCGAAATCCCGGGGCTGCTGCCCGACACCTCGCCCGGCGTGCTGGATCGGGACAGGCTGCGCCGGCTCAAAGCGGCCGGACTGGCGGGATATCACCACAACCTGGAAACCTCGCGCCGCTTTTTTCCCCGTATCTGCAGCACGCACGATTGGGAGGAAGACCTGGAGTCCGTGCGTCTGGCGCTGGAGGAAGGGCTCTACGTCTGCTCGGGGGGCATCTTCGGCCTGGGCGAGACCTGGGACGATCGCATCGATCTGGCCCTGACGCTGCGCCGCCTGGGCGTGCCGTCCGTGCCGGTCAACTTCCTGCATCCCATTCCCGGCACGCCGCTCGGGGATCGCCAGCCGCTTTCGCCGGCCGAGGGGCTGAAAATCATCGCCCTGCTGCGCTTCCTGCTGCCCGGGGCGCACGTACGCGTCTGCGGCGGCCGCGAGACCGTTTTCGGATCCACTCCCGACTACCACGTGCTGCGTTGCGGCGCCAGCGGGATGATGGTGGGCAACTATCTCACCATCGCAGGACAGGATCCGGAAAAGGACCTCGCCGATTTGTCCGCCACAGGCCTGATCCTGAGCCGGGCTGAAGACCAGCCCTGGCTAAAAAACCGGGCAAACTTGCCCGAACGCGATTAGCGCAGTTTCGCCTTGAAACAAGGCTCTGCCCTGAAACAATGTCCCATTGTTTCAGGGAACTGCACAAGAGCATCTAAACTTTTTCAAAGTTAAGATGCTCTAGCCAGCGTCGCCATGTGCTGTAGAGCCAGCGGTTCGACAGGACTTTCGCCGCAACTCCTCCTTGATGCGATTTTTTCAAATAATCCGTATTGGTCGATGTGATCCGCCTGTCGCGTATCGTGGCGTTATGGTACCCGCGCTTTTTCCAACTCCGCCTGCACCGCGTTCAGACGGTCGCGCAGTTCCTCCACGGCGCGAAATCCCATGTCCCACAGATCCCGGGTCACCCTCCGGCCGACGCCGGGTATCTTTCCGGACGCTGCATAGGCGGCGTCAGACATGGTCACCCCCGGCAGAGCCGGACCGGTCGCGGTCCGGGCTTGAGGAGAAGGAAAGCCTCGCGCATAAAGACGTGTTGGAGCAGATGCGCTCCAGGGCGTGAAACCTAGGTGCGAGTTTTGTTATCGGATATGTCCGGGTTTGCAAAGACCGCCAACGGCGGCGCAAAGGCCCTGGCAGCCTCCCGTGGTTCCCCCCCCCTCTCTTTTCTGTTGTCGCTGACCTATAGCGCGGTCCACGGGGAGCACATCTTGCCGTATGGCATCGATCTCCCGGTGCTCGCAGGGTTCTGCGTGCTGCTGTTCGCAGCAAGTCTTTGGAACATCAGACGTAAATGGATAATGTGAACGGGTCGGTGTAAATGATTTGAACACGGCGCAGGGAGAGTGTTCAGTTTGTGAACTGTCTTGGCTGGAAAGTGTTCAGTTTCTGAACAGCTCCCCGGGGGCAGATTGGGGCCTGAGATTATTATCCCTAGTATTGCGCAGATTTCTATTTGTGGTATGTTCCCTGCACCTACGCTGCCATCACAGCCATAACAGGAGTGCGCACATGCCCCTTATTGCATTGCAGGCCGTCTCGAAAACCTATCGGCAAGGGCTGGTGGAGTCTCCGGCTTTGCGGGAAATCACGGTTGCCGTCGAGCAGGGCACCCTGGTCACCTTTGTCGGCCCCTCCGGGAGCGGAAAAACAACGCTGCTGAATTGAGACAGGCGAAAACCGAAAACGAGGTGTTGCCACAGCGGGGAGCGCCAGTCACGGCAACCGCCGGACCTGCCTGTCGGCCAGGCCGCCGTCTTTCCAGTTCCACCACTTAAGCAGTTCCGGTTCATGGGTCTCGTGACTCGCGTAGTACACGGCGCAACGGAACACATACAACATGCAGCGGTCGATGTGACAGCCACGCAGGGCGCTGAACTCCCGGTACAGCGCCTCGGGATCGCGGCCGCGCAGTTCCTCCACGGCGCGAAATCCCATATCCCACAGATCCCGGGACACGCTCCGGCCGACGCCGGGTATCTTTCCGAACGTTGCAAAGGCGGCGTCAGGCATGGTCACCCCCCGGCAGAGCCGGACCGGTCGCGCTCCGGGCTTGAGGAGAAGGAAAGCCTCGCGTATGAAGATGTGCCGGAGCCGATGCGCTCCGGGGCAACAGGCTGTCATCCGCGTGTGAAATTACGGTCCAGGGTTTGTTATCGGATATGTCCGGATTTGCAAAGACCGCCAACGGCGGCGCAAAGGCCCTGCTCGTGGCGGGCGTACGCAGCGGATGCGGCAAGACGACAGTCTCGCTGGCGCTTCAGGCGGCGTTGGTCCGCCGGGGACTGCGGGTTCAGGCGTTCAAATCCGGGCCGGATTTCATCGACACCGGTCTGCACGCGCGCGTCACGGGCCGCCCCGGCCTGAACCTGGATGGCTGGATGATGGGCCGTGCGGCCGTGCTCGATACCTTTCACCGCCACCTCGACTGCGACGTTGCCCTGGCTGAAGGCGCCATGGGCCTGTTCGACGGCGCCTCGGGACGCGACGACGCCGGTTCCTGCGCCGAGCTGGCCCGCTGGCTGGACATGCCGGTGCTGCTGGTCGTGGACGCGTCCTCCATGGCGCGCTCCGCGGCGGCGCTGGTGCAGGGCTTTGTGCGCTTTGATCCCGCCCTGCGCTTTGCCGGCGTGCTCTTCAACCGCGTCGGCAGTCCCAAACACCAGGAGCTGCTCGCGGAGGCCATGGCCGCGTCCTGTCCCGAGGTCCCGGTTCTGGGGATGCTCCCCCGGGCGCCTGAGCTGGCGCTGCCCTCCCGTCACCTGGGGCTGGTTACGGCCGAGGACATCGGGTTGACAGCGTCCCTGACCGCGCGCCTGGCCGACTGGATCGAGCGCGGGCTCCAGCTCGACCGGCTGCTGGAATCGCTCCCGACCGTAGCGGACCATGAGTTCCGCGCCAGCCGGACCGATCCGCCGGCAACGCCGGCGCGCGCGCGCATCGGCCTGGCCCGCGACCGCGCCTTCTGCTTCTATTACGCCGACAACCTGACCCTGCTCGAACGCTACGGCGCCGAGCTGGTCCCCTTTTCGCCGCTGACCGACGCGCACCTGCCCGAGGGCCTGGACGGGATATACCTCGGCGGTGGCTATCCCGAACTGCACGTCCGCGATCTGGCCGCCAATGCCGGCCTGCGCGAGGCCATCCGCTCCTTTGCCCGGGCCGGCGGCCCGGTGTACGCCGAGTGCGGCGGATACATGTACCTGATGGAGGCCATCGAGGACGACCAGGGCGTCTGCTGGCCAATGGTTGGCGTTTTCGCCGCGCGCTGCCGCCTGGGTGATCGGCTTCAGGCCCTGGGCTACCGGACAATCGTCACGCGGGCGCCCGGCCCGCTCGGTCCGGCCGGAACCAGGCTGCGCGGGCACGAATTCCATTATTCCTGCCACGTCTCCCTGGACAGTCAGGCCGCGCGCATCTACACCGTCCGCAACCACAGCGACCGGGAACTCGAGCCGGAAGGCTTTCTGCACGACAACTGCCTGGGCTCGTATATCCACGTACACTTTGCCAACAACCCCGAGGCGGCGCGCGGCTTTGTCGACAACTGCGCCGCCTGGCGGGAAAGGACGTCGCATGTCAGATAGTCCCCTCCGATTGCAGCCGATCTTCGCCCCGGAGGCCATCGAGGCGCGCTCAATGGCCATCATCGAGGCGGAGGCGCCCGAGCCCCGGCCCTTTGCCGGCGAGGCCTGGGAGGTAGTCCGCCGGATGATTCACGCCTGCGCGGACTTCGAGCTGCTCCGGCTGGTCCGGATGCATCCCCTGGCCATCGAGGCCGGCGTGCAGGCACTGCTGCGCGGATGCTACGTGTTTACGGATACGGAAATGGCCCGCTCGGGCATTTCCCCCCGCCGCCTGGACCCCATGCACTGCCGCGCCGTCTGCCTGCTGGCCGACGAGCGCGCGCCTGTTCTGGCACGGCAGCGCGGCCTGACCCGCTCCGCCGCGGCCATGGCCCTGGCCGCGGTGCTGCCCGATCTGGACGCCGCGCTCGCCGGTCCCTGCTTCGGCGGCGAACAGCCCGGTTCCCCGCAAGAGCCGGGTCCGGTCGGAGCGGACGCGGACGATTGGCCCGGCCTGCCCGCACACGGGCGCGCGGAGTGTTTGTTTCCGGACCTCGGTCCCGGCTTTGCCGGGTTCGGTGGCGCCATCGTGGCCATCGGCAACGCGCCGACCTCTCTGCTCGCCCTGCTGGAATGCCTGCGCGCCGGAGCCGATCCGCCGGCATTGATCATCGGGATGCCTGTCGGCTTCGTCAACGCCGCAGAATCCAAGGAATTGCTCCTGACCACGCGCAGCGTACCCTTCATTACGGTGCGCGGCCGCAAGGGCGGGTCGGCGCTGGCGGCCGCGACCGTCAACGCGCTGGCCGAACTGGCTCTGCGTCGCCTGGCCGTTGCCTCCCGCGCCTCCGGAGGGTAGGACTATCCGCATGAGCAACTGGTGGATACGTCGTCTCGACGCCCCGCAGCTTCGCCACGCCCTGCGTACGGCGCTGGTCGCGCTGCTGACTACCATGCCCTACCTGTTCCTGCACCTGCCGCAGGGGTATTGGGCGGTCATCACCGGCATCATCGTCATGCAAGGCTATCTGGGCGGCGCGGTCACCGCGGGCTGGTCGCGCGTCCAGGGCACGGCCACGGGCGCGGTCGTGGGCATTGTGGTCGGATCGACGCTGAACACGAGCAACCCCTACGCGCTGTGTGCCGCGGCGTTCATCGCCACCTTCATCTGCGCCTATCTCACGCGCGTACACGAGAGCTTCAAGCTGGCCGGGGTAACGGCGCTGATCATCCTCATGGTCGGCGGGCATGAAAAGAGTTACCTCTACCTCGGGCTGCTGCGCTTCCTGGAAATCTCCTTCGGCGTGGTTGTCGCGCTGCTCGTGTCTTACTTCGTCCTGCCCTCGCGCGCGGGCAAGGCCCTGTGCGAGACCATGGCCAAGGCAGTCGAGAATCTGGCGATTCTGCAACAGGCCATTCTCGGCGGCTACCTGGGCGACAGCTACCCTTCCGCTGAAATCGCCGGGCATATCGCGAGCTGCCGCGCCGATCACGACAAAATCAGTCAGCTGCTCAAGGAGGCCCGCAAGGAGCCGGATTGGCATGTCCGGCCGCTGGTGCAGGCCTTTTCGCACTTCGGGCACGCAATGAAGGCCTGCCTGGTTGCCCAGGACCACGCCGCCAGCCACTTCGCCATGCACCTGGGACTGCACCGGCAGCTGGAAAAGACGCTCTCCGCTCTCGGGCAGGCCATTCAGGCCAGCATGGAGGAACTCGCGGCTGCGCTCCGTTGCGGCGTCCAGCCGCCCGCGCCGACGACCGTGACCAGGGTGCACGACGCGCTGCACCGCGCGGAAATCGATCTGCTCGAGTTCCGCAAGACGCGGGCCATGGCCGGGTTTTCCATCGACGAGGTCATGCACTTTTTGTCCTTCTTCTTTCATCTGACCAGCGCCGCGAACGCGGTCGCCTCCATGCTGGAGCTGCTCCAGCCGGATGCCGCCGTCGCGTCGACGGATACCCCGTCATGAGCGACGCGGAAGACCTGCGTCCGCGAGGACCGAAACGCCGCCTTGCCGCGCTCCGCGAGGGCTTCACTACCGGCACGGCCGCAGCGGCGGCGGCCAAGGCCGCCGTCACGCTGCTGCTCCGGGGGCAGTGTCCGCCGAGCGTGGACGTACCGCTCCCCGAGGCCGGTCGGTTGACGATTCCGCTCGAGCGTTGCGTGCGCGTTGCCGAGGGAGCCCTGGCCTGCGTGCTCAAGGACGGGGGCGACGATCCGGATGTCACGCACCAGGCCCTGATCTGCTGTCTGGCAGAACACGACGCGGCCGGCGCTCCGGGCACGGTCGCCCTGGTCGGCGGCGTCGGCGTGGGACGGGTGACCCGTCCGGGTCTGCCCGTTCCGGTGGGCGAGCCGGCCATAAACCCCGCACCCCGGCGTCAGATCGTCGCCGCGGTCCACGAGGCCGTTGCCGAGGCCGGCCATGCGGGTGCGCTCCGGGTCGAGGTCCGCGTTCCCGAAGGCGAGCGGCTGGCCAGGCGCACGCTGAATCCCCGGTTGGGCATTACGGGCGGCATCTCCATTCTAGGCACGCGCGGCACGGTCCGGCCCTACAGCCACGAGGCCTACGAAGCGGTGATCCGCGAGGCCCTGGATGTTGCGCGTGCCAACGGCCTGCGGTGCGCGGCCCTGAGCACCGGACGCCGCAGCGAGCGCCTGTTGCAGCGCGAGCTGCCCGAGCTGCCGGAATACGGCTTCATCCAGGCCGCGGACCTGTTCCGGTTCACACTGGAAGAGGCGGCGGCGCGTGGCTTCAACCGTCTGGTCTGGGGCTGCTTTTTCGGCAAGCTGGTCAAGATGGCCCAGGGCTGCGCGTCCACGCACGCGAACGCGTCATCCGTCGACTTTGCCCGCCTGGCCGCAACGTGGACTGCGCACGGCCTGGACCCTGCCACCGGCCGCGCTGTCGTCGCGGCGAATACGGCGCGCCAGGCCTGCGAGATTATCGCCACGCATCCAAACGCCCGCGCCCTGGTGGAAACGCTCGCCGACGAGGCCCTCCGCCAGGCCAGATTGTGGACCGGTCCCGAGGTGCAGGTGGAGTGCTGCGTCTTCGATTTCGATGAACGCCTGCTGTGCCGGAAATAACCGCGCCGCGCGCAAGATCGTACAAGAATGCGCTCCGGAATCCGGCCATACTCCTCCCCACGATACCTGACCAAGGAGGAGCGTATGGAAACCATGACGACGGCGAACTGCGTGGCGAACGGACTGCTGGCTTGCCCTGAGGGCGAGCGGCTGATAGAATCACTCGACTGGCAGCCGCATCCGCGGTTTCCCGGCGTGGCGCTGAAGCACCTGCTGCGCGGCGCGGATACGCAGGGGCGGATAAGTTGCCATCTGGTGCGCGTGGCGCCGGGCTGTGGCCTGGGCGAGCACACGCACGAGTCCCAGCTGGAAGTGCACACCGTGCTGGAGGGATCGGGCCGGGCCGGCGTGGCGGACCGGATGCACGCCTACGCGCCCGGCGCCGTTGCCCTGATCCCGCAAGGGGATCGGCATTTCGTCGAGGCCGGTGACGAGGGCCTGCTCATCTACGCGACCTTTTCCCCGGCCCTGGTGTAACCGCCGGCCGCAGCGCTGGCGGTGCACGCGCGGACGCTCTGCAGGGCGTGCGCGAAAGGCGGTGTCCGTCCATGCCTCAGGCGCAGATTACATTTCTCCGCCCGCCCGGGCTGCCCGGGGTGGAGATGGTCACCGGACACAACGTCCGCACCTCGTTCGTCCGGCACGTGCACCAGGCTCTGGTGCTGGGCAGGATGGAAAGCGGCGGGCGTCGGATCGTCCACGCCTGCGGCAGCGTGCTGGCTCCGGCTGGCTGCGTGTTCCTCATTCCTGCCGGGCTGGCCCATCGTTGTCCGGGCCTGACTGCCGAGGGCCAAAGCTACCGTCTGCTGTGCCTGAGGCCAGAATCCGCGGCGCCGGGCCTGCTCCTGTCCGGATTGGACGAGGCGTCGGCGCCGGCAGTCTTTTTCGAGAGCGGACTGAGTCAGGCGCTGGACCGGCTGTTTTTCGCAATAGAACGCGCGGCGGCTCTGCCCGAGGTACACGCGGCGCTGACCGCGGCGCTCCACAGACTCGCCGGCCAGCCCGACGCCATCGCCCCGCTGCCCCGGCGGCCCGCAGGTCCGGCAATGGTGCGCGCGCGGGAATACGTGGCCGCGCGGGCAACCGAGCCGCTGCCTTTGGAACGGCTGGGCCGGCACGTGGGCCTGAGCGTCTGCCACGTGCAGCGGCGTTTCGTGGAGGCCTTCGGGGTTTCCCCGCAGGAGCTGGCGCTGGGGCTGCGCATCCGGCAGGCGCGTACGCTGCTTGAAGCCGGCCTGCCCGTGGCCGATGTCGCCCTGGAAACGGGTTTTTACGATCAGAGCCACTTCAGTCGGCAGTTCGTGCGCCTGATGGGCATTCCTCCGGGCCGTTACGCCAGAAGGGCTGCCGCCTGCTTGAGCAGGCTCACTCCCGGGGACGAACGGTAAAGACGGGCACGGGCGACGACTTGAGCACCTGCTCGGCAACAGACCCGAACAACACGCGATCCATGCCTTTGCGGCCTTTGGTGCCCATGACGACCATATCCACGTCGTCCGCCGAGGCGGCGGCGAGGATTTGTTCCGCGGCATAGCCCTCGGCCACGCGCCCCTGGACACGTACCCCGGCGAAATGCTCCGCAAGGCACTTGGCCATGGCCTCTTCCGCACCGGAGAAAATGGATTTTTCGACCAGGTCGATGGCCTCGTTTTCCACGTCGAAACTGCGGTAGCGTTTGAACGCCGGGGCGACGTAGAGCACGATCAGCTCGGAATCGAGCTTTTGTGCCAGCAGCCTGGCCCAGGCTGCGACCTCGGCAGTCATATCCGACAAATCTACCGCGCACACGATTTTTCGTATTGTGGTCATGCCAACCTCTCCCGAAGCTCAGGGAATTCGCCGTGCGCCGCCTCCCGCTGCGACCGACGGACGCCGGGGGGGGGCTTGATGCCGCAGGACACAACAGCCGATGCCGTCCTGTCCCGCGTACACGCGCAGGCGTGTCAGATTCTGTAGACCAGCTCGCGCGTTGTCAGACGCAAGCGCTTGCTGACCAGAATCGCAATCTGTTCGTAGAACTTGAAGCCCAGTTCCGGACGGCTGGCCCGCAAGGCGTCGAACTGCTCACGACTCATGGTCAGCAGGGTCGTGTCTTCCACGGCCACGGCCGAGGCCGAGCGCGGCTCGCCGTCGATAAGCGACAGCTCGCCGAAGTGATTTCCGGGGCCAAGGGTCACGACAACGGCATCGCTCGTTTTGGTGCGGTCCTTGATAATCTCGACCAGGCCGGCGACCACGAAGGCCATGGAGTTACCCTTCTCGCCCTGGAGGAGGATCGTCTGTCCCTTCCGGAACTGCTGCACGGCCATGAAATCGCCAAGAACCTCCAGCTCGTCGCGGGAAAAACGCCTGCCGCATTTCATCGCCTCGAGCATCCGCCCGACGTCCTGCGCGCGTTGATCGGTCATCAATCTGTCCTCATTGTGAATACGGGGTCTGGTCATGGCATATTGCCCGGCCGGCAAAAAGTCAATTGCCGTCCGGATTCGCTGCAACGTTTCGCTCCGGGTTGCCTTGGCCGTTATGGCTTCGGCGTGCACGGGCGGATGATGTCCTCGAGCACGGCAAGACGCTCGTCGATCAGGGCTTGCTCGTTGGCCGAGGAGGCGAGTCGGCGCAGAATCCGCCAGTCTTCGCGCACGAACACCACCCAGCCCTGGGCGGCATCGCGCGTGCGCGCGTACTCGACCAGAGCCCGCGCCTGCGGGTTGCGGCCGGCATCGATGGCCTGGCGTGCGGCCTTGCGCGCGTAGACCGAGGCGTAGAGCGGGTCCTCCTCCTTTGTCAGCGCTTCGAGCAGCCCGGCGTAGTCCTGCCGGGCGATGTATTCGCGGTAGCGGCGGTCGCGCGCGGACAGCCCGACTTCGTCGGGTCCGTCGGTCAAGGGCACGGGTGGATTCTCGGGGCAGCCGAAGCCCAGGGCCTGAAATTTGCGGGCGTTTTCCAGCAGCTCCGGCGCGTCGATCTCGACGTAGCGCTTGAGCTTCCAGGCCAGCAGGTAGGTATAGGAGGCCTGGCAGACGTCGTCACGCTGCAGGTAGGCCTGCACCGCCGCAGCGAAGCGCTGCTCCGCCTCGCACCATTTTCCCTGAAGAAAGGCGTCGACGAATTCGCGCCGCTGGAATGGCGCCTGTTTGATCTCCCGGGCCGGCGGATAGACGGGTTCGGGCGTAGAGGAGAAGCAGCCGGCGACGAGCACCGGGGCCAAAGCGAACGCGAGCGCGCAGAGGACGGGAAAACGCGTGGGATACGCCACGGCCGGCTCCTAGGGCATGGGATGATCCTGCCGCGGCAGGGGCCTTTCCCCTCCGGACAGGGGCCACGTACGGTTGAGACGGTCGAGGAACTCCGAGCTGAGCTGCAAGGTGTGCTCCCCCTGGCTGCGCAGCCGGGTCAGGTCCTGGGTAGCCAGGCGGACTTCCCGGGAGACGACGTTGAGGTTCGTCACTGCGGGATCGAGCTTGCGTCCGATGTCTCCCAGGAGCACGACAAAGCCCTGCACGCTGGTAACAAGCCCGCGGATGTCATCCTGGAGCGGCGCCACGGCCTGGAGTCGCTCCAGGGCCTGGCTCGAGAGGGTGTTCAGATTGCGCAGCGCCACGTCAACGTTAACGAGCATTGTACGCAGCTGGCTGGCCGGCTCGGGGTCGCGTGCGAGCATGTAGAGAATTTTGTCGGGCTGATCGATGGACTCGGCAAACTGTCGCAGCCGGGCCAGGACAACCCGGACATCCCCGTCGGGCGAGCCGAGCTGCTCGGAGAGCTGCTTGAGGTTGGTCGTGGTATCCTTGATGTCCGCAAGAATCGCCCGCGTGTCGTCCTGCAGGGCCTTGAGCATGTCGTCGTGGGCGGACAGGGTGAATACCGTCCCCTCCGGCACCAGCGGTTCGCTCTGGGCGCCCGGCATAACCTTGAGATACGTCTTGCCGAGCAGGGGACTGGTCGAGGACAGCGACAGGGTTGTTCCGGTGTTGAACCACTGCGCGTACTTCTTGAGCACCACGATTTCCAGGCGCAGGGTGTCCGGTCCGAGCAGGTGGATGTCGCTGACCTGGCCGATGCTGAAGCCGAAAAGACGCACCGGCGTCCCCTGGTCGATCCGTTCCAGGGTCGGACTGTCCACGACGTAGGTGATCTTTTCGGCAAAAATCTGCCGCTTGATGCCGATATGGATAACGAGAAACAGCGCCACGATCACTACAAAGACCGTGAACATGCCGACTTTGGCTTCGATGCTGATCGTCTTCAATGCCATGTTCAGCCTTCCACAACGGCAGGCGCCAAGTTCAGGCGCGCGTATTTCGAGGCCTCGTCGCGATAGCAGCATACCCAGAGCCGGACCTTCAGACCGACTCCGGCCAGAAAGGCGCCGGCGCCGGAAACATTCCACGGATCGGGCTGCTCGAACAGAATGATGTGGTCTTTATTGGCGATACACCGTAGCAAATAGATATTGAAAAGTTCCTCTTCCGTCAATCCGGTGCTGCGCTTCAGCAACACATCTTCCAGGTCCAGGGCCTGGATAAACCCTGAAAGCTCGTTTTTGACATCCGCCAGCGGGGTGTTGCGATGGTACATCGCCTTCAACGCGATGTTTTCGATGACGTTCAGGTTGCCCAGCAAGGGAAAGCGGCCGGAGATGACGCCGATCGCGTAGCGGGGCCCGAGCGCCTGCTCGATGAGCGCCTGCATCCGCTCCTCCACGTCCACCAGAAGCAGGAGATGCGCATCGCTGGCCAGCCACCTGTCAAAATCCATGCTCTACGCCCGCCGAAGTCAGGTTACTTGAAAAAGACGAACAGTGTTTCGACAACCAGGATCACCCCGAAGGAGTGCGTCATGGCCTGGATAAGCCGGATCGGGACCTGCGTAAAGGCCCTGGCCGCGGACAGGGCGCTGTTCAGCGCCGCCAGGACGATGCCCAGGGCCATGAAAAAGGGTTTGGCCAGCAGGAAGATGACGCTTTTCAATTCCAGGGAGTAAACGATCTGATCCATGTAGGCGTAAAAATGGATGTCATGGATGAATGCCAGAATGAAAAAGCTCCCCCAGAGTCCGACCAGGGCGAACAGAAAGGACAGGATCGGCCCGCAGAGCGCAAAGGCGAGAATCCGGGGGAAAAACACGTAGCGTACGGGATCGATATGCAGCATCCGCAACGTCTCCAGCTCGTTGTTGATCTTCATCAACGAGACCTCGGAGGCGACGGCCTGGCCGGAGCGCACCAGCAGCAACAGGGAGGCGACAATCGGCGCGATTTCCTCGAGCATCGTCCTGTTCAGGTACTTGCCGATCTGATCGGTCACACCGAAGCCCAGGAGCACCGTCAGGACGTAATGTCCGGCCAGCGAACCGATGATCAGGGCCGCCAGCGCATAGAACGGCAGCCCCTGCACCGCGGAAAAATACACCTGCCGGACCAGCACGCTCCCCACGGCCCGGTTCAGAAAGGCCAGCCGGAACAGGGCGCGCAGCGTATGTTGTAGCAGAAATGCCGCGAGAAACAGGGCATTGAGCTGAGCCAGTGTCGCAACGCCGATCCAATGAAATGCTCCGACAACCGTAGACACAGACTCCTCCTCGCGCATCGGGCCGGGGCGATGCCTCCGGCGTAATCAGACGGGCATGGTAGCACAAGACCCTGACAGTGCCAAATTCAAACAGGAGTGCCGCAAAGGGGAAGCCCCAACGCCAGAGCCATGGAACCCTGCGCGACGAGGGCCGAAGGCGGGACCCATGACGTGTCGTGAAAGGGGGGAAGGAGGGGGCGGAAGCCTCTTTTTATTATCCAAAGGAACGCCACGGGCAGAAGATACGCGTTGGCGTGTGACGACGACGCCAGCTGAGCCAAACAGAGTCCCCTGCTTGGGAACTTTTCATTGACAACCAGTCTGGGAACGCTTAGGTAATGAGCGTGAACATACTCAGCCGAAGGACCCTGAATTGCTACTGCGAACATTTTGCTGAAGCGAGAGGAGGGCTTCTGTCCTGGTATGATTGGGTTTCGAAGAAACGTTACGCAAACCATGCCGAGTTGAAAGAGGATTTTCCAAATGCTGATCATGTCGGCGGCAACAGGTATGTTTTCAACATAAAAGGAAATCATTTCAGGTTGATTGTCTGGATTCGGTTTGAGGCGGGTCAAGTGTTTGTGAAGTGGTTTGGCACCCACGCCGAATACGACAAAATTCAAGCAGCAGAGGTGAAATATGATGATCCGTGCCATTAAGACAGATGCTGACTACGAAGCGGCGCTGGCTCGGGTCGAAGAGATTTTCGACTCGGAGCCTGGCAGCCCTGAGTTCGACGAGCTGGAGGTCTGGGGGACGCTCATTGGCGCCTATGAAGACGAGCATCATCCTGTTCCGCCGCCAACTCCACGTGAGGCTATAGAATTTGCCATGGACCAGAAGGACCTCAAGCAAAAAGACCTTGTTCCCTTTATTGGTTCAAAGAGCAGGGTGTCCGAGGTGCTGTCCGGGAAAAGAAAACTGACGCTGAAGATGATCCGCGCGCTTCACGAGGGCCTGGGTATTCCCGCAGACACCCTCCTGAAGGAACAAAGCCCATCGGTATTTTCCTCCAGGACACGTATGGCACATCACCCACCGATGCCATAAGCGGTAATTTCTCCTCAAATTTTCCCCACAACAGATAGAATTGGATCAACAGGCTCTTTTACGGCCAGAAAGCCACATCGTCTCCCTATCCTCAACTGCGTCGTCACCTCCTACTCCATCAACTTCCAGGTTTTCACAAAGGATGACACCCGGCTCTGCCCGAATTCATGCAATTGTTCCCCGGCAGAACCGCCATCCATCGATTTATCTTCCCTGACGACGATCAAAATCCTCCTGCAAGGCCCGCAGCTCCGCCTTGGGATTGTTGAGAAAGCGCTCCTGCGCGGCGGCGAAATCGATGCCGTCGCGCAGCTCGATGTAGACGCCCATGCTGATGCCGAGATTCTGCGCGTACGCTGCGGGAAGACGCCGGTAACACTCGGCGTAGAGCATCGCCGCTTCCCTCGCCGTTGCCAGGGCCTCGTCCTTGCGCCCCAGGTCGCTGAGCAGGATCGCCAGATTGTTCAGGCTCGCGGACAGGTCCGGCCTGTAGGCCTCGGGCATGGCCTGCGCCAGGGTGCG
>CAZGAH010000072.1:20963-21326 GCA_964523295.1 uncultured Desulfovibrionaceae bacterium | reverse complement strand
GCCTCCAGAAATCGTTGCCCGATCTGCCAGACATTGCCTGCGCCCAGCGTCAGGAGGATATCGCCTGGTTTGAGAATCCGAGGCAACGCCTGGAGCATTGCCTCGAAGTCGGAAAAATAATCGACATCCGTGGTGGTGACCTGATGAATACCCGCGGCGAGACTCGATGCGCTCACGCCGGGGATAGGGGCCTCGGACGCGGGATAGATTTCGGTCAGCAGCAGCTTGTCAACCCGGACAAAGGCCTTGCAGAAATCGCCGAACAGGGCCTTGGTCCGTGAGAACCTGTGCGGCTGGAACACCACGATAAGCCGCCGATCGGGATAACAGTCGCGGGCGGTATCGATGGTGGCCTTGATTTCC
>CAZGAH010000072.1:17546-20953 GCA_964523295.1 uncultured Desulfovibrionaceae bacterium | reverse complement strand
TCGCCCTTGCGTTCGAAGCGCCGGCCCACGCCGTTGAAACGGGCCAGTCCGGTCATGGCCACATCGACGGGAATCCCGGCTTCGAGAGCCACTCCCAACGCAGCCAGACTGTTGAGCACGTTGTGACGCCCCGGGTGATTCAACACCGCCTCGCCGAGCACCTCGCCATCCAGAATGACCCGAAACCGGCTGGCAGCGCCGCTGTTCAGGATATCAGCCCGCAAGGCATTGCCTCGCTCCAGGCCGTAGGTCAGAACGGGGCGTTTGACGCGCGGCAGCAGACGACGAACGCCGGGGTCGTCGCCGCACACGATGTTTTTCCCGTAAAAGGGAATCTGGTTCATGAACTGCACGAAGGCGTCTTCGATTTCCTTCAGCCCGGAATAGAAATCGAGGTGGTCCGCGTCGACATTGGTCACCACGGTGACGATCGGCAACAGACAGAGAAAGGAACCGTCGGATTCGTCGGCCTCGGCGATAAGGTATTCGCCGCCGCCGAGTCGCGCATTGGAACCGTAGGCATTGAGCCGGCCGCCGATGATTACCGTCGGATCCAGGCCGGCCTCGTCGAAAATGGCTGCCAGCAGCGACGTGGTGGTGGTCTTGCCGTGCGTGCCGGCCACGGCGATGCCGGTACGCAGGCGCATCAGCTCGGCCAGCATTTCAGCACGCGGAATAATGGGGATGCCACGCTCCGTGGCCACCAGCAGCTCGGGGTTGTCCGCGGCAATGGCCGAGGACTTGACCACGACCTGCGCATCCGGAACATTATCCCGTCCGTGGCCCAGAAATATCTCTGCTCCCAGGGCCTGGAGCCGGCGGACAACCGGACTGTCCGACATATCCGAGCCGCTCACCGCGTAGCCCAGGTTGAGCAGCACTTCGGCTATCCCGCTCATTCCGGAACCGCCTACGCCCACCATGTGAATTTTTTTAACTCTGCCTTTCATGCCTTCATTTCCTTGCGCGCGGCGCAGGAGGCGTCGCTGTCGACGAGATGTTCAAGACCCACGACAACGGCCTTGGCTGCCTCCGGCCGTCCGACACGCCGTGCGGCCAGCGACATGGCTGCCAGCCGCGCACGATCGGTCAGCAGTTCAATAATCGTCGCCGCCAGGTCCTTTTCCCGGAGTTCGGACTGTTCGAAGCAGATGCCCGCACCCTTCTTTTCCATGCTCCGGGCGTTGATGACCTGATGGTTATGCGTCGCGTAGGGGTAGGGGATGTATACGCACGGCTTTCCGGCTACGGCGACCTCCGCCACGGTGGTGGCGCCGGCGCGGCAGAGCACCAGGTCCGCCTGGGCGTAGGCATCGGCCATATCGACGATAAAGGGTTGGACAAGTTCCGGATCGAGTCCATGGCCACGATAGCCCGCGCGCGTGCGGTCCAGATCGAGCTTGCCCGCCTGGTGGCGTATCGTGATTCCGGCCTGGATAAGCCGTTGCAAGGCCTCGAGGACGGCGGTGTTGACCGCCATGGCCCCCTGGCTGCCGCCCAGCACGAGCAGATGCCCGGTTCCGTTTCCGTTGTCCCGGGCTGTTCGGTTGCCCGCATTGATGGCACCGAGCGCGCGTATCTCCGCCCGGACCGGATTGCCGGTCAGTTCCACCTTGCGCGCATCGAACCAGCGCGCACTGTCCGGAAAAGAGAGAAAAATCCGTTTTACCACCCGGCCCAACAACCGGTTGGCCAGACCCGGAATGCTGTTCTGCTCGTGAATGGCCGTCGCCCTGCCCGTCAGTGCGGCCGCCAGCACCATGGAAAAGGCGGCGTAGCCCCCCAGCCCGAGAACGACCTGGCCGTGCTCAAGGCCCAGTCGCTGCCCGACGATCTGGAAGCCGCCACCATGCGCTCCACCTCAGACCTGCGCCCGGGGGACCAGGTGGTGGCCGTGGGCCACCCCTTCGGCATCGGCCCCAGCACGAGCGCAGGCGTGGTCTCGGGCCTGCGCTTGCCCCCCACGAACAGGATGCGCACGCCCGGATGTCGCGACCGCAGTTCCTCGGCAACAGCCAGCGCTGGAAAAATATGGCCGCCCGTGCCCCCGGTAGTCAGTATAACGCGTTCCATGGGTTTCATTCCGCGCTGTTTGCCGTTCCGCGGCGTCTCGAAAGGTTCAGCAACATGCCAACACAGAGAAACGAGGCCATGAGATTGCTGCCACCGTAACTGACGAATGGCAGCGGCACGCCTTTGGGCGGCGCTGTCCCCAGGATGACTGCCAGGTTGAGCACGGCGCCCAGACTCAGGATCAACGCGAGGCCGAAGGCTGCATAACGGTCGTGCAGGTCGTTCTGATTGAGCGCGACACCGAAGGCGCGCCAGAGCAGCACGCCCATGAGCACAAAGACGGCGGACATGCCGATGAATCCAAGCTCCTCGCCGACCACGGCCATGATGAAGTCGTTATGCGCCTCGGGCAGGTAGAACAGTTTTTGCCGACCGGCACCCAGGCCCACGCCCCAGAGTCCGCCCGAACCGAGGCCGTACAGCGACTGCACCAACTGATAGCCACTGTCCAGGGCGTCCTTGAAGGGATCCAGAAAGGCAAGCAGACGACGCGAGCGATACGGAGACGAAACCACAAGCAGCCACCCCGCGGTTGCGCTCATGGCAAAGGAGGATATCAGGTAGATTGCCCGCGTGCCGCCGGCCAGACACATCAGGAACAGCAGCATGGACAATACCGCCGCACCGCCGAAATCTGGCTGCGAGAGCACCAGCAGGCTCAGGAAGCCGCACACCGCGAACGGGGGAATCACTCCGACACTGAAGGTTTTGACCAGCTCGCGCTTGGCGCTGAAAAACCAGGCCAGATACAGGACCAGGGCAAATTTGGCGAACTCCATGGGCTGCAGGGTGAACCCGAAGAAGCGCAGCCAGCGTTTGGCGCCGTTGATCTCGACCCCGAGCGGCGTGAAGCGCGTCAGGATAAGCAGCAGCACGACGAGGCCCAGGGCGACGTATTTCAGCGAGTACAAGCGCTCCAATGGCATTTTCGCCGCCACGATCATGATCCCCAGGCCAAGACCGGCGAACAGCAGCTGTTTGCGGAAAAACAGATACTTGTCGCCGAAGTACCGCTCCGCCATCACCCCGCTGGCGCTCAGAACCATCACCACGCCCACCCCGGTCAGCAGCAACGTCGCTGCCAGCAGCCAGTAGTCGAAGCGCGGATGCGTCTCTTGACTCAAATCCGTAGTCAACATCGGCTCAACTCGCTCACACGGTGTTGAAAATCACGCCCCCGCGCCTTGTAGTCCGAGTATTGATCGAAGCTCGACGTGGCCGGGGAGAGCAGCACCACCTCGGGGGCGTTGGCGTCCTGGCACAGGTCCATGCTGCAGGACTGGCCGCTGGGGCAGTTGGCGGCGGCGGACCACTCCAGGCAGCCGTCCGCGTTG
>CAZGAH010000072.1:0-17536 GCA_964523295.1 uncultured Desulfovibrionaceae bacterium | reverse complement strand
GGTTGGGGCCCAAAAGATCGGCAGCACGCCATCCCACGCGCTCAGGAAAATGTCCCGGCTCCCTCCGAACAAGCCCACGGACCGCACCCGCTCGCGCAGCAGCGGGGTCAGGGAACGCAAATCCCCGCCCTTGAATATGCCGCCTGCCAGCAGTCTGACCGGACGATCGAAGCTGGTCAGCGCCGCCCGCAAGGCATCAACGGTCGTTGCCTTGGAGTCGTCTACGTAGAGTACGCCGTCTTTTTCGGCCACGCGGGACAAACGGTGCGGCAACGGCTCGAATTCGAGCAGCGCAGCCTGCGCGTGTTTTTCATCGACGCCGAACTCACGGCAGGCCAGGAACGCGGCTTCGATGTTCGAAAGATTGTGCTCGCCAGTCAGTTTCCCCGGATCGAAACGGCGTACCGGCTTGTAGCAAACCAGGCGCCCGCGACCCAGATTCCGGCTGCGCAAGCTGGCGCACAGCTCAACCGGCAGTATCGCCACGTCGTCCTCACCCTGGCGAGCGAACAGACGGAGCTTGGCCTCCAGATATTCTTCCTCGTCGCGATGGTAGTCGAGATGGTTGGCCGAGAAGTTGAGCAATACGGCCACGGTGGGTTTGAAATCGAAGCAGGTTTGCAGCTGAAACGAACTCACTTCCAGGACGAGAACATCGGCCGTCTCGCCGGACAGCACGTGTTCGGCAAGCGGCGTGCCGATGTTGCCGCCTAAAAAGACGCGCAACCCGGCCTGGCGCAGCATCCCGGCACAGAGCGTCGCCGTCGTCGTCTTGCCGTTGGTACCGGTAATGGCCAGAATCGGCGTATCGACGTAGCGGTTCGCCAACTCGATCTCGCCGATAACTTCGGTCTCCGGGGCAGGCAGAAAGGGACGGATGCGCTCGAGCGGAATACCGGGGCTCATGACCACGAGATCGACGTTCGCGAACTGCTCCGGGCTATGGTCTCCGCTGACCAGCTCGAAGCCTTCGGTCCGGCAGCGCTCCAGGAAATCGGCCGGCGCCTGCGCGAGGGATTTGTCTACGATGCGTACGCGAGCGCCGAGCGCAGACAACAGCAATACCGCCGCTCGACCGGAACGACCGGCCCCGACAACGGCGGCGCATTTGCCTTTCAATTCGGGAGTCAGTTGTCTGCCCATTTCTCTCTCCTCGCTTCCGCGTTGCGTCGTAACCGGACCGGTCAACGAAGCTTCAGCGTCGTCAACGCCGCCAGTCCCAGCAGAATCGAAAGAATCCAGAAGCGGATGATGATTTTCGATTCCGGAATGCCCTTCAGCTCGAAATGATGATGAATCGGAGCCATCCGGAATATCCGCTTGCCGCCACTTACCTTGAAATAACTGACCTGCAGGATGACCGAGAGCGTCTCGATGACAAACAGCCCGCCCACGATGAGCAGCACCAGTTCCTGTTTCGCGAGCACGGCAATGAATCCCAGCACTCCGCCCAGGCTCAGCGAGCCCACATCCCCCATGAATACCTGGGCCGGATAGGCGTTGAACCACAGAAACCCAAGGCCGGCGCCGATGAGCGCACCGCAGAACACGGTCACCTCGCCGACGCCGGGGACCGCCGCGACCTGCAGATACCGGGCAATCTGTCCGTGCCCGGCCACGTAGATGAATACCGCGAAGCAGACTCCGGCCATGATCGTCGGGCCAATGGCCAGCCCGTCGAGACCGTCGGTCAGGTTCACCCCGTTGGAGGCGCCGACCATGACCAGAACGGCAAAGGGCAGATACAATACGCCCAGATCCGGCTGCAATGTCTTGATGAACGGGAAGACCAGGTGCGTCGAATAGGCCGGTTCGATGAACAACATCATCATGGCAGACATGGCCACGATGATCTGGAGCAGAAACTTGGCCCTGGCGCTGATGCCCCGGTTGTTTTTCCGTTTGATCTTGAGATAATCGTCGGCGAATCCGATTGCCCCGAATCCGACAAACACGAACAGGGTCAGCCAGATATAGTGGTTGGTCAGGTCGCTCCAGAGCAGCACTCCCGACATCACGGACGTGACGATGAGCAATCCACCCATGGTCGGTGTTCCGGCCTTCTGCTGGTGCGTGGCGACTACATCCTCCTGGATGTACTGTCCGAACTTGATCCGCTTCAGCCAGCGGATGAACGCCGGCCCGATGACAATGGATACCAGCAGCGAGGTCAACAGGGCGCCGACGGTACGGAACGTGATGTACTTGAAGACGTTCAGGGCGCCGATTTCAGCGCTGAGCGGGTAAAGCAGATTATACAGCATTGCTGGTGCTCCCGATTAGCGCAGCGCTAAGTTCATCCATACGCGTCGAACGCGAGCCTTTGAAAACGATGACCCCGCCTTCTTCTTCAAAGGCAGTCAGTTCGGACAGAAAACCGGCGACATCGCCTATGATGGACCATGTTCCCGAATACCCGGCTTCAGCCAGCCCCTCGGACACCTGCTCCGCGAAGCCTCCTCGCCAGAAAACGGCCACCGGCCCGACTGTGGCCATCTGACGGCCGAGTTCACGGTGCGCTGCGCCTGCGCTTGTGCCCAGTTCGCGCATTTCACCGAGCACCAGCAACAGCGGACGGCCTTCCGCCATATCCCTCGCGCTGATCAATGCCTGGGCCATGGACAGCGGATTGGCATTGTAGGCGTCGTCGATGACCAGAAAATGCAGCGTGTTCCGGCACTGAAATCGCAGCGGTACGTCCTGGAATCCCTCCAGGCCTGCTTGCAGGCGGGCCACGTCGACGCCAGCAAGACAGGCGGTCGTGGCCGCGGCGATGCAGTTTTCGGCCACGAAAGCGCCCCTGCGCGGCAGCGTGAACTCCAGAGAGCGGCCCGCCAGCTGCACCTGAAAACGTCCCCGGCCGCCGGACTCGGGTCCAAGGTAGCGACCCTCGAAACGGCCCGAGCGTCCCTGGCAGGAAAAGCCGATCAAATCGGGGGCCAGACGACGCGCCGCTTCGGCCAGTTCGGGATAATCCAGATTCACCACGGCCAGACCCTTTGCCGCCAGATGCGCGAGCAGGCGGGCCTTGTTTTCCGACACCCCGCGGACGTCTCCCAGACCTTCGAGGTGCGCTGCGCCGGCATTGATGATCAGCGCGATGTCCGGCGTGAGCGTAGCGCCGAGTTCGTCCATATCGCCGGGGCGGCTGATGCCAAGTTCGAAGACCCAGAAGTCTTCCTCTCCGCTCGCAGCGAGCATCGATAACGGCAGGCCGATCTGGTTGTTCAGATTCAGAAAGTTTTTAGCCACCACGCCGGCCTTCCCCAATATCGAGGCCAGCAGCTCCTTGACCGTCGTCTTCCCGGCCGTGCCGGTGACACCCGTCACCAGTGCCCGGGTTCTGGCTCTGTGCCAGGCAGCAAGACGTCCCAGGGCCTTGATGCAGTCGTCGACGCGGAGCACGGGCGTATCCCCGGCCTCGGGGAGTTCATGCTCGGCCCCCCCGGCGACGGCGCCCTTGGCAATGGCCTGGGCCGCGTACGCGTGCCCGTCGAAGTGCTCACCCTTCAGACAGAAAAAGATTTCCCCGGGAGCGCATTTGCGGCTGTCGGTCTGCACCGCGGACGGAATCAGAGTGCCGCGCTCCCGCAGGTCGCAGCTGGCGTCCGTCGCGACGCGGATGTCCGCCAGACGGATGTTCATCCGAGGTACTCCCTGATCACGGCCTGATCGCTGAAAGGAAACTTCGTGTCGCCGATCTGCTGATAGGATTCATGCCCTTTTCCAGCTACGAGCAGCACATCGCCGGCGCGCATCTCGTCCAGGGCCAGACCGATGGCCTTGCGCCGGTCGGGCGTTTCCAGCACCATCGGGCACTGTTTCAGACCCGGCCGTATTTCATCCATGATGGCCAGCGGCTCTTCGTGACGGGGATTGTCCGAGGTCAACACGGCAATGTCGCTGTACCGGCTTACCGCCTGTCCCATCAGCGGCCGTTTGGTGCGGTCGCGGTTGCCTCCGCAGCCGAAAACGGTGATCAGACGCCCGAGAGGCTGCTCACGCAGCGCCCGGAGCACGTTTTCGAGTGCGTCGGGCGTGTGGGCGTAATCCACGAAAATATACAGCCCCTGGCGGTTCGCAATGCGCTCCAGACGACCCGGGACGCCCTGAAACTGTTCGAGCACGCTCAGATGCTCGGGAGTCAGCCCCGAGCAGAGCCCGGCCGCCTGCGCGGCCAGCAGATTCAGGGCATTATGCCCGCCGACCAGCGGCGACGCGAACTCCCAGCTGCGCGTTCCCCACTCCATGCGCAGTCGAAGACCGTCGATGGATTTTTCCAGAATCCGGCCCTGCAGTGCGGCCGTCGGGGCGAGAGCAGCCGGCTTTGGACCAAGACCGTAAGCGAGGATGTTCGGTGTTTCGTCAATCAGACGACGTCCGTACGGATCGTCCCAATTGAGCACAGCGGATTTGTCGCGTGCGTCCTGTTCGCGAAACAGCTTTGCCTTGGCGTGAAAATACGTGTCCATGTCGCCATGGTAATCCAGATGATCCTGCGTCAGGTTGGTCCACACGCCGACCTGAAAGCGCAGTCCGGCCACACGCAGCTGATCCAGGGCATGTGAGGAAACCTCCATGACCGCGGCATCGACGCCGGAGTCGCGCATTCGGGCCAGCAATCCGTGCAGCTGCCAGCACCCGGGCGTTGTCAGAGTTGCCAGCTCCTGATGCCCGGGCCAGCGATAGCTGACCGTGCCCACAACGCCGACACGCTTTCCATTGGCTGCGAAAAGATGTTCGATCAGATAGCTCACCGTGGTCTTGCCATTCGTGCCGGTGACGCCGATCAGCGGAAAGGGAAGCGCGTCGGTTGCAAAACTGGCGGCAGCGAGCGCGCCAAGCGCCTGCCGCGGGTTGTCATGCCGCAGACAGGTCACAGCGCCCGTGTCACACGCGCAGGCGGCAGGAACGATGACATAACCGGCGCCACGCTCCAGTGCCTCGGCTAAATAGTCGCTCCCGTCGGATCCGCTGCCCGGGAGGAGCACAAAGATGTCTCCGGACCGGACCTGGCCGGAGTGGCTGCGTACCGGCAGACCTGACCGGGCCAGGTCTTCGAGTTCCGCCAACGTTACGTCGTGGGATGCATTACGAGCGTTCGACATCGGGTACCAGCCATAATGTGCATTTGTCTTTTTGCGTATCCGGCCACGGTTGCCCTGGAGCCGGATTTTGTCTCTGGACAACGGTTCCTTCACCGATAAATACCGGCACCACGCCCTGTCCGGCAAAGACTTCCACCGCGCGCCGCACGCTCAGCCCGACAACGTCCGGAACCTTGTCTTTGCCAAAGGTCCGCGGCCGTACGGACACAGTTTTCGTTTCAGCAGGCGCAGGTGCAGGCGCAGGTGCAGGCTTTCCGCCCGTAGTGCCCTTTGCCCCTGGAGCTGGCTTTCCCGCCGGCGCAGCCGCAACCACGGGCGCAGGCTTGATCTCGGGCAACTGCCCCAGATAGGCCAGGGTCTTGATCGCTACTTCCCGGAAAACCGGCGCGGCAACGAGTCCGCCGTAGTGGACGGGTTCGGGCTCGTCCACGACCACGCCCAACAGATATTTCGGGTTTTCAGCAGGCAGAAAACCGATAAACGAGGCGACTACCTTGTTGCCGTACCCGCCGTGCGGCGAAGCCTTCTGGGCCGTACTTGTCTTGCCGGCCACGCTCAGGCCCTCGATCTGCGCCTTCTTTCCGGTCCCGTCCTCTTCGACTACGTCGCGCAACATGCCGATCACCTTGCGGGCGACGCGCTGATCGAAAACCTTGACCTCGGGCAGCGGGTCGTCGAGCGGATATTCCACCAGGCGTAACGGCTTGGAAACACCGTAATTCGCGATACACAAATAGGCCTTGGCCAGCTGTAGCAGGGTCACGGAGAACCCCTGCCCGAAGCCGGTCGTCGCCGTCTCGATCTTCTGCCAGGTCCGGGGAGCGCGCAGCACGCCTTTGCTTTCGCCCGGGAGCGGCAATCCGGTCCTGCTTCCGAAGCCCAGACGATGCAGATACCCGTGCAACCGTCGCTCCCCCAGAGCCAGCGCAATCTTCGCGGAACCGACGTTGCTCGAGTAGCGGACGATCTTATGCACCGGAAGCCAGTTCTGCGGGTGTACGTCGCGGATGATCTTATTCTCGAAATGAAATTTTCCGTTTTCGCAAAAATAGAGCGTATCCGCCTCGCAAATGCCCTCCTGGAGCGCCGCGGCCACGACCAGAGGCTTGATGCTCGATCCGGGCTCGAACGTATCGATAGCCATGCGGTTGCGTCGCCGTTGCGGCGGATATTGCCCGAACAGATTGGGATTGAACGGCGGACTCTCGGACCAGGCCAGAATGTTGCCGGTCTCGACCTCGACCAGCACACAGCCGGCCCAGGCGGCATTGAATTCCTTGACGACGCGTAGCAAGGCCTCCTCGGCGACGTACTGAATATGCGCATCGATCGTCAGCTTGAGATCCTTGCCCTTGATGTCGACCTCGTGACCACCTGCATCGAGATGCAGGCGCCGGCCCGCTGCATCGCGCTGCACCACCTGTTTGGCCGTGCGCCCGGCAAGATGTTTGTCGAAGGCGGACTCCAGACCCTCCAACCCCTGATCATCGAAGCCGGCAAATCCGAGCAGCTGCCCTGCCAGGGTTTTGTTGGGATACAAACGGCCGTATTCCGTTGTCAGATAGACGCCTTTCAGTCCGGCGTCCTTGACCTTGGCGGCATCCTGATCGCCGATCTGCCGGGCAATCCAGACCTGGTTGCTGCGGCTCTTCAGCTTAACTTCCAACTCGCGTCGGTTGAGCCCCAGGAGGGACGACAGCGCCGCGATGGTTCTCCCCTTGTCCTCAAGCTCGCCGGGACGGGCGAAAACCGATTGAATTTCAACACTTTTGGCCAGCAGTCTGCCCTTAGAATCGAGTATTTCGCCTCGTTCTCCAATGAACGACTCCGAGGTGCGGTGCTGTCGCGCTGCCATCGCCGCCAGACGCGGTCCCTCGACAACTTGCACGAAGCAGGCCCGGACCCACAGTCCGACCCACAGCAGGCCCAGAAAAATGGCAACACCCGCAATCCTGACCCGGCTCCAGTCAAGCCGGCCAGACGATCGCACGGATTTGGCAACGGTCGGCTTGCGACGACTTGCCTTGGGGTATTTGTTCTTGACGGCCTTCTTCGCCAACACCTGCTACCTGCCCTTCATCCTTCACTGCATCCGCGGTCGCCTCTGACGCGTTTTCCCCCCGCGACCGGCACATCCACCCCGTTTTCCCTCGCCGTTCTTCCGACCCCCCGGAACGAACTGCGGGTTGTATTATTTTTGAGCTGTATCGATGCGACGTATTTGTCCGCCTTCCGCAGGCCCCAGGCCATACTCCGCGGCCAGACGTCGCAAGCGCGACGGTGTCACCAGATTATCCCGTTCGATCTGCAACTTGGCGCTATGCGCCTCGTAATCATTGATGCGCGTCTGGAGCTGCTTGAGCCGGTAGGCAGTATCCAGGCGATCGATGTTCAGCCGGACCAGCGTGAAGCCCAGAAAAAGGGTCAATCCGCCGGCAAGGGCGAGCCAGAACAGACGTTTGCGCTCTTCGCCGGCCATTGCTCACACCCTGCCTTCGCGTGCCTGAAGTTCCGCCCGTAAACGACGCTTCCAGCCCTTGTTTATGGGCACGGCCCCTTCCACGGACCGCTCCGCAACGCGTAGTTTGGCGCTCCGCGCCCGGCTGTTGGTCGCAGACTCGGTATCGGACGGGGCAATCGGCTTTTTCGTCAACACGTGCAGCAGCGGTTGCCGGGCGCACGTGCAGACCAGTTGCTCCGGCGGACACACACACGGACGCGCTGCCTGACGAAAGGCGTTCTTGACCAGCCGGTCTTCCAACGAATGAAATGAAATGATCGCCACCCGCGCGCCCGGCGCAAGCACCGCCGGGATATTCGCCAGAAAGGCCTCGAGTTCGTCCAGTTCCCGATTCACCGCGATGCGAAGCGCCTGAAACGTCCGCGTGGCAGGATGATTGCGTGCCTTGGCCCTCCAGGCGGCCGGGTACGCGCGTTCAACAATCCAGGCCAGTTGCAACGTCGTCTCTATTGGACCGCTTTCGCGCGCCTCCACTATCCGCCGGGCAATGCGCCCGGCCATGGGCTCCTCACCGTACGCATAGATGATCCGTTTCAGTTCCGCCACTCCGGCCCGGTTTACCAACGCCGCGGCCGTGAGTTCGGGACTCGATCCCGCCATGCGCATGTCCAGCGGACCGTCATGCAAAAAACTGAATCCACGTTCGGCCACGTCAAGCTGGAGCGACGAGACGCCCAGGTCCAGCACCGCGCCATCGACCGTATCCCAACCCTGCGCAGCCAATGCCTCCGCAAAGGCGCTGAAACGCGATAACCGCAGGCTGACCCGGTCGCCATACACCGCCAGCCGCTCCCGCGCTCTCTCCAGAGCCTGGGCGTCGCGATCGAGACCCAACACCAGTGCCTCGCCCGCCGTGCGCTCCATAATGCCCGCGCTGTGGCCGCCAAGACCAACCGTGCCGTCCAGATAGCGTCCCCCCGGCCGTGGCGACAGCCAGTCCAGAACCTCGGTCAGCATCACCGGCTGGTGAACGACGTCCCCGGTTCGTGGTTGCTGTTCTCTTTCATCCGTCATACGCGCCTGCATCATCGTCAGAGGGGAAGACAGACCTCGATGTCGCCGAACTCATCGGCCACGTCGTCGTAATTCTGGGCGTCAATGCCCGAAAGCCGCTCAGGATTCCATATTTCGAACTTCTGCAACTGCCCTACCAGCACAACGTCCTTTTCCAGACCGGCGTAGTCGCGCTGCGCGGGCGAAAGCAGGATTCGGCCTTGCTTGTCGAGTTCCTGCATCTCCGCACTGCCAATGACCAGGCGTCGAAAATCCCGTAGCTTGCGCGACGGGTTCCTGATCAGCTGCACCTGACGCTCGAACTCCTCCCAATCCGGCAGCGGGAATCCGACGAGACAGCCATCGTAACAGGTGAGCACGAATTTTCCCTCCGCACTCCGGTCCAGTACAATGTCCCGAAAATCGGCCGGCACCATGAGCCGCCCCTTGGGATCGAGACTTCGCTGTGACCTTCCCCTGAACACCATGACTGTTTCCTACCACTTTTTCCCACAGTTTCCCACCTCTTTCCCCAAAAGCCAGCCCTTGTCAAGGCCATATTTTTATTTTTCTAGAATTTTTTTAGCATTTTATTAATTTTTTGCAAGTCTATTTATCTCATTGAAATAATTCTATTTTTGGCTTAAAATGGAAAAAGCAGCAAGATTTTTTTTTTGACCCTAAAAAGTGTACATTGGTGCTGGTGGTCAGTTTGTGATGTGCGAAAGAGGTGTTATATTCGACTGGCAACCTGTTGTTCGTCCTCTCCCCCTATTGATTGGTCGTTGTTTGTGTCAATTAACTGGACGAGAGCGCTGGCATCCAGATCTGCCTGTGGCAACCTCAGCCGGAAGGTGGAGCGTGCCGAGGAATGTATTGCCGTTCCGTGCGTGTATTCATCTGGTGTCATCATTCTGGCGCAAGTCTGATAGGAATGGACGTGGGTCGAGGGTTCGCGGCAGGTGACACCGGAGAACAAGGGGGAAATATGGCGCTTCGCAAATGGGTTACAGTCGATGGAGGCGATCAGCAGCACCAACTATTTCTGTTCGGTCCGCACCAGAGTCATCAGCGGGTATTTTGAGCATATCTATTTGAAAATATTGATGGTATTTGGGCGTAGCGACTGATGGTCGATCAGCCATTTTCAAAGCTTGACTTGCAGGCGCTCTACGCTTAATCTTTCGTGTTTTTAACATCGGTCGCGAGGACGTCATGTTCGATAGCTTATCAGACCGCTTGAACGAGGTGTTCAAAAAAATTCGAGGCCAGGCCAGGCTGGATGAGAATAACATCCAGGATGGACTGCGTGAGGTACGGCTCGCCCTGCTCGAGGCGGATGTCAACTTCAAGGTCGTCAAGGAGTTCATCGAGCGGGTCCGGGTGCGCTGTCTGGGGCAGGACGTATTGAAAAGCCTGACTCCGGCGCAACACGTTGTCAAGATTGTTCATGAGGAGCTTATTGAGCTCCTGGGGGGCGAAAGCCAGGGGCTTGAATTGCGCGGCCGTCAGCCCGCGGTGATCATGCTCGTCGGGTTGCAGGGCTCGGGCAAGACCACTACAGCGGCCAAACTGGCGCTTTTCCTGCGCAAGCAGAAAATGCGCCCTTATCTGGTGCCGGCCGATGTGTACCGACCGGCAGCCATTGACCAGCTGCATACCCTGGCCCGTCAGATCGACCTCCCGGCTTATCCCTCGACCACGCAGATGAACCCGGTGGACATTGCCGCCCAGGCCGTGGAAGAGGCCGGCAAGGCCGGGCATACGGTGCTTTTGCTCGATACCGCCGGCCGGCTGCACATCGACGAGCCGCTCATGCAGGAGCTTCAGGCCATTAAGGCCAGGGTCAATCCCCAGGAAATCCTTTTCGTCGCCGACGCCATGACCGGTCAGGACGCCGTGACCGTCGCGAGCAAGTTCAACGAGCTGCTCGGCCTCAGCGGCGTGGTGCTGACCAAGATGGACGGCGACGCCCGCGGCGGCGCCGCGCTGTCCCTCAAAACCGTCATCCAAAAGCCGCTCAAGTTCATCGGTACGGGCGAAAAACTCTCCGACCTGGACGTCTTTTATCCCGACCGCATTGCCGGACGTATCCTTGGCATGGGCGATGTGCTCAGCCTGATCGAAAAGGCCCAGACCACCTTCGACGCCGGCGAGGCCGAAGAACTGAGCCGAAAGATGCTCAAGGCCGAGTTCACGCTGGAAGACTTCCGTACGCAGATGCGGCGGATGAAAAAACTGGGGTCGCTGGAAGGCATCCTCAAGATGCTTCCCGGCATGGGTGAGCTGCGCCGCAAGCTCGGGGAAATATCCATCCCTGACAACGAGCTGTCCCGTGTCGAGGCGATCATCAACTCCATGACCATGAAAGAGCGCTTGCAGCCAGCGCTCATCAATCAGAGTCGCAAGGAACGCATTGCCCGCGGCAGCGGTACGGCCCTGCAGGAAGTCAATCTGCTGCTCAAGAACTTTGACATGATGCGGCAAATGATGAAAAAAATGTTGGGCGGCAAGGGCAAAGGCAAAATGCCCAAACTACCCGGAATGGGGGCTGGCATGCCCGGCATGGGCGGCCTGCCCGGGATGGGTGGTCTGCCCGGGATGGGCGGTTTACCCGGGATGGGCGGTATGCCCGGGATGGGCGGTATGCCTGGCATGGGCATGGCCGAGCGACCGGCCGGCGGTGGTTCGGCGGCGCAACGGAAAAAGAAAAAAGACAAAGACAAACGAAAAAAGCGAAAAAAACGATAGCCGGACCATCAAGGCCCCGGCTGCACTGCACGAAGATCACGAAAAGAGGAGTAGAAACGGCATGGCAATGAAGATTCGACTCACCCGTATGGGTTCCAAGAAGCGCCCTTTTTATCGCATCGTGGCCATCAACAGCGGCTCGCGCCGCGACGGACGGGCCGTGGAATATCTTGGACATTACAACCCCATGGTTGACCCTGCGGTCATTAAGGTAGATAAGGAAAAGGTGGAGTTCTGGCTGAAGCGCGGTGCACAACCCACGGATACGGTGAATGCGCTCCTCAAACGGGTTGGCTCCGACGCATAGCGCGCCAATGCTGATTCGAGGCCACGGTCTTCAGCCGGTTGCCACGTCCATGACCGAACAATCGGAGGTGAGCCATGATGAAAGAATTGATCGAGTACATTGCCCGCTCGCTTGTGGACAATCCGGACGCGGTCCATGTCTCGGAAGTCGAAGGCGAGCAGACGTCAGTGCTCGAACTCAAAGTCGCCAAGGAAGACCTGGGAAAAGTCATCGGCAAGCAGGGGCGTACGGCCAGGGCCATGCGCACCATTCTCAGCGCAGCCTCCACAAAGGCCAAAAAGCGGTCTGTGCTGGAGATACTTGAGTAGCCCGGCAGCAGTGCGCATGATGAATTCCCGGCTGCTGCGCATCGGTGACGTTGTCAAACCCCACGGAATCAAAGGGGAACTCTGCGTAGACTACTATGCGGATTCCCCTTTTCTGCTTGACGCCTGTCCGGACCTGTTTCTGGCCCCGCCCGGTGTTGCGGCAGATGACGCCGCGCGTCCGTTTGCCCTGCGCTCCTGGCGGGTTCACAAGCACCGGCTGCTGCTGTTTCTGGCGGGCGTCACCGACCGTAACCAGGCAGAGGCCTTGCGTGGCTGGGGCGTGTTTGCGCCTAAGGAATCCCTCCCGCCTCTGGACGACGATCAGGCCTACCTGCACGAACTCGTGGGCTGGCAGGTGGTGCTGGAGAGCGGGGAAATGATCGGGACCATCCAGGCTTTTCTTTTTCCGACGCCTGAGCAGGAAATTTGGGTCATCAACGATCCAGACGGGCGAGAAATCCTGTTTCCGGCAACACCGCAGACCGTGCTCCGCCTCGAGCGCGCCTCCGAACGCGCCGTCGTTGCCCCGCCGCCGGGGTTGCTGGACATCTATCGCTGACGCGTGCCCTGGAGCCGGGGAGCGCTGCCTGTTTCCTGCCTCCCGGTTGCAGCAACCCAAAAAATACGGCAATACACTCACGTTCGGCGCAGTGTGACAGATGGCTACGCATCGAGGAGAGACACGATGACCGAAACGACCGGATTGTTACTGTATTACGCGCAGATGCTGCTCTTTGCCGCGATTACGCTCATGGCTCTGGCGGCAGCCGGTTCTCCCTGGCTGGCTGTGCTCTGCGAACGGCGCGCCGTTGCGACCAGAAAGGTTTTTTTCGATAAATTCGCCATGCAGATCGCGAGCATGGGCGTCGTGCTCGGCGCGTTTTCCCTGTTGCTGGGGCTCCTGGCCGGGGTGTTGTTACTGCGTACGCTGGAATCCGTGCTCCCGCTCGAACTTCCCTTTCCTGTTGTGCTGCAACAGCGGACGAACCTGCCGACGTTGATCGTCGCAGCGTTGCCGCTGCTGAGTGTCATTCTGCTGGCCGCGTACCGGAAAATCTGGCCTGGTCTCAAGGGGCGCAAAACGCCTCACAGCATGCTCGGTCTGACGGCGGCGCTGTTGGCGTTGCTGGCCCTGGCGGGGTTCCTGCTTTTCAAGCGATTTTTGCTGACCAAGGCCGGGATCGAGCCCGTCGAGATGTCCGTCTCGCTGTTTCTGGATACGGCGCTCGGGCTAGCGCTTCCGTCGATCTTCTGGCCGCTGCTCGTTCTGGGATCGGCCCTGATGCTCGCCACCGCGGCGACGCTCGGCCTGCTGTATCTTCTCCTCCGGCGTAATGCCGAAGATTTTGGTCGCGATTACTATGCCTTTGCCGCCGGTCTGAGCGCGCGCTGGGGTTGCTACGCCGGCCTGGCCGTGGCCGTTGCGTATGGCTGGCTCGCGGCGGTCCGCGCGCCGCGCCTGGGCTTTCTCAGTCTGGGGAATCCCAACTACTTTCATCTCGCCGCGGCGATTATTCTCCAGCTTCTGGCCTCCTATTCCTGCGTTCAGGTGTTTCGCAGCCAGACTCCGCTCCGGGAGAAGCCGGCCATGATTCTGGGAGCGCTATTCCTGATGCTTTCGCTGGTTGCCGGCGGCGTGTTGCTCGACCGGATCATTTTTCTCTGAAATCAGCGCGACCGCGCGCCCCGGGGCTGCACAGCCGGCTGCCCGGCCTGGAAGCGGAGGCGATTATGCCCTTGGCCACACCGCGTACGCGTCGATCCTGGCCTGTTCTCGTGTTGCTCGCGTTGACGTGTACGGCCTGCCTCAGGGGGCCGTACCCGTGGGACATGCAGGTGATCAGTCCGGCTCCGTCGGCCTCGCCCGCCCCGGACAAGGCGCTGGTCTGCTTCTACCGGACCGCCTCGCTGTATCCCTTGACCAGCTTTTGGGTGCATGATGGCTTCGAGCGCATCGGGATTCTGTCGAGCGAAACATTTTTTTTCTATCAGGCTGCGCCGGGCAAGCACCTGTTCTGGGCCGAAGTCGATTTCCGGGGCGACATTGTCCTCGATTGCCAGCCGGGAGAGGTTTATTACCTGCGCTGCGACCTGAGCCTGAGTGGGCTGGGGTTGCCCGACCGTCCGGTGTTTACGCGCATGTCGAAAAGTCGCGGCGCGGAGGAAATCCGTGACGGACGGTATGCGGTTCCTCGCTGATTGCGTTCGCGCGGCATCGGCTGCGCCTGTTGTGTCTTGACATCCGGCTGGCTGGTCTTATTTCGTATCGAGCCCTCGGGCTTACTGCATACATTCAGGAGGCGATATGCCACTCTATGATTTTCGTTGTCCCGTCTGCGGACACAGCTTCGAAGAACTGCGCTCGTCGCAGCAAGATGCCCCGGCCTGCCCGAAATGCGGGCACACCCCAACGGACCGGGCTCTGCCGCTGGTCAATGCGCCGCGTCCGGGAAAGAGTTCCCTCACGCCGCTCGGCGGAGGATGCAGCCCGGGACGCGGCTTTTCCTGAGCATCCTGAGTTGCGCCCCGGTCCGGGGCGTCTGGGAAAGCATCCGCGTACGTGACCGGCGGCGGACGGAAAAGATGAACCTCCGCTGTCCGGCTGTTGGCGCGCTCTGTCCTTTTCACCTTTTCACGCTGAGAGGAGACCTTCCACGATGACCGCTACGTCCAGTTCCGAGCAGTTCGTCTTCAAAGCCGAAGTTCAGAAACTGCTCAACATCATTACCCACTCCATTTATACCAACCGTGAAATCTTTCTGCGCGAACTGATCTCCAACGCCTCGGACGCGCTGGATAAGCTGCGTTTCGAAATCAGCCGCGGCGCCGTATCGGCGGATGCCGATCTGCCGTTGCAGATTACGCTGCACGTGGACAAGGATAACAAGCGCCTGGTGCTCAGCGACACGGGCGTGGGCATGACGCGGGAAGAACTCGTCGAGCATATCGGCACCATCGCCAGGTCCGGCTCCGAGGCGTTCATGAATCAGCTGGCGGAAGAGGCCAAAGCCAAAGGCGAGGCCGCAAAGGCCGGCGCCGACGGCATCATCGGTCGCTTTGGCGTGGGCTTCTATTCCGTGTTCATGGTTGCCGACCGCGTGCGCATCCTGACCCGTTCCTCCCGCACGGGCGAACCGGCCTGGGTCTGGACCTCGGACGGGCTGGGCGGCTATGAGATTCAGCCGGCCACGGCGGAAGACGGCGAGGTTACTCGCGGCGCGCGTATCGAAATTCAGCTTAAGGAAGACGCTGCCGAGTTTCTGGACAAGTCCCGATTGGAATCCATCATCAAGCGGCATTCCAACTTCATTTCATTCCCCATTCTGTTCGACGGGGAAAAGGTCAATACCATCCCGGCCCTGTGGCGCGAGCCGAAATTCTCCGTGACGAGCGCCCAGTACGAGGAATTCTACAAGTTCCTCAGCCTGGACAGCGACGGGCCGCTGGAAACGCTCCATATCGCCGTCGACGCGCCCGTGCAGTTTACGGCGCTATTGTTCATTCCCAAGCACAACAATGATTTCTTTGGACTCGGGCGCACCGAGTACGGCCTGGATCTCTTCGTCAAGCGCGTGCTCATTCAGCGCCAGAACAAGGACCTGCTGCCCGAATACCTGAGCTTTCTCAAAGGCGTGGTCGACAGCGAGGACCTTCCGTTGAACCTGTCGCGCGAGACCTTGCAGGAGAATCTGCTCATCCGGAAAATCGCCCAGACCGTCACCAAGCAGGCGCTCACGCACCTGGATCGTCTGGCCAAGGAAAAGCCTGACCAGTATCTCGAATTCTGGCGCACGCACGGGCGTACCTTCAAACTGGGCTATGGCGACTTCGTCAACCGCGACAAGATAGGCCCCTTGCTGCGTTTCAATTCCTCGTTTCACGACGACGCCACGGGATTGACCTCGCTCGACGATTACATCGCGCGTTGCAAGCCCGACCAGAAGACCATCTACTACATCAGCGGTCCCAGCCGCGAAGCGCTCAAGCTCAATCCGCATCTGGAAATCTTTCGCCAGAAGGGCGTCGAGACGCTCTATCTCTATGAGCCCATTGAAGAACTGGCCATGGACGCCCTGCGCGAGTACAAGGACTTCACCTTCACCTCCGCCGAACAAGCGGCCCTGGACAAGCTCAACGAGCTGCCGGACACCGGAGCGAAGCGTGAGGAAACGGTCCCCCTGAATCAGGAGGAAGAGGACGCCTTTGTCCGGCTGATGCAGAAGATGCAGACCGTGCTGGGAAGCCGCGTCACCGAGGTCCGTGTCTCGGGCCGTTTGCTGGACAGCCCCTGCTGTCTGGTCAGTCCCGAAGGCGGGTTGACCTCGTCGATGCAGAAAATACTCCAGGTGGTCAGCAAGGACACCTCCATCCCGGCCAAGGTGCTGGAAATCAATCGCGATCACCCGCTGGTCAGAAATCTGCTGCGCGTCTTCAAGGCCGACAGCGACGACCTCTTTGTCCAGAATGCCGTCGAGCAGCTCTATGATGCGGCGTTGTTGCTCGAAGGCTATCTCTCCGATCCGCACAAGCTGGTGGAACGCATCAATGCCATGCTGCTCTCGTCCAGCGGCTGGTACGCTGAACTCAAGAAATGTTGAACGCACGCGCAGACCTGCCGCCGCCCGGCGGCAGGTCTGCACTCCCGGCCCGCCCAGCCTGAACGCCCGGGTCGCCAGACAGTCGCCTGTCGCTCTGAAAAAAAAGCACGAAGGAGCGCAGGGCTCCTTCGTGAAAAGCGTCCCAAAACACCGTTCGGACTCGCGCTCAAAAGCCGTATGGCAGGTAAGTGCCTTTTGGGTTGCTTCTGGCTCGATGGCCGTGACGCATGTCCCAGGTTGACAAGACTATTGCATTTGCCATGCCAAGTGGCATGCAGCCTGCTGCCACGCGCGCGTAAGGCCTGCTCGGAGGTCCTGGCGGCTCCCGGATCGTGCGATCGGGAAAAAGAAAGGCTGTTTGTTTACGCTATTTCGTCACTCTGTTTCTCGCCGTGTTGATATTTCGAGATAGTGGTCCTGTCGTTCTGGTCATCGCCGACGCTACGGGCACTGACAGCGCGTTGCCACTTTGGCAGACGTGCGATTCGGATACTTTCGGATTGAACGACAGGGCAGAAGAAGGATGTATTAACGATATTTCGTCGTTACATCGTGTGTCATGGTGAAAGCTCGAAAGGGCAGTCCTTTCCATCCTGGCGCCTCCGAAGCGACAGCACGGACTATGTCGCACCGCCTTGTCACTCTGGCCGAGAGCAAGGCGTGGTGGACATCCGTCCGATAATCATCGCGGAGGGGCCGGGGCCCCTCCTGCGAACGATGTCCCAGGGCACCGTTCGGACTCTCGCTCAGACAGCCTGGCTACAACGATGTGTGCCGTATGGGTTGCTTCTGGCTCGGTGACCGTGACGCATGTCCCAGGTTGCCATAATTTTTGCATATCGCGTGCCATCTGTTGCGCAAGGCCGTGTCGCCAGGCGCCAGGCACGGTTTCCGTCCAGGGACATTTCATCTGCAAAACTATGACTAAAAATCGCAATCAACAATCAGCT
>CAZGAH010000071.1:19388-21480 GCA_964523295.1 uncultured Desulfovibrionaceae bacterium | reverse complement strand
CGAAGTTGGCCATACCCTTCATGCTCAGCATCTTGGTGATGGCCGCGGTCAGCGTAGTCTTGCCGTGGTCGATATGGCCGATAGTGCCGATGTTGACGTGCGGCTTTTTGCGGTTGAATTTCGCCTTGCCCATAGGTGCTGCCTCCCGGTCTCTCTACTTCCGTTTAATGATTTCTTCGGCCAACTGCGCCGGAACACGTTCGTAATGATCGAACTGCATGGTGAAGGTCGCCCGGCCCTGGGTTCTGGAACGCAGGTCGGTCGCATAGCCGAACATCTGGGACAAGGGAATATGCGCGCGTACCGCCTGGGTTCCAGGCCGCGCCTCCATGCTCATGACCTTGCCTCGCCGGCTGTTCAGGTCACCCATCACATCACCGAGATATTCTTCAGGCGTCACGACCTCGACCAGCATAATGGGCTCAAGCAGCACCGGGCCGGCCTTCTGAGAGGCCTCCTTGATGGCCATGGACCCGGCGACGTAGAAGGCCTGCTCCGAGGAGTCGACTTCGTGGTAGGAGCCGAAAACGAGATTGACCTTGATGTCCACGGCCGGGAATCCTGCGAGCACGCCAGCCTTGAGCGCGTCCTGAATGCCCTTGTCAATGGGCCCGATGTATTCCTTGGGAATAACGCCGCCGCTGATGGAATTGACGAATTCGTATCCGTTGCCTGGATTCGGCTCGACCTCGATGACGCAGTGGCCGTACTGACCGCGACCACCTGTCTGCTTGACGTGGCGATAATCCACCTTGGCAGGCTTGGTGATGGTCTCGCGATAGGCGACCTGCGGCTTGCCGACATTGGCATTGACCATGAACTCCCGGGTCAGCCTGTCGACGATGATCTCGAGGTGCAGCTCGCCCATGCCGGCTATAAGGGTCTGGCTGGTCTCTTCGTTAGTCATGACCCGGAACGAGGGATCTTCCTTGGCCAGCTTGACCAGCGCGGCATTCAACGAGTCGCGATCGGCCTTGGACTTCGGCTCGATGGCCACCTCGATGACCGGCTCGGGGATGTCCAGGGACTCCAGAACAACCGGCCTGGAGGGATCGGCCAGGGTATCGCCCGTGGCCGTGTGCTTGAGCCCGACGGCAGCGACGATGTCACCCGCTCCGGCCCATTTGATCTCCTCGCGCTTGTTGGCATGCATCTTCAACAAGCGGCCGATACGCTCTTTCTTGCCAGTGGCGGAATTGACCACGCCCATGCCGGATTCGATGACCCCGGAGTAGATGCGCAAAAAGGTCAAATGCCCGATGTAAGGGTCCGAAAACAGCTTGAAGGCCAAAGCCGCCAGGGGCTCTTCATCGCGGCAGATGCAGACGGTCTCTTCGCCGTTGTCATGATTCACGCCGACCATGGGTTTGACCTGATCAGGCGAGGGCATGAAATCGACGACCGCGTCGAGCAGGGGCTGAACGCCCTTGTTGCGGAATGCGGAGCCACAGAGCACCGGAACGATGGTCAAGCTCAGCGTGGCCTTCCGGATTCCCGACGTGAGTTCCTCGGCCGAAAGTTCCTCGCCGGCCAGATACTTCTCCAGCAGGGCTTCATCTTCCTCGGCGATGGCCTCGAGCATTTCCAGTCGCAAGGCCTCGAAGCGTTCCTGGTATTCGGCAGGGATCGGTTCGGAAGCGACATTGGCGCCCATGGCCTGGTCGTCGAAGATGATGGCATTGCCTCTGATAAGATCGATGATGCCCCGAAAACCGTCCTCGGCGCCGATGGGTATCTGCACCGGCACCGGCTTGGCCTTGAGCCGGTCGCGGATCATATCCACGCAACGGTAAAAATCGGAACCGACCCGGTCCATCTTGTTGACGAAGCAGATCCTGGGCACACCGTAGCGGTCGGCCTGGCGCCAGACGGTCTCCGATTGCGGCTCGACACCGGCGACGGCGTCGAACACAGCAACGGCCCCATCCAGCACGCGCAACGAGCGCTCGACCTCGATGGTGAAATCGACGTGCCCGGGCGTGTCGATGATGTTGATGCGATGATCACGCCAAAAACAGGTGGTGGCAGCCGACGTGATGGTGATGCCCCGCTCCTGCTCCTGGACCATCCAGTCCATGGTAGCCTGACCGTC
>CAZGAH010000071.1:10109-19378 GCA_964523295.1 uncultured Desulfovibrionaceae bacterium | reverse complement strand
CCGTCGTGCACCTCGCCGATCTTGTGCGAAACACCCGTATAGAAAAGAATGCGCTCCGTCGTGGTTGTCTTGCCCGCGTCGATGTGGGCCATGATCCCGATGTTGCGCTGCATGGAAATTGGAACGACTCTGGCCACAGCGAACTCCTACCACCGATAATGGGCGAATGCCTTGTTGGCTTCGGCCATGCGATGGGTGTCATCTTTCTTTTTCACGGCGCCGCCGCGGTTGTTGAAGGCGTCCATGAATTCGGCGGACAGCCTCCTGGTCATGCCTTTTTCTGCGCGGTTGCGGGCGTAGTTAATCAGCCAGCGGATGGCCAGGGAGGTCTGGCGCTCAAGCCGGACTTCCATGGGCACCTGATAGGTGGCGCCACCGACGCGCCGGGCCTTGACTTCCAGATGCGGCTTGACGTTGTCGAGCACGCGCTCGAAAGCACGCAACGGCTCTTCCTGGACTTTCTCGCCCAGAGCCAGAATCGATTCGTAAAAGACGCGCTCGGCCACACTGCGCTTGCCGTCTGTCATCAGCCTGTTGATGAACTTCGTCACCAGCCGGCTGTTGTAAATCGGGTCCGACAGGACCTCACGTTTCGGTACAGGACCTTTACGCGGCATGGAAATGCTCCTTCTCGCCTACTTCGGCCGTTTGGCGCCGTATTTGGACCGGCCACGACGTCGATCCTGCACGCCAGCCGTATCGAGGGTTCCACGGATGATATGATAACGCACACCAGGCAAATCCTTGACGCGGCCGCCACGGATCATGACCACCGAATGCTCCTGCAGATTGTGGCCTTCGCCCGGAATGTACGCTGTGACCTCGATGCCATTGGTCAGACGCACGCGCGCAACTTTACGCAAAGCGGAGTTGGGCTTTTTGGGAGTGGTCGTATAAACACGGGTACAGACACCACGCCGCTGCGGACAAGCCTGCAGAGCGGGCGTCTTTTTCCGTTTTACGACCTTGGCCCGCTCTTTACGCACGAGCTGGTTGATGGTCGGCATGCACTTCCTCCCTGGAAAAAATAAAGGTTGCAAAGAGCGCGTTTGTTAGACCAACGATTTCCGCTTGTCAAGTCTCACGCACCGATTTTTTGAAAAAAACAGCCTTGCGCGCTGAACGCCCGCGCGCTCTCCTCTGCACCGCATCGAAACGAATCGCGACGCAAAACGATAACAACACCCGACCTCACATCGTCATGAACCGACGGTGAAGCCGGTGCTGTCCACCGAAAACCGTATCGGCGGCACCCGATCACCCGACATGGGGTGTATCAAGTTGGTTCAGCCGGTCTTCATACCCCGAACTGAAAACGATTGCCACTCTTTTTTTCAGAGCATTTCGGATGCAGGACCAAAAACCTGCGCGGTCGCAGGCCTGGCCGGCCGGAATTGTTGCCCCGCCTGGCTTTCGGGCGCGCTCAGGAGGCAGGGTTTCCCCGAAATCGGGCACGAAGCAGCAGCGCCGCACCGACCAGCATCATGGGAATACACAGCAACTGCCCCATGGTCAGCCAGTCGGACAGCACAAAGCCGAGCTGGACGTCGGGCTGGCGGAAAAACTCGCAGCCGAAGCGCAGCACCCCGTATCCGAGCAGAAAGAAACCGGTCACGGCCAGCGGCGCCCTGGGCCTGGCCGAGTACCACCAGAGCAGCAGAAAGAGCACGAGGCCTTCGCATGTTGCCTCGTAGAGCTGGGACGGGTGTCGGGGCGCAGGACCGGCCGCCGGGTCGGGGAAAACCATGCCCAGGGGCGACGTGGTGACGCGGCCCCAGAGTTCGCCATTGATGAAATTGCCCAACCGGCCGGCGAACAGGCCGGGCGGGGCCAGGGGCGCAAGAAAATCCGCCGCCTGGGCGAAGGTCTTGCCGTATTTCCGGGCGAAACGCCACGTCGTGAAGACCAGCCCCAGGGCTCCGCCATGAAAGGACATGCCGCCTTTCCAGATCTTGAGCATATCGAGCGGCTGGGCGATGTAATTGGGCAGATCGTAGAAGAGGATATAGCCCAGCCGCGCCCCGACGATCAGGCCCAGGATGGAGAAGGTGATGAGCTCGTCCACCTGCTCCGGCGTCCATTCGGGCGTATAGCCAGCCTTGCGCCAGTTCGCGGCTCGTATTCGCGCCAAAAACCAGGCGACGGTGAAGCCGATGACATACATCAGCCCGTACCAGCGCACCTTCAGCGGGCCCAGGGACAGGGCCACCGGATCGATCATCGGATATTCCAGCACGCAACGGCTCCTTTGTTTCTGCGGCAGGTGTGCGTTCCGGGCAGTGGGGCTGCCGGCGACGGACAGGGGGGGATGGTGTTCAGGAGTCGGGACTCTTGTTTTTCCGCCAGGAATTTTCCTCACCGCGGACCAGGCGCTGGATGTTCATACGATGACGCCAGAACACGAGCAGCATGACCGCAGCGGCCAGCGGCGCCCAGGCGGCCTTGCCCGAGAGCAGCAGCAGCACGGGCAGCGACAGCGCCAGCAGCAGCGAACCCAGCGACATGAAGCCCGTTGCCCAGGCGATGGCCGCCGCCAGCGCCAGGCAGACGAGAAGTTGCCAGGCAGCGAGAGGCAGAAACACCCCGATGGTCGTGGCCACGGCCTTGCCGCCGTTGAATTTGAGAAAAACCGAGTAGCAATGGCCCGTCAGCGCTGCCAGGGCCGTCAAACTGACCACGATCACCGACCCGTCGTAGTGCATGGCCGCCAGTACCGGCACCAGGCCTTTGAGCATATCCAGAGCCAGGGTCAGGATGCCGTAGCCCACGCCGCACAGTCGGGCCACGTTGGTCGCTCCGACGTTGCCGCTGCCCCCCAGTCTGGGGTCTACGCCACAAAGGCGCAGCGCCACGAGCAGCCCGAAGGGGGCGGAGCCGAGGAGGTAGGCTCCGAGGATCAACAGAATGGCGCTCATGCGTTCTCTCCCTCGCTGCCGTCGTCTTCCCAGGCCTCGCGGACGTGGATATCGTTGTTCAGCGGATCGATGCGGCCCAGGCGCACGGCAAAGCGCTGGCCAGGGAATATTTTATCACCGAACAGGGTTCTGGGGCCGCGCAGAAAAAGCTGTTCCCGGGGCAAGGTGATCATGACCATGGTTCCGGCGTCTTCCACCACGACGGCAGGATAGCGGCGGTCTGGAGGCTGCTGCTTGAAATAGACCAGTTTCCAATAACGCGGTCGGAATCGCTGCACGCGGCCGACCACCTCCAGTCTGGAGCAGAGCTCAGGCAGCAACGCGGCGAGCTCTTCGGCGTCGAAGCGGGGCTGCCCGACGGTGATCTGGCCCAGCACCTGGGCCAGATTGATGAGGTCTGCGTAGCGCCGCAAAGGCGAGGTGATCGGACTGTAGGCCCGGACTCCGAGACAGGCGTGCGCCCGGGGACGGGTTTCCAGGATCGAACTGCCCAGGACCTTGACCACGCGGTGGATATCCTCGGGAGCGCTCCAGACGCCCGCGCTTTCCTTGGGCGCGGCGATGTCCTGCGTGCGGTAGAACAGCGGCACCCCCGTTTCCGCTCCCCAACGCGCCACTGCGGCCGTGGCCAGGATCATGAACTCGCTGACCAGCAGCTGCGCGCGCGGACAGGGGGGCTTGTGTACAAGGTCTACGGTCGTGGCGGCGCCAGATCCGCTCAGAACGATTTCGGGCTCGGGCCGTTCGATAACGATGGCGCCCTGTTCGATGCGGCGCAATCGCAGCCGTTCTGCCAATCGCCACCCCAACTCCAGGGAGGGCAGGAACGGCGCGGCCCTGTTATCCGTCTCGCCGCACAGCGCCTGCTCCACGAGCGGGTAGGACAGGTTTGCCGCCACGCGCACCCAGGCAAACGCGGGCGTACACTGCAACACGTCAGCGTTGCCGTCGAGCTCGAGGGTCAGCAGCAGCACGGGACGCGGTTCACCGGCGCGCAGGCTGAACGTATCCGTTCCCAGCGATTCCGGCAGCATGTGGCTGTCACCCTCGGGCAGATAGAGACTGGTAGCGCGGCTACGCACCGCGCAGCCCAAGGGTCCGGAAAAATCGAAGCCCAGGGCCGGGCAGGCCAGGGCAATACGCACGCGAAATCCGCCTTCCGGCCCCTTTTCCGGGTCACGGAGGTGCATCTCGAAGGCATCGTCCACGTCGCGCGTGGTCTCCGAATCGATGCTGAGCAGCCCCGAGAGCGGCGCATCGCAGCGTTGCGCAGCGAAAACCGCCTGTTGGGCCGCGATTTCCTCGGAAAAGGCCGCGGCCCACGTATCTCCCGGATCATAGGCAGCCTGATCGAGCAGGTAATTGTAATGGGAGGGAACGAGTCCCCAGGCCACAGCCAGCATGAGCGCCAGATGCGACTCCTCGGGCAGCCCCTTGCGCAGGACGTTCCAGAGGGTTTCAAATTCCTTGTCGTCGGGGTCAGCGATACGGCGGCGCAGCACCTGCTCCAGCTTGCAGGCCAGCTCGGGCTCGATCGGCGGTACAGGGCCGGTCGCGCGCTTGACATGCAAGGCCCACAGTTGCTGAAAGAACTCCCAGCCAGCGGTAGCGATACGTTCGCGCTCGCGCGCCAGGGCCAGCTCGGCCAGCCGTGTTTCCACTTTTTCGCGGGGATAGATTTCAAAATCCGGGGGCTGAAACTTGAAATGCGTTTTGCAGTCAAGGAGCACGCGACCGAGTGCGGCGATGTTATCGGCATTTTCGCTGTCGGGGCTGGCCCAGACCAGACCGGCCAGCCATTCGACGGTCGCTCTGCCGACCTCACCTTCGGCCAGCTCCCACAGCTCCAGGGGGTCAATGCCGCGCTCGAGCTGCTCGCGTCCGCTCTGGTGCCGGGCCAGGATGTCCAGAATGTCCTGACGGGAGCGCTCACCGACATACAATGGTCCGAGCCAGGACAAGGCACGGTTGGCCGGAAGATTGGTCTCGCGCTTGTTGAGAGTCAACAGCCGCAGTCGTCCGCTCTGTTCCTCAAGCACCCAGGCGAGCTGGGGTTTGTTGTTGTTCAGAAACTCGACGACGCAGCCAGGACCGGGATAGCGCACCAGGGAAGAAGAGGATGTCATGCTGCTCCTAATGTTTGAAGGAGCGTTGGCCGGTAAAGACCATGGCTACCTGTGGGCTGGCCTGATTCACGGCCTGGATGACCTCGACGTCGCGGATGGATCCGCCGGGCTGGGCAATGGCCGTGACTCCCTGGGCAACGGCGACGTCAACGCCGTCACGAAAGGGGAAGAAGCCGTCCGAAACGAGAACCGTTCCGGCCAGCCCGCCGCGCGCCTGCTGCGTACGCTCGCCGATATCGGCCAGGACATCCCGCCGGTCCGGCGAGGATTTCAGCTCGTAAAACGAGACACCGTGCTCGGCGAAGGCAATGCGATCGGCATATTTGGTGTAGGCCTTGGTGATGGTCAGCTCGACGCAGCCGACACGGTCCTGCTCTCCGGTGCCGATGCCGACCGTTGCACCGTCCTTGGCGAAAATGACCGAATTGGAGGTTACGCCCGACTCCACGGCCCAGGCGAAGAGGAGATCCTCCGCCTCAGCCCTGGTCGGCGCCCGGGCGGTCACCGTGGTTCCGTCCTTCTCCGCCGTAGCCGGCAAGAAATCCTCAACGGCACGAACGCGGTTACGGAAGGAGAATTGCAGGACAAGGCCACCGTCCACGAGGGATTTGATATCGAGGAACGGTTCCGCGCTCAGCCCCTCCAGCCCGGCCAGCCCGGGGATGCGCAGGATGCGTAGATTTTTGCTTCGCTTGAGTATGTCCACGCACCCGGCCTCGAATTCCGGCGCGGCCACGACCTCGAAATAACTGGCGGCCAGGCGCTCGGCCGCGGCCTTGTCCAGGGGCCGGTTCACGACCACGGTACCGCCGAAGGCGGCGATGCGGTCCGACCAGTAGGCCTTGTCCAGGGCCTGGGCAACGCCGGCATCGGTCCAGGCCGCGCCGCAGGGATTGTTGTGCTTGAGAATCACCGCTGCCGGCTTTGCGCTGAGGTACTGCAGGATGTTCAGGCCGTTGTCCACGTCGGTGAGATTGATCTTGCCGGGGTGCTTGCCGGCCTGGAGCATGTGCTCCTCGGTCAGGGCCGAAACCAGCTGCCGGCCGGGGCCGCGGAATCTGACGCCGTCCAGCTCCAGCGTTCCGGAGGTCAATTCGTAGAGCGCCGCCGGCTGATCGGGATTCTCTCCGTAGCGAAGGCCCCGCTCCTCGTTGTCGATGGTCCAGGTTCTTTTGGTGAAGTCAAGCTTCTGTCCGCCCAGATCCAGGGTAAGCGTTCCGGGAAACGGGTCTTTCTGGAGGGTCTTGTACATTTTCTTCAAATCGCTCATGGTGGCTCCCAAGGCAGCGCGGTGAGGCCGCTTCCGGCACCAGCGCCAGGTTGTCGAACAGCCCGGAGGGTAGGTCGCTTTGCCGCATTTTTCAAGTGCCGGACCCCGATTTTTCGCCGGCAGCCACTGATGTCGTGCAATCCGGCCCATTGCGGGGGTTGGCGAGGCCCTTGCCAGGCCTCTGAAGTCGCTCCCCTCCCCCGACAGCGACGCTCTCACCGCGACGATGCGAACAGGAGTCTATAGCGTTGGATAAAATTTTGCAGAAACTGGCCCGCCAGCTCAATTCCTTCGACGAGGCCTCGCTCATGGCCTTATGGGAAAAATACGCCGCCCAGGTGCAACACTTCGAACCCACGCGGCGCTGGGAGGAAGCTACGCTCATTTTCGGCTTCATTCAGGCCATGCGCTGGAAAAATCAGCTCTTCAACTATAATTGGGCTCAGACCAGCCGGCCCAAGGATATGGAAATGCGCTCGCACAGCCTCGATCCGCTTCTGGCTGACGTGCTCGAAGGCCCTGCGCCCTCCCAGCCCGGACAAAACCCCGCCGAGCTTGCCAGACAGCGCGCCAAGGTGCTGCAATTCAAACCCCGCGACGACAACGGCAGCCCGTGCGACAGCGAAGCCGATTGACCGCAGCCCGGAATGCAGTTTGTCGCGCCTTGCCCGGATTGACATCACTGCGCGGGTTTACTAGGAACGTCGAGCGTCGGCAGTAAAAGCTTTTCTGCCCGGCCATCTTTACGCCTGGAGGAGGGCGACATGCCGAACATCGTGGTCATTGGCTCGCAATGGGGAGACGAGGGCAAGGGCAAGATTGTGGACCTGCTCACCGCGGAGGCCGATCTGGTGATCCGCTTCCAGGGCGGCAACAATGCCGGCCATACGCTGGTCGTCGACGGCGAGACCTTTATTCTCCATCTCATTCCCTCGGGCATTCTCCACCAGGAAAAGACCTGTCTCATCGGCAACGGCGTGGTCCTGGATCCTGAGGTGTTCTGCCGCGAGCTCGACGCCCTGACCAGACGCGGCATCGCCATCAGCCCCGCCCGGCTTTGTCTCAGCCGCAAGACCCACCTGATCATGCCGTATCATAAGGAAATCGACGCCGCCCGGGAGAGCGTCCGGTGCAGCGAAACCAAAATCGGAACCACGGGCCGCGGTATAGGCCCCTGCTACGAAGACAAGGCCGTACGAACAGGCATCCGGGCCGCCGATCTGGCCAACCTGCCGCTGCTTCGGCAAAAGATCGCCACGGCCTTGCAGGAGAAAAACGTCCTGCTCGAAAAGCTCTACCATCGCCCACCTGTCGACCCGGAGGCCGTTTTCGAGCAGGTGTCGGCCCTTGCGGCGACGATAACGCCGTATCTCGGCGACGTATCCGCTGCCATTCGCGACGCCGAACAGGCCGGTCGGATCGTCCTGTTCGAGGGTGCCCAGGGCACCCAGCTTGACATCGACCACGGAACCTATCCCTTTGTCACCTCTTCCAATACCGTGGCGGGCAATGCCGCCGCCGGCGCCGGATGCTCGCCGCGTTCGCTGGGGCGCATCGTGGCCGTTGTCAAGGCCTATACGACGCGCGTCGGTAGCGGGCCCTTCCCCACCGAACTCGATGACGCTGTCGGCGATCGGCTGCAAAACCGCGGCGTCGAATTCGGCGCCACCACCGGTCGCAAACGTCGTTGCGGCTGGCTGGACGCCGTGATCCTGCGCGAAGCCGTCCGTCTCAACGGTCCGACAGAACTCGCCATCACCAAGCTGGACGTGCTCAGCGGTTTACCCGAACTCAAAATATGCGTCGCCTACGACTGCGCAGGCCGACGCCTTGACTATCCCCCCCAGGAAGAGAATGGCATGGCCGGCGTTACTCCGGTCTACGAAACCCTGCCCGGGTGGGACGAGGACATCAGTCAGGTGACTTCCTGGGAGGCTCTGCCTGCAGCGGCCAAGACCTATCTCCGGCGCGTGGAACAGCTCGCCGGCACGCCGACAGGACTCATCTCCGTCGGTCCGGGTCGCGAGCAGACCTTCAGCCGGGGAGGAGACGAGTAGCGGAAACAGGAACACCTCCATGTGGACAGCGATTGCCATCCTGATCCTGGCCGGCTCGGGCGTTGCGGCGTATCGTTTCTGCCTGCGGCCGAACCGGACCGACCCGCTCCATGACGTGCAGCAGGCCGTTGTCGACGCGCATTGCCAAAAACTCCTGGCCAGGCAGCGCCTGCCCGTGAGACAAATCCTGGACGCCACGGGAACCCGGGGGGTCGATCGGCACAAGGCCTTGTTTCTGCTTGACCGTATCGCCTGGTTCCTCGCCGTGCCTGTCGAACATCTCCATCCTGACAGTCTGCTCGGCGAACTGCTCTGCGTACACAAGTCGGAACTGACGGGCGTCAGCGAGGCCCAATGGCGCGCGGACCCGATATCCGATGGCCCGGCGCCGGATCAGGTCTGTTTTACCGAATCCCTTCTGGATGAAATCGAGCTGGTGACCGAGCCCTGGGACCACCGGGATCTCGGTCTGGCGACCTTCCCCCGCAGTCGCGAACATTTTTCCGTAATGATCAACGTCCTGCCGCTCAAGGAGTTTATAACCAGGCTGGCCCCCAAGGCGCGCGACGACCTGGTGCTCACCTGGGAATATCAGCGCTGCGCCGCGGCCAGGACTCCGGGCAGCGATGACGGCTGCGACGCCGCCCCTCCTGCCCATTGAAGCCGTGCGCCTGCCCTCACCTCTGCCCTCTCCACTGAACGCCGCGGACGGCGCTCGTCAACGGACCAGTTCGCCATAGAGCCCGGCGTAGGCATCGACGATGCGCTCCATGCTGAAGTGTCCCTCCATGCGCGCGCGTGCGGCGCGGCCAAGGGTCGAACGGTACTCGGCGGAACGATTACCCATGTCCGCCAGGGCCGCTGCCAGCCACCTGTTCTGCAACCAGTCCTTGCTCCCGCA
>CAZGAH010000071.1:8358-10085 GCA_964523295.1 uncultured Desulfovibrionaceae bacterium | reverse complement strand
GAACAACGAGGCGGAAAGCCCGATATCCATAGCCGCATGAAGCGTTTCGATGTCGTCTCGTCGCCCCAGCAGCAGCGTGCGCGCGTGCGCGTTAGATTCGCGCAACTGCGCGACAAGCGTGGCATTACAGGGTTCGATGCCCGCACCGTAGAGCACGAAGCGCAGGTTCGGGCAACGCTGCAAGGCCAGCCCGGCGGCCCGGGCAAAAATCTCGTGGCCTTTCATCGGATCGTAACGGGCGGCCAGCCCGACCAGTACGTCGTCGTCGGCCACCCCCATGGCGCGACGCAGCCGGAGTCTGGCCTCGGGATCCGGCTTGAACACGGAAAGATCGTAGCCATTCGGGATGACGCGGAATTCCCGCGGCCGGTACCCCGAGCGCAGATGAAAGTCGCGCGCCGCGCAGGCGTTGGTAAGCACCATCGTCGGCAGCCGGGACAAACTGGCGCAGAGCTTGACCGTCAATCCGGTCAAGGGGCTGTAGCGGGAAAAATCCATGTCCGTGCAGCGGATGTTCCAGACCAGCCTCCGCACGCCGGCCAGCCGGCCGAACAGGCCCAACAGGTCGGCATGATACAGCCAGGTCTGGAGCACGTGGGGTCTGAATTCGCGCAGCAGGCGGAGAAAACGCAGAATCGCCAGGGGATTCGGCCTACCCGGCCGCAAGCCTAAAAAGGATACCGGGATCCCCTGCCCTCGCAACAACGCGTCCACTGGCTCCGAAGGCACCATGGCGGCGACATGCTGCACGAAGCCCTGCTTCGCGAGCCCGGAAGCGAGCCGGTACAAAAACAATTCGGCGCCGCCCGTCTCGAGCGTGGTAATGAGATGAAAGATGCGGATCATGCGGAAAATTCTCGTGTCCAAGCGGACAGACGGGAAAAACATTCTCCCCGACGCCGCCTGCGGCGCCCTGGACATGCGCCCCCCCCGCCGGGAAACGGGTCGGGACGGACTAGAAGATGGAATGATCGACTTTGTCGACAATCGCCCCGGTCGGATCTTCTGGCACCAGCCTGACAGGATCCGGCAATCCAAGCTGCGTATCCTGCAAGTAGGCCAACGGCTGGGTCTTCTTTTCCGGAAGCAGAATCATCTCATTCGATCCGGTATTCATTATCGGCTCGGTCATAGGCCATACCTCGAGTGCTGTCGATGCCTCCGGGCCTGTCCTTTGCCCGACGCGCATCTGTACGATTCGTCTCGTCCGTGAGCTGACTAATAATCCACAGTGTGTCTGAAAAAGTCAAGGTTGTCGGGCTCCATGTGACCTCATTTTCCCCTTGACAAGCCGTTCAGGCTTACGTATCACTAAATCAAGATTAATTGATATAAAGGTTGCGCAATGGTGATGTTGTTGCCCGTATTCAAGGCCCTGGCCGACGAGACGCGATTGCGGATGCTGAACGTCTTGCTCGGGCACGAGCTGAACGTGCGCGAGCTGGAGTCCATCTTCGAGATGGGGCAGTCGCGCGTGTCGCGGCATTTGAAGGTGATGGCCGATGCCGGGCTGCTGACATCGCGTCGCGACGGGCTATGGGTATTCTACGCTGCCTCGCGCGAGGCTGATGCCCATAAGGTGTTGACCGCGCTGACAGGGTTGTTTTCGGGCGATCCCGGGCTGGAGCAGGATATCCGGCGGGCCGCGACGATCATTCATGAGCGGGCGCAGGAAACGCGGCGCTTTTTCGATGCCGTTGCCGGGAAATGGGATCAGCTCAGCCGGG
>CAZGAH010000071.1:0-8348 GCA_964523295.1 uncultured Desulfovibrionaceae bacterium | reverse complement strand
GATTCTCGGCAGTTTCGATCTCACGGCCGAGATACTCGCCCGCACGCCGTGCTGCGGGTCGATCGTCGACATGGGCTGCGGCACGGGCAATCTGCTCCAGGCGCTGTCCGCGCGCTCGCAGCATCTGATCGGCGTGGACTCCTCGCTGCAGATGATCGAGCTGGCCCGCAAGCGCTTCGCCGATGCCCAGGCCGAGGTTTCGCTGCGCATCGGCGAACTCGAGCATCTGCCCCTGCGCGACGGCGAAGCGGAGTTCGCGGTGTGCAGCATGGCACTGCACCATCTCTCCGACCCGCAACGCGCCCTGCAGGAGGCCTGCCGGACGCTGAGTCCCGGCGCGGGGCTGGTGGTCGCGGACCTGGTCAAGCACGGCAACGAAACCATGCGCTTCGCCTACGGCGACCGCTGGCTCGGTTTCGAAGAGGTCGAACTCGACGCCTGGCTGACGCAAGCCGGGTTCACGATCGACAACAGGAAATGTTACGCAGTGAATAATGGTTTGTCCATTCAGCTCGTCACGGCCCGCAAGCCCGCCGGCCAGGCAGGCCTGCAGCTGAACGGCAACGCAAACAATCAGACCACGGAGGTTTGAATTCCCGATGAGTACTGTTAAACCCTTGGATTTGTCGATGGAGTACAAGGTTGCTGACATCAGCCTGGCTGAGTGGGGCCGCAAGGAGATGCAGCTGGCCGAGAACGAGATGCCCGGCCTGATGGAATTGCGGAAGGTCTACGGTCCGAAGCAGCCGTTGAAAGGATTCAAGATCGCCGGCAGCCTGCACATGACCATCCAGACCGCGATGCTCATCGAGACGCTTCACGCGCTCGGGGCCGATCTGCGCTGGGCGTCCTGCAACATCTTCTCCACCCAGGACCACGCCGCTGCGGCCATTGCCGCGGCAGGGACCGCCAAGGTCTTTGCCTGGAAGGGCGAGACGCTCGAAGACTACTGGTGGTGTACGGAAATGGCCATGACCTGGCCGGACGGCTCGGGCCCCGACCTTATCGTCGACGACGGCGGAGATGCGACGCTGCTGGTACACCAGGGCGTCAAGGTCGAGGACGATCCCTCGCTGCTGGACAAGCCGCACAGCAACAAGGAATTCGCGATCATCATGGAGCGCCTCGGCGCCTGTCTGAAGACCACGCCGGGCAAATGGAAGGCCATTGCGGGCAAGATGCGCGGCGTGTCCGAGGAGACCACTACCGGCGTCCATCGTCTGTATCACATGGAGAAGAGCGGCGAGCTGCTTTTTCCGGCCATCAATGTCAACGACTCCGTGACCAAATCAAAGTTCGACAATCTGTACGGTTGCCGCGAGTCCCTGGCCGACGGCATCAAGCGGGCCACGGACATCATGATCGCCGGCAAGGTAGCCGTCGTCGTCGGCTACGGCGACGTGGGCAAGGGCTGCGCCCAGTCCATGCGCGGGTTCGGCGCGCGCGTCATCATCTGCGAGATCGACCCCATCTGCGCCCTGCAGGCCGCCATGGAGGGCTACGAAGTCACGACCATGGACGAGGCCGTTGCCATGGGCGACATCTTCATCACCGCTACCGGCAACTGGCACGTCATCACCGGCGCGCATATGGAGCGCATGAAGGACGAGGCGATTGTCTGCAACATCGGGCACTTCGACAGCGAAATCGACATGCACTATCTGGAAACCACGCAGGGCTGCTCCAAACTCACCATCAAGCCCCAGGTCGACAAATGGACCCTGAAATCGGGGCGCTCGATCCTGGTGCTGGCCGAGGGCCGGCTGGTCAACCTGGGCTGTGCCACCGGGCATCCCAGCTTCGTCATGAGCGCCAGCTTCACCAACCAGGTGCTGGCCCAGATGGAACTGGCCGGCAAGCAGCTGGAGAATAAGGTCTACGTGCTGCCCAAAAAGCTGGACGAAGAAGTGGCCCGCCTGCACCTGGGACGCTTCAGTGCCAGGCTCGATCGCCTGACGCCGCAGCAGGCCGAATACCTCGGCGTGCCCGTGGAGGGTCCCTACAAACCCGATCATTACCGCTATTAGAGCATCTTAACTTTGAAAAAGTTTAGATGCTCTTATGCAGTTCCCTGAAACAATGGGACATTGTTTCAGGACAGAGCCTTGTTTCAAGGCGAAACTGCGCTAGCGGCGACTCGACCGGCGGCGCGCCCGCGCGCCGCCGGTCGTCCGGGCTGGGCCTGGCCCGGAGGAGAAGGTCTATGGAAATGTTCGATATCCGTACCTCCGCGCGCGAGGAGTTCATCGACGTCACCGAGCGACTGCGCTGTCTCGTGGCGGAAAAAGGCTGGAACGACGGCCTACTGGTCGTCAGCAGCCCGCACACCACCGCAGCCGTGACCATCAACGAGGCCGCCGACCCGTCCGTGGCCAGGGATATTCTCGCCACGCTCGCCACGCTCGTTCCCCGCCACGGCGACTACCGCCACCAGGAAGGCAACAGCGACGCGCACGTCAAGACCTCGCTGCTCGGAGCGGCCCAGCTGCTCATTGTCGAAAACGGCAAGCTCAATCTCGGGTCCTGGCAGGGCGTCTTTCTCTGCGAATTCGACGGACCGCGCACCCGCCGCCTGCGTATCAAGTGGCTGCCCGCCGCGTGACCCCGGCCGCTTCCCCAAGCGGCGTATTCCGCTTGCTTGAGGGAGTTGAATGGCCGGACGATCCGGCGTACAGAACATGCATGCGCGCTATGGTGCCGGCCCGGCTCCTCCGGTCTTGACCGCGGCGCAAGGATGACGATCGGTTATGACGCTTGAAATTCAGACCCTGGCCGAGTGGGAGCGCGCGGGCGATCCGGACATGCTGTCCGTGGTCATACCGGCGCACAATGAAGAGGGGCACATCCGCGCGACGGTCGAAGCGCTTCTGGACGCACTGCAGAAGGCCGACATCCGCCATGAGATACTCGTCATCAACGACAACAGCAGCGACCGGACCGAGGCTGTGCTGCAGCAGATGCAGGCCGAGCATCCAACCCTGCGCTACGTGAACAACCCGCCGCCCAATGGCTTCGGATTCGCCGTGCGCTCCGGCCTGGCCGGGTTCCGTGGTGGCGCCGTGGCCGTGGTCATGGCCGACGGCTCGGATTCCCCCCAGGACCTGATCGCCTTTTACCGAAAGCTGCAGGAGGGCTACGACTGCGTTTTCGGCTCGCGCTTCTCACCCGGCGGCCGCGTGTACGATTATCCCTGGCCCAAGCTCATGCTCAACAGGCTGGGGAACTTCTTCATCCGCATCCTGTTTCTGCTCAGCTACAACGACATCACCAACGCATTCAAGATGTACCGGCGTCACGTCATCGCCGGCCTCCAGCCCCTGCTCGCCTATCATTTCAATCTCACGGTGGAGCTGCCGCTCAAGGCCATTGTGCGCGGCTACAGCTACGCCGTGGTGCCCAACTCCTGGCGCAATCGCAAGGAAGGCATTTCCAAATTCAAGATTCGCGAAATGGGCTCTCGCTATCTCTTTATCATCTTCTATTGCCTCATCGAAAAGTGGCTCTCCCGCAACGACTACCGCATGAGCCAGGATATGAACAAAGACCGGCTACAGGTCTGGCACCGCTGAGGTCGCGCCGCCGCGTCCTGTCCGCTCGGCACCTCACCCGGGCCTAATGATGCGCGTCCGCGGGCATGTCCGTCTCGTGGCACAGCGCGCAGTGCTCGCGCGCGCCTATGGAGCCGGCGAAACCCATGTATTGCAGCGGTTGCAGGTTGTCCCGGTCCTTGCCGTAGGCATTGTCCGCCGGATAGGTCGCGTGAGGGCTGTTGTGGCAGGCAATGCAGGGCACGGCGTCCATGGCGTCCTTGCGGTTACGGTAGAGATTGGCCGGGCCTTCGGTCCAGACATTGAACGCGCTGGCCGTGGCGGCGTCCGGCCTGACGCCGCCCGTGTGGCAGGTCATGCACTCGGGTTCCTGCTGCCACGGCGTACGCGGCCGAACCTCGGCGACGTCGGCCACGAGCCGCGGCCGGACGTTGCGCATGAGCAGCGAGGCCCGCGGCTTGCCGGCCTCGGTCTCGCGCTTGAGCAGCGACAGGGCGTGATCCTCCAAAAAGCCGTGACAGCGGCTGCAACCGATGCCCTTGGCCGCGTGGTTGTCGCGCAGGCAGCGGGTCACGCCGACCGGGCTGTCCGGGTGGCAGCGCGAGCAGACTTCTTCACCCCGGCCGGTCAGGTAATTGGCGTGGAAGCCGTGAATAGCGGCGGGCAGGCCCAGACGCTGCGGATCCCCGGCCGCGTTGAGCAGCGGATCGGGATGGCAGCTCTGGCAAAGCACCGGCCCCCCGGCTTCGGCCCGGGCCAGCAGGCTGGTGCCGGAGCGTTTGTCATGCACGGCGAGAATGTTCCTCGCCGTTTCCGCCGCGATACCGGTGCTGTTCTTCACGCGCCACGGCCCCCCGTGGCACGAGCGGCAGCCCATTTCCGAGCCTACGGGCGCCACGGCCTTGGTCTGGGCCAGTATCTCGCCTGAGGCCTTGTCACGCGCGGTAATCGTGACCAAGGGATAGGGATTCACCTCGCCGGCGTCCGTGTACGGCGTCACTGGAATCCCCGCGGCCTCGAAAATGCGGCTCTGCTCGTTCAACGCCATTGTCCCGCTGACGCCGCGGCCCGTTGCGGAAATATTGCGCGGCAGCTCCTTGCCGAGCAGCGACGGGGCGAACGTCCAGAATGCCACCTGCGACGCCGGATCGGCAAAGCCGCTTTCCAGTTCATAGCCCAGCTCAACCCCTTCGGTGACAAAGGCCGGACTCGATCCCCGGCGCAGGAGCACCGCGCCCAACGCATTGCCCGGCGGCAGCATGGAGAAAAAGGCGTCGCAGTCTGTGATGCATTTCATGCCCAGCGTATTCCAGGCCAGGAGCACGTACTGCGCCGTGGCCGAATCAAAGGGCAGCGGCTCGACGGACAGCGCCTTCACCTCCACGGGCTCGTGGTCGTCCGGCGTGCGGCCGTTGATTCCAACGGCCACGTACTCGGCCAGTGCGCGCCGCTCCTCCTTGTCGCCGAGAAACGGCGGCATGTGGGTGAACAAACGTCCTTGCCCGGTCAGAAAAGCCTCCATGCCCACGGTCGAGATGGCCGCCGTATGCTTGCGGATGTCGTTCATCGGGCCGCCGATGCTGTGGCAGGACAGGCACTGCGCGGCGAACAGCTCGCGCCCGGCCGCCAGGCGGTCGCTCGTGTCCTTGTTCTTCACCCATCTGGCCCGCGCCAGAAAGGATTCCCCCGGCTGACCGGCCTGGTCCGGGCGGATGCCCTGGGCCCACGTATGCCCGTGAATGATCCAGGGCTTGCGGCCGGCCTCGCGGATGTATTCAAAGCTGCCCGTGAAGCCGAAACCGGCCAGGAGCAGCAACGCGGCCAGCACCGTGCGCAGCGGATGCGGCAGCCGCAAGGCCATGATCAGGCTGCCCAGGAACAGCGCTGCCACGATGAACGGCAGCGCCGTCGCGTAGGGTGTGATCTCGGCGGAGCGCCGGCTGATGAAATCGAGTGTCTCCGGAGGCAATGCCCGCAGATACCACCAGCCCGCGGCCAGCATCGGCGGCAGCGCGAGCGCGGCCCAGCCGGCGCAGCGCCGGGTCACGCGCGTGCGCGTTGCCTCGTCCGGGATGCGCAGCGCGGTGAGCAGACCGAAGACTCCGGCCAGCATCAGCGCCAGGAAGCTGCGCATGACCAACGATGGCCAGAAGGTAGGGTTGAAGAAGCCGTCCCAGAAATTCTCGGTGCGCAACCACTCGCCCGGCGTGAGCATCAGCCCGATGATACCGTTGATGATGAACAGCGAGAGCCATGCAAAAATGAAGTACAGCCAGCCCGTGATAAGGTGATCGCGCGGCCGCATCCGGTCGAACCGGTAGTGGTAGACGAGCAGCGCGGCTATCTCGCCCAGAAAGAACACCCACTCCGTGGCCCAGCCCCAGACGAAGTGGTGGATGAGCGTGGACGTGGCCGCCGGCGCCAGCACCGAAATGGTGAACCAGATGGCCACGCCCGAAAGCCCGCCGAAGACCATGGTCAGCAGCAGGAAGAAGCGGGTATGCCGGCGCACGTAATCCAGCATGGGCCTGGAGTTTTCCCGCCGCGCCCGCGCCTCCGTGAGCACCAGAAACAGTCCGCCGCCGACGGCGAAATGGGCCACGAACACGTGCAGCGTCGCAATGACGGCGATCCAGAATCCTCCGGCCAGGGTCGATAGTTGCCAGACTGGATATTCCATGGCTCAGATCCCCCCTCCCGACTGTCTGTGCGCGCGCCAGATCCAGGCCAGGGCCGCCGCGCCGGCAACGGCGCTACCCAGAAACAGGTACAGCGAGCCGTACTGCCCGGTGACCGTCAACGTGCCCGGGCTGAAATACGGCTCCAGCATTGCCGTGCGGACGATATCCCGCAGCCCGGCCATGAGGAACACCGTGGGCACCAGAGCCAGGGCCGCGGCCCTTGGCCGACCCTTGAATCCCAGCCCCACGGCCAGCGAGGCCGCGGCCAGGGCGACCAGAAACAGCGCCGTGGGCAGCGGACTCCCGCCCATGAACCGGAGCATGACCGGCTGCGGCAGCGCCAGCAGCCACCAGATACCGGCCGCCGCCTGCCCCAGGCTCGCATGGGTGAACCAGCGCAGCCCCTGGTCCAGGCGGTAGCGCGCGGCCGCGTCGCCCCGGGCCGCGGCCCGCTGCTGCGTGAGCGCCACGAACAAGCCGCCGACCGCCAGCGAGGCCAGCACGAAATGCAGCCAGCGGGGCAGCAACGTCGGGTCGCTCAGGTTCAACAGCGTGCCGTGCGGATTGGTGAAATACCTGTCCCAGGTCTCGGGCCGGAGCATCAGCGTCATGATGTTGCTCATGATGAAGCTCACCGCCAGCAGCGCCGTCGCGGCAAGGCCCAGCGTCACGAACGGGGCTGGTAGCCCCGGATGCTTCTTCGCCTGAAAGGCATTGCGGTAGAGCAAAGCATACGCGAGCATGGCCAGCCCGGTCACCGCCATCCACCACGTGGCCGAGAGCACGGACGCGCTGTACAGGAACTGCCCGTAGAGCACCTGCAGAAACAGCAGCGGCGGTATCCCGAAATTCACGGCCAGGGCCAGACCCGTCGGCAGCCGCGGCGCCAGCACCGGCCCCGGGCCTACCGGCCTGCGCCGCAGAATCAGCGCCAGCAACGTGCCCCCCAAGACCATGTTCATGAGCAGGAAATGGCATCCGGTCGTGGCCAGCAGCAACACCTGGAACCAGCCCCAGGGAACCGGTATGCTGTCAGGCGCGGGAATCAGCGCGGCAGGATTCATCGAACCCCTCCTCTGCAAGCGTTGACGTGACAAGCGGCGGGCGCGTACGGCGATCCAGGATGCGGCCGAAGACGGAGTGCAGTCCGCAGCCGACGAATATGCCATTTTCAGCGTGCAGGCAAGAGATGCGACGCAGAGAGGGGGCGAACGAAGGGAAACGTCGCGGGAGGGGAGGGAAAACCCTTTTTCAAAAGGGTTTTCCCTCCCCTCCCGCACCCACCCTTCCCTTTCCTAAAACTTTTACAGGGCGCGTTTTACCAATGGCGTACAGCGGCGTTATACGCAGGGCAGAGGGACGAAGAGTCGAAAAAACGGCGTAGGGCGAGTCTTGTCGAGAAGAATGCAGTGAGTTAAGGTGCCGGTAGCGTCAGAATCGCCCCGTCCGGAGAGGATGTTCTCGGGACGAATGCCGTCCGGTCGGGCGCGTTTGCCGAGACTACGCCCCGGCCGGCTCGGGCCGGGTCAGCAGCCGCTTGTGCTCGCGCAGTATGCATTTGTTCATGACCACGTCCAGCCCCGCGGCGCGCGCCTTGTCCGCTGCCTCGTTGTGCGCCAGCCCCAGTTGCATCCAGACGCAGCGCGCGCCGATGGCAATGGCCTGGTCCACAAGCTCCGGTATGGCCTCCGGTTTGCGGAAGATGTCCACGACGTCCACAGGACCGGGCACGGACGCCAGGTCGGGATGGCACGGACCTCCCAAGGCCTCGCTGCACGCCGGATTGACCGGAAAAACGACATAGCCCTGTTCCTTGAGATACAGGGCCACGCGGTGGCTGTCGCGCTCGGGCTTGGGCGAAAACCCGACCACGGCCACAGTCCGGGCCTGACGCAGAATTCTGGCCACCTCCTCGTCAAGGGCATTCGTCAACGGCAGTTCGCATCCACTCATGACAGGTCCCTCCATTCCGGACGTATCGATTGCTCTGGCTTCGATCCGGGGCAGGCCGGCTCCTGGTCTGATACCTCAAAGCGTTTCGCCGCTCAAGCGTTGCGCGATCGTTGTCCATAGCACGTGTATCTGACCGATCCAGGTAGCACATGACTTGACCGATGCG
>CAZGAH010000070.1:11140-21581 GCA_964523295.1 uncultured Desulfovibrionaceae bacterium | reverse complement strand
AGCGGTCCACCTTTTTTTTTGTGTGTACCGCCGGCAAGCCCGAGGGCTCACGTATGGCCGTGAAAGACATGGCCTCTCTGATCCGGGAACTGGTTCGCCCGCTGGCTGAGGCCTCGGGGCTCGTGGTGTGGGGCGTAGAGTACGCGGTGCTCGGCCGCAAGCCCCTGGTACGGGTCTATCTCGAGGCTCCTGACAGCGTGGCTCCCGTCGTGGAAGCCGACGCCGAGGCTCAGGCCGGGGCGCATGGCATCGCAACGGGCCCGACCATCGACCAGTGCGCCCGCATCTCCCGTGGATTGGGCGTTGCCCTGGACGCGGAGGATCTGCTCCCGGGCGCCTATACGCTGGAGGGTTCGTCACCGGGTATGGATCGGGTATTTTTCGAGCCCGCGCAGTTGCCCCGGTACGTCGGGCACGATGTCGAGGTTTCGCTGCGGACAGCCTCTGTGCCCGGATTTCCGGGCCGTCGACGTTTCAAGGGCAGGCTGCAGGCGGTGATGGGAGCGCACTTCACGCTCCTGGTCGATAGCGACCCGGTCGAAATGGACTGGGCGCAGGTGAAACGGGCGCGTCTGGCCCCCTTTGCCTCCGAGGCGGCGGAGTCCGCTACGGATAAAAAGGGCGCGGCCAGGAAAAAGAAGAGCTAGGGAATGAGGCCGGCCCGCGGGGAATCCAGCCCGTGGTGCAACGGCAGCATCCGATGGGATCAAGGAGTTTCGGGATATGAGTTCGGAGCTGAAAAAAGCCATTGAACAGATCAGCAAGGACCGGGGAATCGACCGGGACATGCTCATCGATACGCTCGAAGAGGCCGTGCGCTCTTCTGTCATGCGGAAATATGGCGACCAGGTCGACGTCGAGGTCGGTTTCAACGAAGAGACCGGCGAACTCGAGGTCTATCAATTCAAGACCGTGACCGACGACGTGGCCAATCCGGTTTCGGAGATTGCCATCGAAGAGGCCGTGCTGCACGACCCGGGGGCTCAGCTCGACGATGAAATCGGTTTTCGTCTGAACATCGAGGACCTGGGGCGCATAGCCGCACAGTCGGCCAAGCAGGTCATCATCCAGCGGATGCGCGATGCGGAACAGGAAATCATCTACGAAGAATACAAGGACCGCAAAGGGGACATCGTCAGCGGCATCATTCAGCGCCGCGACCGCATGGGCTGGATCATCAACCTCGGGCGCACCGAGGCCCTGTTGGCCAAGGAAGAGCAGATCCCCAAAGAGCGGTTCCGGCGCGGAGACCGCATCCAGGCCTACATCATCGACGTACGCAAGGAAGGTCGTGGCCCGCAGGTCATCGTTTCCCGCTCGCACCCCGACTACATGGTTTCGCTGTTCAAACGCGAGGTTCCCGAGGTCGACGACGGCATCATCACCATCATGGGCGTTGCCCGCGATCCCGGCAGCCGGGCCAAGGTGGCGGTCATTTCCAAGGATCGGGACGTGGATCCGGTCGGCGCCTGCGTCGGCGTTCGCGGCTCCAGGATTCAGAACATTGTCCAGGAACTCCGGGGCGAGCGGATCGACATCGTTGTCTGGAGTCCGGACATTGCCAGCTATGCGGTCAAGGCGCTGTCTCCGGCCATCGTTTCCCGCATCACGGTGGACGAAGACGACAAACTGCTCGAGGTGGTGGTTCCCGACGACCAGCTCACCCTGGCCATCGGTCGCAAAGGGCAGAACGTGAAGCTGGCTTCCCGGCTTCTGGGCTGGAAGATCGATATCTTTACCGACAGCCGCTACAACGAAATGAACGCCGGACGCGAACAGCTGGAACAGCTGGCCAGCGTGGCCGAAATATCCGTCGAGCAGTTCATTGCCGCCGGATTCGACACCCTGGAGCAGGTCTGCAGCGCGACCGACGAGGACCTGGCCGGCAAGCTGGGGCTGCCCGAGGCGCGCATTTCCGATCTGCACGCCGCAATCAATTTCCTGGGGCTGGCGCCCAAGCTGGATGCGGATGCGGAGCAGGAAACAGAGCAGGAGCCGGAGCACGAGTTGGAGCAGGAGTCGGAGACGGAACAGTCCGGAGAGGACGTTCAGGAGCAAGCGGCGACGGACGAGCTGACAGCCCCCGACCAGGGCGACGTCGCAGCGTCGACGGACGAGCAGACAGACCCCGACCAGGGCGACGTCGCAGCGTCAACGACCGACGGCGAGCCGGAGTAACTCCGATCCTGGGTGCTCGCGCGGTATCCGGTCTTGTCGGTGCTGGACGGCGGGCATGTCCGGCAGGGTACGGTGAAGGCTGTGCCGGGGTGTATTTCGAGAGCGTGGACCGCGTGCAATGCAGGAATCGCACGGCGAACCCAGCTATGGCAACGGTGCATGGGACCAACGGGATGAAAGAAAAAACTGCTCAGCGGGGGGTACATATCCCTGTACGCAGTTGTGTAATCTGTCGCAGCCGGTTTCCGAAACAGGAGCTTGCCCGGTATGTCTGTCCGCAGGCAGCTTCTCCGGACGCTCAGCCGGACGGGCCGCCAGGACTCGTGGAAGATCCGACCAGGACGTTGTCTGGTCGTGGGTTCTACCTGTGCGGCGACGCGGGTTGTCTGTCCAGATTTCGGAAGTTTCAGGGGTGGCGGAGGAAGTGCAAGGGAGATGTTGCTTATGACGGACGGTAAAACCAGAGTGAAAGATCTCGCCATTGAGCTGGGCATCAGCAATCGTGAGCTGATTCAGGCCTTGCGGGACCTGGGCGTTCAGGCCAGGAGCCAGATGACCGTGATCGAGGACGAGGAACTGGCGAGTCTTCGCGCCCGGTTCAGGGATCATTCCCAGGCAACCGAGGTTGTGCGCAAGGAAATTCAGCCTGGCGCCATCATACGTCGCCGCCGCGTTCATGCGGAAAAGACCGAGGCCCCCGAAGCGGCGCCGGAAGACAGTTCCGAACCCGAGACGTCGCTGGCTTCCGAAGCCCCCGCCGTCGTCGCCGGGCCGCAGGCCGTCGAGTCCGGGCAGCACGAGCCTGAGCAGATAATCGCCGCTGAGCCCGGGCACGAGCCCGAGCAGGCCGCGGTAACCGAGCCGTCGCCTGGTGAAGTGACCGATGCGCAGGCTGTTGAAGCGCAGGCCGCCGAAGTCGTAGCGTCTCCCGAAGTGGAGGCCGAGGCGGAGGAGGGGGAAACCACAGCCGGAACGCAGCCCGAAGAGCCGTCCGCTGACGGGCAGGAGGAAGCCGGGACGTCTGTCCAGGCCGAAGCCGAAGCCGAGGCCGAGGGGGAAATTTCAGAATCAGAAGCCACGGAGGCCGCACCTGGCGAGGGCGAAGCCGAAGGTGAGGGCGACGCAGCGCAGAAGAAGGCCCGCAAGAAGCGCAAAAAGAAGAAGGAGATCGTGCCGGAAACGCCGCAGGTCCGGGTCATTTCCCGACCAGTGGCGCCTCCGACTCCGCCGGTGACGGCCGTCGCCACCCCGGCCGCTTCAACGCCGCCGTCACGGACGCGATCCTTCACGGCCCAGCCTTCGGGAGCGGTGCCGCCCGCGACGGCAGCGAGACCCCCGGCTGGGGACACCGACGCGGCTGGAGCCAAGAAAAAGCGCAAGAAGGACCGTCGCGTCGTCGAATTCACGCCACAAGTTGCAGTCGAGGACGTCGACACGCGCAAGGTGACGCTCCAGGTCAAGCGCAAGAAGAGCGTGGCTGTCAAAGACAAGACCGGAGGGAAGGTCAAGGTCGCCAAACGCCGGCGCGACCGCGATAGTTACTCCTTCCAGGCCGAGGCGCAAGCCGGGGTGACTCAGCCGCTCAAGGCCGCCAAGCGCAAGCTGCGTATCGAAGAAGCCATCCGCGTCTCGGACATGGCCCACCAGATGGGCGTCAAGGCGCAGGCCCTGATCAAGATTCTTTTCGGTTTGGGGATCATGGCCACGATCAACCAGTCTCTGGACATGGAGACCGCCACCCTGGTGGCCGCGGAATTCGACTATGAGGTCGAGCGGGTTGGCTTCTCCGAAGAGGAATTTCTGATTCCGCAGGAAGCCGACGCGCCGGAGACGCTCAAGCCCAGACCCCCGGTGGTCACCATCATGGGCCACGTCGACCACGGCAAGACCTCGCTCCTGGACGCCATCCGCAAAACCAACGTCACCGAGGCCGAGGCAGGGGGCATTACCCAGCACATCGGCGCCTATCACGTGACCGGCCGGCGCGGCGATATCGTCTTTCTGGATACCCCGGGCCACGAGGCCTTTACCGCCATGCGCGCGCGCGGCGCCCAGGTCACGGACATCGTCGTGCTTGTCGTGGCCGCGGACGACGGCGTCATGGATCAGACCCGCGAAGCCGTCAACCACGCCCGGGCCGCGAAAGTGCCGATCCTGGTGGCGGTGAACAAGATCGACAAGGATGGCGCCGATCCGGACCGGGTCAAACGCGAACTTTCCGATCTGGGACTGCTGCCCGAGGCCTGGGGCGGTGAAACCATCTTCGCCGAAGTCTCGGCCAAAAAGCGCATCGGCATCGACGAGCTGCTTGAAATGATCCTGCTCCAGGCCGAAGTGCTCGAGCTCAAGGCCAATCCGGACAAGCCAGCCCGCGGGCGCATCGTGGAGGCCAAACTGGACAAGGGCCGGGGGCCGGTGGCCACGGTACTCATCCAGGAGGGCGTGCTCAAGCAGGGAGACTACTTCGTTTGCGGCCTGTTCAACGGGCGCGTGCGCGCCATGTTCAACGACCAGGGCAAGAAGGTCAAAGAGGCCGGGCCGACCATGCCGGTCGAGGTGCAGGGTTTCGAGGGCGTCCCGGAGGCTGGCGACGAGTTCGCCAGTCTGGTTGACGAGAAGGTCGCACGGCGTATCGCCGAATCGCGCCAGCTCAAGAACCGGGAAAAGACGCTGGCCAAGGAGTCCAAGGTCACCCTGGAGACCTTCCTCTCGCGCCGCGCCGACAAGGCCGTCGCTCAGGTGCTCAATTTGATCCTCAAGGCCGACGTGCAGGGATCGCTGGAGGCCGTGACCGACGCCCTGAACAAGCTCTCGACGGACGAAGTCAAGGTCAGCATGCTCCACGGCGGCGCCGGCGCCATTACCGAGTCCGACATCCTGCTCGCCTCGGCCTCCAATGCCATCATCATCGGCTTCAACGTCCGGCCCACGGTCAAGGTCAAGGAAGTGGCCGAGCGTGAAAACGTGGACATCCGCTTCTATGACATCATCTACCGCCTGGTTGGCGATATCAAGGACGCTCTGTCCGGAATGCTCAGCCCGCTGACCCGGGAGGTGTATCTGGGGCAGGCCGAGGTCCGAGATATCTTCAGCGTCCCCAAGGTCGGGACCGTCGCCGGCTGCGCCGTGGTGGATGGCAAGATCACCCGCAACGCCGGTGTCCGGCTGCTGCGCGACAGCGTGGTCATCTACACGGGCAAGGCGGCCTCGCTCAGGCGGTTCAAGGAGGATGTCAAGGAGGTTGCCAAAGGCTATGAATGCGGCATAGGACTGGAGAACTACAACGACATCAAGGTTGGGGATTTCATCGAGGCCTTCGAAGAGGTCCAGGAGGCCCGCAGCCTGGAGTAGCGCGATGCTTGTCGGACTTCTGCTGCTTGAATTCACGCTGCACGGCAACGACTCGCTCAAGGGCAAGCGCAGCGTGGCCCAGAGCCTCAAGCGGAAGTTGAGAAACAAGTTCAATGTCTCCGTGGCCGAGGTCGACTCCCTGGAGAGCCATACCCGGCTGGTGCTGGCCGTGGTCACCGTCGGCCACGATTACAGCCACATCGAGGGCCGGCTGACCAAGGCGTTGTCCATGGTCGAGGCCGCCAGTCCGGAGGAAGTCACTGACAGCCGGATAGACATTTTCAACCCCGAGTAAGGGATGCAACGCAGCTCTACCCGACGCAGCCAGCGCCTGAGCGATCAATTACAGCGTGAGATCGCCGACATCCTCGCCACCCGGCTCGGAGACCCGCGGTTGAGTCTGGTGACCGTGAGCGGCGTACGACTGAATGTGAATCTGCGCATCGCCGAGGTCTTGTACACGGCCGGAGGTGCCGACGTGCGGCCCGAGGACGTTGCTGCCGGGCTGGAGCAGGCCTCGCCGCGCATCCGGCGCCTGTTGAGCGAACGTCTGCAATTGCGGTTCGTTCCGGAGCTGCGTTTTTTGCATGACGATTTTCTCGAGGACATGGTGTATGGAGACGGACCCCCTGACGGCCGTTCGCCGTTTGCTTGAGACCGGGAACAATTTCCTTGTGGCCGGTCATGAGAACCCTGATGGCGACGCCCTGGGCGCCACGGCGGCCATGGGTTTCATTCTCCAGGCTCTGGGAAAGAACTACCGGCTCTACGGCGCCTCCGGTGTCCCCGAGCAGTTCGCCTGGCTGGAATTGCCGGCTCCGCTGCATAGCGAGCTCAATACGTTGGGGGACTTCGTCCCGGACTGGTATCTCATTCTTGACTGCGGCGATCCTTTTCGCATGGGGCGGGAGCTTATGCAGGCCGTGACCCCGTCCAAGATCATCAACATCGACCATCACCTTAACAACCCGAAGTTCGGCGCCGTGGACTGGGTCGATCCCGGCCAGGCGGCGGTAGGGGAAATGGCGGGACAACTGGCCAAAGCGCTCGATATTCCCTTGTCAGGCGGTCTTGGCGAGGCGGTCTATCTGGCGCTGGTCACCGACACCGGCAATTTCAGCTACGGCAACACCAAGCCGGAAACCCTCGAGCTGGCGGCGTCCATTATCCGTCAGGGTCTCGACCCAGGAGACAGGCGCCACGCGGTACGACTGCGACGGCCTGGTCGAGTCGGTGCGGCGGGTCAAGGGCGTACGTGTCGCCATTGTCCTGCGCGAAGACAAGCCCGGTTTCATCAAATTTTCCTTGCGTTCGCAGGGGCCCGACGATGTGCAGCAGGTGGCCCTGCGTTTCAGCGGCGGCGGGCATCGGAACGCTGCCGGCGGCCACGTGGTCGGCACGCTTGACGAGGCGCATGAACTGTTGCTGGAGGCCATTGCCCGGGATTTCAACTTCTGTCTGCCGCCCAGGCACCGTCTGGCGCTGCTGGAGGCCGACAATGGCTGACCCGTTGCTCCAGCAGCACGGAGTGCTCGTGCTCGACAAGCCCACGGGGCCGACCTCGACGCGCTGTCTGGAAATGATCAAGCGTACGCTGCGACAGCGCAAGATCGGTCATGCAGGGACGCTCGATCCCATGGCCCGTGGCGTGCTGCTCGTGCTGCTCGGCCAGGCGACCAGACTGGCTACCTATCTGACCGAGGGCGGAAAAGTCTACTCCGGCAGATTGCGTCTGGGCCTGAGCACCGACACCTACGATATGGAAGGGCAGGTGACGCAGGAGCGGCCGACCGACCATCTGGACCAGGAGGACGTGGTCAGGGTCATTGCCGGCTGGATCGAGCAGCAGGTCCAGATCGTGCCGCCGTATTCCGCGGCCAAGCACAAGGGCAAGCCCTTGTATAAACTTTCCCGGGAAGGCGTGGAGCCGCCCGTGAAAACAAAAGCATTGCATGTCACCCGGGCGGAGGTGCTGGAACTCGACCTCCCCCTGGTGCGTTTCCGGGTGGAATGCGGCCCCGGAACCTACATCCGGTCCCTGGTCCACAGCCTGGGGATTCGGCTGGGGTGCGGCGCCGTACTGACTGATCTCACCCGGGAATACAGCCATCCGTTCGGCCTGGAGCAGGCGCATGCCCTGAGCCAGGTTCTGGAGGAACCGGATCGCTTCGCGGAGAGGGTGTTGCCCCTGCATCGGGCGCTGCCACACTGGCAGCAGGTGCGGCTTACCGGGCGGCTGGCCGCCCAGGTCAGGCAAGGGGCGGCAATCGGGGCCAATGAGGCGGACGCGCAGATCGACAGCTCGCCGGGTCGGCGGGCCGTGTTCTTCGACGCCGAGGGCGCCCCCCTGGCTTTAGCGGAGGTCCGGTTGACGAATGGCAAACCGGTGTGGGCCGTGTTGCGGGGACTCTGGCAGTCCTGACCCGGCCCCAGGCATGGCTGACGGCGACGTTCGCCGGCGAACGCCCGCGTACGCCGCTGCCGACAGCCAGTCGTAACGAGCATGTTAACCAGGAGGATACCGCTGTGGTTATGACCCGAGAGGATAAGTCCAAAGTCATTGAGGAGTACAAGACGCACGAGGGCGACACCGGGTCCCCGGAAGTGCAGATCGCGCTGCTGTCGGCGCGCATCACGTACCTGACCGAACACTTCAAGGTCCACGCCAAGGATTTCCATTCCAGGACCGGGCTTCTGAAGCTCGTCGGCCAGCGGCGCAAGCTGCTCAACTACCTCAAAAGTAAGGATGTACAGCGTTACCGCGACATCATCAAACGCTTGAACCTGCGCAAGTAATCGGACTTGCATGCAGCCGGAGCGCGGACAGGGCGCTCCGGAAAGGCCGGCGCGTACGGGAAATGCCGGTAACGGCATTTCCCGTGCCCGGCCCCGGGTTTTCTCGGCGTCGCCGCCTGCCCGGCGTCGCCATAACCCGCTCGAGACCTCATCTCGCGCAATCTGGTCCAGCGCGGACCATTACGCCGCCCTTGACCGGATTGCGGGAACCGGGGGCTCCCGAGCAAAGGAACACAGTATGATACCAAGCAGTTTCGATCTCACCCGTTTGATTGCCAATGCCGGCGAACACGAAATCATCTTCGAGACCGGCCGTATGGCCAACCAGGCCGACGGCGCCGTCTGGGTACAGTGCGGCGGCACGGTCGTTCTCGTCACCTGCGTGACGCAGACCCTGAACCGGGAAATCGATTTCTTTCCCCTGGTCGTGGATTACGTGGAAAAGATGTACGCCGCGGGTCGCGTGCCCGGGAGCTTTTTTCGCCGTGAAATCGGCCGCCCCAGCGAGCGCGAGACGCTCTGCTCCCGGCTCATCGACCGCCCCATCCGGCCCTTGTTTCCCAAGGGCTTCCGTGAAGAGGTCCAGATCATTGCCACCGTGCTCTCGGCCGACGGCGAAAACGACCCCGACGTCCTGGCCGTGACTGGCGCATCCGCGGCGCTGCACCTTTCGCAGGTGCCCTTTCTCGGACCGATCGCGGCCGCGCGTATCGGCTGCATCGACGGCCAGTTCGTGCTCAATCCCTCGCTCAAGCTCCTGGAAGAGAGCACCCTGGACATGGTCCTGGCCGCGTCGCGCGACGCCGTGGTCATGGTCGAGGGCTCGGCGAAATTCATGCCCTCCGCGCTCATGGTGCAGGCCATGGAGTGGGGGCATCGGGAGATTCAGCCGCTGCTGAATATCCAGGATGCCCTGCGCGAGGTAGCGGGCAAGCCGAAAATGGTTTTCACGCCGCCGGTGGAAAACGAAGAACTCAAGGCCAGGGTCCTGGAACTGGCCGGCGAAGGCCTGGGCAAGGCCCTGATCGTGCCCGAAAAAATGGCCCGCAAAACGGCCAAGAGGGCCGTACGTGACGCCGTGCTCGCGTCGTTGGTGGAGGACGAGCGTTTCGCCGAACCCAAAGTGCTCGCCAAGGTGCCGGAAATCCTGGCCTCGATAGAAAAGGGCATCGTCCGCCGGCGCATCCGGACGGAAGGCATCCGCATCGATGGCCGGGATCTCAAAACCGTGCGTCCCATCCGTATCGACATTGGTCTCCTGCCAAGGACCCACGGCTCCGCGATTTTCGCCCGCGGCGAGACAAAAACCCTCGCCGTGGCGACCCTGGGCAGCGGCCGCGACGAGCAGCGCATCGAAACCCTGGCCGGCGACGAGAGCAAGCGCTTCATGCTCCACTACAACTTCCCCCCCTATTGCGTGGGCGAAGTGAAAATGATGCGCGTTTCGCGCCGGGAAATCGGTCATGGCGCCCTGGCTGAACGCGCCATAGCGCCGGTGCTCCCCTCGGCCGAAGAATTCCCCTACACCATGCGCATCGTCTCGGAAATCATGGAGTCCAACGGCTCGTCGAGCATGGCCTCCGTCTGCGGCGCCAGCCTGGCGCTCATGGACGCCGGCGTGCCGGTCAGGAGCGCCGTCGCAGGCACCGCCATGGGCCTGATCAAGGAAGACGACGAGTACTTCGTGCTCACGGACATCCTCGGCGACGAGGACGCCCTGGGCGACATGGATTTCAAGATCGCCGGCACGGCGGAAGGCGTCACCGCCTTCCAGATGGACATCAAGATCGGCGGCATTCCCTTCGAGGTGATGTCGCAGGCCCTGGTCCAGGCGAGGGAGGCGCGGCTGCACATTCTCGGCGAGATGGCCAAGGTCCTCGACAAGCCCAGGCCCCAGCTCTCGTCCTTTGCTCCGCAGCTCGAAATCGTCATGGTCAACCCGGACATCATCCGTATGATCATCGGCCCGGGCGGCAAGAACATCAAGGCCATCACCGCCGAAACCGGCGCGGCCATAGACATCGAGGACTCGGGAAAAGTCAGTATCTTCGCCCCGACCATGGAGGCCATGGAAAAGGCCAAACAGAATCGGCGGACCATCGAGGAGCTCTTCCGG
>CAZGAH010000070.1:0-11130 GCA_964523295.1 uncultured Desulfovibrionaceae bacterium | reverse complement strand
CATCGAAAAGGCCAAGGCCCGGGTAACCCACTTCGATCAGCGGCCTGAAGTCGGCGTGATCTACGAGGGCCCGGTCAAGAAAATCCTGGAAATCGGCGCAATCGTCGAAATCCTCCCCGGCGTCGAAGGCCTGGTCCACATCTCCCAGCTCGATCTCAAGCGCGTGGAAAGAGTCACCGACGTGGTCAAGCTCGGGGATACGATCAAGGTCAAGTGCCTGGAACTCCTGCCCATGGGCAAGATGCGCCTCTCCCGGGCCGCTATTCTGGCCGAAGAGCAGGGCATCGAGTTCAACGACACGCCCCCGCGGCAGAATCGGCCGCCGCGTCGCGACGGCGACCACCGGGGCGGAGGCTCGCGCCACGGCGACAACCGCGGCGGCCGGGACAACAGATAGCACGCGCGACGCGGTGGCCGGACCTGGTCCGGTCGCCGCGCCGCCAGGCATTGTCGGAACGAGCCCGCCGTCAGGCGGGCTTTGCATTTCTATCGGGCAAACAGCTGCAAGGCTGACGCTCTTCGAATCACCGGGCTGATACCCCCCGTCATTCAGCTGCCTCCTTCCCGCCGAAAGGTTTGACGCAGCCTCGAATACTGCATAGGTATTCAAGCCTGGACAGCGAGGCGATACTCAGGAGGCTGGAGGAAGACGGCTGGCAACGAGTTGCCAAAAAGGATCGCATGTGCAATTCAAGCACCCGGAAAAGCCCGGGCGCGTCACGGTACCGCATCCGCGCAAAGACATCGGCATTGCATTGTTGAAGAGCATCGAGCGGCAATCCGGCCTCAGACTGCGGCACGGGGGAGCGAAGACATGACCGAGTATATCGCAGCAATTTTCGAAGGCGATGGCGGGGGGGTCGAGGTCGTATTTCAGGACTTCCCGGGTTGCGTAACGAAGGGAGCGAATCTGGACGAGGCAAAATCTATGGCGGAGGAGGCCCTCGCGTTGCATGCCGAGGGAATGGAAGAAGATTGCGAGGCCTGCCCGAAACCGATGGGACTGGAAGCGGCCAGGCGCAACGAGCTGTGCCAGGGAGCTGATGCGTTTTTTTTCGTGCGCCTGCCTGCCAGACACAAGAGCGTACGCGTCAACGTTACCTTGCCGGAAGACGTGCTGTCGGAAATCGACGCCTACGCCAAAGCGAACGGCTATACGCGGTCCGGGCTGTTGCTCAGAGGTGCGAGGGAGATTGTAAGGAGGGGGGAAGACAGCGGTCTGTTTTGTGATTGTTCCTAACCATCAGTCGGATATCCGTTTATCCTTTCTCCTGTCCCCCCCCCCGGTTCATCGCTCAGAGAATTCGTTCGCCCAGTACCGAAATCGTTTCTGCGCCCGATGCGGTGCGTATCCGGATTTCACGCAGCGTTCACCTTGCCACTTCGGCCGGCCCGCTGTACACGTCCGGTCAGAGACCTTGATGGTCCGCCGGCTCCCGAATGGCAATGGCGACCGGCGCGGGGAGGCGCGATGATGGAATGGCTGGCGCAGGGGACTGCGACCATGCAGCAGCTGGCCTCGATCCTGGATCAGGTGCCGCTGGGTATCGCCCTGATCGGGCTCGACCGGCGTATCGCCTTCATCAACCGCGCCCTGGAAACCCTGACCGGATTTTCCCGGCAACTCGTGACCGGCCTGCCCTGCGCCGCGGTGCTCCGCTCCAGCGCCTGTCTGGGGCAGTGTCCCATTGCCCGCATTCTGGACAGCGCCAAGCCGGTGTCCTGCGACTGCGACATCATCAATTGCGAGCGGGAAAAGATACCCGTTCATGCCACCGTGGCGCCCCTGCTGGACGGGCTCGGCGCTCCGCTGGGCTTTCTGGAGTCACTGGACGATCTGCGCTTCGGCGTGCGCCAGGTCGGCGCCTCGGGGCCGGGACTGGCCTTTTCGCAGGTCGTGGGCCGCTCGCCCGAGATGACGCGCATCTTCGAAACCCTGCCCTTCATTGCTCAGACCGACTCCTCGCTGCTTGTGACCGGTGAGACCGGCACGGGCAAGGACATCATCGCCGAGGGAATTCACAACGCGTCGCGCCGGGCCAAGGGCCCGTTCATCAAGGTCAATTGCGGGGCACTGCCCGAGACGCTGCTGGAGTCCGAGCTGTTCGGCCACCGCAAAGGCGCCTTCACCGGGGCCATGGAAAACAAGCCGGGCCGCATCCAGCTCGGCCATAACGGAACCCTGTTCCTGACCGAGATCGGCGACCTGCCCCTGCCGCTTCAGGTCAAACTGCTCAGCTTTCTCGACGACAAGGTCATCTATCCGCTGGGCGACACCAAAGGCTACGCGGCCGACGTGCGCATCATCGCCGCCACGCATCACCACCTCGAGGACATGGTCCGCCGCGGAACCTTTCGTCGCGACCTCCTGTTCCGGCTCAATGTCATCCGCATCCACCTGCCGCCTCTGCGCGAGCGCGGGGAAGACAAGACCATCCTGCGCAACCACTTCCTGCGCATCTTTTCCACGCAGATGGGCAAGCGCATCAAGGACTTTTCCAAACCGGCCCAGCTGATTCTCGCCCAGTACGCCTACCCGGGCAATGTCCGCGAACTGAAAAACATCGTGGAGTACTCTTGCGCCCTGTGCCGGGGCAGCGAAATCGATCCCGTCGACCTGCCGCCCTATCTGCTCGAGGGCGACGCCATCGGTCTGATCCCCGCCCCCATGAGCCGCGACACCGCGGCCCCGCTGCCCTCGAGCAGCGGCTACGCGAGCATCGCCGCGCTTGAACGCGACCGGATCATGGCCGCCCTGGACCGCGCCGGCGGCAAGCGAAGCCTGGCCGCCTCCGCCCTGGGGTGGGGCCGGACCACGCTCTGGCGCAAGATCAAACTCTACGGGCTGGACGCCAAGGAATGATCCGTGCCCAAAATGCTCATTACCGCCAACGACAACGACATTGCTCCCCGCTTCGACGCCTGCCTGGAGGTCGTCATCCTCGACGCTCCGGCCGGCAAGACCCCGTCCGAGGCCAAGACCCTGGTCCTGGCCGAACCCTCGGCTGAGGAAATCTGCCGCATCGTTCTGGCCGAAAATGCCCTGATCGTGCTCTGCGGCGGCATAGACGAGGACCACTACCAATACCTGCGCTGGAAGCGGGTCGAGGTCTTCGACGGGCTCATCGGCCCGTGGGAGGCCATGGTGCAGCGCTACGCCGCGGGTATTCTGCAACCCTGCGACATCGTCCGGTAAACGCCGCGCTCCCTGGCGTACGCCGGAGCCTCCCCCCGGCAGGGCAACCAGCCGGGTACGCCCCGGTCCGCGCGCCGGGTATTTTTTTGTTCCCGGCCTAAAGATTCCCCCTGCGTGACCGATAGGTACTTATGAGACGACCAAAATTGTCGTCTCGGGGAGGGAGTCATGGGTATCGAGCGCGTAGACGCCGGGATAGGGGGATTGGCCAATGCCTTGGACGCGTCGCGGCTAGCGGCCGACGTCATCACCCGATCCCTTGATCCGCAGGATGCGAATAGGTTGTCCAGACCGGATTCCGCGGGCGTGCAGACGACGCAGCTGGCCAAGGCGGTTCCGGGCGTGGGCGGCACTATCGATATCAGGGTGTAGACTACCAGAGACACCGCCGCTCGGAGCGGCGGAGCGTCAGGCGCCAGTGGCGCCGGCGCGCGCGACCGCGCGGATGAAAGACTTTACCGAGGGGTTTTTCGTCCGCGCTGTCTTTTCTGGGGATGGGAGACTGCCGGAGGGAACGGCACGGCGGCCGGCGCAGCCCGGGAGGGGCGCCGGCCGCCGCGGAAGCGTTACTTCTGCGCGACCTTGTCCTGCGCGTCCTGAAGGATGCTTTTGTTGCGCAAGGCCCCGCGCATGTAGTCCTTGACGAGTTCGCTCTGCATTTCCTGCGGGGTCAGGATATTCACGTATCCGCCGTCCTTGATGATCGGGCTGAACTCCGAGCGGGAGAGCCTGTCGTCGGTGGGGGCCTTTTGTTCGATAAGCGCTGCCAGCGGCTTGACCCGCTCGCGTAATTCCGGCTCGGACATCCGGGCGATGAGGGATATCCGATCCACGATAGCCGCGGCGCCGGGAAGGTTCGGGGCCTCGAGAATCTCTTTCAATCCCGAGGCAAAGCGCTGGCATCCGTCGACGATGTAGCGCTTCTCGACCATGTTCAGTCCGGACCAGCCGGCGTAAATCCACTTGAACAAACCGACTTTGGTGAAGTTTTCTCCCGGCTTGGGCTGCATGAAGGCGAACACGGAGCACGAGTCGTACATGTGCGAGTCGGCCCAGCTCACGCCCTTGAGCAGGTTGCCCTCGAGTCCGGAATAGAAGAAGGTCCAGTCGCGCGGCTGCCCGACCTGGGCGCCCTTTTTCCCCGGGGCCGAGGGCTCCTTGAGTTTGGCCACGGAGAGCAGCACGTCGCGGCCCTTGTCGTTGAAGAGAACGAGCAACCGGCGCATGTCGTAGGTATAGTAGACGCCGGAGGTCGGGTCCGGGGTGGTCTCTTCGTGCTCGACGCCGCGGAACACAACCGGCTCGGGCAAGCCGGGCAGGCGGCTCCAGACGTCGCCGAGCGTCGTCCTGGCCTGGGGCAGCGACTCGGGCCTCCAGCCGCCCAGACGCACGGCGCCCGGCAACATGGCCTGGGGCGGAATGTCCGGATTGTAGACATAGTCGCCGATCTTGGCCACCGGGGTCTTGAGGGTGAACTGCCAGTACGCCCCGACGGCCTTGCCGCGCTTTTCCAGCTCTAAATCCGGCACATCGTCGCTGGCGCGGCTCACCAGCGTCAGCAGGTTCTGCACCTTGGCCGGGTCAAAGGCCTGGGCGGGATTCCCGATCAGGCCGACAAGGTAGTCCACGTCCTGCTGCGCGCCCGTCACCAGGGCGTCTTCGCCCTGCGCATGCGCCCGTCCTGCGCAGAGCGCAAGCACCAACAGCGTCGCCAGACCGGCAGAAAGCCCCCGTCGCCACCGTATTGCAACGTCGTTCGTCATCAAAATATTTACTCCTCTCAGGTTGCTGCGCGGTCGCCGCTATTGGGCCGGACCGCTGCCCTCGTCCATCAGAAACGACCCCTCGGCGCTGTCGCGGTCCAGGTCGTGGACCTTGTCCTGCAGCCAGTCGATCAGCGCGCGCGCCGTTTGGTAATTCACCAGAACCTTGGTCACGACGGTGCGCACGATACTGCGCGTTTCTTCGGGATGCTCGGCAAGCTCGGGTCCGATCGATCCGTCCGGATTGACGACATGCTCGGTAAATTCCGGCAACTGGTCACTCTCGGTATAGAGGTTCATCTCGATTTCGCCATGCGGATTCACTCCGCCCCAGACGCCATGCGCGGTAACGGTCGGGCAATCGCGGGACTTTTCGTAGACGTAGCGAAGCTTCATGGGAATCTGAAACTTCGGTTGCCCCCTTCCACTAAAACTCATTCTGTCCTCCTTACGACGTGCAAAGGATGTCGGGCGCCGTGGCCGCGAACCGTGGTGGCGCCATCGTGCAGTGATAGACGGAGTCCTGAGGCAGGGCCAATCCTACCCGACCCAGCTGAAAATGTCGCCACGCGGCTCTTCGGGCCGCGTAACGAGAGGACGGTTTTCCGGCAATCCGGGAGGCCCGGCCCAGGCAGGCATGTCCGGCCGGTTTCTGGCCGCGAACCCGGCCTCGTGGCTGGCCTGGGCCTGCTGCATGTCCTGCTCGACGAACAAGGCCGCCTTGTCCACCAGCGGCACGAACGGCGGCGGCAGATACGGCAAATCCTTGACCCCGAGCACGGCCGGCTGCTCGAACCAGTCGCTGAAGGCCTCGATGCCCAACGCCGCCCGCGAGAGATTGGCGGTACGCGCAATATAACCCATGGCGTGCCCCTGAATCCGCTTTGCAATGAAATGCTACCATACGCGCATTTCGTAGTGAAGTAAAGCCCTTTGCGGCCCGTCCGATACCCGGGGCGATGCCCCGGTCTGCCATGGGTCGCGCCTTCGGCGCTCGTCGAGCAGGCATCCATCGAGCCCCAAGGGGGCGACAGATGATAGCCCGGGGCATCGCCCCGGGTGGGGCTTGATATAATGAATACTGCCTGTTTTAGGGCGTATTATCTGTGAATTCAAGGTGTTGAATCGGTCCGACCCCGACGACACGATGACAACCTCGACGACAACCGACGACAGCCGACGTAGTGACGTTATCGCAAGGAATCAATAATGAAATCGGCATTGCACAATGACGACTCTTTCCTCGTCGACCTCATAACGATACACGAGCCGGTGCTCAGCGTCGATGCGCCGGGACCAATGTCCCACGAGATCGTAGCGAAGGGCCTCGGGCTTGCCGATGCCCTCGAAGGGTGATCGAAGTATGTCGCGGATAAGTTCATTCACTCGTCTGAGCGTTTTTGGGTCGTGTCGCTGCCAGAAAAGGTAGTCCTCCCAGGCTCGCGGCGTCCAGGCGAGGATGGTCATAGCTCAATCAGATCGTGCTGCTCAAGTGTACCTGCATCGGCCTGGGCGATGCTTTCCCGTAACCTGTCGGCATTGGCCCGGGTGCGCAGAAGGTGCGCGGTTTCCATGATGGCGTTGTAGTCGTCGAGGGACATCATGACCACCGGGCGCGCCTTCTGGCGGGTAATGATCACCGGTTCGTGGCTGTCGCACACGCGATCCATGGTCGCGGCGAGCGACGAACGGGCTTCGGTGTAGTTAATGGCGTCAGGCATGGGCTTCTCCTTGCTAATAAACGATATTAGTACAGAAATGCGTGCAGGTCAAGACAAGGGGAGGGGCATGGGGTCGGATCAAACCAACCCCTTGATTCAAAGGATAAAATGCCTGAAATACGCCTGTTTTTCGCCTTAGAACAACTATTTTGCCTTAAAAAAGGCCCGTTTACGAATCTCACATCCGGAAAGCGACTTCGCTGTGTGCCCGGAAAACGGGAAACGTCCGCCCCAACGACCCCAACGACCCCAACGACTCTTCAGACACTAGCGATACGCAGCGCTTCGATGACTTACTTGCACGACAAGCACCACAAGCCGGGAATCTTCAATCTTCGTGAGAATGCGATAATCGCCGACACGATAGCGCCAGAACTCGCCGAGAGGACCGGAAAGCGCTTTGCCAGCGTTGCGCGGGTCTTCCGTTGTGCGTTCTTGCATAAACGCGACGATCCGTGCGGCGGACGTTTTGTCCAGCTTGGATAGCGCCTTCACGGCCTTGGGTGTGTACTCAATCGCCCAGGCCAAGCCGCTTCACCACCTCGCCAGCGGAAACAGCGTGTTCGCCGCTGGCTCGAAACTCCGTGTAGGACTCTGCCGCAAGGTAGTAGTCTTCCATGTCTTCCAGGTGGGCCAGAATGGCCTCTTTGGCGTAATAGGTCTTTGACCTGCCTGTCCGCCTGGCCAGGTTCTCCAGCCGCTCTTCAATCTCGATTGGGAGTCTGATTGCAAGCATAGGTCGCCTCCTGTGCTATATATGTATAGCATGATTGAGGCAGATTCAAGGCTTGCCTTCGGCATTTTTCTTGGCGTAGCCCGGCCGATATTTTGCCTTTAAAAAAACCCGTTTACGAATCCCATATCTGGAAAGCGACTTCGCTGTGCGCCCGGAGCACAGGAAAACGTCCCCAACCTGTGTCAATGGGCACCCGAATAGAGCCACGCCGGGCATATCACCCTCCGGCGCCTTAAACGGGAGTTCCGCCCCGGGGACGCGCTTCCGGGGACGGAGCTGTCCGAGCGGACCTGAACACAAGCGGTCCTGAACACATTGACAAGAGGACTCCTCGCAACTAGACTTAGTCATAGACTTAGTTCATTGTGGAGGAGCGTATGCAGCAGGTCAACATTCACGAAGCTAAGACCCATCTCTCCAGGTTGATTGACAAAGCGGCCAAGGGCGAGCCCTTTGTCATCGCCAGGTCCGGCAAGCCCATGGTGACGGTCAGCGCCTACACGCCGCAGCCCGATCCTGCGCAGAGGGTGGGTTTTCTCAAAGGCAGGCTGGAGGTTCCGGAGGACTTCGACTCCATGGGCAGCGAGGAGATTCAGGCCATGTTCGAGGGCACGAAATGAAGCTGCTCCTCGACACGCACATGCTGCTTTGGGCCGCAGCCGGAAACTTGCCCAAGGAAGCGGAAACCCTCGTGGTGGACGCCGGGAACACGCTGTATTTCAGCCCGGCCAGCATTTGGGAGATCGGCATCAAAAAGAGCCTGGGCAGAAGCGACTTCAAAGTCGATCCTGAGGTGCTCCGGCGCGGGCTTGTGGACAACGGTTATCTGGAACTGCCCATCACCAGCCGGCATGCCCTGGCAGTGAACGACCTCCCCCCGCTGCACAAGGACCCCTTTGATCGCATGCTCCTGGCTCAGGCCAAGGTTGAAGGCATCCCCCTCCTGACCTCGGACAGCGCACTGCAACCGTATCCCGGACCGGTCATGTTCATTCCAAAGGCGTAAGACACCGCTGCGGCAGGCATGGTGCCGGACCTGACCATCCCCTTGATTCAAAAGATAAAATGCCTGAAATCCGCCTGCCCCCCCCTGAGAACGACTCTTTTACCTTCAAAAAGCCCCGCCTGCGAATCCCACATCCGGAAAGCGGCTTCGCTGTGCGCCCGGAACACAGAAAAACGTCCGCAACCTGTATCAATGGGCACCCGAATAGAGCCACGCCTGGCACATCATCCACCGGCGTTATAAACGGGAGTTCCGCCTCGGGGCTGTGTAATCCGCTTCGCAATAAATCGCCCTCATCGAGCATTTCGTGGTGAAGTAAAGCCCCTTTGCGGCCCGTCTCGTTCCCCATGCCTCGCCATCCGTAAACCCGGGGCGGTGTCCTGGGCTATCATCTGTCGCCTAGGGAATGCAGGGGAAAATGCCCGATCCACGTCTCGTTCCGCAGGTTGCGCGCCCGTCTGGTGTTGTGACCGCGCTTAAGACATGAAGACAACAAATTTCTTGACAGGCGTTTCTCTTATATTTATCCAAAACAACAACTTTAGTAAAATATTTTTATATATTTCAAAAACATGCACCGAGGAAAACTGGATATGGCTAACCAAAAAGTAAAAGCAAAAGATAAGGCGCAGGTTATACAAATACAGAACAGTACCGGGTGCAACGGGACCTATAGCCCCCCGTTAACTCTGGAAGATGAAGCAATACCGCTTAAGAAAAATGAGATGCCGATGATAATAAAAGACAGGCTGGTGTGGATGTCAATTGCATTTGTGCTCATCGCTGCTGCGGGATTGTATTCTGTTGTCGAGTTTGGAGATACGTTTTCTAATCACAATACATTCTATATTGTCTACTATTTTATGCTTTGCGCTCTTGGGCTGTGCGCTGCCCTCGTTCTGTTCGGCGTACTCCGCTCTTACGCCCGGACCTCCGGAACGCAGCTGGGATTTAAAATTGAAGCGGGCGGGGCAGCTGCTCTTTTTATTATCGTCCTGCTTCTGGGCTGGATGTTCATCCCCACGCCAGATGCCACGTTCACGGTGACCGTATTCGTGCATGGACCCGGCGGACAGGCTGATATGCCGCTTCGTAACCAGGGCAAGGTGTTTCTTGATCTGGGTGGCAAGCGCGATGTCGTGGCCATTGGCGAATCCGGGCAGGCGGTTTTCACCGAGGTGCCAGGACGCTTTCGCGGCAAGCCGGTGACCGCTGGGGTGATTCATGATGTCTGGGCATTGTCGCCTGAGTGCCAGTCTCCGGTGTTGAAGCCAGGTGAAGGTGCCTATCTTTCCATCGTCCCAAAGGTCCGCACTTTGGAAGGCAAGGCAACGGACTCGACAGGGCTGCCCGTTATCGGCGCGCAGGTCGTGTTCGGCAATCATTCCGCGACGACAGATGAACACGGCCGATTCTCCATTCCTTTGCCTGCGACGGATAATAGGGAGCAGGAGATATCCATCATCGCCCATGGTTACAGGCCCTGGAGCAGCATCGCTGTTCCCGGCTCCGGTCCCATTAACGCCCAGCTTGAGAGGTAATCATGCGCCCCCGAAACATCGCTACGCGGTTTCTTGTTGCGGTCCTGCTGTGTTGTCTGCCTGCCGATCTGGCCCTGGCAGCGGCCAAGATCAAGGGTATCGTTTACATGCGCCGCGAGGGCGGGGAGGTCGTGACCAAAGCCAAAGTTACCGCTCACGGCGCCAATGATCAGACCTCGCTGGACGATGGCCGGTTTTTTCTTGAATTCGGCAACTGTGAGCCGGGGGACGACGTCATCCTCGTCGTAAACAAGGAAGGCTTGGTGGTGGTCAACGACGTAACGCTCGCTCAGCGGCTCCCCAGGGACCCGGACGCCCGTCCGGCCATTATTCTGCTCAGCCCTGAGCACGAGCGCGAGATGTGGGCGCGTCAATTTTACCGTCTGGAGTTGGTGCAGCGTGTAGAAAGGACATACGAGGCCAAAGCCGATGCGTATGCCCGGGCAGGCAAAAACGATGAGCTGTCGCGCCTCGGCGAAGAGCTGAAACAAGCCAGGGCCCTGGCCGAACGGTATGCCGAAGAGCTGGCTGCCCGCAAGATCGGAGAGATTTCGGGAGAATACGCCCGCGCCTGGGACTTGTTCATCCAAGGCGATGTACAGGGAGCGTTGCAAATACTGGACATCGAGCGCCTCGAGCAGGACGCAAACCGAATACGGCAGGACGCAAACCGAATACGACAGAATGAAAAGGAAATCGGTGAGGCCTACGCCCAACGCGCGCGTATCCTTGCAATGAACTTCGACTTCAAGGGCGCAGACGAGGCCTTCCGCAAGCGCGCGGAGTTTCTGAACCATGACCCCGACGCGCAATTGGATTACGCCGTTTTTTTGGATGAACAGCGGCGCTATGATTGTGCCGAACAGTACTACCGCAAGGCCTTAGCGCTGCTCGACGATACCAGGGTTGCAGCCACAAAGGCCAGTGCATTGATCAATCTCGGCAGTCTTCTGTCCACGCTGCACAAATTCGAGGCCGCGTTTACCGCGTACGCTGACGCTGAACGCATTCTTGCCAGCCTGACTGATCGCGACCCGGCCGCACACCAGCCGCTTATGGCGAAGTTCAAAAACAACAAGGCCATAGTTCTCTCCTCCGCGGGCCGCAAGACCGAGGCCCTGGCGCCGGCGCAGGAGGCTGCGGACATCTACCGCACCCTGGCGCAGG
>CAZGAH010000069.1:13104-21670 GCA_964523295.1 uncultured Desulfovibrionaceae bacterium | reverse complement strand
TTTGGGTTTGCGACCGAAACGTCTCCGGGCCGATAACTTCGGAGCTGGCGACGTCGTGGCCGTGGGCTCTCGTATCGGCTGGGTTGGCGCGGCGGTTGCGAGTGGTAGCAGAGTTGTAGCGTGGTGCCATGCCATCCTCCTCCTTGTTCAGGAAGAGGTAGCACGCCTCTCTCCAATTGCGAGGATTAATATTTTACATTGTGCCAGGCCCTATGAGCGCGTACCATTTTTGCTTGGGATAATGTCGTCGATGATGAAAATTGGCGAGGCAATGCGGTCGGGATGCACAAAGTGAAGGACACAAAAATGAATTGACTAACGCAGGCGATACACGTAAAATTTTTTTAGCAATCTGGAATGGACGGCTAAGTATCGAAATCAGGATATTGTGCCGGCCTGCTGCGAACGAAGGAGTAGAACCGGAGGGGCAAAGCCAGTCCCAAGCATGGCGACCGCTCGGGCTCGATAATGCTTGGAAAACAAAACAGGAGTGGGTATGAAAAAAGCTATCGTCGCTTTATTGCTGCTGCTGTCCCTTCTTGCTACGAGCTCAGTGTTCGCTGGAGATGACGACGTGAAATGGATCGCACAGTGCATGATGGACAACAAAGATGCGAATGTCTCCACCGAAGTCATCCAAAAGTATTGTACGTGCATGAACAATAAGATGGATAGCAGTGAAACGCTATCCATCACGGAATGGGAGAAGACGCATCCCAATGAGCGCGCCGCGTGCGATAAGGAAGCCGGCTGGAGGTAGTCTGACATCTTTGCCGAGTGCGAGGGCGTCTCAGTACGGGGCGTCCTCGCGCGTGAGAAAAGCCGCTGAGCCGGTTTGCCCCCTGGCTGTCGATCACGCCCACACACCAGGAAACGAAATTTACCGCTAACACTATCAGGAATCGCCTGCCTCTGGAAAGCCCGGATGGACGCCGTTTCATGCATCAGAGTGCCCCTGTGTCGTGGCGCTTTGGGCATGCGTGCCCAGGCCCTGCATGATTTTTGACTGGACATTTGCTGCCGCGCTTTTTATCGTCGATCACTTCAATCCACTCTCCATGTGGCGGAGGTTTGCCATGCCCACCCTGCTTATCGCCGACGACTCCATGTTCCAGCGCTTTATCCAGGCCAAGGTGGCCCGGGAGGCAGGCTTCACCGTCGTGGAGGCCAAGGACGGGATACAGTGTCTCCAACTGGCGGGTTCGTGCCAGCCGGATCTGCTGCTGCTGGATCTGAACATGCCGGGAATGGGCGGACTGGACGTGCTCAAATCCCTGCGTCAGGAAGGCAGCCCGCTCAAAGTGCTCGTTCTGACGGCCGACATTCAGGACACCACGCGCAAACTCTGCGAAGATCTTGGCGTAACCGGCTTTATCAACAAACCGGTCAGTGAAGACGTTCTGCGCGAACGACTGCTCACCGCAGTCGGCTGATGGGCTCTTGCGGAGATTTTCGTTATGGACATCACTCCCTACCAGCTGGATATCCTCCAGGAACTGATCAACATCGGCGTGGGCCGGGCCGCGGGCATGCTCAACCAGATGGTGAACACGCACATACGGCTCCAGGTTCCGATGCTTACGCTGCTGACGCCGCATGAACTGGAAGCGCTTTTCAAGCGCCAGGGTGGGGATCGGATTTCCGCTGTCAAGCTTGGCTTTTCCGGCGAATTGACCGGCGCCAGCCTGCTCCTGTTTCCGCCGGAGAGCGCGTTGCGCCTGGTGTCGGTCATTCTGGGGCAGGATGCCCAGACAGCGGCGATCGACGAGCTGCACGTGGCCACCCTTCAGGAAGTGGGGAACATCGTACTCAACGGCGTCATGGGCTCCCTGGGCAATCTGCTCGAAGAGCACATCGATTACGCCCCCGTCGAATACTATGCCGGCGGATTCCGTGCGCTTTTGGAAGAAAACGTTCAGGAGCAGCGTATGGTGCTGCTGGTTCAGACCAGCTTCGACGTGGAGAACCTTTCCATCCGCGGGGACATTATTCTGCTGTTTCGGCTGGAGACATTCCGGTCCTTGCTCCAGGCCATCGACAAACTGGCGCCCGCGCCCTGACAGTCCGCCCTTCCGGCACGGAGGATGCTTGTGCGAAGGCCTCCCCTGCCCAGGATCCCCCATGCCCATGGACAAAGTCCAGGAAATCTTCGTCGAGAGCTGCCTCGAGCACCTCAAGAGCATCGAATCGAGCATCCTTGATCTCGAGAACGCGCTTCCGGAGGCCAGGGCGCGCGCCATCGGCCTGATCTTCCGAGCCGCTCACTCCATCAAGGGCGACGCCGCCTCCATGCGGCTGAACAATGTCGGGCGTCTCGCGCATACGCTGGAGAGTCTCCTGCAGTCGATTCGCGAGGAGACCATCGCCATCAGCCGCAGCCTGATCGACGAGCTTCTGGCCGGCTTTGATCTGCTGCGCACGCTGATCACCAGTCCAGGCATGGGCGAGGCCCGCGACATCGCCCCGCGGATCGATTTTCTCGGGAAACTGGCCGGCAGGCCCGCTGCATCCGAAAGGGTCGGGCCGCCTCGTGTACAGCCCCCGGGACAGGACGAACCCGCAGAGCGCGTCGCAGAGCCAGAGGCCGGACGCGCGTCCGCCAAGGCCGCGGGGGAGCGGGACGGCCAGAGCGGCCCGGGGCCTGCTGTCCCAGCCAGCGCGATCGCTCACCTTTCCATCCCCTCGTACCAGCTTGACGTGCTCGTCAATCGCGTCGGCGAGCTGGGCATCGCCCAGTCCCGGCTGCTGCGCCTGGCGCGCGAGGAGCGTAATGACCGGCTACTGCCGGTGATCGAAGAAATCGAGGCTCTCTGCAGTCTGCTGCGCGACCAGGTATTGAGTCTGCGCCTGTTGCCCCTGAAAGTCAGCTTCGCCAAGTACCGGCGTCTGGTGCGTGACACCTGTTCCCAGCTGGGCAAACAGGCCGACTTCAGCATGGACGGACAGAACACCGAGCTGGACAAGAAGCTCATCGAGGAGCTGAACACGCCGCTGATCCACCTGCTGCGCAACGCCGTCGGGCACGGGATCGAAACACCGGACGTCCGCCAGGCCCGGGGCAAATCGCCGCAGGGGCGTATCGTCATCGCCGCCGAGCAGGTGGGCGCCGAGGTGGTCATCGAAGTGAGCGACGATGGCCAGGGCATCGATACAGGAAAACTCATGCAGGCGGCCATTGCCGCCGGCAGGCTCGATCCGGGCCAGACGCTCGCGCATCGGGAAGCCCTGGAACTCATCTTCCTGCCCGGAGTCAGCACCGCGGAGACACTCGGCGATGTGTCCGGCCGGGGCGTCGGCATGGACGCGGTACGGGAAAGCATCCGCAGCCTGCGCGGCAGCATCGACGTCCACAGCACGCCCGGTCAGGGCACCACCTTCCGCATCCGGTTGCCGGTCTCGCTGGCGATCATCGACTGCCTGCAGATCGACGTGGCCGGAGACGACTATTTTCTCCACCTTGACTATGTCGAATCCTGCTTCGAACTGGCGCTGTCGCCCGAGCAACGCAGCCGCCCGCCCCGGCAGATCGGACGGGAGGGAGCAGTGCTTCCGCTGGTGCCGCTGCGGGCTTTTTTCGGCCTGCCCGGTCAGGCGCCCCCGCTGTCGCACGTCGTTGTCGTGAGCGCCGGCACCTGCCGCTTCGGATTGATCGTCGACAACGTCATCGGCCAGCATCAGGCCGTGCTCAAGCAACTGGGACCCTTTCTGGGCACCGTGGAAGGAATCCTCGGCGCTACGGTGTGCGAAAACGGCGCCATGGGGCTGATCCTGGATATCGCCACGCTGGCGGAGACAGCCCTGGCCGAGGACGGACTCCGCTTCGACTGAGCCGCGGCCATGCCCTGAGGGGCGCCCTGCCCGGACGCCCGTTTACTCGCGATTGTGACTGGAACGGAAGTGGATGATCACCGGCGCGTGCGGCAGTTCGAATGCGCTGCGTATCTGTTTTTCCAGATAGCGCGCGTAGGCGGGTTTGACTTTGTCCGGGTCGTTCACGAAAAAGACGAAGGTGGGTGGCCGAACATCGGCCTGGGTCATGTAATAGAATTTCGCGCGCCGGCCTTTGACCATGGGCGGCTGGTGGCGCTGTACCGCGTCGGCAATGAAGCGGTTGAGTCTGCCGGTCGAGACGCGGCTGCCGCACTCGGCGTAGAGCGTCTCCGCGGCTGGCAGCAGGGCATTGACTCCCTTGCCGGTCTGTGCGGAGACATACAGGACGGGTACGTGCGAGCAGATGCGCATTTCCTGCTCCACCATGTGCCTGACCGCGGCGAATTGTTCGCGCGGAACGAGATCCATCTTGTTTACGACCGCTATAAAGGGCAGCTTTTCCTTGTCCAGATAGTCCAGAAGGCGCTTGTCCTGCGTGGTCGGGCCTTCGGTCGCGTCGATGAGCAGCACTGCAACGTCGGCCTTGCGGCCGCTCTTCAGCGAGGAGGTGACGCAGAAGCGTTCGACGGTATCGATGACGCGCGCGCGGCGACGAATCCCGGCCGTATCGACAAACGTATAGCGCTTGACCCCGCCCTCCGGGGTCACGACGTCGAGGGTCACATCGACGCTGTCGCGCGTGCTGCCTGGCTGCTCGGAGACGATCATGCGCTCCAGGCCGACAAGCCGGTTGACCAGCGAAGATTTTCCGGCATTGGGCCGCCCGAGAAAGGCAAGCCGCAGGCCGGGTTCCGGAGTAGCAGGCCCGGTTTCGTCGCGCACCCCTTCCGGCAGAAGCGCTCCCAGGCGTCGGACCAGCTCGCCGATACCCCGGCCGTGCGCGGATGAGACGGTGACGCTGTCCAATCCGAGGCCGAAGAACTCCGCCTCGGCCTCGGCCGCGCGTTCCTCGCCGTCGACCTTGTTCACCGCCAGGAGCACGGGCTTTCCGGACTCACGTAAAAACCGGGCCAGGCGCTCGTCCAGTGGCAGCAGTCCCTCCCGGCCGTCCACGACCAGGCACAGCACCGCGGCCTCGGCAACGGCCTGCTTCGCCTGCTCGAGCACCTGCTCCTCGTAACCGCGCAACCGCTCCGGTCCGGCGCCTGCGTGTCCGGCCTCGTCCAGACTCACCCCGCCGGTGTCGATGACCCCGAAGGCCAGGCTCTCGCGCCGGACCACGCCGTGGAGCCGGTCACGCGTGATGCCGGGCTGGTCGTGAACGAGCGCACGTGTGCCGCGGATAAGGCGATTGAAGAGTGTGGACTTGCCGACATTGGGACGGCCGATGAGCGCAACAGCGGGAAATGTCATACGAACAACCTGGTTGCATTGATGAATGCGCGATGGTGCGCAACGAAATCCGACTCGAACAGCTGGGCAGGCCCGCATGCGTTGCCGGCTGCGGACAAAGCCGGACAGCAGGGCGCCCGTTCGATCGCGCGTATGGACGCCGGCTGATGCTGGCCGGGGCGCGGGTCAATCCCCGAAGGCGCGCCGGATCGTCTCGGAATACGGGGCACGCAGCACGCCCTTTTCGGTCACGATGCCGGCAATGAGCGCGGCGGGCGTGACATCGAAGGCAAAGTTGAACACGGGCACGTTCTTAGGCGTAATGCGGGTCTGGCCCAGGTGCGTGACATCGTCCGGGGTGCGGTCCTCGATGTGAATCTCGTCGCCCGAGGCGGTCGCCCGGTCGATGGTCGACAGCGGGGCTGCCACGTAGAACGGGATACCGTGCTCGCGCGCCAGCACGGCCACGCCGTAGGTGCCGATCTTGTTCGCCGCGTCGCCATTGGCCGCGATACGGTCGGCGCCGACTACAACCTTGTTGACATAGCCGCGCTTCATGAGCAGCCCGCAGGCGTTGTCGCAGGCCACGCGCACGGGGATGCCGTCCTTGGCCAGCTCGTAGGCCGTCAGGCGCGCGCCCTGGAGAAATGGCCGGGTCTCGTTGGCGATAACGGAAATTTTCTTCCCCTGTTCGATAGCGCCCCGGATAACGCCCAGGGCCGTACCGTATCCGGCCGTCGCCAGGGCCCCGGCGTTGCAGTGGGTCATGACCGTGTCGCCGTCGTCAAGCAACTCTCCGCCGAAACGGCCAATCTCGCGGCAGCAGGCGATGTCTTCGGCGTGTATGACTCTGGCCCGCTCGAGCCAGCGCTGCGCCAGCGCCGGCAAGGCCAGGTCGCCGGCCTCATTCCAGAACAGACGCTGCCGTTCGACCGCCCAGGCCAGATTGACCGCGGTCGGCCGGGCCGCGACCAGCGCGTCGAGCTTGTTCTGGAGCTGCTCGCGCCAGTCCGGAGCGGCAGGGTCGATTTCCTGGGTCGCCAGGTAACAGGCATAGGCGGCGGTAACGCCGATCGCCGGCGCGCCGCGCACGACCATGGTTTGCAGGGCGTATATGGTGTCCGCGGTATTGCGACAGGCGAACCAGTCCTCCCGCGTTGGCAGGTACCGCTGATCCAGAAGGATCAAGGCATTCTGATGTTCAGAAAACTGAATATGGTGCTCCATAAAACCGTCTCCTCATCGCGCAAGGGGAACAAATTGCAATTCCGGCGCCGGATACGCCGGTCTGGCATGGACCGATCCGAAGGCGTGACCTGAAATGGCACATTTCAGGCACGCAAAGACGGCTAGCCTGTTTCACCAGAAAAAGCAAAGCCAAAGAATCGGGGTTAATCGACGAAACATGTAAAATTCTTCTTCATTGACTGCAACTCCCACTGTACGATAGGTCAAGGCCTCCAGACTGAGATAACAGACTGTAAGTACTACTGAATTGTTGACATTTGGTCTTGGACCTCTGATTCAAGGAAGGTGGTCGGGCAGGCGCTCGATCTTGATAAAAAGCCCAGCGAGCTGCGCCTCGATGTAGAGGCCGATCGGTGAGCTGTGTATCCTTGCCCAGAGTGCAAAGCGCTTTGCAAAGCCCACGATTTCGAGGAATACACGTGGCGGCACCTCAACGTTTTCCAGCACCATTGCTTCATTCGAGCACGCGTTCCGCGCGTCAAGTGCCCCAAGCACGGCGTTCAACGCGTTGACGTGCCCTGGGCCAGGCAGAGGCGCGGGTGCGGGAGTTGCCTGAAAGTACGCGTTGGAGCGTGCTCAAGGCTCGTGATAAGGCCAAGACGCAATCGCAGGCTGAGGCGCTCAAAGAGTTGGAAAACGAAGCAGATGCAACAGGTATGGCCTACAGAATGGAGGAACAGCTGCGCTGGATTCGCCAGGCGGAAACAAGCCACGCAGCAAAATGGAGAGCGACAAATTTTATCAACTATGCGTGGAAGAAGGACAAGGACGAGCCATTGCTCAGTCCGGTAAGGATTGCCCTGAAAACGTTCACAAAGCATCTTGACCGAATCCTGTATCGCTGGCGCTCGTGGCATACCAACGCTCGCCATGAGGGACTGAACGGCCTCTTCCAGGCCGCACGTGCACGAGCCCGCGGCTATAGAAATGTCCTGAATTTCATCACAATGATCTGCCTCATTGACGCTCTTGTTGCCGACATCACAGGCGGCTGGAAAAATCCACACTAAACAGCGAAGAACATATATTCACTGTACGTGTTGACGTCTATAAATCAATGTTTATCCAGTCTCGCTGTTACAGCATATTAAAGCAGCATTAAAATAGTTATTTTGGCAAGTTTAAATCGATATAACTCTTTTCTGCAAAACCGCTCAGTATAGGAAGATGTTTTGATTGCAACCATTAACTGTAACGTACAGGGGCTACCATCTCGTAGATTGAAAAACCTCGGTGCAGTCATGGATTACCACGCGGCACGCAGCGCCATCCTCGAGCAACACGAGTCGCAGCATCGGCGATGCAGAGTTGCTGAAAAAGGCAGATGAAATGTCCCTGGGGACGGGGGCAGGCGTTCTGGACCGGGAAGGAAAAGTAGGATACGATTTCAGGAGTGCTGTTGGTTTTTGGGCACAGTGAATCAGACCGAGGAGTGGCGGGGGATGGGCTGTTTTTCGCACGATAGCACTTCTTTTGCCCCGAGGATTTCGACGATGCGAACCAGGCAAGAAAATCTGGATATGTTGCGCAACACCTGGCGTGACGTACTGCCAGGGCTGCGATACACCATTGACGGCTTTCGGCCTGAGGATGCGCCGGGTATTGCCCGTTTGTATTATGCCGTCTATGGCGAGACTTTTCCGATAGATTATGTTTACGATGCCGATGAAATCGTGAAACGCGCGGCACGCGGCGATCTGTACTATGCCGTCGGGCGTCTTTGCACGGGCGATGTAGTCGGGGTGTACGCGCTGTTCCGGAATCCTCCCGGCAAGCATATCATCGAGGGGGGATCCTGGATTGTGCTGCCCGGGTATCGCAACGGCATACTGGCTTTCCGGCTGGCGGAGCGCCTCCACCGGCATCCTCCCGAGCATCTCGATCTGGACCTGATTTTCGGGCAAAGCGTCTGCCATCACCTGCTCACCCAGCGGATGGTCGACAAATTCGGGTCCATTTCCTGCGGGATTGAGTTCGAGATCATGCCCACTCGTTCCGACATGGCCGAGAGCATGGACGCTGGCCGCATCTCCCTGTTGAACGGGGCGATCGTCTATCGCCGGCGCGCTCTCGCCGTGCACCTGCCTTCGCGTTA
>CAZGAH010000069.1:10272-13094 GCA_964523295.1 uncultured Desulfovibrionaceae bacterium | reverse complement strand
GCGCTCGCATCAGGCACATGGAGGAAGAACACCCGAACTGCCATGCCTGGCATTGCGTCCTGCCATTATGGCGTCCGGGGATTACGTACGCGGTGGAGATCGCGCGCCAGGCCGGCTATTCCCTCGTGGGCCTGTTGCCCGGGTGGTCCGAAAGCGACGCCTTGCAGCTGCAGAAGCTCTCGACACGGCCGGACTTTTCCAAGATCCACTTATACACCGACGAGGCGAAGCGTCTTCTGGACACGGTTGTTGCGGATTATACATCGCTCGAATCCGGGAGTTGACCTGCCCGGCAAGCCGTCCGACACGCCCGCCGTCAGCGATTCCCCTTGCCCGGGCGAGGTGTTCGGCCAATGCGTAGCTGACAGGAAAAAATCGACCATGCGGCGCACGCCCCTTCACGATACCCTGCCCCTGGGGCACTACGTCATCGACAGCTTTCGGCCGGAAGACGCGCCGGGCGTTGTCCGGCTGTATCAGGCCGTTTACGGTGAAGCCTATCCGATGCAATACGTCTACGACGCGGACGAGCTCGTGCGACGCAACGCCCGTGGCGACGTGTATTACGCGGTCGGCCGGACCTCTGCGGAGGATATCGTGGGGCTGTGCGCGCTGTTCCGCAATCCGCCGGGCAGGCGCATCATGGAGGCCGGCTCCTGGATCGTCCTGCCCGAGTACCGCAACAGCCTGCTGGCCTTTCAGCTGGCCGAGTACATCCACCAGAATACGCCCGAGCATTTTGGCCTGGACGTGCTCTTTTCCCAAAGCGTTTGCGACCAGTTGGTCACCCAGAAAATGGCCTGCCGATTCAAGGCCATCCCCTGCGCGATCGAACTCGAGGCCTTGCCGGCGCGGACCGATGCCCGCGGGAGCGACTCAGGCGCGTGGATTTCCCTTCTGGACGCGATGACTATCTTCCGCGATCGGCCGCAGGCCGTGCACCTGCCAGCGCGCTACGCGACAGTCCTGCACGAGATGTACGCCGCGTGGAATCTGGCCCGGGAAGAGGTCAGGGACAGCGGGCCGGACAGGGCGGTGTCGCACTGCGCTGTGCTGCCTGTCGGGAACGCGCAGCTGGTCAGAATGACGGTCGATGAGCCCGGCTTCGAGCACGGCGCACGCATCAGGCGTATGGAGGAAGAGCATCCGCGCTGCCATGCCTGGCAGTGCGTCCTGCCTTTATGGCGCCCAGGCATTACGCACGCGGTGGAGACCGCGCGCCAGGCCGGCTATTTCCTCGCGGGCCTGTTGCCCGGGTGGGCCGACAAGGACGCGTTGCTGCTGCAAAAGCTCTCCTCCAGGCCGGACTTTTCCATTCTTCGGTTGTATACCGACGCGGCGAAGCGTCTATTGGACGCGATCGTTGTGGATTACGAATCGCTTGAACTCAGGGGTTGACGGACGTTGCGTGCGTCATGATCGACAGAAGGAGCCGGCTGATGCGCATCGAGTTGCAGTATGACGATTATTTTCACCTTACGCGCAGTCTGGCCTATGGCGAGTTGAAACGGCTGCGCAAGCTGTCCGACGTGTTCGGCGACGAGCTGCTGCTCACGGGCGCGAGCGTCATGACCGACGAGCCGTTACGGGCGGACGCCGCGGAAGTAGCTGCTATGGCCGGTCGTGTGGCCGGATTTTTCTGTCTGGAGCAGGCGAGCGCGCAGGCCATGGCGTGTCTGCCCACGCTGGGCGAGTGGGCGGCGTACGCGGCGGAGAGGATTGGGCCGCGTCCCCGGGCCGTGACCTTTTTCACATCCGGGAGCACCGGAGACCCCAAAGCGGTCTTTCGTCCGTATTTTTTTCTGGAGCAGGACGCGCTGTATCTGGCCAAAATGCTTGGGGGGGCGCGGCGTTTTATCAATCTTGTGCCGCCGCATCATATTTACGGCTTCATCTATACGTTGCAGCTTCCCAAGGCGCTGGGCGTGGAGTGCGTGAACCGCCGTTTCCAGAGGCCGGCGGCCATCATCCGGAGTCTGGAACCCGGGGACGCCATCATCGGCATTCCGCACCTGTGGAAGCTTTTTGCCGACACCAGGGAGCGTTTTCCTGCCGGGAGCATCGGCATCACCTCGACCGGCCCCTGTCCTGCCGAGGTTATCAAGACGCTCAAACGGCAGGGATTGCCCGTGATGCACGAGATTTACGGCTCGTCGGAGAGCGGGGCCATGGGGCATCGCTCGAATCCGGACGATCCGCTGACGCTCATGCCCACATGGCGGCGCATTGCTTCGGATCGCTTCGTGCGCGAACTGGAGCAGGGCGGCGAGTCCGAGCCGTTTTGCTTCCAGGACGAGCTGGAGTGGGTGGACGAGACGCATTTTCTTGTAAAGAAGCGTCTGGACCACGCCGTGCAGCTGTCCGGGACCAATGTCTACCCGGCGCGCGTGCGCGATGCCTTGTTGACGCACGAGTCGGTGGCCGACTGCACGGTGCGGTTGATGCGCCCGGACGAGGGCGACCGTCTGAAGGCCTTCGTGGTGCCCAGGCCGGGCGTGGTCGCGAATTCCGGGCTGCTGGTCTCGCTACGCAGACATCTGGCCGCGCGGCTGCTGCCCCTGGAGCAACCCAAGTCCATCACCTTTGGCCCGGACTTGCCCAAAAACGAAATGGGCAAGCTGGCAGACTGGACCATCCGCCCCGAGCGCACGGGGATGAGCCTGGAGCAGGCCCTGGAAAAACTCGAACAGGAGCAGCTCCCCGTCGCTCCCGGCCAGGACTTCGTGGTCGCGGCGATGACCCCTGACGACGCCTGGGGCGTTGCCCGGCTTTTTTTCGCTGTCTACGGAAAATCGTTCCCGTTCGAAACATACTACCTCCCC
>CAZGAH010000069.1:2813-10262 GCA_964523295.1 uncultured Desulfovibrionaceae bacterium | reverse complement strand
GGTGAACTGCTCAACTACAGCACGAGCCTTCAGGAAGAAAACCGCCTGGCGCTGGTCTTCAGCGCCGTCGCCCGCACCTCCGCGGGCGATATAGTCGGATACGGCAGCCTGTTCCGGAGTTCGGCGCCGTATCATCGCGTCTACGAAATCGGCACGCACGTCGTGCTGCCGGAGTATCGCGGCACAAAGGCGTCCCTGCTGCTTCAGGAGTACATTCAGGGCGTGCTTATTCCGCAGCACCGCGTGGCCGTCTGTTTCAGCGAGGCGCCGTGTCATCAGGTGGTGACGCAGCAATACGCCGCCATGAGTGGACTGCGGGAGTCGGCCCTGGAAATCGGGCTGATGCCGGCGGCCTCGTACGGCAAGTCGGACATTCCGGACGAGCGCGTGTCCATGCTGCTGCTCTTTGGTGGGGATCATGCGGAAGCCCGCGTGCTCTATTGCCCGGACGTCTATCAGGAGCCCATCGAGTACCTTGCCGGGGAGCTGACCCCGCAGCGGACCATCCTGCCGGCGCTCGACGTACCGCCGGTCGGGCTGGCCACGCGTGCTTCGGTCGAGTACTTCGACTTCGCCCAGGCTGCGCGTATGCACGTCCTGACCCTTGGACCGGATTTCCCTGCCGCGCTGGACGCCTTCGAGGCGCAGGCCCGGCAGCGGGGGAGCTCCGTGCTCCAGGTCTTTATCAATCTCGGCGAGTCGTGGTGTGCGGAGGGGGTGAACCAGCTGCGGCGGCGCGGGTATTTCCTCGGCGGACTTCTGCCGTACTGGTTCGAGGACGACGGCCTGCTCATGCAGCAGGTCGCGGATATGCCCGACGTCAACGCCATTCAGCTCTATTCCCAGCGAGCGCACCGGATTCTCGATCTGATCCTGCGCGACGTCGAGTCGAATCCGGCCTGTACGGTGCGCCGTCGTCAGTCGTCAGCGCCCTTGCCGCCGGCATCCTGGTGCCGGGCGGAAGAGATTACGGAAGTGACGCTCGCGGGCAAAGGCCTGACCATCGACGAGCTGGTGGCCGTGGCCCGGCATGGCCGGCCCGTGCGTCTGACCACGGATCCGGCTACGCTCGAGCGCATGGACGCGTCCGCCGCCTTTATCCGGCGCGCCGTGCGTACGGGAGAACCGGTATACGGCGTCAATACCGGATACGGCGGCATGGCCAACGTGAGCATCGGGGAGGCGGACCTCAGCGCGTTGCAGGGCAACCTGCTGCGTTTTCTGAACGTCTGCGCCGGGGACTATCTCCCGGACGAAGCCGTGCGCGCGGCCATGGTGCTGCGCGCCAATTCGCATCTGTGCGGCGTGTCGGGCGTGCGCCGGGAACTTGTCGAGCGGCTGCTGCTTTTTCTGAACAAGGGCGTGGTTCCGCGGGTGCGGGAAATGGGCTCCATCGGCGCCAGCGGCGATCTCGCCCCGCTGGCCTCCATTGCCGGGGCACTGATCGGGGCGGCTCCGTGCTTTACGGTGCGTATGAACGGCGAAACGCTCGACTGTCTGGAGGCGCTTACGCGTCTGGGACTCGAGCCGCTGGTTCTGGGGCCGAAAGAGGGTCTGGCCATGGTCAACGGCACGTCGGTCATGACCGCCATCGCCGCGAACTGCCTCTACGACGCGCGCCGCCTCGTCTCCCTGGCGCTGGGCTTTCATGCGCTCGCCATCCAGGCCCTGCTGGGCTCGGACCAGTCCTTCCACCCGCTGGTTCAGGAGTTGAAGCCCCATCCGGGGCAGATTCTGGCGGCACGGCTCATGCGCGCGCTGTTGGCAGGATCGCGTATGTGCCGGAACGAACTCGACGGACATCACGGCGTGCAGGGCGACCAGCCCGTTCAGGACCGGTATTCGCTCCGCTGCCTGCCGCAATTCCTGGGACCGGTGCTGGAGGGGCTGAGCCACGCGGCGACGGCGCTCGAAACGGAGATGAACTCGGCCAACGACAATCCGCTCATCGACGGCGAACACTGCCTGAGCCTTCACAGCGGCAATTTTCTCGGCCAGCATGTTGCCGTCTGGATGGATCATTTGCGCTACTACCTCGGGCTCGTGGCCAAGCACATGGACACGCAGATCGCCCTGCTGGTCACGCCGGAGTTCAGCGCCGGGCTGCCGGCCTCGCTGGTCGGCAACGAGGCCAGACCGGTGAACATGGGGCTCAAGGGCTTGCAGATCGCCGCCAATTCGATCATGACGCTGGTCGGCTGGTACGGGCTGCCGATAGCCGACCGTTTCCCGACCCATGCCGAGCAGTTCAACCAGAACATCAACAGCCAGGGCTTCAACGCCGCGAATCTGGCGCGCACGTCGCTACGCGCCCTGGAGGCCTACCTGGCCATGGCCCTGATTACGGGCGTGCAGGCCGTTTCCCTCCGCTCCGCCCGCCTCACCGGGAGCTACGATCCGCGGCCTCTGCTTTCGGCGTCCACGGCCGCGCAGTACGAGGCCGTGCTGACTGCGCTCGATACGGCGCCACGCGCGGACCGGTCGTTGATATGGAACGACGACGAACAGTCCCTGGAGGCCATGGTTCAGACGCTGCGCGACGACATCGCGCGCGACGGGCATACGGTGCGGGCTGCGGAATTCATCGTGGCGGCGGTGAGCGGGTGCGGGGCGCAGGACCCGGCCCTGTAGCCAGGTGGACCAGGAGCCCGGGCGGGACAGTGCGCCGGGCATGTCCCTGTATGAGCGGCGAGACAGCATTGCCGAATCCGACACACGCATATCCCCCCCATATCCGGCGCCACGCTGACGGAGGCGCGGGCGTGAGCGCTGCGTCCCCCCCCCGCGTACGCCTGCTTGCCGTGGCGCTGGCGGCGCTGGTCACGCTGTCCCTGACGCTGTGGCAGAGCCGCACGCAGACGCGCCTGTTGGGGGGCGATCCCGAGGCCTGCTTTCTCGGTTCGGACGTGCCGCTGCTGACGAACTACGACGGCTACCATTACCTGCGCCTGACGCGCGCGGCCCTGGCCGGCGAGCCGACGCCGTCCCGGCCGCTCCTGGTCACGCTGACCGGCGCGCTGAGCCGGTTGACCGGTGCGTCGCCCGAGGCCGTTGCCTTCGCACTGCCGCCGTTTCTGGCCTGGATTTCCGGCCTGGCCGTCCTCGCCTGGGCGGCCATGGCCGGCGGCCCGGTCCTGATTGTCGTCGCGGGGCTGGCCGTGGGCCTGTGCCCGTACTGGATAGACGATACGGGGGCAGGGCGCTTCGACACGGACGGCTTGATACCGTTTTTTCTCTACGCCTGCGCGCTCGCGCTGCACGGCGCCGCCTTTGGCACGCGCCGGGCGCGGGCCTTCGGGCTGGGCGCCTTCGCGATCCTGGCCTGGGCCTTCGCCCGCTGGTGGCCTCCCGGCCTGGCCCTGGCCGGGCTCTGTCTGGGCGGGTACGCGCTGAGCGCCTGTTTTCCGCAGCCCCGGGCCATGCGCCTGGTCAAACTCGGACTGGGACTCGTCCTGCTCGTTCTGCTCGGCGCCGTGCTGGCCGACGCCGGGGAGCTTTTTCCGCGCTGGCTGGGGCAGCAGGTCCACTACGCGCACGTACACCTGGGCTTCGTGACCCGGCTCGACGCGGCCAAGGCCGACGTGGCGGCGTCGATACGCGAACTCCGGGGGCTGGACTACGCGACGCTCGGGCGTCAGGCCGCCGGTTCGCTGCCGACCCTGGCGGCCGCGCTGGCGGGACTGGCCTGGCTGCTCTGGCGCTCGCCCCGCGCGGCCTGTTCGCTCGCCCCGCTCCTGCTGCTCGCCGGGCTGAGTCTGCGCGCCAATCGTTTCCTGATCGTCGCCTTTCCATTACTGGCGCTCGGCCTGGGCGCCTTTGTCGAGCGCTTTGTCTGGACTCTCCCGTTCTGGCGCGGCCCGGGCATTGTCTGGCGCAACGCACGCGTTCTCGTGACAGCCGCGGTCGCGGCGTCCCTGCTGTGGCCGTCCTTCACGCAGTTGCTGCACTACGCGCCGGAGCGACTGTTCACGCGCGCGCACGATCGACTGGCCCGGAGTATCCGCGAGCACAGCCCCGCGCAGGCGCTGATCTGGTGCTGGTGGGACGACGGCTACTTTCTCCAGGCCCAGGCCGGGCGCCGGACCTTTATCGACGGCGGCGCACAGACTCCGGACCGCATCTTCGTGACCGCGTTTCCGCTCGCCACGGCGGACGCCGTCCTGGCCCGAAACTGGATCCGCTTCTTCGCGACCCACGGCATCAACGCCCTGCATCGCCTCGACGCCGCCTACGGCACGCGCGAACTGGCCGTCAGCCGTTTGATCGAGGCGTTGAGCGGCCGGACGCCGCATCCGGACCTGGCCCGTGCGCTCGGCCTGGCAGATCACGACGCGGTGCACGCGTTTCTCTTTCCCCGAGCCGACGTGCTGCTCTATCTTCCGGTGGACCTGCTGCTGCGTAGCGGGCATTGGCTGGCCATGGGCGCCACGCCTGGGCACCCCGCGCCCCCGCCCGGCAACCACGTCGATCTGTTTCCCGGGGACAGCTTTTCCGTGAACCCCGCGGACAACGCGCTCACGCTCTCCCCTGCCTGCCGGGCCAAGGGCTACGTACACTTTCCGGGCGTCTTTCTCGTCGATGCGCGCGGTCTGAACTTCTCCCTGCTCGCGCGCGTGCCTGATCCCTTTCTGATCCTGCGCGAGGGATCGCCCTGGGCCTTTGTCGTAGACCGCCCGGCCATCCACACGATGGCCTTCCGCCTCCTGTCCGGAATCGACCCGAACCTCACGACATTCCGCCCGCTACGCTACGAACCGGCGTCGGGCGGAGTCTGGCAGGTGGACTGACGATGACTGGACCTGAGCGGATGGAGCTGCTCAGCCCGTTTCAATCCGCCGCACGACGCGACCGACAGTGCGAAGAAACGGCTCGAAACAGAGTACAATTTAGATAGTAATATAATATATAAATATTTTCACGAATTAAATTAATAACAATTTATAGTCTTAAATAAAAACAAAATATCTATATATTGTTTTTTATTTTGACGTAGTTAACTAATGTGCTTAAAACAGTTAAATGTTCCGTTCTAAACCTGAAGCACGATTTGGCATTGACGCAACCTCTCCTCTTGTCGTGTCCGGAGCACAGGCATAGCGACAACTCTCCACTCGCTGAACAATATCTGTTTAAACTGTCTATATAAAATACTGATTCTGCAGTTTAGCTAAAAATTTCCATTAGTAAAATTGCATCGGAACTAAAAAAGGATAAATTCGATATCTACGATTGCATACATAAGAAGGGCATTGATTGCCTGTTCGATCATGATTTTCTCAAGCATGGCTTCCTGATGTATAAAGGCCAAAACAATGGATTCATTTTCATTTTTTTGACCACGAGCTACCTGCCCCTTCCTTTCGAGAATACCATCCACGCCCCCAAGTAATCACCCCGAACGCGGGCGCCTGTCGAGGAGCGGACTCCTACTGAGGAACTCGATGTTTCCAAATATTTTGTTTTCCTGTTTTCAATTATATCAGATATTGAATACTAAAAATGAGTTGATACTTACGCGTTGCTGTTGTATACCCAGCTGAGAAAGATGCGAAACAGCGGAGTCTGGTGGATCAAGTGGGCAATGGCCGACAGGGGGCTGGAGAGCAGGGGATGAGGCATCGTCTCGAACTCGGCGTACGGGTCGTCATGCGGGAGACAGGACAGCATCTGGAGCCGCATTTGAGCATAGACGGACGTCAGCCGGTCATGTCGGCGTACCTGGCCGACTGGAGTGCCCTGGCGACGAGCCTGACGGAAAGCGGCCGATACGGGTTGTTCGTGGCCAAGGACAAGGGCTGTCTGCCGCCAGTGACGGTAGAGGTGCGGCATCGCGAGGACGTCGTGCAGTGGCGCCTGGGTGGGTCCGCTTCCAGGGCCGCGGCAGCGGGGCTGCACTATGTTTTCGAGGCCGAGGCCTACGCGCAGGCCCTGCGCGCCGGAATCGCTCAGGCCAAATACGCTTGCCGGCGCAGGCCGCACCTGACGATAGCGCCTGCCGGCTATGCGAAAATGGACATTCTTTTTCTATCGGAACCGGGCCTCAAGATCATATCCGGCGGGCAGACGGGCGTGGACCGGGCCGCGCTGGAGGTTGCCCGGGAACTGGGACTGCCGCACGGGGGCTGGTGTCCGGCCGGACGCCGGGCCGAAGACGACGGCGTCCCGTTGACCTATCCGCTGGAAGAAACAGCCGGCGCCGGCTATCTGGAGCGCACGCGGCGCAACATACACCACGCGGACGCGACCCTGGTACTCAATGCCGGAAAACTGACTCGGGGCACCCTGGCGACCGTGCGCTACGCCGCCGGCTGCAGGCGCCCGTACTGTATCGCCCAGTTGGACCGGCCTGGCGCCGTCGAGACGGTCAGGCGCTGGCTGGAGGGCGAGGGGCTGTGCCACGGGGTTCTGAACGTTGCCGGGCCGCGCGAAAGCAAGCGCCCGGGCATCGGGGCTCACGCCTGTGTCGTTCTCCGGGAAGTGCTGAGCCTCTTTTCACCCGAACGCTGATCCGGCATCATCCGCGGATCAGGCGTCGGCAGCGGATCACGCCTGCCACGCGTTATGCGCGCTGTCGAATCGGAACGGAGAATCCCTGTCCGCCCAGGCGACAGCGCGGTCCGTCTAATCGTCGAGCGTCGAGATGTCGCCCACGGCCTCGCCCAGCTCCTCTGCCCTGAGGATGCGGCGCATGATTTTTCCACTGCGCGTTTTCGGCAGTTTGTCCGGAAAGGCGAAGCTCTTGACGATGGCGATCGGTCCCAGTTCGCGGCGGATGTGCTCGTGCAGGTCCTTGACCAGCTCGTTGGTCGGCTCGAAATCGGGGTTGAGGATCACGAAGGCCTTGGCTACCTCGCCGCGAATCGCGTCCGGGATGCCCACCACCGCGGCCTCGGCAACGGCCTTGTGCGAGGCCAGCGCGCTCTCCATCTCCGCGGTGCCGATGCGATGCCCGCCGATGTTAAGCACGTCGTCGGCGCGGCCCTGAATCCAGATGTAGCCGTCGTCGTCGCGCCGGGCCACGTCGCCGGCCAGATACACGCCCGGAAAGCGCGTCCAGTAGGTCTCCTTGTAGCGCTGCGGGTCGTTGAGCACGCCACGGATCATACCTGGCCAGGGCTTTTTGATCACGAGCAGGCCGCCCTTGCCCGGAGGGACCGGGTTGCCCTGCTCGTCGAGAATGTCCGCCTCGATGCCCGGCAGCGGCTTGCAGACGGAGCCGGGCTTGAGCGGCGAGATGGGCAGCGGGCTGATCATAAACATCCCGGTCTCGGTCTGCCACCAGGTATCCATGATCGGGCACAGCCCTCGACCGATCTGTTTGTGCAGCCAGATCCAGGCCTCCGGGTTGATGGGCTCGCCGACGCTCCCCAGCAGGCGCAGTGTCGAAAGGTCGTGCTTCTTGGGATATTCCTTGCCGAAGCGCATCAGCACCCGGATCAGAGTCGGTAC
>CAZGAH010000069.1:0-2803 GCA_964523295.1 uncultured Desulfovibrionaceae bacterium | reverse complement strand
GCCATAGCGCTCGACCATGCTCCAGATCCGGTCCGCCTGCGGATAGAGCGGATGCCCCTCGTAGAGCAGCGTCGTGGTGCCTGCCAGCAGCGGGCCGTAGACCACGTAGCTGTGCCCGGTAATCCAGGCGCTGTCGGCCGTACACCAGAAAATGTCCGTGGGCTTGATGTCGAAGACCCAGTTCAGGGTGCGGTTGACCCCGACCATATAGCCGCCGTGGGTGTGTACGATGCCCTTGGGCTTGCCGGTCGCGCCCGAGGTGTAGAGCACGAAGAGCATGTCCTCGGCGTCCATGACCTCGGTCGGGGAAACCGGACGGGCCTGCCGGACCAGATCGGCATACCACAGATCGCGCGGTTCGTGCATCTCCACTTCGACGTTGGCCCGGTGCACCACGATCACCGTCTCCACCGGCACGTTGCCGCTGCTCATCATGGCCTCGTCCACGATGTGCTTCAGATTGACCACGCGGCCGTTGCGGTAGAAGCCGTCCACGGTCACGACCAGCTTGGCATCGACGTCCACGATGCGATCTCGCAGCGCCTTGGCCGAAAAACCCGGGAACACCGCGCAGTGGATCGCGCCGATCTTGGCCACGGCCAGCAGGGCGATGACCGTCTCCGGCAGGGGCGGCATGTAGAGCATGACCCGGTCGCCCTTGCGCAGGCCCAGCGAGCGCAACGCATTCGCGAACTTGTTCACCTCGCGGTACAGCTCGTAATAGGTCAGTTTGCGGCTGTCCCCGGGCTCGCCCTCCCAGATCAGCGCCAGCCGGTTCTTGTTGGCCGTCTCGATGTGCCGGTCCAGGGCGTTGTAGACGATGTTGCACTTGGCGCCCGCAAACCACTTGTAAAACGGGGGCTCGGAGTCGTCGAGCACGCGGTCCCATTTCTTGAACCAGTCCAGCTCCTCGGCCGCGCTTTCCCAGTAGGCGAGATAATCCCGCTCCGCCAGGGCGCAGGCCTGTTCATAGGCTTGCAACGTAAGGTTGGCCTGGGCCGCGACCTTGGGCAGCGGACGAAATACGCGCTCCTCGTGGAGCAGGGCGTCCAATGCGCCGGACTGGTCCATGTCATCCTCCTTTGTTACGCCTGCCTCGAAGCGGCGCAGCATTGCGCCGGACCGGGCTAGAGACCGAGAATCTGCTTCAACTCGCTGATCCGCCGCCGACTGATGGGCAGCTCGATGCGGGTCTTGCCGGCCGTGCGCAGCATGAAATTGCTGCCGGGCAACGAGGCGATCTCGGTTACCATATTCAAATTCACCAGATACTTCCGATGTACGCGAAAAAAACGATGGTGTCGCAGCCGGTCTTCCAGAATCTTCATCCGGTACGATGTGAGAAATTTCTGTCCCGCCGTGTGAACGTAGCTGTAGTCCTCGTCGGCCTCTACAAAGATGATCTGATCGTACGGGATGAGTATGGTCCTGCCTTCCAGCGTGACGGCAAGTTTTTCGATGTCCACAGCCGCGTAGCGTCGGCTGTGCTCCCAGGCCTGGCGCAGGGCGGAAATGAACTTGTCCTGCTCTTCCTCGGGCAGTGAGAGCTTGAGCAGCTCTTCCTCGTCCTCGTCGTCGCTCCCGGCCGGCTTGTACTCAGCGTCCTTCCAGCCCAGCTCGGGCACGGGAATTTCCTTGAAATGGGCCTTGAACTGCCGCAGTCGTTCGAAGGTCCGGATCATACGCTCGCGGGTACACGGCCAGAGCAGATAGTCCGTGGCGCCGAGTTCAAAGGCCGTGAAGGCCTGTTTTTCGTCCGGCGCGATGAACACGAGCGCCGGCACATGCTTGCGACTGGCAAGCATCTGCGCCAGCTCGAACCCGCTCACGCCGTCGGCCAGCTCCAGTCCCAGAAAGAAGACCCCGTAGGGAATGGCCTCCAGCAACTCCAGGGCCTCGAAGGCCGAGACCGCCTCGCCGAGCACACGCATAAAGCCCGACTCGCGCACGAGCTGACGCAAGGCCGTCCGCACCTCTGGAGACGGGTGCAAAAGCAAGGTATTGAGTTCGGTCATACTCCATCGGCATCCGGCAATTCCGAAGACCAGGTCCCGCCGTCTTCAGCCCGCCGGTTGTCCGTCCCGTCATCTTCATACAGCGAAGTCAGGGCATTGAAAAGGTATCCCTGCCACATTTCCGCGGTTTCTCCCCCACTGAAATTCGGAGCATGTCTAGCCGGACAAATCAGGGTGCTGCTGACAGACGAGGCACTGTTAGCCTTGATTGGATTCAATGCGGCACAGGCCCAGCAGGGGAGCAACAGCCGCGGTCCTTCCCGTCGCGCACCCTTTGATACAGGGGGGGCGTTGTCGTGCGAGACGATTGCGGGCAACATCGTGAAGATCTGGACACCGATCCCCCAGACGACGCATTCGCCGGCTTCCACGCCTGCGACGTCCGCAGTCTGATCGAGAACATCTGCAACCGGGAGGCGAAGGAGATCAGTTTTTTGAACACCACCCCAAGCGTAGCGAGCCCGGTGTCAGGGTCCATGCTTGCCTGGTGTTCACCTGCCTGGCCCTGGTGACGGACTTCAGACTCCATCGGCACGCGGGTGAGGAGGCCGGACGGCGCGGCGAGGAGACCGGCATCGGCCGTTTCCGGCGGCAACTCGAGGCCCAAAATAACGACAAAATGATCGTTTTTTACGGGGACTGCTTCGGGATATTCAGAAATTACAAAGTCTTTCTGCTGGTCGGCATCAGCGTGCGCGAACGCGCGCTGATGGGTGAGCCGGCTGAGTCCGTTCTCGCGCGTATCCGTATGCTCGCCGCCGAGCCGGGGATGACCCGGCGCGCCCTTT
>CAZGAH010000068.1:9240-22170 GCA_964523295.1 uncultured Desulfovibrionaceae bacterium | reverse complement strand
GACAGGGCAAGGGAACGAAGAAAAGAATTTACACCACTTGACAAGACACTACTTGGGACTGAGTCTGCTGCTCCACAGCCACGGCGATTCCACCCACGCGCTCAGCGGCATCGGACGAATGGACGACAATGGCGCGCAAGGCCTCTCCAGAGCGGTTGACCAGGCAACTGGCGTCCTCAATGATCCCGAAGGCCGTTTCCGTACACTCGATGCTGGTGCGAACCATGCGCTGAATGGTTTCGATGCTCTCGGTCACGTCGCGGGTGGCGACCATGGTCTTTTCCGCGAGCTTGCGGACCTCGTCGGCAACCACGGCGAAGCCCCGGCCCGCCTCTCCGGCCCTGGCCGCCTCAATGGCCGCGTTCAGGGCCAGCAGGTTGGTCTGGTCGGCGATGTCCCGGATAGAGCCGATGATTGCGGTGATGGCCGTGGCCTTGTCGCCGAGCTGGTGCATGTTGGTGCGCAGCTCCTGAGATGCCCCCCGCACCTGGTCGATGGTCCGGATGGATTCTTCGGCCAGGTCCGCTCCGCTGCGTGCGGTTTCCCTGGCCGCGTCGGCGCTGCCGGCCGCATTCAGGGCATTGCCGGTCACCACCTGGAACTGCCGGGCAACCTCGCCCATGGCCTTTCCGGTTTCTTCGATACGCTCACACTGGCTTACGCCTCCGCGACAGGCCAATTCTACGCGCTCGGACAACTCCTCCGCGCCGTGGGCCACGTGCAGGGCGATCCGGTCCGCCTCTTCCGCTGCCGAGGCGATCAGGTCGCGCTGTTTTCGAATCTCGCTCTCGGTGAGCTTGATGCGCGTGAAGTCGACAAAGAGATAGAATGCGCCGATGGGAAGTCCGTCGAGGTCGAAAAGCGGTGCGGCGTCGAGCCGGACATGGAAGGGGGTCCCGCGACGCCCCTGCCAGGCCAGCTCCTTGCCGTCAATACGCTCACCTGCGGCAAGGCACAGCGTGTTCGATGGAACGCCGCAGGCGTCGCCGTAAAAGAACTGCCCGGCATCCTCACCCTGATAGCTTTCGGCTGCGGCATCGAGCTCGAGCAGGGCCAACAGCTCCTTGTTCACGTAGGTGATCTTGTTGTCGACGTCGACCACAAGGCAGGGCACGGTAATGGCCTTCACGATGCTGGCACTGAAGCCCAGCCTGTTTTTCAGCTGAACGACCATACGGCACAACCCTTCGGCCAGGTCGAACAGCTCGGCCTTGAAACCGCCCTTGATCATGGTGTTCAACTCGCCGCCGTGGATCTGCAGCAGATGCGTGCGAATGGCCGCAAGCGGACGCACCAGTTCGCGGCGCAAGAAAAAGAGGGTGGCCAGCGTCACCACAAGGACGGTCACACCGACAGCCAGACCGGCCGCCTGTTTCAGCCGTCTGACCGGGTGCATGGCCTCCGCCTCCCCAATCCCGGCAGCCAGGGCCCAGGTGACGTTACCGAAGGGCAAGGGGGCGTAAGCCGTCAGCATCGGGGCCCCGTGACTGGACTTTCCCAGCCGGACGCCCGATTCCCCGTCCAGGGCCATGGCCAGGGCCCGGCTCGCCGTTGTGCTGGAATCGGCCTCATCCGACGTCCTGGCCTGCGGCGCAGCGGCCTCGGCCGGGGAACGTGCCCGCAGGCGCTGGTCCGGCCCCATGAGCAGGGATTCGCCGCTTTCGCCCATGCCGCTGCGTATGGCCATGAGCCTGTCCAGCTCGCTGCGGGGCAGCCGCAACACCGCCACGCCGTCCGGCTTGCCCATGTGGTTGAACACGGGAGCGGCCACGAATCCGGCCGGCTCGTCCTGCGGGCCGGGAAACGGCGCGAAATCCACCAGCACCGTCTCGCCCTTGAGTCCTTCGCGCCAGGCCCGGGCCAGATTGCTGTTGCGCAGCGGCCCTTCGGCCAGATCCTCGCCGAGTTCCGGCTTGCGCTGCTGGCTGTAGACCACGCGCCCGTAATCGTCCACCAACAACGCGTCTTCGTAACCCAGGACCTTCACAAACGACGCAAAGGCCGGGCTGACGTAATCGAGCATCTCTCGGAACTCTTCGTCCTCGACGTCCAGACGCGCACCGGGTTTGGCCAGCCCCAGATAGGCGTCGCGCAACATGCCGATGGCGCTGTAGACCTCCTTCACCTGGCCGTAGATCATGGCCTCCTTGCGCCATTTTTCGAACAAGGCCAGCAGCGCAGCTTTTTTCATGTCCCGGACCGATTCGAGCTGGTCGAAGACCTGACGTGCGAGCCCCTCGGAGGCCTGCTGCATGGCGTAACCGCTGATCACAAGCAACGGTGCCAGACTGATGAGCAGGCAAAAGAGAATCATTTTCGACTTGAGCGTCATGAACGAACCTCAGGTTGTCGTGTCGCCGGAGCGCAAAGACCGCCGCCCTGACCCCCATGCCAGGCGGCTCTTGACGCGTGATACAACGAATCGACGACCGTCCGGTGACGATCTGACGTCAGCTATATGACGAATGGCGTGGTGGGCGATGAACCGTTCGGATTGGCGTTTGCGGGGAGGAGTCTTCGATTCGACATAGGGGAAGAAAAGGGCGTCGCTCGCGTCGGCCGCGCGCGCTGGCATCCCCTGCTGCGTGCCGTCTGCCTTGTTACACCATGAGTTGAGACGCTATGAAATGGGTCAGAACAGGGAAAGAATAAATAGAGCCTTGCCGCTGAAAATAAGAAGCTAAAATGAAGCAAATAAATGTCAAATAGTTAATAACTTTTCATATTCAATTTCAGCTTTTCTGACAGGTTCAAGGTAGTCTCGTTCCTTTCCTTGCTTGAACAGGCCGCCAAGAATTGCAGTTCGCCGGTCTGGCAGGCGGGCAAAAAAAATGCGTAGTTGTCCTCCTACGCGTAGTTCTTTGAGATTGCTGAATTTTGAATTCGTCAAGGTGTCAACGAGGGGGCGCTTCAAGTCAAAATTCCGAGTACACGCCATTTGGATTTTCTCGCGAATGACCACTCGATGTTGTTCTATTCTGCTCTCCTCCCATTGCAGGAAGCTGTCGCAGAGAATGGCATCAGGGCATATTGCCTCCCATGTTTCAAGAACAGGAGCCCGATGCAATACACCATGTCGGACTGATGCAATATTTTTTACGGAGTCGAATTCGACAGGGGTGCAGTGATCTTCGGTAAAAGCGAATTTTAAATGACCATGATTCCAAAATGGGTCAGTATTAAGACTGATTACAAATCCTTGAAGAGACCAGGCAAGGCAGATTATCATGTAATCGCCTTCATATGGTCTCGTGGGAAAATATACCGTCCACTTATCTAGTTCATCAATGTGTTCATTACTTATAAAATCAATATATGGAGAGCGGTCTTCTATCTGAGAAAGAAATAAATAGAAATCGCGCTCATGATTTTCTAGAAGATCAGTTTTGAAGTCATAAAATGTATAATCTTTTCCAACAAGACAATCACCCAAACTGGCTTGTTCGTAGTACAATACGTATGTATCGTCGCCATTTTTATTTAAATAAAGAGCGCCTTGAAAAGAGTCGTAGAGAAGGGCATATGCATGTTGCGGCGTTATATCCGTATTTAAGCTGTAGTGGTTAAAGCAAAGGGTTTGTGTCGCCATAGTCAATCTCGTCTTGCCAGGATAGCCATACTCTTTACGGTTTGATCAAAGAATCCTTCGGGCCAGTACTCGAGTTTGCCGTTGTCGCGGAGTGTCGGTGACTGCACGCGATGCTTGCCGTCTTCTATGGCGAAATAATGGAAAGCGGTCTTCGCTGCGGAGAGAAGCCCTTGTTTTACGGCTATCCGGATGCCATCCATGATATGATCGCTATGGGTTTCTACGATAACCTGCTCACCACAGGCAGCCGTCAGAGCGATCAGACGGCCCATGGCGACTTGCCCCTTCGGGTGAAGGTGAGCCTCCGGATTTTCGATCATGACCAGAGCACCGTGTCTGAATTTGTGGCGCGCGGTGGGCGTCTCATCGCCCCAGTCAGCTGCCATTCCGAGTAGAAGCACAATGACCGGTAGTGCGTAACTCAATCCGAATCCAACGTTGGCTGGCCTGTGGCTGTTGAAGGTCGCTTGCGCAACGTCCATTCTTTTAAAGACTTCCTGGCGAAATACAACATTTGGCGCTATTTCGCTAAGCCATCCCCGGACATTGTATTCAAGCGTATCTCCTTCTGACGATACATGCTTTAGTCTCTTTGGAATGCTATTGAGTTGATGCCTTTCTAAAAAATCAAGAACATACTCTCCATGACAACCAACGTCTTTCAACTCTCCCATTTTTGCATAGAGAGGAAGAAAGTTGCGTGGTCCCCAGCGCTCGGCGCAAAGATAGGACGTCAAAGGGACAAGAAAGTCGGGAGTATTGTTAAGATAAGCGTCATGCTCAGAGAATATTAACTCATAAAAAAGTGAATTTGCATCTGTAATTTTAATACTAATTGAGGATTTCTTGTCGGATTTATCGCTTCTTGTTGTTTCAACTCCGCCATGTTCTGTTAATGTGGGGTCGGCTGTTTCATTATAACTCACAATCATTCGCAACGCTTGTAGTATGCTGCTCTTTCCGGAATTATTTAAACCTGAAAGTAGCGTTAGTGGGGCAAGCGGCAGTTTAAGTGAGGTGAAGCACTTGAAATTGCTGAGTTCAATCTGCTGAATCATTAAATTTACTCTGTCTCAATAGTTGATTTAACTAAATATCTCAATTCTTTGTAACGCTCTAGTACCGATGACGGCTTCAGGCTGTGTTTGGCAATAATATTTGCAAAATCATCGTTGTCCAGCTTCTTTGAATATTTTTTCATGAATGTTGCTTTCTGCTCAAGTAATTTTTCATATTCTTCTCCAGTTAAATCGGCCAGTATATTGCCCCATGTTTCAAAGAGGGTTTTATTGATTGGTGCCCTTCTATTGTTGCCATAAGATTTTCTGAATGTGTGGCGACCAAAAATATTGAAGGAACGATGCATCGCTTTCTCAAAGCGAGATCTTAAAGATTCTATAGATTTTGTTCGTATTTTTGGTATCTCTGAGTCAGTGAATATTTTTTTTAAACACTCTTGCTTTAATTCTGGCATGCAATTAATAATTCTCATTGTTTCATTTAGAAAAAAATCCATGTCCGACTTTTTATAATAGCGTACATCGCGAAGAGAAAAGGCTAAAAACCTGAGGCAAAGCTCCTGGCCGGTCATACGGCTGTCATTCACCATTCCTCCGGTAGCCTTCACGTATGCATCACTTTCGACAAGCTCCTTCAATAGTTTCGTAGCCTGGCCTTGATATAAGGCATGTCGTATTTCTTGTGGAGAAAGGGGCATGCCGCCTGTATTGAGTCTTTTGAAAATTGTAAATTTTACTTCATCCGGGGTTCCTGGGTGTATGATAGTAAAACGAAGTTCCGTTTCTAAAATGTCATTTGTCAACTCTGAGGAAAGATCATTAAACGTACAGCCGTTGTATTCCTTGCCCCAAAATTCAAGTTCTTTTAACCGCATTCCATGGCCACGAAGCGCTTGATCATTTGTTTTTAAAAAAATTTCACCAAGCACAAAATTTCGTAATGCTGTCAGACGCTGCAAGCCGTCGACAACGTCCCAATTTCCCTTTTCATCCGCAGCGACATAGAACATTGGAAGCGGTATTTTCAGCATCAGGGATTCAATCAATCTGCTTTGCCGTCCTTCATCCCATACTACATGTCGTTGGAAAGCGGGAGCCAGACATATAGTACCTTGCAACAGCCGTCTGATGAGCGCGTCCATGGAAATAGGTTTGGCTTCAATCGAAATGGATTTCGGGTCGAACGGTTCCCTGGGCTCGTCTTTGATGCCATCGTCTTCCACGCCTGTCGGCCTGCCGTCAGCTCCCACTTCCTCGACTATTTTCCTTTGTTCTCCATCAACAACTGGCATATCCTTGCCCTTCTCAAATCTTTTCTTTGAGTTAAAAAATATTGCTAATGGCTTGTCAAGTACTATTCATTCTGTTTTACGCTTTTCAGTAGCCCCCGAAACAACCCCATCTCACCAGGCGTGTTTCGGTACGCTATGCATCGTTCCGATTACCGTTTACGGAAAGCAGGCATCGACCCTGGTAGTGCAGAAGAATGGCTTTGCGCGCCGGGGTGGAGTGTGCGGGGGGGGCAGGCGTTCGAAAGGCAGGTTCTGGTACCCGGAGCGCAATGCCATTGTCCCTGCCCGTCTCTATCCGGCTGATGCATGGCCCGGCCTGGCTCTGAGCCTGGCGCAAGGCGGGGAGCGCCGTCATCCGTTTTCGACGGCTTCCGGGCCTCGTCCGGCAGCAACAGAGAAGCTCGCCTACTCCTTGTCCTGCCAGTCGTAATAGCGCATGGCCGCCTGCACCCCTATCCAGCGTAGCGGCTCCGGGGGGATGTACGGGAGCGTGTGGCTGGCGTAGGGCGTTTCCAGCCACGGATGAGGGCGCTTTTGGTGCAGGGCGGCAATGACTTCGCCAAAGACGAAGGCCAGGTTGACGCCCTGGCCGTTGCAGGCCAGCCCGTAATAGATGTTGCGGTGTCGCCCCGTTACCCCGACAGCGGGCGTGTCGTCCCGGGTCACTCCGATCATTCCGTCCCAGACGTAGTCGAAGCCCAGGCCTGCGAGCCCCGGATACATCAGCACCAGTTCGGCCTGCAGCATCCTGGCGATGGCCGGCAGATCGCCCTTGTAGCGCCAGCCGTTGCCGAAGAAGTACTCGGCGCTCCCGCCTCCGATCACGATCCGGTTGTCCGGCGTGAGCACGAGATGAAACAGGGCGTTGCGGCTGTCATAAAACGGAAGGCGGCTTTTCCAGCCCGTGGCCGACAGTCTTTTCCTGTCGAGCGGCGGCGTGACTGCCGTCTGAACATGGATCGGGACTATGCCGCTCGCGAAATACCCGAGTTTCGTCGTGTATGCGTTGGTGGCGAGCACGAGCGAACGGGCACGGACCGTGCGCCCCGCGGCGCCGACGCGTACGGTGATGGTTTCCCCCTCTTCCACGCCGAACACGGGACTGTCGCCGAAGATGCGCACGCCGGCCTTTTTCACTGCCGTGGTCAACGCATTGACCAGCTTCATGGCGTGGACCGAGCCGCCGCCCGGGTCGTATACGCCGCCGGCGTACAGTTCGCTGCCCAGTTCTTCCGCCACCTCGGCCTCGTCGAGCAATTCCAGCGGAATGCCGACCTGTCGCGCCTGCGTGACGTACGGCCTGTAGTAATCCATGTCCTCTTCGTCGAGAATGGCGTGGATGTAGCCATCCAGCTGCAGGTCGCACTCCACGCCCGTCGCGTTGACGAGTCGCTCCAACGCCCGCATCCCGTTCACGGTTATCGCGTAGAGCTGGCCGTGGGTTGTCGGGTCGGAGCAGATTTCGAAGGACTCGGCGCTGAACATCGGCAGGACCATCCCCCCGTGTCTGCCGGAGGCGCCGTGACCAGGCTGCCGGGCCTCCAGGACGACGACGTCCGAGCCGGGGAGGGATTGTGCAAGATGCCAGGCAGCCGAAAGCCCGGTGTATCCGGCGCCGATGACGGCCACGTCCACATCCAGATCACCATCGAGCGGGGCACAGGGATGAGGTTTTTCCCGAGTCCAGTAGCTGTTGTTGGGCTCGAAATCCATACCCGTCTCGCCGAGCAGGCCCGCCCCCAGGCCGGCCACGCCTGCCGCGCCGGCGGACAGGGCCGCCATTTTCAGGAAAGTACGTCGTGATTGTCCGCCGCCCATGTGCCCTCCGTTCGTAGCCGATACGGGAAACAGGATATATTTCTGATTACGCGGACGGACGGGATTGTCAACAGGCAACTGAGCGCACTGCATGAAGGGTCGGCGTGCCGCTGCAGAGGGCTGGCGGTTATCGTCGCACCTGCTCCAGCAGCGTTTCCCAGCGTGCGGCGATGGTCTCGAGCGCGTACGGTTTGACCGCAGCGGCGGCGGCGCGGCCAAGTCGCGCGCGCAGGGCGGCGTCGCCCAGCAGCCGGTCCAGGGCTGCTGCCAGCGACGCCGGATCTTCGGAAGGGACGAGCAGGCCGTTCTCGCCGTCGTGTACGATTTCGGCCGGTCCGGAGGAGCAGGTCGTGGCGATGGCGGGCAGGCCGCAGGCTATGGCCTCCAGCAGCGCGTTGGGGAATCCTTCGCGGCGCGAGCTGAGCACAAAGGCGTCGGCCTGCTGCAATGCGGCGGAGGCCGGAGAAACCGCACCGGGCAGATGGATCCGCTGCTCCAGCCCCAGGGCCGCGCGCTGCGCCTGCAAGGCCGCACGCTCGCGGCCCTCGCCCAGAATGACCAGGTGCCAGGCAGGATGTGCGCCGGCCACGCGGGCAAAGGCTGCGAGCAGCAGATCGAAGCCCTTTTCTCGTCCCAGCCGGCCCATGGCTACGACGCACGGGCGCGGCAGCGCCGGCAAGGCCCCCGCGCCGTCCTGCCCGGCCGGTGTGAGCGGATTGGGGATGATCACGGTCTTGCGCCGGACCCGGGCAGGAAAAAAGTCGCGGATGGACGTGGTCTGTACCACGAGAGCCCGGGCCAGCGGATAGGTCAGGCGACGCAGGCCGGACCAGACCCGCCCGATGTCATGCCGGCGCGGATCCGTCCGCTCGGAGACCACGACCGGCAACCCACTGCCTGCCAGTGCCAGCAGCGCGAGCATGTTGGTCTGATCCACAAAGGCCACGACCACGTCCGGTCTGTTGTTTACGACCACGCGGCGCAGGGTTCGCAGACGTCGCACATTGTTGCACACGGCCTGCAGCGGCGATGACGAGTCCCTGCGCAGGTCGAGTCCCTGCACCCGTATCCGCTCGTCCAGCGTATAGAAGGACGCCCCGTCGTCCAGCGTGACGATGCCCACATCCCAACCTTGCCCGGCCCAGTGGTTGGCCAGCGTGGACACGACCCGCTGCGCGCCGCCCAGATTGAGGGAGTGGATAACGAACTGCAACCGCATCGCCGCTTCACCCGTCTATTCGGCGGCCGGCGACGGCGGCTCGGCTGCGTCGATGTGTTTTTGCGCCCGGGCCAGTCCCTCGCGCGCTGCGGGGTCCGCGGGCACGCGTTCCAGGGTCTGGCGGAAGGCCTCGGCGGCCTCGCGCGGTTGCCCGAGTTGCAGCAGAACCGCTCCCGAGAGGGTGCGCAGCCACGTATCTTCGGGCACGATGAGCAGGGCGTTCTGCAGCTCTTTCAAGGCCTCGACAAGATCGTTGCGCCGCAAGGCCTTCATCGCGTTGGTGGAGTAGTACGCGGCGGTGTTGGCGCGGTCAATGCGTATGGCCTCCTGGAGATAATGCAAGGCCTCTGTCTCGCGTCCGGTCTTGTTCAAATACATGCCCAGGTACAGCGCCATGCGGTCGTTTGCGACCGTCGAGGCCAGGGTCTTCTTGTACAGGGTTTCGGAGTTTTGCCAGAATTGCAGCTGACGCATGGCCAGGACGGCGCAGGCGACGACGAGCACGACCCCGGCGACGGCGCAGACGCCACGGGCCGCTTCTCGTTCCGCCCCCCGGCTGCAGAGGCGGGCCAGCCCCCAGGAGGCGACGATGAAGATGCCGATTTCCGGCACGTAACAGTAACGATCCGCCAGGCCGTGCTGGCTGACCTGAAGGAACTGGATGACCGGCAGAAAGGCAATGAGAAACCAGCCCCAGCCCACGATGCCGTAGGGGTGCGTCCGTGCGTTGCGCACGGCCGCATAGCTGAGCAGGAGCAGCGCCAGCCCGGAACTCAGCGCCGCGAAGAGGGGTACGCTGTTTTTTCCCGGATAGAGCAATCCCAGATCGTGCGGGGCCAGCAACATGCCGAGATACTGCACGTAGTACAGGGCAACGACGCCGAGGCGATTGCCGATGTCGGCGGGATTGAATGGGCGCGCCGCGTACCCGCTGGTCTGCGCGTGGTAGGTAGCGATGCCGCCTGCCAGGGCAACGAGAAGAAAGGGAAGTTTTTCCAGGAGCAAACGCCACAGGGGGACCGGGAGCGTGCCCGGCTGCGTCGTGGTGCGGGCGCTGAAGGCCGTCCGGCCGAAGGGCCAGTAGTCGAGCAGCAGCAACAGCGCCGGCAGGGTAATGATCGAGGCCTTGGCCAGCAGTCCCAGGGCGAAGCAGCACAGGGCCGCCACCCAGGCCCGGCGATGCCCGTTTCGGACCCAGGCGCTCCAGGCGAGCAGGGCGAGCAGCAGAAACAGCGCGGCCAGCAGCCCCTTGCGCTCGACCGTCCAGGCGACGGCCTCCACGTTGACGGGGTGGATGGCGAACAGCGCCGCAACGAATACCGCGCGCCACCAGGCGCCCGTGGCCTTACGGAGAAATAGAAACAGCAGCCAGACGTTGGCGCAGTGGAGCAGCAGGTTGATCAGGTGATGCGCGGCCGGATTCGCTCCGAAAAGCGACCAGTCCAGCGCGTGCGACAGCCAGGTCAGGGGCTGCCACATGCCGAAGTCGAAGGTGGTGAATGCGTAGCGCAGGGTGGCGATGTCCAGGCCGTGATGCAACTGCGTATTGCCGACAACGAAATCCATGGTATCGTAATAGATGAAGTCGTGGGTCCGCATCTCGGCAGCAAACCAGAAAAAGAAGGCAACCAGCGCAACGAGGGCAAGCAGGGCGCGCAGTGAGGGCCAGCGGGTGGCTGCGGGTGAGAGCGAGGGTATGGGTACGGGAGGCATGGCTTAGTGCGGTCCTTGCGGTGAGAAGATTCGACGCGGCAACCGGGAGTGCGCGGGCGTCAGGGGCGAGGCAGGGTAGGGACACAGAGCCAGGGACCAGGACGTCCGTTCGATATGCAGAGTGCGGTACCGGCGCCGGCGGTCATGGGGATGAGCAGTTGCACTCATATCAGCAGCCACAGGTTCACCCTGCAACCAGTTGAATCCGGCTTCGATCTGGATATTCGTTTTTTAATTTTTTGCTTGGCCCGGAAAGGGTTGACGCCGGAGGGGGGCTTTCCGGAATCGCTGGCGTTCTGGTTCAGTTTGGTCTCACGTCGGCCAATTCGGGCAAGCAGCGCTTGATTCCCAGCTTCGGGTTGCGAGACTCCGGCCCGGAGGAGCTGGTTCCCCGTCCTGACGTGCGTGATGAAGACCGGAACGGGCTCAGGTATCGGCTCAGGAAGCTCCGGCGGCACAGGAATCTGGTTGGGGATTTGGGATGCTCCAGTCATTGAAGTGGGTATGTCCATTTTGTTGAAAATGTCCAGGACCGGCGAGCGCGTACCGTCAGGGAACCACTCCTGCTCGTTGGGAAATTATCTCCGCAACGCGTTGAAAATCCCTGTAGCACTCCTTGGCCGCCAGGCTATGCGCCCCGAGCGCGCCGTCGGCGGGCTGCAGGAAGAACATTGGCTTTCGCGCTTCTTGGGAAAGTGGCATGAGGCTGCGGTAGTCTTTCAGACGCGCGATGCAGTTGGGGTCGTCCTTCACAGTTATGGATGGCTCTGCGGGGCTGTCGAGAACAGCTTCCCGGTAGGTGGACGGAAAACGGGCCATCCACCGTTCGTACGCCTTGACCGGCCTATCCAATCGTATGGCGTGACGCAGAATAATGTAACCGATGGGCTGAATACGTCCTGCAGGAAGCTTGAGTTCGCGAACTGGATTCTCTTCGAGGCGCTTCTTCCATTGTTTTCTCCAGTCTCGCAACGCAGGTCCCACGTTCTGCAAACCTTGCAACGAGAAAAGGTCTGGCCCCAGGGGGATAACGACATAGTCGGCGGCGATGAGCGCCGCTCGATTGATTGCTCCTAGGTTTGGACCCAGGTCGACCACTATGACATCAGCTTCGTGCGCCTGCGCAGCCGATTGCAGGATGCGCCAGAAGGCCGAGGTGACGCGAAAGGCACGTTCGTCACGATCCAGACACTTGGGCCAGACCTCAGACAATTGATCCTCGAAGGAGGACAAGGCCATATCGCCAATGAGCAGGCCAATGCGCTCGTCAACGAGTTCGAGATGCGGCACCGCGATGTCCCCGGTACCCTGGATTAACGGCAGCAAGGCGCCGTACACTGTCAGCCTCGGTCTGTTGGCGACAAAAACCTGCTCCAGGCGATCTTCTTCCAAAAAAGCCGCAGACAAGCTGGCTTGCGGGTCCAGATCACCGGCGACCACGCGCAATCCCATCTCGGCGAGCATCCAGGAGAGGTGGCAGACCATGGCCGTCTTCCCCACCCCGCCTTTGTTGTTGAAAAAAGCGATGACCGGTTTGCTCATACGCGCCTCCATAGTATCACGGCGACATGCGAGTCTTCGACCAGGAACTCAGGCGACGGATTGCTGTTCTTCTCCAGCTCCCGACGCGCTGTGGCGATACCGTGGCCAAACCGTTGAACATAGCCGAGTTCCTTGAGCACCGCCGCAAGATTCGGGTTGCGGTAGTCATAGGCGCCGGCTTGTCCGAAATTCTGTTTGGTAACGATTCCGTAGGGGCCGCCGGGATTCTGGATTTCTACCCGATCATTGAACCATGTAATGCGCACGGGCGCATTGGTGTTTTCGTAGCTACGGTGCAGGATTGCGTTGCGGGCGAGTTGCTGGAGCGCGACCAGGGGATAGTCCGGCGTCTGCACCTCGACCGGGCCTGAGGTGAAATCAACAAACGTCTGAATATGGAGCTTCAACAGTTCTTCCAGGTCCTTCATCAGATCAGGAAGTGCGCCGCGAAGTTCATGTGCCGTCTTGATGGGATCGCCCAACTCAGTGCCATCGATACGCAAAAATTGGACGTAGGCGCCGGGAAAACAATCCACAGGGTTTTTGCCCACGGTCAAAAGACCAAGAAGCGTAGGACATGCAGGCGGCCCCGGATGGGCGAACTTTGTGGCGATCAACTGGTGTTCGAAATGGACGCCCTTTTCACCGGCGTGACGCGCGACCTGCGCTTCTTGCGCGACACCCGGGCGCCGGCCCGCGCCGCAGCCAGCTGGGAGCGCCTGCTCGCCGCCCGGACCC
>CAZGAH010000068.1:836-9230 GCA_964523295.1 uncultured Desulfovibrionaceae bacterium | reverse complement strand
ACCAAGTTCCCACCGCCGCCTCGTCACGCTGAGTCTGCTCAAGAACCTCGGCGGACATGGCGGCAGGCAGATAGACACGTCGGAAAAGCATCTCGTCAAGGTCGGTCAGCGTTGCGGATTCAAAATGATGCAGATCAGCCGGCAGGTCTTTGAACCGTCGCTTTTCATTAAGACGCCGTTCCTCGTCCGACGTGGCGATACCGCGACGCGGGCCACTGCGAATCCAGACCACGCCCTTGAAGCGCACCGGGGGCGCATCGGCCGGGCGTACCAGAACCACAGCCACGTCCGCATCCTTGAGGCGCCGCTTCTGGACCGTCAGCGAGGGAAAGGGCAAAATGTTCCCGTCATCGCGCATGGATGCCAAGGTCTGGAGCAATCTGTCCGTGACGGGTAACCCGGTGGGCGTCCCTTTGTCATTGACGCCTACGAACAAGACCCCTGGCAGCTGGTATCCAGCCAGGTCATTGGCGAAAGCGCAAATCGCCTGGCGGATTTTATCCCCGTCCGACGCCTTCTCCTTCCGCTCCGCGCGGTCAGATTCGATGTCAATGAGGAGCGCAAGCAGTTCTTCATCGTTCATAGTTTGCAGGTCTCCATGGTCGGGCAAATCCAAGGAAAGCGCCCTCCTCATATTATCATCCTACCCGACACGAGCCCCCCGGGCAAGCGGTACGCCCGCGGGCCGGGTTTCCGGCGCCGGAATCACACGAGATGCCAGACCGAGAGGGCCAGGACCACTATGGCAAAGAGCACGCAGGCCTTTTTCAGGCGCAGGGCCACGACGCCGCCCACGGCGGCGAGAAACCAGAGCTGACCCCAGCCGAGGGGAACGCGTAGCGTGGTGTGGCCCAGGGCGTCGTAGAGCGGGGAAAGCAGGCCGAGCAGGGTGAGCAGGCCCAGGGAGAAGAAGACGAAGTGCAGGACGAGCAACTGCAGTATCGAGCGCAGGATGAGACGCTCCGGGCGGTGCGGCGAGCGGGTCTGGGCTGAGCGTCTGGCCCAGCGCAGCAGCTCGTTGTAGCCGGCGTCCTGCCACTTGCGCTGGAATACCTCCAGCCGCGCTCCGAGCAGGGACAGCGCGACAGAAAGCCCCAGCGGCAGCGCGAGCGCACCTGGCGTCCGGATATCCAGCCCGCGGGCCAGGCCCAGGGCCATGAGCGCTCCCAGGGCCGCATTGGGCGGGAGATGCGTGCCGGCGGGAATCTGGTCGAGCCAGAAGAGTTCAAAGAATATGGCCACGCCAAGGCCGACGCTCCAGTCGCCCGTGGCCAGCCCCCAGACCAGCCCGAGGAACAGCGGGCGCTCGATGATGCCGATGTTTACGGCAAAGCGCAGCAGTGAATAAACGGCAAAAAAAAAGCGAGGAGAAAAACCAGGGACAGCGCGGGGAGCAGACTTACCATGGCATTTTCACCTGTACGGGCGCGGAGGGTATGCAGCGGAAATCGATCTCGACCCCCATTTCGGAAAAGAAATCCAGGCAGGACTCATCGTCCGCGGAAATGGCGACATGGTTGCAGAGCTGCTTCTTTCCCGGCCCGTAGTGCAGGTTGCCGATGTTGATGGAGTGAAAGCCGACGCCGGACTGATAGGCGAGCCTGGCGTCCTGGCAGGAGGCGAAAAGCAGCAGGATGTCCGTTCTGCCGTTCTGCCTGGCCAGTTTTTTCAGCAGTTGGGCAAGGCGGTCGATGCGGACGAAATGCGGCTGGACCTCGTGGGGGATTGCCAGGGACATGATCTCCTGCTGCAAGATGTCTCCGGCAAGCTCGTCGTTGGCCACGACAAGCAGCGTTGCACCGGTGAAGGGCAGCCAGGATTCGATAACCTGCCCGTGCACCAGCCGATTGTCCACGCGGGTCCAGAACATGGCTCAGCTCCCGCCGACGCGTTTGCGCAGGAGTTCGCCGGCGACGACGATACCCTGTGTTCCGGCGAGTTTTGCATCCCTGGCGAGCTGCTCGAGCGGTGTCTTGCGCGAGCCCAGGACCTTGAGCAGCATGGGGAGATTGACGCCCGTCACCACCTCGAGCTGCCGGCTCCCCAGGAGCGAGAGGCTCAGATTGGTAGGCGTTCCGCCGAACATGTCGGTCAGCATCAGGACGCCACCGCCCTGGTCGCTGGCGTTGACCGAGTCCTTGAGCTCGGCGACCATCTCCGCGACCTCCCGTGAGCCGTCGACACTGACCGAGACGCAACCCTGCTGGGGTCCGAGTATGAATTCGGCCGCCTGAAGCAGACGCGAACCGTAATCCGTATGCGTGACCAGCACCACGCCGACGTCCTTGCCGGAAGAAGTCTCTTTCATGGTGGACTCAGAACTCCTGTTTGGTCGGGCGGATCAGCCCAGCGCAAAGTGACGGTGCTCCAGGGTGACGCTATAGTCGTCCTGCTTGAGCGCCTGCACCAGACGTTCAGAAACGGCCACGGAGCGATGTCTCCCGCCGGTGCACCCGATGGCGATGGTCAATCGGTAGCGGCCCTCCTGCTCGAACAGGGGTAACAGATATTCGATGAAATCAATCAGACGGGTCACGAACGTGGCGCCAGGATCAGCGGCCAGGACGTAATCGGCCACAGGCTGATCCTTTCCGCTCAAGGGCCTCAAAACCTCGTCAAAGTAGGGGTTGGGCAGAAAGCGCAGATCGAAAACGAAATCGGCTTCAGCCGGTACACCGTACTTGAACCCGAACGAAATGACGTGCACGCCGAGCTTTCGGGCCTCTGATTCGAACGTGGCACATTTTTCCTGAATGGCGCGGCGCAGATCGTGAATGGAATACACGGAGGTGTCGATGACCAGGGTCGCCCGGTTGCGCAAGGGAGCCAGGAACTGGCGCTCCTGCTCGATGGCCTGCTCCAGGCCCCGCCCTTCGCCGGTCAAGGGGTGCGGTCGGCGGGTCGTGGCGTAGCGGCGCAGCAGAATATCCGTCCTGGCCTCGACGAATACGATCTGGGGACGAATGCCGGTACTTTCGATTTCTTCCAGGGCGTGGTTCCAGTCGCCAAGGAAGTCCTTGTGCAAAAGGTCCACGCCCATGGCCAGGCCCTGGCGCCTCATATCCGGCTGACTCTCGAAGAGACTGACGAGTTTGGGGGCGAGGCTGGCCGGCAAGCCATCGACAGTGAAAAAGCGCTCGTCCTCGAAAACATTGAGGGCCGTGCTTTTCCCTGCACCCGAAAGGCCGGTGACAATCACCAGAGGGAATGGTCGCTGTCCGGTCACACGCGTATCGTCCTGTTCAATGGTGTCAGGCCGTTATCAGGTCTGCGCCAGAAGGCGCCACAAGGCATCGCGGTCGGACGCAGCCATGAAGGAGCTGCGGAAGACCTCATCCTTGAGCAGACGCGAGATATGGGCCAGAATGCGCAGATGCACACCCGCGACCTCCTCGGGCGCGAGCACGAGAAAAAAAATAGAGCACGGCTTGAAGTCCAGTGCCTCGAAATTGACGCCACTGGTGCTACGACCCACCACAAGGACGATATCGCCCAGGTGCTCGAGCTTGCCGTGCGGAATGGCGACGCCGTCACCGATACCCGTGGTACCCAGATACTCGCGCTCGAGCAGGACCTTGTGCGCCTTGGGCAGATCGAAGCCGGAGAATTTCTTCCCCAGCGGGGCGATCAGCTCCTCAAGCACGTCGGCCTTGGATTTCGAGGCAAGCTCGGGCAGTACGAGGTCCCGATCCAGGTATGCCTCCAGTTTCATCGGCCTAGGTCCCGGGATCGATGAGACCGTAATCATTGTTCTTGCGGCGATAGATGACGTTGACGCGCTCCGTCTCGGAGTTTCTGAACACCAGGAATTCGTAATGCAGATTTTCCAGTTGCATCGCCGCCTCGTCGACATCCATGGGCTTGGGCTCGTAGTGATCGGTGTCCACAACCGTTCTGCGGCGTTCACCGGATTCGGTCGCGTCGTAGGTGATGAACTGCATGGATACGGACTCATCCTTGCCAGGCCGACGCTTGTTCTTGTTTTTTTCCCGCAGCTTTTTAATCTGAGCCTCGAGTTTGTCGAGCACGAGGTCGATGGTGGAATACATGTCGTCGCTTTCTTCATAGGCCGAGAGATGGGCGTAGTCGCCGATGAACTTGACTTCGGCCATGTGTCGGAATTTTTCGACGTTGAGGGTGACCTGCAACTCCGTATTCTCCGACTTGTTAAGATATTTGAGTATTTTTTCAAACCGTCGACGCGCGTACAGCTTCAGATGCTCGGACGGTTCGAAATTCTTGAAGGTAATGTTGATGTTCATACGCTCTGTCTCCTTTTTCCTGAATGTATCTTTGCCCCGCTGCCATCGCTCTACCGTCGCGGCGAGCGGGCAGTCAGAATACTTCCTTGCGCTTCGAAGAGGAGTCAATCTGCAAGGCAATGCGATATTTGGCCACCGTCCTGCGGGCAATGTTCACCTGCAGGCGCTCTTTGAGCAGAACGGCGATCCGGTCGTCGCTGAGTGGCTGCTTGGGGTCCTCTTCAGCAATCAGCCCTTTGATGGCAGCTTTGACACTCTCCGATCCCACCTGGGTTCCGTCATCCATCCCCAAGCCGCTGTTGAAAAAGAACTTCAGTTCGAATATTCCATGCGGCGTAGCCATGTATTTACTGGTCGTAATCCGGCTGACCGTGGACTCGTGCATTCCGATATCGTCAGCGATATCCTTTAGAATTAACGGTTTCAGCCTGGAAACGCCATACTCGAAAAATTCTCCCTGATATTTTACGATGCTCTCTGCTACCTTATACAGTGTCCTTTGTCGTTGATACAGACTTTTCATCAACCACATCGCAGAACGCATCTTGTCCTGCACGAAATCTTTTTCTTTGTCGGTATTTCCATGGATATTGTCCGCATAAAAGGAATTGATCTGCAAGCGAGGCAGGCCCTCTTCATTGAGCAGGATGATGAACTCATCACCATACTTGTAGACGAAGACATCCGGGCTTATATAAAATGGCTCCCCGCTGCCGTAACTGGCGCCGGGCATTGGATCAAGTTTTTGCAGGATGTCAAGATAATTTTTCAGCTCCTCCATCGTGATCCGGAATTTGCGACACAGCTGCTTGTAGCGCTTCTTCTCCAGATCCTCCAGATGGTTCTGAACCAGCTCAACGCAGATGGGGTCTTCGTAGTGGCCCAGCTGCTCGAGCTGGATGAGCAGGCATTCCTTGGGCGAACGCGCGGCAACGCCGAGAGGATCGAACTGCTGGATACGCCTGAGCGTGGCTTCGACCTCCTCGACCGAGGCATTGGCGAACTGGGCGATATCCTCGGCCGTGGCCTGGAGATAACCGGCAGAGTCCAGGTTCCCGATGATCGCATCGCCGATCTCCTGTTGCTTGGGCGTGAAATCCGACAGCCGCAATTGCCACTCCAGATGCCCCTCCAGCGAGTTCTTCCCCGCCAGGCGGGCCTCGAAGGAGACGCTTTCCGGAATTTCCGATTCCCTGGTCTGAACCTGGCGCGAGGTGCTGGAAAAATCGCCCAGGTAGTCCTCCCAATCCGCGTTGCGCAACAGGTCCGCCTCGCTGCCTGTGGCGCGAGCCTGTTGCTGGGAGGTCAGACTCTCTCCGATATCGGCCGCGTCGGCCCTCTCCCGGCTCTCCTCATGGCTAAGCTCTTCGACCGCTTCCTCAAGAAAGGGATTCTCCATCAACTCTTGCTGCACGGTTTCAACGAGTTCCAGCCGCGACAGCTGCAGCAGTTTGATCGCTTGCTGCAGCTGCGGCGTCATCACCAGCTGCTGCGTAAGCTTGAGTTGCTGTCTCAGTTCAAGAGCCATGGCCTGCCAACTGTGGTCTTCGGTAGTGCGGCTGCTTCATGGCAGCATCGCCCCGGGCGACACTGCTTCCGGTCCGGTCTTTGCGGGTCAACTCCCGACATTCGTGGATTTTGCGGCATCCACGTTGCCCCTGCACTCATGCCATAGTTGCGCGCACGTTGCAACCAGCCAGACTTCCCGGGCCGCGCCCTTTTTCCGGGGAAGTCGGGATGATAAGCAGGTCGAAGGGGCAGGTTCATTGCGGGCCGCGTCATGACTACCGCGGTGCGAATCCGGGCATCTCTTTTCATGCCCCCGGCCGGCTGCGCTCCCTTCATGCCTGCGGGGAGAGCGCAGTCCCGGGGGCTGCCTCGTTGCCGGGAGGGGCGTCGGTGTCCTCGGAGGCGTGCTTGTGGGCAAGTTGCTGGATTGCGTCCAGGTAGTCGTTGACGTTGCTCAGGTAGAATGTCAGTGCCCTGGAGAATTTCTTGCCCACCAGGCCGTCCAGAAAGAGCTGGCTGATCTCCCGCTCCCGTTGGAGCACGTACTGGGAGAGCAGGAAGGCCTTACGCTCGTCCTGGGACATTGCCCTGAGACTGCGCGCGAGCACGGTGCGCGCGCGGGGTTGGTACATCCAGAAATACAGGCAATCCAGCGCGTTGACGATGACGATTTTTTCCAGATCCTTTCTTTCGAAGGACAGCGTCGCGATGAACTGCTTAGGCGACTCCAGCAGCGTCGCCACGTCTTCCAGCGGGTAGAGCATTTCCAGCACACTGTAGGTATCGTAAATCTGCTTGAATTTGCTCTTGAAATCCCGCATCCGCAAGGCGATGTACTTTGAACGGTCGGCGAATCCTTCAATGAGCGCGGCCACGCAGTCCGAGGCGAACTTGGAGACGATCGCGCCCCATTTCTGGAGCACGGAGCCGATGTCGGGCACGCCGGCCATGCCCAGCAGGGCCGCAATGCCGGCGCTGAGCAGCATGGCCAGCGGAATGGACAGCACGCTGCGAAAGAAGTTGCCGGCCGCTGCTTTTTGAGGCAGCCCCCGCAGCACGTTGTGCGTAGACAGGTAGGTGCCGTTGACCAGGGCCAGGGTGGCGTAAAACACGCCGGGCGAGGAGATTGCCGAGACGCCCAGGCTGTCGTGCAGCAGCACGGTTTTTACCAGCCAGTCCAGCAGGGGAACCGACAGTCCCGTATACAGCAACGAATCCGCAAAACGGCTCCAGCTGACGTAATCGTTCCATTTCAGCAGAGGACTGCGGCTCAGCCCGCCGCAGCCGAGCACGGACTGGACGATATTGCGCAGCCCGGTGATGCCGAACCAGATCACCGGGCCGAGCCAGGCCAGGACCCACCAGTCGTTGGTCAAGGCGAACGACATGGCTGCGGGGATAAAGCCGCCCAGTATCTTCAGGGTGTTTTTTACGCGACTGTTCAGATACCGCCAGGAAAAACGAATTGTCCGCGTCCGTCCGGTCTCGTCGGCGTTGCGCCTGGCCAGGTAGCGTTCGCCGCAGGGCTTTTCGATGCCGCCGAGGGTATGGATGTTGGCCGGCCCCTCCAGGGGTGCGATATAATAACTGAGCCGGATCCAGTCCCGCACGCGCCTGAGGCCATGGCCAGTCAGCCGGGCGAGGCGCCGGAGCGCCCCCGTCGGATTCGATTCCAGGGTTGCCGGATCGTCGGCCGGGAGCAGCGTATCGCGCGGGGCGAGGGCCACGCCGACGGGAAGCGCGTAGCGCAGACTGTGCCGCCGGCTCAGCAATTGACGCCGGCAGCGCCAGGGCAGGGTATCTTCGACCACCAGCCCCATGCCATGGTGGCGGGAGGACCTGCCGGTCGAGTCCGTCCCGGCGCAGGACTTGAGCTTGCTGCCTTTGTAGAGCGCCTGCAATATGGCGATGTCGTCCAGAATCGCCCTGAGCCTGTCCAGCTTGCGGGCCGGCCAGGCGCCATTCTCGCCCTCGAGCCGGGCGATGAGCCGCTTCACGAATTTCTTGAGCCGCATCACGTTGCCCGCGTTGAGCAGATTCTGCAGCTCGACGGTTTCGGCAAGCTCCTGCTGCGGCTGCCCGGGCGTATGCTTGAGATTGAATATCTCCAGATGCGTGATCGCGCCCATGCAATCGGCAAGGATAATGAGCACGTCTTCCGTTCGCAGACCCGCGGTGGTGAGCACGATTCTGTTCTTGGCATGAAGGTCGCGCACCTTTTTCACCATATCCCACGGGCTCGACCGCAACAGCTGCGGCAATTCCACCCCGTCGACCGGCGCCTCCGGCCCCCGGATGTCGGGATTACGTGCGGGCGCCAGATAGGTATCGACCAGGTTCTCCGTGCCCAGCGCGTTCATCTGATCGGCGATTTCGCGCAAGCGGGTATCCCGCGGGCCTTCCACCTGGATTGCCTCGGCCTTGCGGATCAAAAGGGGCTGCAACACGTTGTGGAGATACCGGGCCAGATGGAGCAGAGAGGCCTGGCCGACGCCAACGAAGCGTAAGAACTCCAGCGGGTCGACCGCATCGACGGCGATATCGTAGAGGCGGCTGATGTCATGCCGATAGACGGTGTTGAATTTTTCCAGCACGTCCATGACATAGCGCTGCTGGTATTGGG
>CAZGAH010000068.1:0-826 GCA_964523295.1 uncultured Desulfovibrionaceae bacterium | reverse complement strand
CACTTCCGGGCTGGTGAGAAAGCTCAGGAATTCGCGCTCGCCGGTAAACCCCTTGGGAATCCAGATCAGTCTGGCGTAGCCTTCGCCGTAGCGGGCGCTCAGATCGATGCCGATCCGCACCGACAGTCCCATGATCTCCGCCGACTGGAGCAACTCGGCAGCCACGTCCGGGCGGACGAAATTGTCGTGGATGACCGTCAGCAGGCGGATGCCCTTGACCCAGGCGTCGAGCACCAGATGCGTGGGCGATTTCCGGCCGCGGGTGTTGGCGTCGTGGACGTGGTCGTCGAAGGCCAGGTGATTCCAGGCCTCGGGCATCTCGATCAGGTGCAGCCGACGCAGCTCCCGGCGGATGAATCGCGGCTTGCCGGCAATGGCCATTCGGAAATCGTGCGCCAGTTCGAGCTGGCGCACCGGATCGCCGAACGAGCGTACCAGCTCCTTCATGAGCTGGATGAGCACCCGGGCTGTGTTTTTGGCCAGGTCGCTTTCCGGCGCGGCCATGACCTCGTCCCGGAGCGTGCGCAGGGCGTTGATGCGATCCTTGGACAGGCCCTCCTCGAGCGAACCGAGCAGGTGGATGGTCGCGTAGGCGATGCGCAGTCCCTTGCCGGCGGCCATTTCCTTGATGCCGTGAGGATGCAGGTAGGGCACGAGCAAACGGCGCATCTCAGGGTATTCCGGCCGCCCCAGCACGTCGCGCACGATGCGCAGCAGCGCGTAATCCTGCCAGTCGAACATGAGCCGCGATGCGGGCAGTTCGGTCTGCTCTTCCTCGATCCGAGGCCTGGCGAATCCGACTGGAGACTCTGTGCGATCGGCCATA
>CAZGAH010000067.1:0-22896 GCA_964523295.1 uncultured Desulfovibrionaceae bacterium | reverse complement strand
AGTACCTTGGCGATACGCGCGGTCGCGGCAAACTCGATACCACGCATGCCTGCGCGCTCCCGGTCAAAAGCGTCCGGGTTCTTCCTCTGACGTCCCGCTTCCGACAACACCTGACCAGCCAGACCATCCCCTTACCGCCCGCCCCTTGGCTGATCTTCCCCGGCAGTCATGTTTGCATCATTCGACCTCGTCTGAATCACAGAGCCAAAGCTTCTCCTTCCATTGCTCACAAAAAAAGCGTAGAGTACGGCTAACGCTGCACGCTGTTCCGGGGCGGTCGCGGTTCCGGAGTCGGGCGGGGCGGGTAACGCGGGGGGGGCGCATGTCGGCGGGGTTGATCTGGTTTTTGATTGGCGTCGGGTTTTTGCTCGCGGAATTGGCGTTGCCGGGGTTCATCCTCATCTTTTTCTGCCTGGGGAGCTGGACCGTGGCGCTCGCGCTGCTGGTCTTCTCCTCGATCGGCTCTGCGACACAGATCGGGATTTTTCTCGTCTTTTCACTCATCTCCTTATTCAGTCTGCGCGCGTTCTTTTTACGCACCTTTCGCGGCAAATTTACCGATCAGGCCGAGGATGGGCTCTTGCAGAGCGACATCGGCCAGCAGGCGGTGGTTACGGGGGCCATCCGGCCGCACCTGCCCGGGGAGATCAAGTTCCGGGGCAGTTTCTGGCGCGCGGTCGCCGACGTGGACATCGCGGCGGGCCAGCCCGTGGTCATCGAGGGGCGCGCATCGGATAGTGGGCTGGTGTACAAGGTCAAACCGACCGCCGACTCCTGATCATCAGCAGAACGCAGCGCTCGGGCCGGCTGCGGGGAGGTGCTCGTGAATGAATCGTTGATAACGCTCAGCGTGTTTGCGGTCGTCGTACTCATCCTGTTCCTCAAAACTGCCGTCGTCGTGCCCCAGCGCTCGGAATTCATCGTCGAGCGCCTGGGCAAATACCACACGACCATGGGCGCCGGATTCCACATCCTGATCCCCTTTCTGGACCGCATCGCCTACCGCCGCTCGCTCAAGGAAGAGGTCATGGACATCCCCTCGCAGGGATGCATCACGCGCGACAACGTCTCCGTGCAGATCGACGGCGTCATCTATCTGCAGGTGATGGACTCGCGTCTGTCGAGCTACGGGATCGACAATTTCAAGATCGGCGCTTCGCAGCTGGCGCAGACCTCGCTGCGCTCGGCCATCGGCAAAATCGACCTGGATAAGACCTTCGAGGAGCGCGAAAACATTAATCAGCAGGTGATCCAGGCCGTGGACGAGGCAGCGCAGAACTGGGGCATCAAGGTGCTGCGCTACGAGATCAAGGACATCACGCCGCCGGCCTCGGTCATGGACGCCATGGAGCGGCAGATGCGGGCCGAGCGCGACAAGCGGGCGGAGATTGCGACATCCGAAGGCGACCGGCAAGCCAGGATCAACCGGGCCGAGGGCTTGCGCCAGGAGGCCATTCAGATTTCCGAGGGCGAAAAGCAGCGCCGGATCAACGAGGCCGAAGGCCGGGCTCGCGAGATCGAACTGCTGGCCGAGGCCACGGCCATGGGCATCCGCAAGGTGGCCGAGGCCCTGGCCGCCAAGGGCGGCGTCACGGCGGCCAACCTGCGCATCGCCGAGCGCTATCTGGGGGAATTCGGCAACCTGGCCAAACAGAACAACACCATGATCGTGCCCAGCACCCTGACCGACGTCTCCGGGATGGTGGCCTCGATCATGACCGTGCTCGAGGGCGTACACCAGAAGAAGACGTCCGAGCAGGCCGAGGACTTCCGGCTGTCCTCCTGAGCGCGCGGCGAGGACCCGGCGTCAGCCGTTCCAGCCCGGGTCCGGCTGCAGATCCCTGCGCTGCGCGGCGGCCTTGGCCAGGCGGTCGCAGCGTTCGTTTTCCTCGTGCCCGCTATGCCCGGCCACCCAGTGCAGGGTGACCTTGTGGCGCTCGAGCAGGGGGATGAGCCGCTGCCAGAGATCCTGGTTCTTGACCGGAGTTTTGCTGGCCGTGACCCAGCCGTTGCGCCGCCAGGACTTCAGCCAGCCTTTTTCCACGGCGTCGCGTACGTAGCGCGAGTCCGTGTACACGTCTACCTGACAGGGCCGGGTCAGGCTCTCAATCCCTTCGAGCACGGCCAGGATCTCCATGCGGTTGTTGGTGGTATCCAAAAATCCGCCGGAAAGTTCCCTGGTGGTGTCATTATAGCGGAGAATGGCGGCCCAGCCGCCCGGACCGCCCGGATTGCCCAGGCAGGCGCCGTCCGTGTACAGGTCCACGCGTGTCATGGTCTTCGGTGTTGCGCTCATGCGTCATCGGCTCCGGCCGGCGATCGGGCCGGCGGCGTTCAGGTTCAGGGTGAAGGAATACGGAAGAACAGGGAAAGACGCGTCATCGGGACTGCGCCGGCGCGGCCGGGGTATCCGGACTCTGCAGGCCGTTCCAGAGTTTTTCCAGCGCCAGTATCAAGCCGGTGGGCCAGTCGTCCCGTGCGAAAAAGGCCGGAAAATGCTCCTCGACCAGCGTGCGCTGGAACTCCGGGCCAAGGGCCTTGGCAACCAGCGGCGGAAACAGGACCACGGCCTCCTTCCGGCCGGGGCACAGCCCGATGAAAATGGTCTTCGAGTCGATTTCCGGGGGCTCGACCGGGGACTTTGAAACCAAGAGTTTAAGGTTCAGACCGAACTCTTTCCGGTACTGCGCCACCACGTCGCGAAAGGCCGTTTTCTGGTCGTCGCTCAGCTGGCCGGTCTGGTCCCATATCGACGAGCCGGCCTGTATCTGCTGCATCTTGCGCTCGAACGAATACGAGAACAACCAGCCACAGACCGCGAAGATAGTGATGAGCAGCATGAAGCGCAAAAAGCGCTCCCCCGAGGTGTCCCCGGACACCAGCGGACCGCTGCGTTTGTGAAACAATCGGAACATGGACCCTTCCCGGACCTGGCGACATTGGGCCGCCCGCCCGCGCAGAGGAAAGCATTGTGTCGGCGGTGTTGTCAAGCCGGGCCTCGTCGTACGCCTGACGCTTGCAAAAACGCTTTTCAAAATAAGCAGTATGGCGTACAGAAATACAGGCATGAAGAGTAGGAGGGGATGTTTCGGCGAGGAGGAAAGCCGTATCACGACCGTCTCATGTGCCTGACCTCAGGCAATAACCTTGTGGGTGACGCATTTTCAGAATGAACTATGGAGCAGTCTATGGGCGACATGTCCGATTCAACAGGGGGCAACGGACATCAACGTTTTCTCGTTACGGGAAATCATTCCATATTACCTGCGGATAAACGTCTTTCCATAGGGCTTTATCTGCTGCTCCTGGCCGCCGGGGTAGCCGGGAATCACTTTAATTATCCGATCTTTTTCGACGTCAACTTCCTGTTCGGCAGCATCTTTGCGCTGTTCGCGCTTCAGCTGTACGGAACCGGCCGCGGACTGCTCGCCGGCGCCGTTGCTGCCAGCTATACCATACTACTCTGGCATCATCCGTACTCATTCATACTATTCACCCTGGAAATCGCGGTTGTCGCGACCCTGTTCCGGCGGACCAGAGTCGGCCTCGTGCTGGCCGATGCACTCTTTTGGGCGATCATCGGGGTGCCGCTGGCATTTGTTTTTTACCGCGTCGTGCTCGATGTAACGACCGCCAATACGTTCATGCTCGTCAGCAAGCAGGCGATAAACGGCGTGTTGAACGCCATCCTCGCGCGGTTGTCTTTCAATTTCTTCGCGCTGGGGACCCGGGCGCAACGCCTGCCCCAGCGAGAGACTGTTTTTCATTTCACCGCGCTGGCCATTCTCTGTCCTACGCTGATTCTCATGGCTATCGACAGCCGGGAGTACTATGCGGAGACCGAGCGCAACATCCGCACAACCCTCGCCCAGACCGGTCATGCCGCAGACGCCTTTCTCGAGACCTGGGCAGGTAATCGAAGACGTTCCATAGTCGCCCTGGCGGAACTGGCGAATGCGAAAACGGCGCAGGCGTTGCAGCCCTTCCTGGAATTGTCGACAAACGAAGATCTGAACTTCCTGCGCATCGGGCGGGTTGACCGCGACGGCATGAGCACGGCTTTTTTTCCCCTGGTCGACGAGTTCGGCGTGTCCAATATTGGCCGCAATTTTTCGGACCGTCCCTTTATCACGCCCCTTAAAAAGACGCTCGCTCCCATGTTTTCCGACGTGGTCATGAGCAGGATCGGCAAACCCGAACCCACGACCATCATGCTCGCGCCGGTGACGGCAAACGGCGAATACGACGGGTACGTGGCCGGGGTCCTGTCCCTGGCGCAGGTCAAGGCATTTCTCGACGCCAGTACGCACGAGACGGCGACGCTGTATTCCCTGTTGGACAGGAAGGGGCAGGTGATCATGTCCAATCGCCTGGAACAGCGCGTCATGACGCCGTTCAGCCGGGGCGAGGGAGCGCTGCATTGTCTGGATGGCGAGACAACGCAATGGATTCCGGCTGCGTCGTTGCATACCACGAAAACAGAGCGGTGGAGAACCTCGGTCTACGCACAGGAATGTCCGATCGGCGATAAAGGCGAATGGACGCTTGTCGTGGAGCAGCCCGTGGCGCCGTTTCAGAAGGCCCTGTACGCGCGCTATGCCGAACATCTCGTCCGGCTTGCCCTGCTGCTTCTCGGAGCGCTGGTCATGGCGGAGCTGTTCAGCCGACGGACCACGGCGCCGCTGGCGGCCTTACGCCGCATCACCACGGATATCCCCGCGAAGGTGGAGGCTGGAGTAGAAGAACTCGCCTGGCCAACCAGCTGGCTGGAAGAGACGCATCAGCTCATCAGCAATTTCCGGATCATGACCGCGTCCCTGGCCCAGAAATTCCAGGAGAACCGACGCATCAACGAAACGCTCGAAGAGCGCGTCGTCAGGCGTACGCGCGAGCTGCAGGAAAGCGAGGAGCGTTTTCGTCAGATATTCGACAACATGGCCGACGGCATCACCATCTACCGGCCTGTGGACGAGGGGCGGGATTTTGTCTTCGTCAACGTCAATCGGGCCGGCCAGGCGGTGTCCAGGATCACTCTGGACGAGGTGATCAACAGACGGATTACCGAATGCTTCCCGGGCGTCGAATCCCTTGGCCTGCTGGAGGCGTTGCAGCGTGTCTACCGGACCGGAGCGCCCGAGCACCTGCCGATGCGCAGTTATGAAGACAACCGGATCAAGCAATGGGTGGAGAACTACGTCTTCAAACTCCCCTCCGGTCTGGTCGTCGCGCTCTACGAGGATACGACAGCCAGGAGGTTGGCGGAAGAGGAAATTCGCATGAACGAGGCCAGGCTGTCGAGTCTGGTGACCATCTTGCAACATCCGTTTACGAGCCCCCAGGAATTTCTCGATCTTGCCCTGAACGAGGCCATCAGGCTGACCGGCAGCACAGTCGGCTACATTTCCCATTATGACGAAGAGCAGAAACGCCTCATCCTGAACAGCTGGTCCAGGGATGTCTTGCGCGAGTGCTCGATCCTCAAGCCGCAGACCTGCTACGAACTCGACAAAACCGGCCTCTGGGGCGAGGCCATACGCCAGCGCAAGGCAATCATCCTCAACGATTTTCAGGCCCCGCATCCGCTCAAGAAGGGCTATCCGCCGGGTCACGCCCACTTGCGCTCGTACATGACCATACCGGTTTTCAGGCGGGAGCGTATCGTCTCCGTCATCGGCGTCGCGAATAAGGAAACCGGGTACACCGCCACGGACGTCTATCATCTGACCCTGCTCATGGACGTCGTCTGGAGAGTGCTGGACCGCGAAGTTGCCGAGGCCTCGCTCCAGGAACGGGAGGCCCAGCTTGCCGCCCTGAGCGACAACCTTCCGCAGGGCCTGGTCTATCAGATCGATTCCGGTACGGAGGGAACGGAGCGACGCTTTACGTATATCAGCGCGGGAATACACGCCCTGCACGGGGTCGACGCGCAGTCGGCTCTGGAAGATCCGCACGCAATCTACGGCCAGGTCATTGCTGAAGATCAGCTGTTGGTGGCGGAGCGCGAGGCGTATGCCCTGAAGACCATGACGCCGTTCCGAGCCGAACTGCGCGTCAAAACGCCGTCAGGAGCGCTACGCTGGCGCTATCTGACCTCGGCGCCGCGCCGCCTTCCGGACAACAGGCTGGTCTGGGACGGGATCGAGATCGATATCGATGAGCTCATGCAGGCCAAGGAGTCGGCCGAAGTCGCCAGCAAGGCCAAGTCCGAGTTCCTGGCCAACATGAGCCACGAGCTGCGCACGCCGCTCAACGGCATCCTGGGGATGCTCAAGCTCATCCGGACCACGATCCTGGACAGGGAGCAGAGCGAATACGCCGACATCGCGGTCAAGTCCTGCAGGCGGCTGACCCTGCTGCTGTCCGATATCCTGGATCTGTCGCGGATCGAGGCCGGCAGACTGGTCCTCGAGGCGGAGACTTTCGACCCCGCGGAGATATTGAATACGACAGAGGGTATTTTTCTCCCTGCCGCGCGACAGGCGGGCCTGACCTTGAGCGTGGACATCGCGCCGGGCCTGCCTGGCCTGCTCGCCGGCGACGCCACGCGCCTGTTGCAAATTCTCAACAACCTCATCGGCAACGCCATCAAATTCACCTGCGCCGGCTCCGTGACGCTCGGTGCCACGCGCCTGCCTTCTTTCCGCGAAGAAATGTGCCCGATTCTTTTTACTGTCACTGACACGGGCATAGGGATCCCCGGTGATAAGTTTCCGGGCCTGTTCAAACCGTTCACCCAGGTCGACGGCAGTTACACCCGCCGCCATCAAGGCGCCGGACTCGGGCTGTCCATTGTGAGGAAGCTCGTTCACCTCATGGGCGGTTCGCTCTGCGTGGACAGTAACGAGGGGGCGGGCACGACGGTGTATGTCTCGATCCCGTTCCGCTGCGTCCCCGAGGACGCCGGCGAGGCTGTCAAGCTGGTGGTCCCGGCAGTGTATCCGCGACCGGGCTGCCGGGTACTGGTGGTCGAGGACGAAGCGGTCAACCAGCTGGCTGCTGCGCGGCAGCTGCAGAAGGCGGGTTACGTCGTAGAAACGGCGGACGACGGCCTCGCCGCGCTCGATGCGATCAGGACGCGGCCGTTCGAGGTGGTTGTGCTCGACATCCAGATGCCAATCATGGACGGCGTCGCGGCTGCCCGGGCCATCAGAAGCGGGGAAGCGGGGAAAGAGAACGCCGACATTCCGATCGTGGCCATGACCGCGCACGCCATGTCCGGCGACCGGGAAAAATTCCTCTCGGCCGGCATGGACAGCTACATCGCCAAACCCGTGGAGATGGATGCCCTGATGCTCGCCATCGAAGAGGCCATCAGCCGTCGACAGGCGCGGATGGAGGGGTAAAATGGAACTTCCCCTCACGCGCTGCCGGTCGGTCGGCGAACCCGAAAAGCACCTGATGCACGTGTTTCACCGCTTCGAAGTGTACTCTTTCAGAGCTGGTCTTCTTTCGACGCCACCCTGTCCGTTCTTCGCCCTTGACCGTCCTGCCCCGAGCGCCTGGCCTCGTCGTGAAGCCTCAGGGATAGAGCATTTTAGCCTTGAAATTCTTTGCTCATTGCCTGCTCATGATCGTATGCTTGACTTTTCAGAGCCAAGAGCGGCAGAAAGGTTGAGCAAGCCGTACCGGAGAGGGGAATCATTTCTGGCCTGAAGAATTGCCCGGTACTTGCGAAGGGGTTGTCGGAGTGCGAAAGGGAGGGCGGATGTGCTGGCCTACCGGGACTGACGAGGGGACATGATTGTCGGACTGGGCATCGATGTAACCGAGCTGGCCCGAATCGCCCGGGCTTTGGAGCGCTTTCGGGAGAGCTTTACCGGACGCATTCTCACTCCAGGCGAACTCGACGCCATGCCCACGCGGCATCCTGGCGTCATTGTCGCCTGGGTGGCGGCCCGTTTCGCGGCCAAGGAGGCGGCGTCCAAGGCGCTGGGTACTGGTTTCCAGCGTGGCGTTTCTTTCCAGAACATCGAAATCCGCTCCCTGCCTTCGGGCAAGCCGGAACTGTTTTTTCATGACCAGGCCCTGGCGCTGTTCCACGAGCTGGGTGCCTCCAGGGCGTACGTCAGCCTGACCCACAGCCGCGAGACGGCTGCCGCGGTCGTGGTCCTGGAAACCTGAACCCCGGACACACGCATGGACATGCTCTTCCCCCTGCCGACTCCGCGCGAAATGGGCGTCTGGGATGCCATGAGTCACGACGAGGTCGGCATCCCGCCGGAAATGCTCATGGAGAACGCCAGCCGCGCGGCGCTGGAGGTGCTCCTCGCCGAGACCGGCCCGGTACACGGCAAGGCGGTGCTCGTGGTTGCCGGTCCGGGCAACAACGGCGGCGACGCGCTGGCCCTGGCCAGGCATCTTCACGATCTCCAGGCCCGCGTGCTCGTACTGCACACGCGGCCCGAGGCCGGGTACAGCGGCATCAGCGGTATGCATTTGCAGATCGCGCGCAAGGCGGGCGTCGAATTGCGTCTGCTCGACGCGTCCTCGCCAGCCAGCCTGCCCGCCGCGGACATCGTCATCGACGGCCTTCTCGGCACGGGTCTGCGCGACGCGCTCAAGCCCGCGTACGCGGAACTGGTCCAGAGCATCAACGCGCTGGGAAAAACGGCCTTCGTGCTCGCCCTGGACATTCCCTCCGGGCTGGACGGACGGCATGGCCAACCCTTGCCCGTTGCAGTGCGCGCCAATGTCACGGTGACCTTCGAGGCAGCCAAGCCCGGGCTGGTTCTGCCCGGAAGCCGGGACTACGTCGGCAGACTGCACGTCCGGCCAATTGGCATCCCGCTGCTCGTCAAACGCAAATACCCGGCGCGCTGCGGGCTGTTGAACGACGCCGTGGGCTCGCTGATTCCCGCCGCCGCGCCCGACCTGCACAAAGGCCAGGCCGGGCACGTGCTCGTGATCGGCGGCTCCGTCGGTCTGACCGGCGCGCCACTGCTCGCCGCGCTGGGCGCTCTGCGCGCGGGCGCCGGGCTGGTGACCGTGGCCTGCCCGGCAGACCTGGCCATTGAGATCAAGGCCGGGCATCCGGAGATCATGACCCTGCCTCTGGGCCGGGGGCAGGAATGGGAGCCTGACGCCGCCTCCGCCCTGCTGTCCGGCCTGGATCGCTTCGACGCGCTGGTGCTCGGCCCGGGTCTGGGGCGGGCGCCCGGTGCGCTCCGGTTTCTGGAAGCTCTGCTGCCGGGGCAGCGGCCGCCGATGGTGCTCGATGCCGACGGGCTCTACTGGCTGGCGGGGGAGCCGGCCCTGTTCGGGCTCCTCTCCGATCGCGACGTGGTGACCCCGCACTACGGCGAGATGGCCAGACTGGTCTCCGGGCAACCCTCGCCAGCCGAGCTGCCCTTTTTCGAGCGCATCGACCTGGCCCGGCGCTTTGCCCGTCAGCACCGGCTGACCACCGTGCTCAAGGGCGCGTGCAGCATTGTCGCCGGCGCGCGCGACGGTCTGGCGCTGAGCCCCTTTTCGGAACCGAACCTGGCCGTGGCCGGGTCCGGAGACGTCCTGGCCGGACTGCTCGGGGCCCTGCTCGGACGCGGCCTGGCCCCCTGGCAGGCAGCCTGCCTCGCCGTCTATGTTCATGGCCGCTGCGGGGCCATGCTCCGCACGAAGTATCCGCTGCGCGGCAACTTGACGCGCGAAATCGCTCATGCCATACCCTGTGCCCTGGAGGAACTCCACAATGCTTACCGCCAAAGACATCATGACCCGCAATCTGGTGACCCTCACGCCCGAGGCTGAAATCAGCGAAGCGGTCAAGCTGCTGCTGGAAAAGGGCTTCAACGGGCTGCCCGTCGTCGACGCAGAGGGGCGTATCGTGGGCATTCTCTGCCAGAGCGACCTCATTAGCCAGCAGAAGAAACTGAAGCTGCCGTCGCTGTTCACCCTGCTCGACGGCATCTTTCCGTTGGCCTCGACCCAGGCCTTTCAGCGCGAACTCGATCGGATCACCGCGACCTCCGTCGGCAGGGCCATGACGCCCGATCCGGTGACCGTATCGCCGGATACGCCGATCGAGGACATAGCCACGCTGATGGTCGACCAGAAACTGCATACCCTGCCCGTGGTGGAGCAGGGGAAGCTCGTGGGCGTCATTGGCAAAGAGGACGTGCTGCGCACGTTGCTCACGCAGGATTGATCCGACCGTGACCAAGGGCTGCGAAAAGAGCCCGGATATCCGCCTGCGTCTGGCCGACGTGGAGGCCACGCTGGGGCTGGGCCGGTTGCTGGCCGGGTCGCTGTCGCCGGACAGGCCCTTCCAGTGCCTGCTCATGCAGGGTGGGCTGGGCGCGGGCAAGACCACGCTCACGCGGGGGCTCGTGGAAAGCCTGCCAGGAGGTGACCAGGCCGAGGTCGCCAGCCCCAGCTTCAATCTGCTCAACCTCTACCCCACCAGGCCGCCGGTCGCCCATTTCGATCTCTATCGGTTCGAAGGCCTGAACCCTGACGAAAGCCTCCTCGAATGTCTCGACAGGCAGGATACCCTGCTCATTGTCGAGTGGAGCGAGCATCTTCCCCGCCGGTTCTGGCCGGCGGCGTATCTGCTCTTGCGCTGGCACGAAATTCCCGAAGGCCGGATGCTTGATATTTCCGCAGTTGGCGAGTATACGGCCACGTTCCAGGATCGCATCCGATGCCGGGTGGACGGACTGCGGTCAGGCTGACGATACCGGCGCCTTGTGCCGGAAACCTGCCAGAGTGAGGACAAGCTATGCGTATCATGGTCCAGAAATATGGCGGCACCTCGGTCAAAGACCTCAAATGCATGCGCCAGGTCATGCAGCGCGTGGGCGTGGCCATGGAGCGCGGCTATAAGGTTGTGGTCGTGCTCTCGGCCATGGCCGGCGAGACGAACCGGCTGCTGGCCATGGCCGATCAATGGTCCTCGCGCCCCGATCCGGCGGAGTCGGACGTGTTGCTGACCACGGGAGAACAGGTCTCCGTGGCCCTGTTCACCATGCTCCTGCTCGACGCAGGCATCAAAGCCCGCTCGCTGCTGGGCTTCCAGCTGCCCATCGTGACCAACAGCGCCTTTACGCGCGCCCGGATACAGCACATCGACGAGCATAAACTCAAGGCCATGCTCGACGAGCATGACGTGATCGTTGCCGCCGGCTTTCAGGGCTGCACCGAAACCGGCCGGCTGACGACCCTGGGGCGTGGGGGTTCCGACACCTCGGCCGTGGCCATCGCCGCGGCGCTCAGGGCCGAGGAATGCGAGATTTATACCGACGTGGACGGGGTCTACACCACGGATCCCAATCTCTACTCCCAGGCCAGGAAGCTTCACCACATCGCCTATGACGAAATGCTGGAAATGGCCAGCATGGGCGCCAAGGTGCTGCAGATCCGGTCCGTGGAATTCGCGAAAAAATATCGGGTGCGGGTACACGTGCGCTCCACGTTCACCGACGCGCCCGGAACACTGGTCATCAGCAAGGAGGATCCGCGCATGGAATCCGTGCTCGTTTCAGGCATTGCCTACGACAAAGACCAAGTCCGCTACACCCTGCGCCAGGTCCAGGACCGGCCGGGAATCGCCGCGTCCATCTTCGCCCCCCTGGCCGAAGCCGGCATCCTGGTGGACATGATCATTCAGAACACCAGCCGCGAAGGCCTGACCGACATGACTTTCACCGGGAGCCGCAAGGATTTGACGCGCACGCTCGAAATCCTGAACCGCGTCAAGGACGAGATAGGCGCCGCCGACGTGGCGCACGACGAGCGTGTCTGCAAGGTGTCGGTCATCGGCGTCGGTATGCGCAATCACTCCGGCGTGGCGGCCCGCGCCTTCGCTTCCCTGAAAAACGAAAACGTCAACATCCTGATGATCAGCACCTCTGAAATCAAGATCACCTGTCTGATCGAGGAAAAGTACACCGAACTTGCCGTCCGGACCCTGCACGACGCCTTCGAACTGGACAAACCTTCCACATCGGCCGAGTAACATGACCAGAATCGCCCTCTACGATACCACGCTCCGGGATGGCACTCAGGCTGAAGACATCAACCTGAACAGCGAAGACAAGCTCAAGATCGCCATCAAGCTCGACGCCCTGGGCGTGGACTACGTCGAAGGCGGCTGGCCGGCCTCCAATGCCACGGACAAGGCCTTTTTTTACGAAATAGCCCACTACGACCTCAAGCACGCGCGTATCGCCGCCTTCGGCAGTACGCACAACCCGAAAAACTCCGCAGCCGCGGACGCCAACCTCAAGGCCCTGATCGAGGTGCGTACGCCCGTCATCACCATCTTCGGCAAGACCTGGGATGCGCACGTCAAGCACGCCCTGCGCGTCGACCGGGAGCGCAATCTGCAGCTCATCACTGACTCGCTGGCCTTTTTGCGCCCGCATTGCCAGGAGTTGTTCTTCGACGCCGAGCATTTTTTCGACGGCTTCAAGGCCGATCCCGAGTATGCGCTGGCCTGCCTGACCCGCGCGCACGAGGCCGGCGCCGATGCGCTGGTGCTCTGCGACACCAACGGCGGCAGCCTGCCCCGGCAGGTCGCCGAGGCCATGCAGCGCGTCCGCGAGGTGCTGCCTGCGGCCACGCTGGGCATCCACCCGCACAACGACTCCGAGCTGGCCGTGGCCAACGCCATCGAGGCCGTGCAGCAGGGCGCCCGTCAGGTCCAGGGGACCATCAACGGCTATGGCGAGCGCTGCGGCAACGCCAACCTTTGTTCCATCATTCCGATTCTGGAGCTTAAATCCGAGGGACAGTATTCCTGCCTGCCACCAGGCAACCTTGGCCTGCTGACCTATACGGCCTCCTATGTCGCCGAGGTGGCTAACGTGCAGCTCTTCAGCCGCCAGCCGTACGTCGGGCGCTCCTCGTTCGCGCATAAAGGCGGCGTACACGTCAGCGCTGTGTTGCGCGACTCCGCGCTGTACGAGCATATCGCCCCGGACGCTGTCGGCAACCGCCAGCGCGTGCTCCTGTCCGAACTGGCCGGCCGCAGCAACATCGTCAACATGGCCAAACGCTACGGGTTCCACATGGACAAGGACGAACCCGTGGTCAAGGGGCTGCTGGCCGAGCTGAAGAAAAAGGCCAGCCTGGGCTACGATTACGCCGCCGCCGAGGCCTCGGTGGAGCTGCTGCTGCTGCGCAAACTGGCCCGACGCGGCGTCCGCGAATTTTTCACGCTGCTGCAGTTCCACGTACACGATTACAAGGATTCCTCGACGGCGAATCCCGTTTCCGAGGCCAGCGTCATGGTCGAAGTCGAGGGCGTGGTCGAGCATACCGCGGCCATGGGCCAGGGGCCGGTCAATGCCCTGGACAACGCGCTACGCAAGGCCCTGAGCGGCTTCTACCCGCGTCTGGCCGAGGTCCGGCTGCTGGACTTCAAGGTCCGCGTGCTCTCGGCCGGACACAACACCGAGGGCGGCACGGCCTCGAGCGTGCGCGTGCTCATCGAATCCGGCGACCAGCTTTCCCGCTGGGTCACGGTGGGCGTATCCTATGACATCATTGAGGCCAGCTGGCAGGCCCTCGTAGACTCGATCACCTACAAGCTCTATAAGGACGAGCAGGTCCGGCGCAGCAAAAACGAGGACGAATAAGCGCATCCGGGCGCACGCTCAGGGCGTGTTGCCGGATACCGGCTTTCCAGCTCTATCGTCCTCGGGAACTGCTCCCGCGTCCCGAACATGCCGTGCCCGCAGCCATTGGCCGCGGGCACGACTTCTGTGTTTCCAGAAAAGACCTGGAGAAGAATCTCCGACCGAAAGGTGAGTGAGGGATGCCGCTGCAGTTCGATGGGCGTCAGCCCGATGTCGGTTGGATTAGGGGGCAGCGGGGTCAGTAGGGGACAGCGGGGTAAGGGTGTGAGCGCGTACCGCTTTCCAGTTTCCAGTCATGGGATAAAAAAAGACGAACAGACAACGGTTTTCCAGCCTTGGGATTACTCTGCTCTGTTCTGGTTTTGTCGGAGCAGTAACCGCTGGGCGACATTCGATCGTCACGTACTATGGGGAAATACGGCGATGAGCAATTGAGCAGGCTCATCCGTTTCCGGTTTCGGCGTCGTCGACGGCCTGTTGCGCGCCACCGGTGTATTCCAGGGCGAACAGGGTCAGGTCGTCGTTGGGCGGGCCCGTGCTCCAGGCCTTGACCGCCTCCACGACCTCGATCAGGCCGGGTTCCAGCGCGAGCGTGGCGATGTCCACCAGCTTGGCGCTCAGCCGTTCCGAGCCGAACAGTTCGATGCCGTGGCGGTGTTTTCCCGGTGTCTTGCGCGCCGCCTCAATCAGGCCGTCGGTAAAGAAGAACAGGCGTGCCCCGGGTTGCAGCTGCAATTGGGACATGTCGTAGGTGGCGGCGGGGATCAGGCCTATGGGCGGGCCGCAGGTTTCCAGGGTCAGGGGTTCTTCCGTGCCGAGAATGAGTATCGGCGGCGGATGCCCGGCTGCGCAATAGGAAAGCAGGCCCGTGCTCAGGTCCAGCACCCCGTAGACCATGGTGAAGTACTGGATGTTTTCCCCCATCTGAAAGCTTTCGTTGAGACTGGCGCAGACCTCGTTCGGCTCGAGTATCCGGTATCCGGGCGGCTGAGGAATATCTTCGCGCAGCAGATTGGAGCCCTGCAGGGCCGGGTTCAGCAGATGACTCAACGTCACGGACAGCAGCGCCGCGCCAACACCGTGCCCGCTGACGTCCACGAGCACGACGCCGAGATGGTCGTCGTCCAGGAGAAAGATGTTGTAGGTGTCGCCGGAAAGCTCCTCGCAGGGGACGTACACGGCCGCAGCGCCGACGCCCGCCATCCTGGGCATTTCCAGCGGCAGCAGGCTGCGTTGCAGGGTCGCGGCAGCGGCCAGGTCCTTGGCCATGCGCGCGTTCATGGCCTTGATGGTCTCGATATACCCGGCTGTTTCCAGGGAGCGCATCACCCGGCAGTGCAGGTCCTCACGGTGAAACGGCTTAACGAGAAAATCGTTGGCCCCGTGCTTGATGAACTGCACGGACAAGAGTTCGTCGTCGGAGGAGCTGACGCCGATGACCGGCAGTTCGTTCACGCCGTAGGCATTGCGTACGGCCGCGCAGAACTCGAGCCCGTTCATCACGGGCATTTCATAGTCCGTAATCACCAGCTTGACGTCCGGATTGGCCATGAGCAAATCCAGGCCCACGCGGCCGTTGTGCGCCTCCAGCAGCACGAAGCCATAGGGCGCCAGGTACTCCCGGATGACCGTACGCACGGTATGGGAATCGTCCACGAGCAGCAGCTTGACGTTCAGGCTCATCTCGAAGGCGCGGATAGCGGCCATGGTATTGGCCACGCACTGCGTGTTGATCAGCACGTAGTCGAGCACGCCCTTGGACAGGGTCTTGGTGCGCAGCGCGGCGTCCATGAACGAGGTCAGCACCAGGCAGGGGATATTGCGCTCGCGGGCGAAGTCCACGGCCTGGCCATCGGGCTCGCCGGGCAGGACCATGCTTACCACGGCCAGGGATATTGGATTCTGGTGGACCAGTAGCCTGGCCCGGGCCAGATTTTCCGCGACCAGGCCGAAATAGCCGAATTCGCGGGCCAGGGCCTGCTTCACCAGCTGATTGATGGTCTTTTTGGACGAGAGGATCAGAACGTTCTTCATGTAAGGCTCCACGCGTGGCCGGCAATCTGGCCGGACCGGAAACAGTGGCCGTTGTCGGGGCGGCCATGCCTCGCCCGGGTCATACCTGACAGTCGGGACGTTGAATGCGCACGGTCGCCGGGCCTCAGAATCCCCCGGCCTCGAGCCGGCGGCAGGCCTCGGCGATGACGTCGTCTTCCTTCGCAAAGCTGAAGCGGCCCAGGCGCTCGCCGGCGTCGTCGTGATAGAACGCCATGCCCGGGACGCAGGCGATGCCCGTGCGTTCGAGCAGATACATGGCCCGCTCCTTGCTATTGCGACCCGGAAGCCTGGAGATGTCGGCCAGCGCGTAGTAGGCGCCCTGTATCGGACTGGCCGGCAATCCCGCCTTATCGAGCGCCGCGCAAAAGCGGTCGCGCTTACGCCGCAGGCTCCCGGACAGGCCCTCGTAATAGGTCGAGTCAAGCTCGTTCAGCCCCTTGGCCACGCCCATCTGCAGCGGCGCCGGGGCGCAGACGTAGACCAGGTCGTGGAAGTGGCCGATGGTCCGGGTCCAGCGCTCGTCGCCCAGCGCGTAGCCGAGCCTCCAGCCGGTGATGCTGAAGGTCTTGGATACGCCGCCGATGGTGATGACGCGCTCGCGCAGCCCCGGCAGGGCCGCCGGGCAGACATGCTCCCGCCCGTCATAGACGAAATGTTCGTAAATTTCATCCGTGAAGATGAACAGGTCGTGCGCCGTGGCGAACTCGCCGAGTCTGGTCAGCTCCTCGCGGGAAAAGACCTTGCCGCAGGGATTGCCCGGCGTGTTCAGGATCAGGACCCGGGTCCGGTTCGTGACCGCGCGCTCCAGGGCGTCCAGATCGAGGGACCAGTCCGGCGGATCGAGCCGGACGTAGACGGGCGTCACCCCCAGCGAGGCGAGCGTGCTGACGTGATAGCCGTAATAGGGCTCGAAGAGCAGGGCCTCGTCGCCCGCGTCGAGCAGGGCCAGGCAGGCGGCGTAAAAGGCGCCAGTGGCGCCGCAGGCGACTACGACCTCGGTCTCCGGATTCAGCTCCAGCCCGGTGTATCGCCGCTGTTTCGCGGCAACGGCCTTGCGCAGCGCCTCCAGGCCGTCGTACCGGGTGTAGCTGTTGATGCCGTCGTCCATGGCCTCGCGTGCGCCGGCCAGCACGGTCGGCGGCGTCGACAGATCGCACACGCCCTGGGCCAGGTTGATACCGTTCACGCGCGCGCAGGCGATGGTCATGCTGCGTATTTCTGACTGCGCAACCCATTCCTTGTCATTGCCCAGGCGTAAGGCCATTGTTCGCTCCTCGTTCGATCCGGCGTCGCGTGCGACGACTTCAGGGTTACCGGCTGTCGGGCGGTCCGATGCACTCCAGCGTCGGCGGGGCCGCAATCTCGCCCGTCTGGGCCAGATGCCCGTAAAAACAACGCAGCCCGGCGTATTCCGGCTCGCCCAGATCGTACACCAGACCGCGAAAATAGCTGTCCAGCTCGGCCAGCGGTACGGACACCTGCTGAGCGGCCAGTCGGATCAGCTCGGGCAGTCGCTCCTGCCCCCAGGCCTTGGACTCCAGCAGGGTCCGGGCCGCGGCCCAGGCAGCGGCCGGGTGCTCTGTGGCGAAGGCGCGCCGCACTACCCAGACGCCGAAAATGAACGGCAATCCGGTCCACGTGCGCCAGACCTCGCCAAGGTCCCAGCAAAAGGCGTAGGCAGGGTGATTGCGCAGGGCCAGGGCCTCGTTGCCGATCGCCAGCAGGGCCACGGGCGGATCACCGAAGGCGATGCGCTCGCTCGCGTCGCCGGTTTCATACGCCGGCTCCAGGGGCAGATACTCCCTGAACAGCACGCGCAGCAAGGCGGCCGAGGTGTGGGTCTGCGAACTCACCAGAATGGTCTGGTCGCCCAGCGTATGAATCGGCCGCTTCGACAGCAGCAGCACGCTTTGCACCGGTCCGCGGCTGCCGATGGCCAGATCCGGTACGAGCAGGTACTGTGAGGACCGGCGCGCGTATTCTATGGACGAAACCGCCGACAGGTCCAGCTCGCCGGCTGCCATGCGCGCGTTCAGCTCGGCCGGCGGCCCGACGGTAAAGTCGAAGTTGTGGGCCACGGCGCCGCAGTCCAGGGCGTGGTCCACGGGCAACACATTGAGATAGCAGCTTTTGCCCACGCGCACGCGCGGTTCAGCAGCGGTCTTCATGCGCTTCCACCGGTCTGTAGTCCATGGTGCGGCGACAGGGAACAAAGCCCGCGGCCTCGATGACGCGGCGCATGTCCGCCTCGCTCAGGCCGAAGCGGACCCCGGCCGCGGCGACGACATTTTCCTCGATCATGGTCGAGCCGAAGTCGTTGGCGCCAAAAAACAAGGCCAGCTGCGCGACCTTCGGCCCCATGGTCACCCAGGAGGCCTGGATGTTGTCGATGTTGTCCAGCACCAGCCGCGACAGGGCCAGCAGGCGCAGGTAGGCGACGCTCGTTTCCGTCGGGAGGTCCAAGGCCGTATTTGCTGGCTGAAAGGTCCAGGGAATGAAGGCGGTGAAGCCGCCGGTGCGGTCCTGCACATCGCGCAGGGCGAACAGATGCTCCAGGCGCTGCGCCGGCGTCTCCACGTGCCCGAACATCATCGTGGCCGTGGTGCGCAGTCCCAGACGATGCGCCGTTTCCATGACTCCCAGCCAGGCATGGGCCGGACATTTGCGCGGCGAAATGCGCTCGCGCACCGCGTCCACCAGAATCTCGGCCCCGCCGCCCGGTATGGAATCCAGTCCGGCGGCACGCAGTCGGGTCAGCACCTCGGCCACGGACAGGTTCTCCTGCTGGCTGAAAAACACGATCTCAGGCGGCGAAAAGGCGTGGATGTGCAGGCGGTAGCCCTTGATGAAGCGGAGCATGTCCTCGTAGAAGGACAGTCGCAGCTCCGGATGGTGCCCGCCCTGCAGCAGGACCTGCCGCCCGCCCAGGGCCACGGTCTCCTCGAGCTTGGCCGCCAGCTCCGTGCGCGCGAGCACGTAGCCTTCCGGGTGCCCGGGCGGCCGGAAAAAGGCGCAGAAACGGCAACCACAGACGCAGATGTTCGAATAGTTGATGTTGCGATCGACCACGTAGGTGACCAGGTCCGCCGGACGCCGGGCCAGGCGCACGGCGTGGGCCAGCTCGCCCAGCCGGAACAGACCGGCCTGCGCGTAGAGCAACGCGGCCTGTTCCCGGTCCAGCCGTTCCCCGGCCCGAACCGCGGCTGCGACCTCGCGTACGGCCGCACTCTCGGCAAAGGGCGACTCCCCGGCAAAGGGGCAAGCCTGGTCGGCGGTAGAGCGTGGTTCGCGCGTCATGTCGCCTCCCCCGCGCGCAGCGGTCGGAACAGTCCGTCGCGGCGCAGCGGCTCGAAGCCGCAGCGCCGGATCATGTGCTCGAGTTCCGTGCTGGTCAGCGCCTGTTCGGAGGCAGCTCCGGCCATGTGGCCGATGTTTTCCTCCACCACCGTGCCGTCCAGATCGTCGGCGCCGAAATGGAGCGCTGCCTGGGCCAGCTTGACCGTGAGCATCACCCAGTAGGCCTTCAGGTGGGGGATATTGTCGAGCAGCAGCCGGCTCACGGCCATGGTCCGCAGAATGTCCAGCCCGTTTTGCGCGCCCATGCGCTCGGGCGGCAACTGCAGCTGGCTGTTGGCCGTGAGAAAGGGCAGAGGGATAAAACAGAGAAATCCGCCACTGCGGTCCTGCTGCCGTCGCAGCGCGTCGAGATGCTCCACGCGGTCGCGCGTGCTCTCGATGTGCCCGTAGAGCATGGTCGCGTTGCTGGAAATGCCCAGCCCGTGCGCCTCGCCGGCAATGCGCAGCCATTCTTCGGCGTCGATCTTTTCCGGGCATATCCGCTGGCGGACGCGCGGCGCGAAGATTTCCGCCCCGCCTCCCGGCAGCATATCCAGCCCGGCAGCCTTGAGCCGGGAAAGGGTCTCGTGCGTGCTGATGCCCTCCAGGCGGGCGAAATGGGCAATTTCCACCGCAGTAAAGGCCTTGATGCACGGGCGCGGATAGCGGGCGCGGACCGCCCGCAGCAGGTCTTCGAAGAAAGAGAGTTTCAAGGCGGGATGGCAGCCGCCGACGATATGTATCTCGTCCAGGGCCGCACCGCCGCCGTGCTCCAGCTTGTCCAATACCTGCGCCTGCGTCAGTTCGAAGGCGCCCTCCTGGCCAGCGCGACGATGAAAGGCGCAGAACAGGCAGCCGTTGACGCAGATGTTGGTGTAGTTGACGTGCCGGTTGAGCACCCAGGTGGTCCGGCCGCCGTGGCGGCGCGTGCGCGCGTGATGCGCCAGCGCGCCCAGGGCGTGTACGTCCGGGCAGGCGAAGAGCCGCTCGCCGTCCTCGATAGACAAGCGCTCGTCCTCGAGCACGCGGTCAAGTATCCGCCCCAGTCCCAGGGCGGCGTAACGCTGCGTATCCACGAATCAGTTCTCCCGGGAGCTGTGCGGCGGCGGAGCAGCCGGTCCGGCCTGGTTGTCCGGACTCGCGCCGGCGGAGGTTGCCGGTCCGGACGAGGAGGATGCCGGTCCGGTCGCCGGCGCCGTTGTTCCGGTCGTTGCCGGAGCACCGGAAACGGCTTGCGCCGTGGGCCGCGCTTGCAGGCCGGCGGCCTCGGTGACGGCGTTCCAGGCGCTGGTGCGGAATTTCGCGAATTCCTGCAGGTGCGCGTTGTCGCCGCTTTCCAGATACTTGCGATAGGCGGCGCACTGGGCGAAGAGCGCGTCGCAGGCGGTGATGAAGGGCTGGTATTCCAGCGCGGATAGGGCGGGTCCGCCGGCGGCCAGCAGCGTTTCAAACTGCTCGCGGCTGCTGGCGATGAACCCGGCGTACGATTCGAACAGACGCTCGGCCTGGGGCCTGGCGTAGATGCCCTTGGTGTAGAGATCGGCTGCCTGCCCGATGACCGAATAGAGCAGGATCAGGGTCTGGCGCGACATGGCCAGGAGCATGGCGCGGGTATCCGCAGGCCCGGCCGTAGGGCGTAATCCGGCGAACGGCGCCGGGTTTCCGCTGGTTTCTGCCGCGTCGGCAGGCCTGTCCGATCCGGGAGACCTGCTGACCCCCTGGCCCTGGTGCTCGAAAAAAAGTCCCGGGTTGCCCGATTTCTTTTCCCGGGCCGCCTCGTTGTCTGGACCGGCGTTGCGCGCGCGACCGGACAGCTTGCCGGGACGGGAAGCCGGCAACTCGAGCCCGAGCGCGGTCGGGCTCGATTCCTGCCCGGCGAGCGCCGTACTCGCCAGAACGGAAGAGCTGGCCCCTGGAGCGGGATCATTCTGGCTGCTCCGGTCCGGAGTCGAGGAATCGCCCGGGCTTGCTCCAGGCGTATCCGTTGGCTGTCCCTCAGGGGCGACCGGGGGGCTGGTCCCTGCGGGCGCGCCTGGCGCCTCGTTCGTCCGGTCCGGCTGCTTTCCCCGTTTGGGCAGCATCTCGTCCAGCACGGACTTTGCCGCGGTCTCGGCCTGAACCCGGTCGCCAAATCCTGGCGCCAGCAACAGCGCGCAGAGAAGGACCAGCGCCGTCTGCCATCGTGCCTGCCATTGTACCTGTATCCTGCCCATATCCGACTCCTGTCGCGAGTCCGGCTATAGCTCAAGGTCGCGGCTCAGGCAACAGCGAAAACACAGGGCAACCCCCTGGCATGACGGCGGTGTCGGGAAGGATGGCGCGCACGAATGTGCTCTTTCTTTGTGGAAGGAACAGCGATTTTTTTGCGGCCCCCCTTTACGCCGCGGCAATGCGATGGCAGGATGCGCGGGAATGCCTTCGTGTCCGGAAGGGGTTCCCGGCCATGCGGTCTGGCCTTGCCTGCGACGGTGCCGGGTGCTGCGCATCGGAGCGTGAATCGCGGTCGTTTCGCTGTCTCGTTTTGTCCTTGTCCCATGGCCTGATACGTGAAAAGGGAAATAAGTCTTGACGAAAGCCCCAAAGTAGTATAGAAAGTCATGAAGCTGAAGATTTCGGAGTGGGAAGAGTTCTGATTGGCACGGAGCGCCCGCTCGACCCGTAGTGGGGGAGTCCCGAAGATGACCGATGAGGTTGCTTGTGTGCATCGGCTGTCCCGGGCTAGGAAATATAAGGAAAAATGAAGACAACCCGTGTCTGGACAGGTCGGTTCGACCCCAGGGCGACCTTTCCCGGCCGGACAGCTTCCGGAAACGGAACCTGACATTGGAAGGGAGATCGACGATGAAAAAGCTGATGATGACTCTCACGGTTTTGGCAAGCCTGCTGCTGACGCTGGGCGTGGCTCAGGCCATCGACATGCAGGCCGCTGCGGACCTTGCAAACTCAAAAGGCGTGGGCGTAAGCCTGGACACCCCGGATGGGACCGTTCCCTTGGCGGACGGTTGGATTACGGTGACTCCGAAGTGGTTTGTTAGCAATTCCTCTGATTCGAACCTTACCTTTAAAACGGAAAGCGGCGAAACGTACCTGTTTACAGTTGTGGCAAACCAGCTCTCCATGGCCTCTTGTGTTGCTTCCGGTAAAACGGTTTTGCTTTATGTTGAAAGCAATTATATTTCCAGGACTGGGTGTGTAGCGGCCAACTAATTAATACGGAATTTGTTTGCCGATGCATAAGTTACTCCTGATCTCACGTGCAGTAAGTCACAAGCGGCGACCAGGATTAAGCAAAACAATGCAAATGGAAATGAAATCGCGGAATCAGCAAGGCAACTAGCATCCGTCATGGAAACGGCATAGTCTTGATTGTCTGCTGTAAAAAGTCTAACAGTTGTAAGGTAAAGGGAGATCGACAATGAAAAAGCTGATAATGACAATGACAGTTCTGGCAAGTTTGCTGCTGACGCTGGGCGTGGCTCAGTCCATTGATTTGCAGGAGGCGGATGCGCTTTCGGCGGAGAAAAAGGTTGGCGTAAGTCTGGATACACCGGATGGAACAGTTCCCCAACCTGACGGGTGGTTGCTGGTCTATCCGCAGTGGGTGTTTACGCATGGCGAGAGCCAGAGCTTGACCCTTAAATCTACTTCAGGTGATCGCTATCGGTTTACTGTTCTTTCGAACCAAATAGCATTAACAGCCTGTGCAGCAAGCAACAGAACCATTCTACTTTACGTAGAAGGTGGTTACATTTCTCAAACCGGTTGTTTTGCATTCTTTTAAGGCATTAGTCTGCTTTTGTATAAATGACGGGCACCTTAAAGGGTGCCCGTCTTCTTTGTGGTGCGCCCGGCAGGGCGCACTCACTTGGGGGTGTAGCAGGGACATTTCATCTGCAAAACTATGACTAAAAATCGCAATCAACAATCAGCT
>CAZGAH010000066.1:20441-23071 GCA_964523295.1 uncultured Desulfovibrionaceae bacterium | reverse complement strand
GGGGGGGGTCAATTCTGCGTGTCGTTAGGGGGTCAGTTTACGGTGTCGCCTGACATGTTGACACCAGCCCGGGCGATACAACGCATCGAAACCGCCGCTGCCAGCGGGGCCACGGCCCTGTCTCTGGAGCATCTGGAGTGCCAGGGCAGCGAGCTGCGCCCCTTGTTTCGGGCGCTCGGCACCTTGACGCAACTGCGCTCTCTCGACCTGACCGGTTTTCCGTGTACGACGCTTCCCCCCGAGATCGGCAGGCTGCGCGCGCTGGAGTCCTTGTGTCTGGCGGACTCGTCGCTTACGTCGCTCCCGGCCGCGCTGGGCAGTCTGATGCAATTGCGCAAACTGAGCGCCTCGGGATCGCGCTTGAAGCGTCTGCCGCCAGAAATCGGCAAACTCCGGAAACTGGCGACGCTCGACCTTTCCCAAAACCAGTTCACCCGCCTTCCGCCGGAGATCGGGGAACTGAAGGAACTGAGGGAACTCAACCTCGACGGGAACCAGCTATCGAACCTGCCGCCGGAGATCGGGGAGCTGAAGGCGCTGCGGGCACTGCACCTTGCTGATAACCGGCTTTCAATCCTGCCGTCGGAGATTGGGGGACTGAAGGGGCTGGAGCATCTCAATCTCGGCAATAACCAGCTTTCGAGTCTGCCGCCGGAGATTAGAGAGCTGAAAAAGCTGATGCTACTCGACCTCCCCGCAAATCAGTTCTCGAGCCTGCCGCCGGAGATTGGGGCGTTGAAAGAACTTGAGGAGCTTGTTCTCAGCTATAACCACCTGTCAAACCTGCCGCCGGAGATTGGAGAGCTGAAAAAGCTGAAGTTTTTAGACCTCGCCGGAAATCAGTTTTCGAGCCTGCCGCCGGCAATTCGGACGCTGAAGGGACTGTGGATACTCAGCCTCAGCAGAAACCGGCTTACAATCCTGCCGCCGGAGATTGGAGCTCTGAAAGTGCTGTCGTTTCTCGACCTCGCCAGCAACCAGCTTACGAGCCTGCCGCCGGAGATTGGGGAGCTGAAGGCGCTGCGGATACTACACCTTCTTGATAACCGGCTTTCAATCCTGCCGTTGGAGATGTGGGGACTGACGGGGCTGGAGGAACTCGATCTCAGCAGGAACCAGCTCGCGAGCTTGCCGCCGGAGATTGGGGAGCTGAAGGCGCTAGGGACACTACACCTTCGTGATAACCAGCTTTCAATCCTCCCGTCGGAAATCTGGGAATTGAAGGGGCTGGAGGATCTCGATCTCTGCGGGAACCAGCTTCCGAGCCTGCCGCCGGAGATTGGAGAGCTGAAAAAGCTGATGCTACTCGATCTCGCCGGAAATCAGTTTACGAGCCTCCCGTCGGAGATTGGTGCTCTGAACGAGCTGTGGTTTCTCGACCTCGCCAGCAACCAGCTTACGAGCCTCCCGCCGGAGATTGGGGAGCTGAAGGCGCTGCGGATACTACGCCTTGGTGATAACCGGCTTTCAAGCCTGCCACCGGAGATGGGGGCGCTGAAGGAGCTGACGGGCCTTCTCCTCGACGGGAACCAGCTGACCAGCCTGCCGCTGGAAATTTGGGAGCTGAAAGGACTGCGGGTACTCGAGCTTCCCAGGAATCAGCTTTCGAGCTTGCCGCCGGAGATTGGGAGGTTGAAAGAATTGCTGACACTCAGGCTCACCGGGAACCAGCTTTTGAGCCTGCCAGCGGAGATTGGGAAGCTGACGGAGCTGACGAACCTTTTCCTCGACGGGAACCAGCTTTCGAGCCTGCCACTGGAGATTGGAGCGCTGACCAGGCTGCGGACACTCCGCCTTTGCCATAACCAGCTGTCAGTCCTGCCGTCGACGATGGGAGCGTTGAAGGCGCTGCGGGAGTGCTGGCTCAACGGAAACCAGCTTTCGGGCCTGCCGCCGGAGATCGGGAAGCTGAAGGAGCTGAGGGTACTTGATCTCAATGGGAACCAGCTTTCGGGCCTGCCGCCGGAGATTGGGGAGCTGAATAGGCTGAGGGATTTCGACCTTACCGGAAACAAACTTTCGATCCTGCCGCCGGAGATTGCGGAGTTGAAGGAACTGCGGACACTCAGGCTCGGCGAGAACCAGCTTTCGAGCCTGCCGTCGAAGGTCGGCGAGCTGAAGGCGCTGGAGACGTTCATTCTCAGCAAGAACCAGCTTTCACTCCTGCCGCCGGAGATTGGGGCGCTGAAGAGGCTGAGGGAATTCGACCTCACCGGAAACACGCTTTCGCGCCTGCCGCCGGAGATTGCGGAGTTGAAGGAGCTGCGGACACTCAGGCTCGGCGGGAACCAGCTTTCGAGCCTGCCGTCGAATGTCGGCGAGCTGAAGGCGCTGAGGACGTTCATTCTCAGCAAGAACCAGCTTTCAATCCTGCCGCCGGAGATTGCGGAGCTGAAGGAGCTGCGGACACTCAGGCTCGGCCGGAACACGCTATCGAGCCTGCCCCGAGAGATTGGGGCGCCGAAAGAACTTGAGGAGCTTGTCCTCAGCTATAACCACCTCTCGAGCCTGCCGCCGGAGATTGGTGAACTCAAGGCGCTGAGGGAATTCGACCTCACCGGAAACACGCTTTCGAGCCTGCCGCCGGAGATTGCGGAGTTGAAGGAGCTGCGGACACTCAGGCTCGGCGG
>CAZGAH010000066.1:14141-20341 GCA_964523295.1 uncultured Desulfovibrionaceae bacterium | reverse complement strand
GCCGCCGGAGATTGCGGAGTTGAAGGAGCTGCGGACACTCAGGCTCGGCGGGAACACGCTATCGAGCCTGCCGTCGGAGATCGGGGAGCTGAAGGCGCTGAGGGAACTCGATCTCGGCAGGAACCAGCTTTCGAGTCTGCCGCCGGAGATTGGAGAGCTGAAGGGACTGCGGACACTCAGGCTCGGCCGGAACCAACTTTCGAGCCTTCCGCCGGAGATCGGGGAGCTGAAGGAGCTGTGGGCACTCAAGCTCAACGGGAACCAGCTTTTCATCCTGCCGTCGGAGCTGTGGGGAGTGAAGGGGCTGGAGGAGCTTGATCTCGGCCGGAATCAGCTTTCGGGCCTGCCACCGGACATTCGGGAGCTGAAGGCGTTGAGGGCGTTCAATCTCAGCGAGAACCAGCTTTCACTCCTGCCGCCGGAGATTGTGGAACTGAAGGCGCTCGGGTCGCTCGACCTCAGCGGGAACCAGCTTACGAGCCTGCCGCTGGAAATGAGCGCATTGAAGGAGTTGAGGAAACTGAACCTCGGCAAGAACCGGCTTTCAATCCTGCCCACGGAGATTGGGGAACTGAAGGAGCTGCGTATACTCGATCTCGACGAGAACCGGCTTTCAATCCTGCCGCCGGAGATTGGAGCGCTGAACAAGCTTGAGGCACTCTCTCTCAGCCATAACCAGCTCTCGAACCTGCCGCCTGAGATTGGGGAGCTGAAAGCGCTGTGGGTACTCAACCTCGACGGGAACCAGCTTTCCAGCCTCCCGCCGGAGATTGGGGAGCTGAAAAGGCTGAGGGTTCTTGACCTCGCCGGGAACCAGCTTTCGAGCCTGCCATCGGCGATTGGGGACCTGAACGCGCTGTGGATACTCAAACTCGCCGGGAATCAGCTCTCCAGCCTGCCGCCGGAAATTGGAGCGCTGAAGGCGCTGGGTGGGCTCGACCTCGCCGGGAATCGGCTTTCGGGTCTGCCTCTGGAGCTGGAGAACCTCCGTACGCTCCGCTCTCTGCGGCTTGAGGACAACGACCTCGGCCTCCCTCCCGAACTCCTCGACGGTCCGGCACAGGAGCTGCTCGCCTGCTGCCTAGCCCGGGAGAAGAGCGCGCGCAACGCGGCCGAGGTGGGTAAAAGGGATGAGCACGACACGCTGGCGGATATCCGCTGACGCAAGGAGAGTAGTGTGCGGCAATCATTCAACGCGATAGCAGCGTATCAACCCGATATGCTCCCGACAGCCCGCCCGAACGCCGGTAAAGCCTGGCAAGCCAGGCGCATCGCCAGCGGCCTGCATACCGGTAATCCGGAGGTGTCCGCGGATGCGCAGACGGACGCCAGGGCCGCAATCGTCCCGTTTCATCCCCCCGGCAATGACGAGGAGCGTATCCGCGGCACCACGGTCGCTCCCGGTGGATCGGGTGTCACCTATGTGCCCACAGACGAAATCAACCGCACCACGCGCGCGGCAACGCTCGTGAAGATGCTCTGCGCCCGGGGATCGTGCGAGACAGGGACCACGTTCGGACGATAGCTTCGGCCGCTTTTGTGAGCTGAAGGCCTTTACAGAGTGAAATGGGCATGATATGTGTTGGTTGATTCAATATAAAAATAGGCATGCAATCAACTAATGTCTGATTCCAAACAAGGAGGATTGTCATGGGTAAATGCAAATACTGCGGAGCGTCGGTTAGGGCTGACGGAAGCTGCCCAAAGAGCCCGTTCGGTAGGCATGTGCTTGGCGGTGTAAATATAGGCAATTATTTTATTCAGTGAATAATCTCCCACTTTTGATGTGGGCGTCTGCCTCAGTCAAGGAGAATTGCAATGCATACAGGATTTTCAACAAACATGGTCTCAATACGCGAGATTGTCTCTTGGCAGTTTCCAGGACTGTTCGATTTGAATCCAAACGACATTTTTGCTGTGCTCCCAGCCTTGCAAAGAGGAGCCGTGTGGCGCCCGAGGCAAATAGAGGCGTTTTGGGACTCGTTTATGCGTGGATTTCCAATAGGCTCATTTATATTGTCGAGATATAATGAGCAGCATGACTCTACAAGGACGAACCGCACATCGAAAGATATTAGCATTACAAAGACGCACTACCTGCTCGATGGGCAGCAACGAGCCAGAGCTATTGCTCTGGGCTTTTATGACTTCACCAACACGGAGAGCATCACCGACGGTCTGCCGTCTTTGTGGATCGATCTCGCCCCGCCCACAAAAGCTGATGACGAACGAGCCTTCATTTTTCGCGTTCTGACGCGCTCACATCCATGGGGCTATGGCCGGGACAACCCAGAATCCAGATTGCCAGTCAGTTCGATCCGCGACGCACTTAAGGCATGGGGAGGCAAGCGACCATCTGAATTAAAGCTGGCGGATGCGTGGCCCTGGGACGCTGTAGCTCCTGTTCCTGTTTATTTATTAATGGATGTCATTCGCAAACAGAATGAGGAACACAATATCGGAGAGGATCTTAAAAAACGCCTGCAGACGCTTCCATATTGGCGAAATGACGCCTCAGTGAATCTTTCTGGTCAAGCTATTCAACAGAATGTGCTTGCGATCCTTGAAAATAGTGAAAATTATTATTTTCAATGGCTTGTTGCTCAATTAAAGAGAATATCACCTTGGAAAAGCACTGAAGAACAGCTCAAAATTCCGGCATTGGTTATGGCTGATACAACAAAAGGTTTAGACACTTCATTCACGAAACTAGAGAGAATCGACGTTCATCGAGATGAACTCGAGACGATGTTCATTCGTGTGAACGCCGGAGGGACACCTCTGTCTGGCGAAGAGTTGATGTACTCCATTCTTAAGTCAGTTATGCCAGAAGTCGCTGACCTGACAGAAAATATCCCTCAAAAATTCGTCCCGAACTCCAGACTCGTGTTGCTTGCAACCCGGCTTATTCTTGCAGAGTCGGAACAGTATATAAACAAAGTGCCTCCACAACCAAGCATCGCCCGCTTCCGGCAGTTAATTCATGAATCGAAAAATGATGGAGATAGTTTTCAAAAGAAATTAAAAAATTTTATCACGGAAAAAGCCCGCTCGATATTTAAGGCAGCAACTGACCTCCTCACTGGTGATGCCAATATTACTGGCGAAAAGTTTTACCTCCCGGCGACCTTGGCTGCTGATCTGGCCAGAGGATCAAGAGTCGAAGTATTCCTCCTCTTCTTGAGGTGGATTCAGCTCATGGATAAGTATTTCATTGATCATTCTACGGCGTTGAATGAACACAATAAGCGAAGGGTTCTTGGGGCAATCACTCTGCTCGCTTGGTATTCAACAGACTGCAAGAAAAGTGTTGAAGCTCTATGGTCTGACCTGCAACAATGTGAGGAAAGCAGGCTGCCGACATTTTTTGAACAAAAAGATGACAACAACAGAAGTATAATTATGAAAGCTGCCCCTGCCCTATACCCAGTATTCCCTCCGAGCTTGTTGGAATGCCTTGTCAAGGAAATTGTCTTTTCTGATGATCTCTTTGAGAATAATAATGAAAATTTTTGGTCGAAGTGGAGCTTCTTTCATGATTTTTCAAATAAACACACTGAATGTACAAAACTTAACATCTTTCTAGAAAATAAATTCAATAAGTCCGAATATGCCACATCTGAGCGGGTGAACACCTTCATCGAAAAAATTGTCTATGACAAACGGCTTATTCTTTATGCGCAGCGACAATGGCTACATCGCTGGTTTCCTGACTACAACCCTCTTCATCCAGATCAGATCGAAGACACAGACCGTCCATGGGACTATGACCACATTATGCCTTACAGGCATTTTTATAACAGAAAATCTGTTCCAAATATGATTAGAATTTTGGGGTGGACAATTGGAAATTTTCGAGCATGGCCCCTTGAGGCAAATCGATCAGACCAGGATGACACACCTGTCGACAAACTCTCTTCAGTTGACGATAATGAAATGAATTATGAAGGGATAAGGAGCCCAGAAGAAGAACGAGAGGCCAGTTTCATAGATGATGAAAATTGGCAATACTGGAAGTTAAGTTCGCCAGAAGGAGTTGATGTCTCTGCTGGAGGAAGCTTTTTTGCAAAGCCGGAAAGTGAGGCCTATCGAGCGGCATTCGTGAAAGCAGTTTTATTGCGAATAATCAGAATTTACAAAGAATGGCATGACTCACTTGAAATTAACGAATTGATTTAACGCGTTATTCGCTGGCGTGGCTACGATGATGAACTTTTTTGTACTTAAAATTGCATTACATGACTTGATTTTTATTTTAAAGTGCAATGCAACCCAACATTATCGTAGCTGCGCTATGCATTGCTCCAGCGAACCAAGTCCTCAGCTCAACAAATATTTCACCCGACCCGCCCCCCCTCCCGCGCACACGCCACGCAGCCCGCTACGGCCCCCTCGTCCCCATCCCCCCGGGCACGGCGTAGCCCTTGGCGGACAGGAGGTCGCGGAGGAGGTCTGGTCTGTCGGTTATGATGCCGTTGACGCCCCAGGCGATGAGTCGGGTTATGGTTTCGTGGGGGAAATCGTTGCCCTCCATTTCTGGCCAGCCCCAGGGGACGACCTTGAGGCCGAGCGCGTGGGCTTCGTCCAGGGCCGCTTTGGTCAGGTCCATTTCGAAGGGGTCCCAGCAGCTTCCGCCCAGGCTTTTGACCATTCGGGGCAGGGAGTAGCCGTAATCCTTGGGCAGCAGTCCTGCTGTCCAGAGTCCTGTCTCCGCGTCGGTCAGGGAGACCGTGGTCCTGTCCGTGAGGTACGCGGTCCTGGCCTTCGGGTCGATCCGGTTCAGCTCGATCAGGCAGCGCCAGTCAAAGGCCTGAATTTCCGTACGGTCCAGGACGCGCTCCTCGTGCAGCAGGGCGTGCAGGGCCGTGGCGTACGCCTTGGGCGTGGGGCTGAGTTCGGGGTGCGCGGGGTCGGTTTTGATCTCGATCTGGAAGCCGACGCGGTCGCCGGCAATGCCCTTTACGTAGCGGATCACTTCGCGCAGCGTGGGGATCGAGGCTAAATCGAGGTCGCGCTGGTGCGGGAAGAGCCGGCCGTAGTCCGACTCCCGGTTCAGCCTGCCGACATTATAGCGTTGCAGTTCCGCGCAGAGCAGGGTGTTCACGGGAATGCGCGCCGTGACCCGCTTGCCCGTCGCGTCGGTTGTCAGGTCCGGATTCAGGGTCTGGTCGTGCGTGACCACGAGCACGCCGTCCCGCGTCATGTTCACGTCCATATCCACGTAGTCGCACCCGATGCGCAGCGCCTCGGCGTAGCCTGGCAGCGTGTGCTCCGGCAACAGCCCCCGGACAGCCCGATGCGCATAGACCTGGATCACGTCCGGCGGGGTCGGTCGGCCGTTATAGGCGCGTACGTCCCTGCGACCACCCGGAGCACTCTCCCCGGCCGCCCACAGGCAACACGGCGCAAGACAGCACGCGAAGGCGATCGCTTTCCACATCATGACCCTGCTTTCGCGCATTCGAGCCTCCCTACGGGTCCGGCGTCCGTCCTGACAGCAGCCGCCATGAATGGAAATGCCGCGGCTCGTCCACCCTTGCCAGTCGACCTCGCGCGCGCTGCGAATGGTTATTGCTGCTGCGCAGCGGGGGGGGCGGGCGCCGGTTCGGGCTTGCCCTCGATCGCCTGCCGCAGGCCGGTCACGTGTCCGTGGAGTTCCTGGAGTCTGGACTTGTAGCTGGCGAAATCCATGGCCAGGGTGGCCTGGTTCCGCTTGCGCAGCACCTTGACCAGCTCCTCCAGGGAGAGCGCCGTGAACTCGATGTTGTCGTTGATTTCGCCGATGCGCGCGCCCAGGTACTCGCGGACGAGACCCTTCTCGTCCTCTTCTTTCGGAATCCGGGCGGACAGGAAGGTAATGTCCAGCAGATTGCCGGTCAGGTACATGCTCTTGCGCACTTCGCCGATGAACAGCTGAACGCCCTCGCTGGCGACGGCGTCGTTGCTGTCGATGTACATGTTGCGCAGCGTGTACAGGTCGTTGAGCTTTTCGGCGGAATAGAGCCGGAAGTTCTCCAGCTTGCCGTTGTAATAGCCGATGTTGAAGCCCGGGGCGGGTCCGGCGGAAAGCAGTACGAACAGCAGGGACAGCAGCGTCGTTTTCATGGTTTCGTCTCTACGCGACGGCAGGCTGCGCGGGCGCAGGCTTCAGCCCTGGCGGCTGCGCGTCGACGCCGTCTGGTGGGAAAAGAGTGGAGATC
>CAZGAH010000066.1:0-14131 GCA_964523295.1 uncultured Desulfovibrionaceae bacterium | reverse complement strand
CCGTCCTGGCGCGACGGGCAAAGGTGCCCCGAAAAAAGCCTGAAAAATGGCGCGGAGTAACAGGGACGCCTGCCCTCCTGCCGGAGCGGCCCGGAATGCGATGGGGCTTCGCCTGGCCTGAGCGGCTACTGCTCGACGACGGCGACATCTTCCTTGGCAGGCTGCCCGGCAACCAGGGCAGGTTGCGGCGTTGCGACCGTAGCGGCAACGCGGCGTTCGTCCACCCGGGCCAGGGTCTGCCGGATGCGCGCATCCTCGGGCTTGAGGGCCAGGACCTGGCGGTAGTTGGCAATGGCGCTGTCAAAGTCCTGCATCAAGAGGTAGGCGTCGCCGCGCGCCTTGAAGGCGTCGAGGTTCTGCGGCGCCAGGCGCAGGGCGTAGTCCGCGGCGCGCAGGGCGGCCTGATGGTCGCCGGCGTTCAGAGCCAGGCCGGCCATGGTGAGGAAGGCCTCGACGTCGAACTGGGTGAGCGTGTCCGGGGTCTCGATGCTGCTGCTCTGCACGGTCGGCTGCGGCTGCTCGACCGTGGCCCCGAGAACCGGCTGGGGCGCCTTCTCCAGGCTGAGGTCGATGACATTGTCCTTGCCAGGCAGGATATCGACGGTGCGAATAAGCGGCCGGTACCCCTCCAGCGCGGCGTTCAGCGTGTAGACGCCGGGCTTCAGCGGCATTCCCTGCTCGAACTTCGGCCGGATATCGAGCACGCGTACGGCTGCTCCGGAGGGATCGGTCTTGACGAACAGTCGACCGGCGGCCTGTTCGTTCTGCTTCATGTCCAGGGCCACGACATTGTCCCGCCCGGCCTTGATTTCGACCTGCCGCCTCGTGGTGGCATAACCGTCGCGCTCGACCGCGACGGTGTAGCGCCCGGGTGCGAGTTCCATGCCCTGGGAGAAGGTTGCTTTGGCACCGAGCAGGCGTATGGCGGCGTCGCCGGGGCTGGTCTTGACGTACAGCCGGCCGGCCGTCGTGGCCTTGGCCAGAACGATGCTGAGGGCGTTGTTTTCGCCGGAGGCGATGTCGACCTCCTGGGCCAGGGTGTTGAATCCGGGCGCGGCGATGTCGAGGGTATAGCGACCGGGGCGCAGTTCCATGCCCTGGGAAAACTTCGGACGGATATGCTTGACCCGGACAATGGCGTTGGCAGGCTCGGTCTGCACGTACAGACGACCCTTGGGCCTGGAGGTCGCCAGGCGGAAGGTGGCTGTGAATTCGCGGCCGGGCTGAATCTCGATGGTCTGTTCCGAGGTCTCATAGCCGTCGAGCGAGGCGTCGACGCGGTAGCGCCCGGGCGCGAGCTCCATGCCCTGCTGAAACGTGGGCTTGATGCTGACCACGCGGACGAGCGCTCCGGCAGGCTCCGTGCGCACGTACAGCCGCCCGGCGTTTCCGGTCGTGGACAAGGGCTGACTCGGCACTGCGCGCGCGCCGAGAGGCGGCTGCGCAGCGCTTACGGCGCCCGCATCGGCCGGAGCAAGCGCGGTCTCGACGCTGTTACGCGCGGACTCGGCCGGCGCCAGGGAAATTTTCACGGTCGCGGCCATGCCAGGGATGATTTCCAGGCGCCGCATCTGCGAGCTGTACCCCTGCCTGACCACATCGATGACATACTGCCCGGCCGGCAGGTCCATACCTTGAGAAAACGCCGCGTTGCCATTAACCAGGCGCACGCTCGCGTCCGCCGGATCGCACTCGACGAAGAGCCTGCCGGCATGATCGGAGTGCACGGCAGAGGACATGTCCGGATCGGCAGCCGCCGTGCCCAGGGGATTCTGCGCGACGCCCCAGGTCAGGTCGATCCCGCCCGTAGCCGGCTGCTCCAGCGTAATCTGCACGGACTCCTCCAGAAAGGGATCGTCCGGCAGGACCGAGGCGACCGCGAGCGAGCCCGAGGCCTGCCAGGCCAGTTCCCAGGCCTCGTCCCAGGCCAGTTCCCAGGCGTTCTCACGGTTGACCCGTTGCAACGGCTCGGGCACGGCCAGGGCGGTGCCGGGAATCAGCAACACGAGAAGAAGGAGTATGCTCCAGCGAAGGTGACCAGGTGCGTTCATGGCGGTATCCTTGCGATTGATCGGTCGGCAACGCGGCCGGCGTGCGATGCGCAGCCATCGCCGGCGGCGTAAGCGGCTGCCAGTTGCCCGTTCATGCCTTGATAACGACTGTCGCGGCAGAACAGGTATTTCCGGCAGCGTACCCTTCGCCAGATAGCACCCGGACAGGGGGCATGTCAAGGAGCCCGGGGTGTTTTTTTCGCGTAACAGTGGAATATCATTTCAAAAGAATGTCCAGACCAACTCCAGACTCCGGCGTCATTCGCCCGTGACCCGACGCAGTACTCCGTTGGAAAGGATGATGGTCTCGCGCGGGCGCAGGTACATGTTGTCGCGCTGACCAATGACCTCGACAGTGCAGGGCTTGTCTTCGAAGAAGAGTTTTTCGCCCGGGTGGATTTCCTGTTTCTCCGGCGTGCTCAGGTCGTCCCAATGCGCGACGATCACGTAGGTTTTCTTGTCGCGGTTGACGACCATGCCCGCCCGGCACGGCAGGGCGAGAGACAGGACGAGGGCCGAGGCAGCCAGCAGCGTCGCGGCCGGTCCGCAACGACAGACCAGGCGCAACGCCAGGGCCAGGACCGGGCTCAGTCGTCTTTGTAGGTGGCGTAATTGCTGCGCAGCCATTTGAGCATCCCCGCGGTGTTATGCTCCCAGTCCAGGCGCAGGAGCCGTTTCAGCCCGGTTTTCCGGGATCGGTAGAAGAAGATGCGCGCCTTGCGCGAGAGACGTAGACTGTAGACGTTATCGACGTTAATATCGATGTATTTGTGGACGTTTTGCCCCGGAATAACGGTTTCGGACCGGTCGAACAGAAACAACGACTCCACCACGCGCTTGAGCAGCTTCGCATCGCCGTTGAACACCTCTTCCATGTCCGCGTAAAAACTGGGCAGAACGGCGCAGGACTTCAGCGCCAGATCGAGGATCTCCTTCACCCGTTCAAAGGCCCGCGGCTGGCGGGGTTCCGGCGGTTGCTCCTTTTCCGGTTGGCTGCTCTGCCGGACCTGGGCCAGTTCCTGCTCCAGATACTCCAGCAATTCGCGATGCTCCTCCAGGTCGCGCGAGAGATTCTCAATGCGCTGCGCGCTCTTGCGACTGCTTCCGGTGTAGAAGCGCACCATACGAACCAGTTGCTGCGGCTCTACGGGTTTGGGAATATAGTAGACGCATTCGTAATCCTGTGCGTCCTCAATGACCTCGCCTTCCATTCCGGTGAGCAGAACGATCGGCAGATACGGATATTGTTCGCGTATGAAGGGCAAAATATCGACTCCGCTCAAGCCGGAATTTTCGAAATGCACGTCCAGCAGCACGATATCCGGCGGCGTCGGCGCAGCCTTGAGAAATTCCAGAAAGGACAACGGCTCGGCGAATCGCTCGCAACGATCGAGCAATCCGGCATCGGCAAGGGTCTGGCAGACAATGTCCCGGATAAGCGGCGCGTCGTCGACGACGGCCACGTTGAATGACAGGGGCGTACTCTGTTCGGTCATCTTCGCTCTCTTTACCGGCATTCATGGCTGATTTGACCGGAAATACCAGATGCTTTTTTTCCAGAAAGCCGCGTGCATCGCCGGAAAAAAGCTCCCGCGGCTGCCGAAAACGCCGGCAATGCCGGCAAGTGCCATCGGTGCAGCGCGCCGTCGCCCGCCTTCGAAGGCCCGGGGTCACAGTTTCGCCGTAAAAGCCTGCCAGCGACGATGGCCGACGGTATCCTTTCCCCCGGGTTCGTCGTCCGCGTCGCTCTCGGGCGTGTCCAGAGGGATGTCCAGCGTAACCGCCAGGCCCGGCCCTTGGGGCTGAACGGTGTTCTCCGCGCTCACCGTCATGCCCATGCGGTCGGCGAAGAACTTCACGAACAGACTTCCCTGCCCTGGCTTTTCGCCCTTACGCTTTCGGGAAACCACCGGCTCGCGATACAGTCTGGCGACCACCTCATCGTCCAGGCCCCCGCCATTGTCCGTCACGCGTATCTGCGCCGACTGCCCGGTCGACAGGAACTCGACCCGGATGCACGGGGAAAACGGATCGGTCCGCCTTGAACGCAGGCGCTCTATGCGCAGAAAATCGAGCGCTGCCTGCGCGTTGCGCAGGATGTTGAGCAGCATATCCCAGACCTTGTTCCTGTCAACCCGCACCCAGGCCGTTGTCTCCTGCCACGCATCCCCGTCTATCGCCAGACCGTAGCCAAAGGCATTGCCGGCAATACGACTCTGCAGCAGCCCGGCAAGATGCGCGTACACCTCGAACAGGGATATCCGCTGCACGTCGAAGGTCAGGCGCCCCTCCAGTTCACGCAGGTGGCCGATGATCTTTTCCTGAAAGGGGAGCAGAATTTGCCGGTAGAGATCACGCTCTTTGATTTCCGGCAGGTCGTTGAGAATGTCGTGGATATTCGACTTCCAGGCGCCTTCCAGCAACTGCAATTCGTCTTTGACCAGATTGGCCTGGGCAAGCAGATCATGCTTGAGCTTACGCGTGGCGATCATGAATTCAAGATTCTGTCGTCGCCCCCGCTCCTGTTCAATGGCCAGGAGCTGCTGATCCTGCCTTTTGTCTGCCGGAGACTTCTTGCGCATCATCAGATACATGATGCAGGCGGCAAAAAGATACATCACCAGAAAAGTCCGGGCCTGAAACACCTCGCCGGTGACGACGAGCTTGGCGTTCCACATCATCTTTGAAAAAATGAAGACAATAAATATGTTGAAAAATGCCACATAGTACATCGTGAGGCGCCCGCCGGTGAACCAAGCGAAATAGATGCCGGACAAGGCTAGAAATACGTTGTAGATATACAACCGGATGGGATTCTCGACGACGTTTTCCATCACTACGTAAATAAGCAGATAGAGCAGCGCGAGCAGCGCAGGCGGCGTGCTGCTCATGCGATGGATTGCGTCTTTGATGACGGCAAAACGGGAAGGGGCGTTCATGGCCTGAGGCTGGCGTATGCGTTGCATAAGACCGTAAATATACGCCCCGGCGCCCTGGAAGGCAATCGCCGGAATCACGCCCTTGTGGATTGGAGATGCACCTTGCTGCCGCAGGACGACGGCAAGGCAGTTCCATCGTACCGGGATGTCGCCGCCGGGCGCGGCGGTCGGCTCAGCTCGCGGCCCGCAGTCTGGCGTCGAGTCCGGCCAGCAACTCCGGCCTGTCCCGCAAATCCGTGGAGGAAAGGTACTCGCGACGCCGGGCGAAACGATCCTTCAGCGTAGCGGCGTATTCCTGCGGCGTGTGGACACTGGAAGGATGGTAACGATCGCAATACCCAGGCAGTATGCTTTCTATGCTGGCCGCCGCTGGCAGCCAGGCGCCGGAGATCATGGGCCAGGGCTCCCATTCAAGCTCATCGAGCAGAATGGCGGTTTGCAGCCTGAGCGAGGTGCTCAGATCGATACGGTGGACGTCTTCCCCGGAGCTGCGCCAGAATCCGAACGAATTCAGGGAGAATCCGGCGGCGCCGTGCTCGAAGACCTTGAGAAAGGCCTCCACGTCTTTCCAGAGTTCGTAAATGCGGAACGGGTTGGCGAAGGGCTCGAAGACGAGTCTGTCCAGTTCTTCTTCGGAGACATTCTCCGCCCGGTTGCGCTGGGTAAGCAGCGTCGCGCCCATGGCCACGGCCAGCCAGGGGTCGTCGTAGCGGACGATGGGCGGCAGGCACGTGTCTTTCATGAGCCAGCAGATGAGCGAGGGGAAGCCGCAGCGGTTGACGTGCTCGCCGAGCACGTCACGGTCCAGGAGTGCGCGACCGTTGGCGTTGCGGATGTCCTGCCCCAGCGGAAGAACGCGGCCCTGAACCTCGACAAGGGCGTGGTTCTGCACGGAGATGAAATAGCGCCAGTCCGGGTGATCCGGGGGGCGGGAGTCGGTTTTGTCGAAAAGCGTCGGCTCCCAGACCCGGCAGAGATTGTCGGCGACGTCGATCTGGAAGGCGTCGTCGTGGAGCACGACCTTTTTTGTGCCGGCAGGAAGTGTGCCGTTGTTGTCGTAAGCGTTGGTGTGCGACGATTTACCCGTTCCGGAAAGCCCGAAAAATGCGATGGAGCGTTTGCCGATGCGTCGCGCCCGCTCGTCGGCGCAGGCGGTGAAGTCCATTTCCTTGATGCCGCCGTGACAGGCGACCATGCCGATGCGGATGCCCGAGGTCCAGGCCAGCGTAAGGGTTCCCTTTTTCCTTTCGCCGAAATACCTCATGCCGAAATTGAAGATGACGTTGGCCTTTTCGTCGACCAGGGCCAGCTGCGGAGAGCCGTAGTTGTGATAGAAGGGATCGGCATTGGTCCAATGGTTGTCGGCGATGACGAGAATATCCTGAACAGGCAGCACCGGGCTCGCGTCATAGACATCGGCCAGCTCGTCATACGGGGTGAAATTGGCGAGCCAGTTGAAGACGTTCATGGCGTCGTCCTCGGTGCTGACGAGCGTCGCCCTGATCATGAGGTCGCTGTCCAGGCCGAGCACGGCGTGCGCCTTGATGAGGGGGCGCTGCTGCATGTCGAAAACCGCCTCACGCAGATCGCCCAGGACCTTCGTCTGCTCGGCCCGTGCGAGACGATTGAAAAAGCGCCGGGCCTTGGCCGTGCGTCCGATGATCTTTCCATGGCAGTTATTCAACACGCGCGCCCCATGGGGCAAGCCCAGCCGACGCGCCGCCGGGGCGTATATCTCCAGGTCGGTCTCCTGAACATCGGGCTGCCGTAACGCCAGCGCGTACGCCTCGGCTGCGCTGACAGAACGGATGCGCCGGTCGATCAGCAGGGTCTCGGCAATGGCGCGCATGGGCGGCATGGCGGCGAGATCGGACTGATAGTAACGATACCCTGGCTGGCTGGCCATGCAGACTCCTTTGGTCTCGATAACAGGGGAACAGCGGGGCAGCGACTACGCTCGAAGCGGGCTATCTCGAAACAGCCGCAAAGTAAACCGCCCGGGGCGTATCGTATTTATGTGGATCAGATGGAGCGGCAATCCGATGAACTCGCGTTTTCGGCAGCGAAATCATTCATCGTTTGCGTCGGGGATACACGAAATGTTGCGCATCCGCAGAATGGCCTCGATTTTGCGCTTGAGGATATCCGGAGTAAAGGGCTTGGGCAGGTAGTTGCTGACGCCGCAGCGAATGGCCTCGACAATGTCAGCGGCGCGGGATTCAGCGGAGACCATAAGGAAAGGGACCTCCTTGAACTGTTCCATGCCGCGCAGCTCCCTGAGGAAATCGATCCCCTTTTTCCCCGGCATATTCCAATCGCAGAGAATGAAATCGACGCGTTTGAACTGCATGATGTCCATTGCTTGAAAGGCGTCCTCAGCCTCGAGAACGTCTCCCACGGGCATATCCCGCAAGGTCCGGGTAATAATCCGGCGCATGCTGTGCGAATCGTCCACAACGAGAAAGGTCAGCTCTTTGGACAGCTCGCTGCAGAACACAGACATCAGCGCCCCCCCCCTGCTCGTACGGCAAGGCGCGGTTTCAGCAGGATAAGAGTAAACATCAGTAACATGCCACTGGAATTTATCGATTCTAGTCAGCATTGGGGCGCATGTCAACGATCGAATGACGAACAGGGGCATTTCATCTGATTATCCTGTACCCCCCCCCATCCCGAAGGCGGCCACTCTCCACTCTCAGGGAGCGAGTTTGTCAAGACGGTGCGAAAATTGGGGCCTGGAGTTCGCGATTACGTAACAAAACCGAAAAAAATATGTTGGCGGGGCACTATTAGCGTTGTCTCCTGGCGTTGCAGCTCCGTTTCCGCCCTGCCGGCGGAGCCATTGGTGCGCCAGCAGGATATTCAGAGCTGTTGGAGGCATCACAACGCCGAGTTTGGTTTGAGCAAAGCTCCGACGGTGAATACGTTCGAGTCCCATCCGACCCTTGAGAAGCAAAAAAGTGGCCTCGCCGCCGGACCGTTGACAATAGAAATGCAGCATGTCCTGGTCATCGACAAAGGCCATTCGTCGCAATTCGATTCGGGGGCGCTTCCATTCCCAGACCAGCCTGGCTTTGCGCTTTGAGATCGAAAACGGGCAGTCGGGTGCGTGAGGGAAGTTCCGACAGCGTTCGACATCAAAGTGGCTGATCGTTTGCTGCTTGTCGTCTTTCACAACACTTTTTGAGCATTTGCGACCTATGGGGCATTTGAGGATGCACGCGGCGCTATCGTCGATGGTGAAGTCAGCGAATCCGAACCCATCCTGCGCGTCGCCAGTGGGTGGACAGATACGCACGACTTCGCGCTCCTTGAGTTCCTGGACGTTTTCATCGTTATCGTAGCCGTTGTCGGTCAGCATGATTTTCGGCTTCAGGCCGGCTTTTTCCAGCCGCTCGATGTCCGGGGCGACGGCTCGGACGTCCGCGGTGTTCGCCAGATTGACTTCGTCGTGAGTAAAATTTTGGGGTTGTCCACGCTATTATCTGGTGCGCATGTCTCCATCGGCTGCCCGTGAGACCCGACCTCCTCCCGGTCACCGCCGTAACGCGCGCCCGGATCATGCGTGTTGCAGGGGGCGCTGCCTATCTGCTCCCCAGCGAACGCGACGACAACGGTCTCGCCGTTGTCCGGAATTTGCTCCTTAGCCAGCCGGCAGAGCAAGCCGAAGCTTTACGGCCTGGAAACAGCCGGGTGTTCGCAGAAGCGTTCGATCAGCTGATAATATCATTGGAAGCCTCGATCTGAAGATGAGCATACCGACTCGACCTGGCCTTGGCGAACCAGGTCGCCGACTCGTTTTCGGGCAGGAATTTATCGCGCGTTTTCTGGGGAAAACGACCGAAAATGATCAGATGCTTCTCCTTAAGTTCGGGCAGAAATTTTTCTGTTGCACTGCGAAACAGCTCCAGTCTGGTCATATAATTCAGCTGTGTTTTGTCCACGGTTGAGTCTTTGCGCTGTATCTTCTCATTGATATTTGTCAACTTTGCGACGTGATCACGCACGTTGGCAAAGACCTCCTCGCCGGCGCCGAGTCGCCTTGCATGGTAATAATAATACCATGTACGCGGGGCCTGACAGTCGTCACGGTCAAGGTCGAGGGTAAAACGAAACGTTTCATGGAAGGTGAACGCCTCAATTCCCTCCTCGTTCGTCAAGTCGAAGAGAGTCTGAAGTACAAAAAGCCCGAGCATGGACTGAAAATCTTTAGTTCGCCTGCCAGTATAAGCCGAAAGCAGCTTTGGAATTTTTTAAATTAGATAGGGCGGAAATAATTATTTTATAAAGCGGTTATTAATTGTCGACTTGATGGATTCTGCCATTTCACAGAGAGGCCTTGTGCAAACTCATTATGTCTCTTGTGCTTTGCTTGGGTAAAATAAAGAATCGAAAATTTCATTGTGCAGCGAGAAGTGCTTTGATTTATTGTTTATCTGTCAACAGTATTTTATAATTGAAGTCAGAAAGTTTCTGGGCTTTTTGCAGAGAAATCCCATTTGGGCATCACCCCGAGTATTGTATTGACAGGGTCTTTTCCTTTCTCCTATGGTCCGGACGGGCATGCTGAAGCCGTCCGTTCCGGGGGTCACCTTCTACCACATCCAGCCTCGCTTATGGAACAAAGCACTTTTTTTGATCGAATCCTCGCCGTGATCTGTAGCGTTTTCGATGCGTATTCGACGGTTCTTTTTTTGCAGAGCGACGAGGACAACAGCTACCGGCTTGCCGCGCGGTTCAGCCTTGGCGATTTTGTGGACATGAACAGCGTGGTTATCGGCGGCAAGGGCATCGTTGGCCGGATCATCGACAATGGCCAGCCGCTGCTGCTCAACAATTTCGACCAGAAGCGTGGCCGGCTCGAGTACTATCTCGCCGGCGGCGAATCCAACATCAAGGCCTTCATGGGCTGCCCGCTCAAGAGCGGCGCCGGCGTCATCTGCCTGGACAGCAAGCGGACCTTTTCCTTCAGCGAAAAAGATCAAAAGATTCTCCATCTCTTTGCCGACCTGACCTATGATCTCTATCTCAGGCTCGCCACTGCGGAAAAAAGCCGCATCGAATCCCATTTCTACCTCTCGTTACAGCACATCCTCGGTCTGAGCAAACGCCTTACCCGCTGGTCGGCATTTCTCGAGAACTTTCTGGTGCTTCTTGGCCAGACGTCCGGCTTCGACTACTGCTTTTTCGCCGCACGCGACGAGCGTGGCAAACATTTTTTTATCGAAGGACTCAACCGCCCCATTTTTCCCGGCGACAATACCACTATACGCTTCGACCTGACCGGCGGGCTCATCGGCTGGGTTTTCAAGAACAACACCCCGGTCTTTGTCGGCGACAAGGACTCCGAATCCGCCAGCGCTCCCCTTTTTGGCGGACCTGCCCAGACGCCCGCATTCAAGAGCCTGATGCTCGCCCCGTTGCATTTTTCCCGCCGGACCCGCGGAGTGCTTGGATTCGCCCATGAACAGCCGCAGGTGATTTCCGAACCGGTCAAGCTCTTCGCCCAGTTCGCCGCGGGGCATCTGGAAATGTTTCTGGAAAACCTGCATCTGAAAAGTCAGCTCCACGCCTTGCAAAAACGCCTTCAGGAATCCCGGGAGACCTGAGCGGACGCGCGACAGGGCTGAACCGGCGAACAACGTCTTCGACCAGCATCAGGAGAAACCATGACCTCGTGCGATGTGAGCGGCGCGTGCGCCAGCGCCCTGGATGCCGTGCGCGATGCGGGTGATATTATACGGGATCATTGGTCCAGGCCCCGACGCATCGACTTCAAGAGCGCCATTGAGCTGGTGACCGAAACCGACGTGGCCGTGGAGCAGTTTCTGCGGCAGCGATTGCAGGCGATCCTTCCGCAGGCCGGATTCATCGGCGAAGAGACCACCGGCCGGCAACCCCTTCCCGAGCTGGCCTGGATTGTCGATCCCGTGGACGGCACCACCAATTTTGCCCACGGATTGCCCTTCATCGCCGTGTCTGTTGGTTTGTGGTCCGTTGACCGCGTTGTCGCTGGCATTGTCTACAATCCCATCCAGGACGACCTGTTTTGGGGCGTGCGCGGCGAGGGCGCATTCCGCAACGCCTCGCCCATCGCCGTTTCCCGGACCGGGGAGATGAAGAACTGCCTGGCGGCAACGGGATTTCCGTACGAAATCGAGGAATATGCCGACGCCGTCCTGGCCTGGATGGGCGCTACGATCAGGAACTGCCGCGGTGTCCGCCGCTGCGGATCGGCCGCGCTCGATCTCGCCTACGTGGCCTGCGGCGTGTTCGATGTCTTTTATGAGGCGACGTTGAAGCCCTGGGATACGGCCGCGGGCTGGCTGCTGGTGGAAGAGGCCGGCGGCCGGGTCAGCCGCTTCGACAACACCCCCTACGAACCCGGCGCCCCGTCGGTGCTGGCCTCCAACGGCCTGCTCCACGACCCGTTCAGCGCCATGCTGCTCCGGGCCTGGGATTTCAGATAACGGCCAGGGCGGGCCTGGCAGGATAGATCAGCTCTTTTTCACACAGAAACACCACGCCGGGCGCCAGCTGATCGCGAAAACGCTCCACCAGGAAACGCAGTTCCTCCTGGTTCACGAACAGCCCGTCTTCGCAGTGCGCCGCGGCGAACCCCGGCCGCTCGATCAGCCCGAACGCGTAAAAGATCGTCACGAACTCGAATCCGGTCTCCGGGCTCGCCGCTATTTCGCAACGGCGTTTGAGCACCGGGGATTTTATGTCCAGCCGCAGGTCCAATTCCCGACACACGGCCTCTTCTGCCGATTCGCCTGGTTTGACAGGCCCGGAGGCCGGGATGTCCCAACGGCTGGGATACAGCGCTTCCTGGCTGTCTCTGCGCTTCAGTAAGAGCTTGTGCTCGCGGTCGTACAGCAGCGCCAGTACGGAGCGATGCCGCAATCCCTGACGGTGCGCCTCGCCATGCGACAGAACCGCGAGAGGGCGGTTGGACTGGTCCGTGACCTCAACGTATTCGACGCCGGCTTCGTCGCTGGGGAATGGTTTGCGTTTTTTTCCCATACGCGCTAGGCCCGGCCTACGGATCGCACCCGCGCGGGATCGTGCCCGCGGATGCTCCCGTACGCGTTAACTCTCCGCTCTGCGCCTCCGATGATTCGAAACAATCGCGCATCCTTGCCGGTTTCCGGCGATCTGACCGCCCGGGCGGAACTCTGCCGACTCGACGCCGGCGACATGTCGGACTTGCTGGCCCTCGAGCGCCAGTGCTTCACCTGCCCGTGGAACGAAAAGCAGTTCTCGCTGGCTCTCGATCAACAGGTATTCTCGATCGTCGGCCTCAAAGCCTCCGGCCGGCTGCTCGCGTACGCCTCCTTCTACCATGTCGCCGACGAAATGGAAATCCTGAACATCGGCGTGGAAACCGGACTCAGGAAACAGGGACTTGCGCGCCGTTTGCTGGGCTTTGTCTTGCAACTCGCCCGAAAAATGGGCATAGGCAGGGTGTTGCTGGAGGTGCGGGCGGGCAATATCGCCGCGCGGACGCTCTACGCCGGTTTCGGCTTCGCACAGGTCGGCCTGCGCAAGGGCTACTACCCGGACAATGGCGAAGACGCCCTGGTCATGAGCCTGGAATTGTGCCCCGAGCCCGGCGAGCGAACGGCATCCCCGATCGCAACCGCGCGCGTGGAAACGGATAAACGAGGAGGTCAGGCATGAAAAAACTGATGGCTGCCAACTGGAAAATGTACAAGACGCAGGAGCAGGCCAGGAGCACGGCCGCGGACCTGCTCAAGGCCGTCGGCGCCCTGCCTGCGGATCGCGAGGTGCTCGTCTTCCCCCCGTTCACCGCCCTGGGCGCCGTGTCTGCGGCATTTCAGGGGGCCTCCGGCTTCAGCGTCGGGGGGCAGAATTTTTATCCCAAGACCGAAGGCGCCTTTACCGGCGAAGTCAGCCCTGGGATGCTGCTCGACTTCGGCTGTGCCTGCGCCCTGACCGGCCATTCAGAACGTCGGCATATCCTGGGCGAATCGAACGAATTCGTCGGCCAGAAGACCGCGTTCGGCTTCCAGGCCGGCCTGAATATCGTGCTCTGCGTCGGCGAAACGATTGATCAGCGCGAGGCCGGCCAGGTGGAATCCATACTCGACGCGCAGCTGCGTGCCGGACTGGCAGACATCCCGCGTGATCTGTCCCCGGAACGACTGGCTGTCGCCTATGAACCGGTCTGGGCAATCGGAACGGGCAAGGTCGCCGGCCCGCCGGACATCCTCGCTGCCCATGCCTTTGTCCGAAAAATGTTGGTTGATATTTTTGCCAATAGGGGCAGTGAGATACGCATTCTTTACGGCGGGAGCGTCAATCCAGGCAACTGCGAACAGATAATCAGGCTTGACAATGTCGACGGAGTCCTGGTAGGAGGTGCCTCTTTGCAAGCGGACAGCTTCAGCCGGATTGTCCTGGCCTGATTCGGGCTGTGCTTTTCAGAGGATCATTCCTGGCCGGAAGCGACGCGGATTGGAAGGAACACGCTGCACTTCAGCAGCGCCCGTAGCGAATAAGGAAAAGAGAACCGTGCAAACCTTCACCCTTACCCTGCATATCATCGTCTGTGTGGTGCTGATCATCGTCGTGCTGTTGCAATCGGGGAAAGAAGGCATGGGCGTTATTTTCGGCGGCGGCAGCAGCTCGTTGTTCGGCAGCACCGGCGCCGGTGGCCTGTTGACCAGGGTGACGACCATTGTCGCCACTATTTTTATTATTACGTCGCTGGCCTATAATACCATGATCTCCTCCAGCCAGGGACCTGCGCGGGAAGCGAGCATCATGGACGCACCGCTGGAAGTACCGGCAGCGCCGGTTGCTCCGGTAACGCCGGAAGGCATTGTCGTCGAAGAGAAGCAGGCGCCGGAAACCGCTCCCGACGCCGCGGCCCCGGCCGCGCCCGAGCAGCCGGCCTCCACAGCCCCGGCCGCTCCGGAAGCAGCACAACCCGCGGCCAAGCCGGATGACTCCTTGCCCGCTCAACCCGTAGCGCCGGATCAGGCGTCCCCCACGACGCAACCCTCACCGCCGGCGCAAGGACAATAGCTGTATGATTTTCTCCTCCGTTATTCCTCAGTGCCGAAGTGGTGGAACTGGTAGACACGCTATCTTGAGGGGGTAGTGGGCCAACGC
>CAZGAH010000065.1:0-23191 GCA_964523295.1 uncultured Desulfovibrionaceae bacterium | reverse complement strand
CGCGACGAGATGCAGCCGCGGCTCTCGCACCTGAACGCGGGCATCAAAACCGCGGACGCGTTGGAGAAAAAACTGCGGGATGCTAACCAGGAGGTGGGCTTGGTTAACGACGCGATGCGGGTATTGGAGGCGCGACATATCTATCTGGCTTTGAGCGCTGAGGATTTCCTGGAGTGGGTTGGCGCATCTCTGAAGGCGAACGGACTTTCCAAACTGGTCTATATTTGGGACGAGTTCTCGAAATTACTAGGGTGCAGTCGTTCTGAATTGAAGACTTTGGAGCAATTAGCGGAAGCCGCGCAACAAGGATGGTTCTATTTCGTGCCTGTGACGCACATGGCGATTACCTCATATGTGGCTCCTGGTTCCGAGAGTGTGAGAAAGTTGAACGACCGATTCAGGTTCAAAGAGTTAACTTTGCCAAACGAGACCGCTCTGAAGCTTGCGGCAGACGCCTTTGTTGTCACACCGGAGAAGGCAACAGAGTGGTTACAAGAGCGCGACGTGCTATGGCACAGCGTAAACGGCGTCGCTGAAAACTACATGGCCTTAAACAAGGCTGGCATCGATTCGGTGGATTTCAAGGGTATCTTGCCACTGCATCCGATGGCGGCGTTCCTGCTGAAACATCTATCGGTTGCGATCGGATCAAACCAGCGGAGCATGTTCGGGTTTCTGAACGGCGAGGAGTTCAGGAAGTTCATTGAGAAAGGCGGGCTTGATGTTCCCGACCATCAACTCCTGACGGTGGATCATTTGTGGCGGTATTTCGTGGAACGAGATGATTTGGGTGTGGGGCAAGCCGTGCAGGAAGCACGGGCTGATTATGCTAGACGCGAAAATGACCTGCAGCCGGATGAACGGCGCGTCTTCAAAACTGTGCTGCTATTTGGCTTGATCGAACAGTTGCAAGGAACGGGGCATCCGCTGTTGAGCATGACTGTAGAAAATATCCAACGAAGTTTCGAAGGGGACGGCGCTTTGCAGGGCGTTGATGCGATACTGCGCAATCTGGAACATAAACACTGTTTCACTATTGTGAATGGGCGTTGTGAACGTTTCCGTGACCGTTCGAATACGAAAGATATAGAGGAGAAAAAAGCGACTTTGGATGGCAAGTTTGTCGATCTCGTGGTGAAAGACACCGAGATGGATCTGGTTAAACAATTCAAAAACGTCAACTACGGTAGTCGATTTGATGTGCGCGCGACTGGCGTCAGCGGTCTTTCGGCGTCAAGCATCGTGAGGCGCGAGTCTTTTAGTGAGACAGGGAACCGAGTGCTTGTACAGTTCATTCTGGCACGGGACGAGCAGGAACAGTTACGCATCCCTGAAAAGGCAAGCGAATTGGCGAAACAGTTCAAAGATCATCGGATGCTGTTCGTGACCTTGCCGGAGGTCAGCTTTTGCCGCGATAACGCAAACGCATGGGAAATGTTCACAGAAAACAGCGCTCGACTCGCTTTGGCAAGTGACAGTGCGAGCAAGAGAGTGTTTGAGACGCAAATCAGCAGCGCCAAGACCGCGTGGCAATCCAAAGTTGCGGGTGCCGCTAAGCTTCTCGTATACAAACCAAATCTGAATGGGGAACCCTTCGTGGAGCAAGTGACGTGGGGGCAATTGAAAAAGGACTGGCTTACCGGCTATGCAAAACAGACGTTTGCGGCATATACTGACGATCTATCCGGCTTTAACATTACTGCGTTTGCGGCCCCCATCGCCTTGCAGAGCTGGGCGCTGGCGGGCATGGAATTCGATAGATTTCCGAAAACAGGCCCGTGGAAGACCGTGGTGGCTACGTGGCAAAAGAACGGCGTTACCGGCGAGGACGCATGGTTTGATGCGAATCCGAACCATCCGCTGACCCAGCTACGGGATTGTTGCAAGAGACGGCTGGACAACACGGTGGGAGCGGGAAACACATGCTCAATCCGCAAGTTATTTATTGATTTACAACGCCCTCCTTTTGGGCTGCTATGTGCGCCACATTCGGCCTTCGTGTTGGGCTTTGTTTTAAAAACATGGTTGACCGGACAGCGCAAACTGCAATGGACTGACAGTAAGATAAGCAAGCCGCTGGACGCAGCGGCGCTGGCGGAAATTATCGAGGCGGTGGTGAAAGACAACGGCGCCAACGCCATCAGGAACGAAAAACTGATTTGTCGCTTGTCGAAAACAGAAAAGGCGTTCATTGAACAGAGCAGTGTGATTTTCGGAAACAGTCCGCTTGTGGATGGCACAATAGAGGAGGCGCTGAACGGGGTCAGGACACGACTCGAGCAGATTTCCCAGCGCGTGCCGCTGTGGGTGTTGCCGGATTATATCCGTACCCAAGCCGAGCCGTGTTCGGAGGCGATGAACAAAGTCATTGATGCGCTGTGCGCTGCGAACAGTATCAGTTCCAAAGGAGACACAGAGACTCGCGGCAACAAGGTGAAGGAGGTTGGCGAAATTCTCCTGGCGACGCCGGGGTTGGCGGAGGCGATGGCCAAGTATATGACGCCAGTAGCATTTGAAGAGGCATTCCAGCGGTATGTCGACGGCACAAAGCCTGAATTGAAAGCTGCGGCGGAACGCATGGGTGACCAGTCGCACCTCTATTGCAGGGCGGTTAAGAACCGTTTTGCAGCAACGAGCGGCTGGTTGTGGAAACGTGGCGACGCTGAATCCGTCCTGGAAGAAGTTTACCAGCAGACGCTTTGTACTGAGCGTATCCGCAGGCATGCGGGCTCGTCTGGCTACATGAGCTTCGAGGACGCGCTGGACCGTTTGCGCACCGCGGTGCTGAGCGAGAACAAAGTTCCGACGGAATTCTGGGCAAAGAAACACCCGGCGTTGCAGCGCTTCTTTGCATTGCTCAGCAGGCCGTCGTTGTCTGGTGAGGATGTGGAAGCCTTCGGAGAAATTCTGGATCAGCAAGAAGTCGCTATCCGCGAGGTGTTCTTCGACGTGGCGCTAACGCGACAACTAAAAGCGATGCAGGAAATTTTCGGAGAGATTTGGCCGATGGCAATTGCCGAAGGCCGGAAGCTTTATAATGCCTTCCCGCCGGATTCGGCAAGAGCCGATGAGCAGAGTTTTAAGGCTCAAGGACGTGATGCTATCGATGTGTATAGCCGAACGCTGGTTTCCAAACAGTTGGTGGCGCTGTGGTTCGAGCGCACAGGCGAGAATTCACCTGAAGAATGGAGTCGCATACACGCTTTGCCCGCTGAATTCGTTTTGGCGGTGGACGATGCCAAGAGCGTAGTCGATGCGGTCGTTGATCCGGGAAGAGTGTCAGCGGAACGTTTGCAGTTAGTACATGATGAACTTGAAAAAGATGGTGCATTTGTAAATGTGGCTACGGCGGGGGAAAGGTTCCTCAAACGGGTACTTCCAGCGCGTTATCAGACAATCGGGTTCAGTGTCGGTGAACTGAGCGACTGGTTGTGCAAAAGATTAGGTAAGGCACCGAACCTATGGTTGACGCACGGAGGGCTTAGCGAAGCAGTCGAGGTATTCGTCAAGAAGGGATATGACTCTCATGTGCGAAAGCAGGCTGCAGAAAAGGTGAATATGCTTTCCAATGCCGAGGCGAAGATATTGCTACTGAAGCTGATTGATCAAATCCCCGAAGCCGGACTTTCTGTGCTGGAGTGATGCCATGACACTGAACGAGTACTACGAATACCTCCGAAATCCTCTCGCGGAGGCGAAGGCGCGGGTGGTGATTGTGCCTTCGGGAGAAAGCTGGACGGAGTTGCGCCTGTTCTGTCAACAGCGAGGTTGCGTTGAGTTGCGCTTGAGCGACCTTGTGTTGGAAGACGCGTGGCTCCCGATGCCTGACGAGGTTTTTGGACGGGTACGTGATGCGATGACGACGCAGGCGGACAGTGGCAAGACCTTGTTATTGCTCGGGATGCCTGGTTATCTTGCCTTGTTGACATACGATAATACACGGGCTGCGATCATCGCTTTACGCGAATGGGTGGACGATGCATCTGGGCAAGATGCCGTGTGCTTTATGCGGAGTGATGACTACACGGGGTCAATGCTAAAGGATGTTTTCGCCAATCCGCGTTACCGCCAAAGCAAGCAACTTATTGAAATTCAAACTGAACACGCCGCGTCTCAGTTTGAGGCTGGGCGAACGGAGGTGACGCTGGTTGGAGATGATTTGGCATCCTTCATTCCAGAAGCGTGTGACACGTTTCAGAGGTATTTACGATACACCGAGGAACATCCGAACGACAGCTCTCTCCGACGGATTGTTATAGCCTCAGAAGGGAGGGAATTAGCGGGGCTCAGGGCTGAGGTGCGGCAGATAGTGAGTCTGCGGATTTTTGCTCAAGTGTTTTACGATGTGGCAGATGCGCAATTGACCGAAGAGGCCTTAAGGTGGATGTTAGAGCGAGGCAAAGAAGGTGCAGGAAAGACGCTGTCAGAAACGTTGAAGACGTTTTTCTTTCCGGAAGGCGAGGTTGTAAAGGATATTTTGCGTGTTTTTGACGGCCACAGTGGTAGAGAACGAGAGGCTGTGTTGTGGCTAGTTAAACACATTGCGCCCAAATCAAGCTATTTAGAGACTGTCGTAAGTCAAGAAGCTGTAACAATTAAAAACTTCCGTGCTGCGTACATAAATGGCGCTGTTAGACTGCTGGGCAACGTGAGTAAGCATGCTGAAGAACGCAGATGTGCTATACACCAAGCGGTCGTTAGGAGGTCCAGTGCAGACATCCGGCAGTTCATTGCGCACTGCGCTGACGAATCCACATCGCGAGTCGCGCCTTGGTTGAATTGTGGGACGGACGCGGAGTTGGCAGAATTGCTGCGCCGCTGCGGAATGGACGGTATTGTATCTAATGCCGTAAAAGATGTGTATCCAGAAGTTGCAGCATATATGAACGCTGATATTGCTTATGAAGATGAGACAGTTGAAGCGTATTTCAAGGAATACCGTGAATTAAAAATGACTGGCAGACTGACTCAGGCGTTTTACATTAAGGCTGGGCAAGCGGTTCATCCAAGTTCAATACAATACCGGGACGCGCTGGTTCAACGTCATGCATCAGACAACAAGTGTGCGTTGCTGGTGGTCGACGCGATGGGCGCGGAGTGGATGCCTATGTTGGTAACGCTTGCGCGGCAACAGAATATTGGCGTTAACTCGATTGCAATCGGCGAAGCGCATTTGCCGACATCGACAGTTTTCAACAAAATTTACTGGCCAGACGTCGAGCGTCGGTTGCAGGACATCAAGCGATTTGACAACATAGCGCACAATGGCGCGGAGGCTCACGAGGCGCGGCGTGCGGAGGAAAATTTGGCTGCTGCGCTGAATGTGATCGGCAGTGAGGTGCTACCACGCGTAGAGGAAGGGTTGGTACGGTTTGAACGAGTACTTGTCACAGCAGACCACGGGAGTTCACGATTAGCGGTGTTGGCGTGGCACTCAGAACCAAGATTTGCACGGACACTTACCTGTGAGGCTGGCGTAGAAATTTCTGACTGGCGTTATCGTTCGCGGACGACGCAAAGCGAATGCCCGTCGGAACTGGAGGAAACGTTGGATGGCAAGCATTGGGTTGTGCGGGGGTATAACAGGCTACCCAAGAAAGGCGGTGGGCAGGGCTTTGAGCTGCACGGTGGGGCGACACTGGAGGAGAGATTGGTTCCTGTTGTGGTTTTCTCAAGGACAGGACAGCTCATACCGAGGGAGGGGACCGCTGGTAGACGTGCGCAGATCCTTGAAAATGACGATTTTAATCTGTAGTTTTAATTAGGACAATCAATCATGCTTGATATTGTAAAGTTGCGGGCGGCATTCCCTGACACCACGGTATTTAAGTGTCCGGATATCGTGGCCATCTTCAAGGCGGCCTCAATACCATCTTTTTTACGGGATTGGATTCTGAAGCGCAAAGCAGAGTCTGATGGCAGAATCCACGATGCGGAGGCACTACGAAAATACATTTACGATATCATCCCACGCCGGGAAAATTTGCTGGAATTGAAGGACGCGGCTCGAAGTGAGGGGCGCACGAAGAAGTTCCTGTCCAAAATTGAAATCCAATTTAATGTGCGGTCTGACGAGTACACATTTGCAGTTCCTGAATTGGGACTTGGACATGCTGAGACGTTAATCGAGGATTATGTCTGGGACAGAATTAAAGAAGAAGTTGTTAAAACGGCTGGGGGATGGGGACTGTTACAACTGGGATACCGCAGCCCAGACAGCGAGAATCCGCGAGGATGTTTCACTCTCTTAGAGTACAAGAATTTCTGTCCGTATACGGTTGATCTTGATGCCTATAGGGAGGCGCGCAGCCGGTTTACTACCGAAGAGTGGATTGACGTTGTGCTCGGGGCGATTGACTACAACCCGTCGGGATACGAAGATTGGGTACAGAAACACACGGTGCTGACGCGCCTGCTACCATTCATTGAACCACGCCTGAATCTGGTGGAACTGGCTCCTAAGGGGACAGGAAAATCGTATCTATTCGGGCGGGTAGGAAAATACGGCTGGCTCGTTAGCGGGGGAACGTTGACACGGGCAAAGATGTTTGGCGACCTCAATGGGAAGAGCCCAGGTTTAATCGCGTCGAACGACTTTGTAGCGCTTGACGAAATCCAGTCGATCAAATTTCACGACCCAAGTGAGATGCAGGGCGGGCTGAAAGCTTACATGGAAAGTGGGGAGATAACTGTCGGTAAGAACCGCATCATTGGTGGGGCCGGAGTCATATTGCTAGGGAACATCCCGCAATTGGAGCTGGATGAAACGAGAGACATGTTCCAGAGGCTGCCGGAAGTTTTCCACGAGTCGGCATTATTGGACAGGTTCCATGGCTTTATCCGGGGGCGCGACATCCCGCGCATGAATGAGAGCCTGAAAATCAACGGTTGGGCGCTGAACACGGAATATTTTTCCGAAATCATGCATCTGTTGCGCCAGCCAGCGGAAACACTGCTTTATCGGCATGTCGTCGCAAAGTTGGTGGATTATCCTTATGAGGCTGACACCCGCGACACGGAAGCTGTGTTACGGTTGTGTACTGCCTACCTTAAGCTGTTGTTTCCGCACGTCACAGAGCCGGACGGAATCGACAAGGGGGAATTCAAACGATACTGTCTGCGTCCTGCCGTGCAGATGCGTACGGTGATCCGGCAGCAATTGCAGAAAATAGATCCACTTGAGTACGGGGGCAAGAACGTAGCAGCATATACGTTGCGCGTGGTGGAGCAATGAGTGGTGTGGGACAAGTCCACTGTGTTTATTGTGGCAAAAAGAAACTGTCCAAGAATGATATTGGACTCAATAAGAAGCTTATCTCTCGACAGATTGAGAGGATGATGTGTCTTACTTGCATGGCCGAGTATTTGGAGACGACAGAAGAGGAACTGCGAGAAATGATCGAAGAATATAAGCGCCAAGGATGTGCTTTATTCGGGTGAGACAGGGGTGAAAAAGGTTCACTCAAGATCTAAGACGCAGCGCTTATCATTGAATCAGTTGTTGCAGAGGGATGCCCTATTGCTTGTTTAAATATTTTAGTAATGATAACGCGATTTGTTGCCGATCCAACAATTTTGCTGCCATGACTTCGTCAGTTACAATTTTCGCCACGTTCAGTGCATACTTGTTTTACCAGTCTGGAGGATAGGACAACGCGGCGTCCGGTAGCGACACGACCTCTGGATCGACAAAGACCAGAGCGCCGGCAGGGCGTGCTGGGAAGGCCTGTTTCAGGCCTGCTTGGAGCGCATGATGTCCAGGATTACCGGATCCGCGCCCCGGAGGCCCTGGCGGGCGATGAGGCCCAGGTTGCGCATGGTGGCGTCGGGGCTGCGGTCTATAATGCCATCGATGGGGTGCACGATGCAGCCGTGCAGGGCCAGCAGCGCGCTGGTCACCCCGGAGCCGGCAAGCTCGCCGACCTTCAGCGCGCAGCTTGTCTTGGCGCCGTCGCAGAGCACGGCCGCGCTGTTTTCGATGTGGTTCTTGAGCGCGCCGCCGATGCTTTCCAACGCGCCGCCGAACAGGTAGGCACAGCCCGCGGCCACGCCAGCGCCTCCGGCGACGCCGCTGCCGCACAAGGCCGAGAGCAGTCCGGCGCCGGCCTTTATCGAGCAGGTGACCAGATAGCTCAGGGTCACGGCCCGCAACACCACGGACTCGTCCTCCAGCGTGGCGAAGTGCGCCGCGGCCGCAACCGGGATGCCGGCAGCTATGCCCTGATTGCCGCTCCCGGCCAGCGTCATGGCCGGCAGCGGCACGCCACCCATGCGCGAGTCGATGCCCGCGGCGGCGCGTAGCGCGGCCCACAGGGCCATATCCTTTTTCAGCAGCCCCTGGCGTATCAGGGCGAGTTTGGTCCTGCCCACGCCCAGCCCCGGCGCGTGGGTCAGGCCGTGCTCGACCAACGCCTCGTTCAAGGTCAGTCCGTGTTTGATAAAGGCCAGATCGTCGGCATCGAGATCATCGAGAATGCCCACGAGTTCGGCCAGTGTCAGACCGACAAGCCATTGCTTGAGCGCCTCGCGCTCGTGATTGCCGCCCGGAGCGCTGCCCGTGGCGCGGGACAGGGGCCTGGCCTCGTTGTCGAGCGTCAGGGAGACGATGCTATCGTGTGCCCCGGCAATGACGGCCTCGGCTCTGCGCCCGGCCGCGTCGACCGACACCTTGACGTAGAGCCCGTCTGCCTGTTCGGCAATCTGCGTCCGCACTCCCCCCGCGGCCAGCAAGGCCGTGGCCCTGTCGAGCCCGTCCCCGTCCACCGTGGCGAAGACCTGAAGCCCCCGGGACGCGTCGCCGGCAAGCGCACCCATGGCCGCGGCCAGTGCGATTCCCGCCCCGCCGCCGGCATTGGGGATGATGACGCCCATGGCGTTCTTGGTGCTGTTCGGGTCGGTTTCCACGGCAATGGCATCGATGCGCGCCCCCCCGAGCAGCGCAGCCGCAGCCGCGGCCGCGAGCCCGATGGCCGCCGGTTCGGTACACCCCAGGCCGGGCTCGGTTTCCAGATGCAACAACTGCCTGGCCTTGTTGTGCAGAATGTCCTTGATGCCGTATCCCATGGAGCCTCCGAAGCCGGTCAGGTGGACAGGGTCGCTGCCAGAACCTCCCGGACTCTGCCTTTTCGTCGTGCCAGGTGTCAACGCCGGCGTCGCCCTGCTGTAATTCGCCTGTTCCCTGTTCACGAGCCGGACTTGCCAGCTCCGGTCAAATCTGGCACAGCCCGGACAGGAGGGACTTATGCTGCATCTACCCATTACGCGCGCGCTGTTGAGCGTCACCGACAAGACCGGGCTGATCGAATTCGCGGGGGCACTGCAAGCCGCAGGCGTCGAACTCGTCTCCACGGGCGGAACCAGACGGACTCTGCTTCAGGCCGGGCTTCCGGTCACGGCGGTGAGCCAGGTGACCGGTTTCCCGGAGATTCTCGACGGCCGGGTCAAGACCCTGCATCCGCACATCCACGCCGGGATCCTCGCCGACAAAGACAATCCCGAGCACATGGCCACGCTGACCCGCCTGGGCGTTCCCGCCTTTGAGCTTATCTGCGTCAACCTCTATAATTTCGAGCAGGCCGTCACACAGCGGCTCAATCTCAAGGCCGCGGTAGAGCAAATCGACATCGGCGGGCCGACCCTGTTGCGCGCGGCGGCGAAAAACTTCCACAGCGTTCTTGTCGTGCCCGATCCGGCCGACTACGGGCGCGTTCTCGACGAACTCAAGACCGGAGGCTTCGCCGTCGGGCTGGCATTGCGCCAGGAAATGGCCGTCAAGACCTTTTCCCTGGTCTCGGAATACGACGCCGCCATTGCCGAGTATCTCGGACGCGCCCAGGCCTGACCCCGGCACGGCGTCGAACCAGTCTTCGCGATACGACAAGGAGCACTCATCAGCAGCGTCCAAGGCAATCTCACCGGGCTCAAGCCCGCTCAGCTCAAGGCATTGAACCGCCTGCTTCAGCGACGGTATCCGACGCAGGGTATCTACACGTCCGAGCAGGCGCACGAGCTGGCGGGGCTTTCCTTTGCCATAGGCCGGCAGATTGGCCTGCTCATCGATCGTCAGGGACGCCCGCGACTGGTCATCGTCGGCGAGCCGGGCTCCATTCTCATTCCCGAGCTTGATCGCTCGCGCGAGGCCTCGGGCCGCTTGCGGGGAGTCCGGCTGCTGCATACGCATCTGGATGCCTCGCCGCTATCGGAAGAGGATCTCACGGATATGCTCTTCCTGCGCCTGGACTCCCTGGCCGCCCTGACCGTGGATGCGGACGGCCAGCCGCAGACCTGCCATGTTGCCCACCTGCTCCCGGCGAATCCCGAACGACAGGCCTACCGGGTCTTTCCGCCCGTGCCCTGGGATCGGGTCGACCTGGACCTGGGCGCCGTGGTCCTGGCACTCGAAGACGAATTCAGCCGCACCACTGCCGTTCATGCTGCCGGCGACGGAGATCGGTGCGTGCTGGTGAGCATCGGCTCGGCCCCCAAAGCCGCGCTCGAGCGCTCGCTCGACGAACTGGCCGAGCTGGCCCGAACTGCCGGCGTCGAGGTGGTCGGTCGCCTGGTGCAGCGCGTCAGCACCTTCAACCCCAAATATATCGTGGGCAAAGGCAAACTGGCGGAACTGGAGGTCGCGGCCTTGCAATCCGGAGCCGGACTCGTCATTTTCGACCAGGAACTCTCGCCTGCGCAGATGCGCAACCTGGCCAATGTCACCGAACGCCGGATACTCGACCGCACGCAGCTCATTCTGGATATATTTGCGCGCCATGCCACCAGCCGGGCCGGCAAACTCCAGGTGGAAATGGCGCAGCTCAAATACGCTTCCCCGCCTGGTCGGCCGCAACAAGGCCTTGAGCCGGCTCATGGGCGGTATCGGCGGTCGTGGCCCCGGTGAAACGAAGCTCGAGCTGGACCGCCGCAAAATCCGCGACCGTATGGCCAGAATACGCGGCGAACTCAAGACCCTGCAGCGCCAACGCGCCGCAGCACGCGCCCGGCGTGCCAAGGCCGGCATCCCCCTGGCCGCGCTGGTGGGCTACACCAACGCCGGCAAGTCCACCCTGCTTAACGCTCTGACCGGCTCCGAGGTCCTGGCCGAAGACAAGCTCTTCGCCACGCTCGATCCCACAACCCGACGCCTGCGTTTCCCCCGCGAGCGCGAACTCATCCTCACCGACACGGTCGGCTTCATCCGCCACCTTCCCGAAGAACTCATGGAAGCATTCATGGCCACGCTCGAAGAACTCGGCTCAGCGGACCTGTTGATCCACGTGGCCGACGCCTCGCACCCCGAGCTGGACGAGCAGCTCGCCGCCGTGGAGGGTATTCTCGAACGCCTCGAGCTGCAGCACATTCCCAGACTGCTGGTGCTCAATAAATGGGATTCGCTCGCACCCGAATTCCACGCGGCCATGCTGCGCACCAGCCCGGACGCGCTCCCAGTCTCGGCGCTGCATCGTCAGGGCCTGGATGCCCTGGCCCGCGAACTGGCCCGACGTATCGGCTGGGAGTTTCCTGCCGGAAACGAAGCGAACGACGAGCCCTGAGCAGGCTGACCGTCGCCGCTGTCCGTTTTCCGGGCACGACAGGTGCTGGAGCGGCTCTCCAGATCAAGTTATCCTCCTGAAATTCAAACATCTTTTTTTCTCAAAATCCTGCTTGCCCGCAGAATCGGTTTTCGGTATTTGACCCCTGTTCTCCAGCGTTGACGCCCGGCGCTTTGTCGCCAAGCAGTCATTGCCCGGGTAGTACAGTTGCATATCCCGGGAAATGCTATTTTTACATGACTTTTACAGTACCGCGTGACACAACCACCGATCATGTCTGACTTTTTCGGAACCAAGAGTTCTGGCAGGGCGAAACAGGAACTTTGGCATCTGATTTTTTGGCAGCACGAAAACACTACGGATACTGTGCATTTATCAAAAAATCAGCGCGTTGAAAAAAGTTGAAACAATTTCTCAGTATCAGGCAACGTGCTGTGGGTGGTAAAACGGAATTTTTTGTTCTCATGTCAATCGGGACGGATCGGAGAGCACGGCGATTCATCGGACCTCAGGGGTTGGCCCGAGAGTTGCTATATATGACCAGTCTCACGCCGCATGGGGGATACCGCGGCGTGCCGGGCTGCAAGCGCGGCGCTGTTCAGGCGAACGCGCTGTTTGTTGTTAAAAGGACAGGCGCTGCGACAGGTGATGATTTCGGGGCCGCACAGGCCTCTGTGGGCGGGCCGGTACGACTGGCGGATTTGAAAACGACGGGTCTCCGGGCGTGGTCAATCAGGGAAACAATCAGGAGCGAGGGATTATGAACACCAGTATCGAGGAAGGAATTTCGTCGCAGTCCGCGGCCGTACAGAAGACCGGTCAAAAAAGCGGAGGTGCGAAGCCCGGCTTTTTCGGGATGCTGGATGACGCGGTCGCGAAGCTGTGCATCCTGGCGGCGATGGTTTTCTTGTTGTTTCTCAGCTGGCGGGGGCTCACGTACTATATCGACGAGTTCAGCCGTCTTGACGGCCAAGATCTTCAGATGTGGTTTTTCCTGCTGGCGCCGCTGGCGATCATCACCTTCAACGTGATTCTGTTCTTCTGGCGTGTCTATCTGGTGAAAACCTACCGCAACGCGCCGACCTGTCAGGACGACGAGCTGCCGGTTTGCAGCGTCATCATCCCTGCCTATAATGAAGGCCGCCAGGTTCTGGATACTATCCGCAGCGTCGCGGCCAGTGATTATCCGGCCGACAAGCTGCAGATCATCTGCATCGACGACGGCAGCAAGGACGACACCTGGGTCTGGATGCAGCGTGCCGCCGAAGAACTCGGTTCCCGGGTCGAGGTTTTCCAGCTCGAGGCCAACAGTGGCAAGCGTCACGCCCTGTTCGTCGGCTTCAACCGTGCCCGCGGGGAGGTCTTCGTCACGATCGACAGCGATTCCGAAGTGGAGCCGCAGACCGTCCGCAATCTGGTCAGCCCCTTTCAGCATGACCCCCTGGTCGGCGCCGTGGCCGGCAATGTTCGCGTGCTCAACATCAACGAGGGCTGGCAACCGCGGATGCTGGACGTCTCGTTCACGTATTCGTTTGATTTCATGCGCGCGGCCCAGAGCCGGGTCAACACGGTCATGTGTACGCCCGGCGCCCTGTCGGCCTACCGCGCCAGTGTCGTCATGCCGGTGCTCGACGAGTGGGACAACCAGCTGTTCTGGGGACGGCCTTCCAAGATCGGCGAGGATCGCGCGCTGTCCAACCTGGTCCTGCGCGAGGGCTTCCATGTCCATTTTCAGAGCAATGCCGTGGTCTACACCAACGTGCCGACCGGGTACCACGGCCTGTGTCGCATGTTCATGCGCTGGGCTCGCAGCAACGTGCGCGAGACCATGATCATGTCCACCTTCGCCTTCGGCAAATTCCGCAAGACCCCGGTGGCGGGCGCGCGGGTCAACCTTGTTGACGACTGGCTGTCTATGACCATGGCCGAGCTGCTTAAACCCTCCATTGCGCTCAGCCTGCTCGTCTACCCGTTCCTTACCTTCATGAACTTGCTGTGGATGGCTCTGCTCGGCGGCCTGGTGCCGGCCCTGATCTACGGCATCCGCTACCGCACCACGAACATGCTCTGGATATTCCCTTTCAACCTTTACTCCATCTTTGCTCTGTCCTGGATCAATTTCGTGGCGCTGTTCACCCCGCACCGTGACAGCTGGCTGACCCGCCAGGCGCCCGCGTCGAGCGCAACGGCGCCTGCCGCCGCGCCCGCGGCGGTGCCCGCGGCTGCGCCCAGGGTCGGAGCAGCGCTGCCCCGCCTTGAAACCAAGGCCTGGACCGAGGCTTAGTCTCCGAAAGCATCCTGATCACGTGTCATGACGCCGGATGCAGGGGGAGGAACGCGCAGCGTCGCGTTCCTCCCCCTGGCTTTTTTGGGGGATGGTTTCCCCCTTTCCGCATAAATGCCCGCATTTCCCTCTTGCATCAGGGGCTCAGTAAATGGCACGGTAATCCCGCGGTTCAACACCGTTGCCTTCGTTACGCCTGGCCGAGCCAGCCGGCCAGCGTTGCGCATCCGACGGATACGGCAGGATTGCGCTGCCGTGGCGATCACGTTTCCGGCATTATTATAATGAAGCGACAAGGTATGCAGGCCATGAACTATGATCTGGTCGTCCTCGGCGGCGGCCCTGGTGGCTGCGCCGCGGCGTTTGAAGGCGCAGCGCTCGGATTGAAGATTGCGCTCGTGGAGCGTGGCCCGCTGGGCGGCGTTTGTCTCAACTGGGGGTGCATTCCGACCAAGCTTTTTCTGGGCGCCACGGCTGCGATTCCCGCGCTCAAGGCGCAGGCCCGGCTCAAGCTTCTCGATCCGGCGTCGGGAATGCCCGTTTTCGATCTGCCAGCCCTGCAACAGCGCAAGGCGCGTCTGGTCAACGGCTCGCGTCAGGCCCTGGCCAGGCGTCTGGCCGCTGCCGGGGTTGACGTACTCGTGGGTTCCGGGCGGTTGTGCGGACCGGACAGCCTGGAGGTGAGTTCCGGACACGATACCCGACGGATAGGTTTTTCCCGGTTGATCCTGGCCACCGGCTCAAGCCCCGTCTCCCCGCGGGAGCTGGCCCCGGACGGTTGCGTGCTGTTGAACTCCACGCACCTGCTCGACCTGACGGAGGTCCCCGAGAGCCTGCTTGTGATCGGGGGCGGGGCCATTGGTCTGGAGTTGGGCGAGTTTTTTCATCGTCTGGGCGCGCGTATCGCTCTTGTCGAAGCCGGGCCGCATCTGCTTCCGGCGGAGGACCCCGAGCTGGGGAAAACGCTCGGCTCCCTGCTCACGCGTCAGAGGTGGACTCTGCGCCTTGGCTGTGCGGTCGCGTCCTGCGTGCGCGATGGTAATGACGCGAGGGTACGGTTGACATCCGGCGAGGAGCTGTGCGCGGCCAAAGTGCTGGTCGCCACCGGCCGGCGTCCCGATTGCAACGCCCTCGGCCTGGAGTCTGCGGGCATAGCCTGCGACACGTCAGGCTTTGTCGTCACGGACGCCTGCCTGCGCGCCAACGAAACCATTTATGCCATCGGCGACGTCAACGGCCGTGCCATGCTGGCCCATGCTGCCACGCATCAGGCCAGTTACGCGGTACGCCACGCGGCCGGGCATGTGAACACCGCGTACGATCCAGGCCCCACGCCGGCCTGCGTCTACGGTACTGTCGAAGTTGTGCGCTGCGGCCGCGGGCAGCATGAATACCCGGCCGGACATCCTGGCGTGCGCGTATCCCGGAGTCACATGGCCGCCAACCCCATAGCCCAGGCGGCCGGCGAGCCGCAGGGTTATGTGAAGGTCGTCTGGGAAAACGGGCGGGTACGCGGGATATCGGCCCTGGGTCACGACGTTACGCACCTGAGCGCATTGTGCGCGATGATCGTCAAGGCGGGTCTGACGCGCGCGGAGGCGCAGGATATTCTTTTTGCGCATCCGACGCTGGAAGAGGCCTTGGCAGAGGCGTTGCTGGCGGAGTCATCGCCAGCGTAGTGCCGACAATGCGCCGGGCATCTCTTCTGACCTTGTCCCGGGGGAGACAAGGCGCCAGGAGGTGCCAGGGAAAGGGCAGAAAGTGAGTGATTTCAGCGGGACAGGACGCCGGCGGAACGAACATGAAATTTTTTTCATCAAAATGAAAAAAATCCGGGTCCCCCCCCTTTATTTTTGGTGGAAGGTGTCTTATAGTATCTTCAAGTATGGGGCTGGGCGTGAAGGGATGGTTTGAGGCCCTTGAGGGCCGATTCCAACAAGGAGTGAGGAATGAGGCTGGCAACGAGCCAGCTTCCCTGGTGCCCCGAAAGCATCTCCCGCGCCTCTTTCCAGTTTACAATGCGTACAAAAACGAGTAGTAGTCGTAATCATCTGGGTTTGTGGAGTGGTTGTTCAGCTGCATTGGCACAGCTGACACCGGGGAGTAATCAACATTTATGTGGAGGTGTTTGGGTATGATGCGACTTGGAAAGTATTCCGTGTATGTGGCTCTCTTCGTCCTGATGGCGATGCTGTGCGCTGCACCGGCGCAAGCCAAGAAGATGAAGATGGTTCCCAAGGTTGACAACATTGTTTTCTTCCAGGACTATTCCGGTTCCATGGCCATGGCTCATGCGACCTACGGCGCCAAGAAGATCGCGATGTCGAAGAGCCTGCTGTACTCCATGGTCGAAAAGCTGCCGGCTCTGTCGTACAACACCGGCCTGTACACGTTCGCTCCGTTCTCCGAGCTGGCTGCTGTCGCTCCTTACGACCAGGCCGCCATGGCTGCCGCTGTTGGCAAGATCAACACCAACTACGCCATTTTCCAGCGTAAGACCCCGATGGGTTACGGCCTGATGGACCTCAACCCGGTGCTGAGTTCGCTGTCCGGCAAGACTGCCGTCATCCTGATCTCCGACGGTGGCCAGAACCACGGCATCGATCCGATCGAACAGGCCAAGGCCATTCTGTCCAGCAACCCCAATGTCTGCTTCCATGTCGTGTCTTTCGCCGACGAGCCCAAGGGCAAGAAGGTGCTGGACACCATCGCCGCCCTGAGCGACTGCTCCTGCCCCGTGCAGGACGGCCTCCGTCTGCTGGCCAACGGCACCGCCGTGGAAGATTTCCTGAAGTGCGTTGCCTATGACCTGGTTCCCTGCTGCGAAGGCGACATGGTGACCTTCCGCACCATTCATTTCGACCTGGCCAAGTGGAACATCAAGGATCAGATGAAGCCTCTGCTTGACGAAGCCATCAAGATCATCAACGACAACGAATGCTGCTACCTGATCGAAGGTCACACCTGCAGCCTGGGTTCGCGCCCCTACAACCAGAAGCTGTCCGAGAAGCGCGCCAAGTCCGTTTACGATTACCTGATGAGCAATGGCGCCACCACTGCTTGCAAGCTGACCACCATCGGTTACGGCGAAGATCGTCCGAAGCACAGCAACAAGACCGATGAAGGCCGCAAGCTGAATCGTCGTGTTGAAATCCGTGTTGTCGGTGACTAAACCGGAAGTTCGAACGGCAGCATGAAGTAACCTCTTTCCCGGCGGCGCCCCTCGCGTCGCCGGGAATTTTCATTTCCTCTCCTCCTGGAGGCGTATGATGCTGAAGAGTATCCGGATCCTCTTTCTTCTGGCTACGGTAGTCGCCCTGCTGTGCGGATGTCCATCGAACGAGGACAAACCCTCACAGTCGTCCGACTCGACCGGGCAGCCCTCCGTGGCCGCTCCGGCGCAGCCCTCCGAGCCGACGCCGGCTGAACCGACTGCCGCTGCGCCGGCTACGGTTGCGACCGGGCCGGAGGCTTCGCCCGCCAACTCCGGAGTTGCCGAGCCCGCACCAGGCAGCCCTGCCACTGACCCCGGTGCTGCGCCCGCAGTCTGGACCACGTCCGTGCCTGCCGCGCCGGATGCACCCTCCGCAGGTTCGGGTGCCGAGGCTACTGCGCCATCAGGTGCGGCGGTCACTGCGGCTCCCTCGCCAACGACGGATGCAACGCGGCCTGCTCAGGAAAACCTGACTGCCGAGGCAGCGCTGCCCGGGGCAGTGCCCAGCGCCACCGTACACTCCCCGAATCCCCCGGCTACGCCGGACCCCCTTGGTCCCGAGCTGACGGCAGCGACGCAGTTCGGTTTGTCCGAGGGAGCGCAGGCAAAGCCCAAGGGTCCGATCGCTCCCCAATTCGGGGCGCCCGTGGCAACCGCGCCGCCCAAGTCGCCTACACCCACGGCCCCCCAGTTCGGCGCCCCCGCATCGTCAGCGCCGTCTCCGACTCCAGGGCAGCCCCTGACTAAGGCTCCCGAACAGGCCAAGAGCGATCCCAAGGCCTCGGCGCCGCAGTTCGGCGCTCCTGCTGTTCCGGCTCCCCCCAAGGCGCCTGAATCGGCCTCAGGCAAAGCCGAGACCGGAAAGACGGCCTCTCAGCCGGGGCCAGCCGTAGCGGCTGTGCCGCCGAAAGACCCGACAGCCCCGCCAACGCCGCCGGCAGCTCCCGCGACCCCGGCAGCACCGCCAGCCGCCAAACAGGATCCGGCCAGGCCCTCGGCAAAGAATGAAGTCCGCCTCGCGCCGACCGTCGCTTCGTCGGCAGCAGGTACGCGCATGATCGTCACCCTGGTGCCCCGTTCGGCCAACGTGCCCATCAATCCGGGCGCCCACGAGGCCTCTGAAAAGTTCAAAGCCTTCACCGACTATTGGCTGAACAAGATCGGCGGCAGTTACATTCACAGCGTGAAGTCCATGGAGATCGTGCCCATGGACGGCAAGTACGTCGCCCGCTATACCGAACTCGACCGCAGCAAGGTTACCCTGGACATCAAGGAGTCGAACTACGACCACACCCCCTTTGTCGGTGTCATGAAGTATCACGAGCAGACCATGGAATCGGTTGGCCCCACACCCGAGGCCGCAAAGTCCGGCAAGTTTGCAGTGGCCAAACGGGTCGGCGTGACCGAGATATTCCGCTTTGCACAGGGAAAGTGGGTTGAATAGATCCAAGACCGGCAATCCGGCGTCTGAGACACAAACCAGGATTGCTTCAAATTGGTCGTACAGAGCCCTGATGCTCGATAAATTAACGATATTCCCGGGGGAGGAACCTCGCTGGCTGGTTTCTCCCCCGTTTTTTCCTGAGCGCGTGACAGGTGGACAGACCTCCCCGAGTAATGCGCACTCACCCTCGCCCTTATACCCGCCGCATATACGGCCGCGCCTTCCGTGCAGGCATCGGACTTGGAAAATATTGGACTCCTCATCCGACGCGGACGCCTCGTATGCGATTTCTGTTCGTCAGGCCAGGGTGTTGCCTGCGGCTTCCTTCAGATTCCACCTCGCGATGGACACCCTTCCGTCCGGCTAACCGTTCCCCCTGCCGGGTCCGTAGAGGACTTACACCTCCAAGTGAGTGCGCCCTGTCGGGCGCACAAAAAAAAGATCCGGTAAAGGTGACTTTTCATGATCTTATGTTTAAAGAATTGGACAACGTCGCGCTAGAGCGTGTATAAGTCATTAAATTTAACTATACACGGCCAAGCATAGACAAGGATAATGATACGGCTGTGATTGCTGTGGAGAGCATTAGCTGTTAATGAATATGGTTAGTAAAGGAAAATATTCTAATGTTACACGCTTGACGATTGCGGTTGAAAACTGCGAAAATAGTGTCACCAGAATAATACTTTAATACGTTTAATTACAAAGAAGGTTGAGCAATATAAATGATTGCTGATATAGTGCTTTAGGAATGAATTGCAACAGTTTTCCACTCATTATCGCGAAATAATCAACATTTAATATAAGTTAGCACAACATGCACTGGATTTCAAGTCCGTGCTGTCCCGGACATGAGTCCGAACCTGAAAGGGATCAAGCTGCCTGACATTGAAATACAAGCGCTAAATTTTCATCCTGCGCCCTTTCATGGGGATTGGAATTACGCCATTAAAAAGAAAATTTAATTTACGAAAGCTCCTTGGCCTGAGCAGGCAGGCTGGCTGACGCGCTCTGTCGTTGCCTGTTTCTCTTCCACGCGCATCATACGAGCTGCCGCAGCCGGTCGTGGAGGGCCGCGGCTCGGCGTTTCCCCAGGCCGGGTATGGATTCAAGTTCCGCGAGCGTGGCCCTGGTCATGGCCTCGAGCGACTGAAAGCGTTCCCAGAGCGCACGGGCGGTCTTGTGGCCCACGCCAGGCAAGCGTAGCAGCTCACCGGTCAGGGCCTCGCGTTCTCGGGACTGACGGTGGCGGCCGATGACGAAGGCATGGACCGTATCGCGCACGCGCTGCAAAAAGAGCAGCTCCGGGGAGCCGGGCTTGAGCGGAGCGGGATTCTTGCGTCCGGGGAGGTAGATGACGTCGTCCAGATCGTGGGTCCGGCGTCGGGGAGCGCCCTGGCCACCGGTTTCGCTGCGCGCCTTGGCAATGGCGGCCAGCGGACAGGGCGTTGATCCGTCCCTGGCGAATATCCGCTCGACAGCCGCAAGCTGGCCTTTACCGCCGTCCACGAGCAGGAGGTCCGGCCAGGGCGGACCGGCTGCCAGGCGTCGCGAGGCCCAGGCACCGAGCGCGGCGTAATCGTCGCCCGGAGCGACCTCCTCGCCCATGGCGTAGACCCGGTAGTCCGCCTTGCGCGGTTCCCCGTGCTCGAACACGACCAGCCCAGCGCGGGTCTGGCGTCCGGCCGTGTGGGAGATGTCCACGGCTTCGATCCGGAGTGGCGGGCCGGCAAGCTGCAACGCCTGGCCCAAAGTCTCCAGCGTGCGCAGTATCGGCGACCGCTCCCGCTCGCCCGCGGACTCGCGCGCGTTGACCGCGGCGATGTCGACCAGCCGTCTTTCCGCGGCGTTACGCGGAGGCGTCAGGCGAACGGCAGCGCCGCGTCGCTCGCTCAATATCTGGGCAAGCAATGCGATGGCGTAACGCTCGTCGGGTTCTTCGACGTCGGGAGAGCCGGTTTCGAAAGCCTCGAGGGCGTCTGGATGACCGGACGCTTCCGGCTGGGGGGCGTCCTCAGGCAGAGGGCCGCCGCCCGCGAGAGCCTGGCCTGCATCAACCGCGTACTCTCCGGCTTCCCAGGGCAGGATGATGCGCTCGGGAATGAAACGGCCTGGGCCGTAATACTGGGCCAGGAAGTGTTCGAGCACCTCACACGCGTGCTCGAGCCCCAACCCGGGCCAGAAAAAGGTTTTCCGGTCCAGCAGCCGGCCCTGACGCACGAAGAGCAACCCCAGGGCCAGGCCGTCGGCTACGGGCGCCACGCCCAGGACATCGAACTCCCCGTCCATTCCGAGCACCGCGCTCTGGCGTTCGAGCGTCGCACGCACGGCGCGCAGCTGATCCCTGAGCACGGCGGCCTGCTCGAACTCCAGGGCATCGGAGGCCCGGCGCATCTCCTCCTCGAGCGCCCGGGTCAGCTCGCCGGACCGCCCCGAGAGCAGCAGCTCCACCCGCGACACGAGCCGCGCATAGTCTTCTTTGGGAACATCGAGCACGCAGGGCGCCAGGCACAGCTTCAGGTGATGGTAGAGACAGGGACGGACCCGGTTCCTGAATGCGGCGTCCGTGCAGCGACGCAGGGGAAAGATGTGCAGGATCGCCTTCCAGGTCTCCCTCGCCGCCTGGGCCGAGGTGAACGGACCGAAATAGACCGAACCGTCGCGCTGCACCCGGCGCGTGAGCGTCAGCCGGGGATAGTCTGAATTCTTGTCCAGGCGGAACAGAACGTACTGCTTGTCGTCGCGCAGCACGACATTGTACCGGGGCCGGTGTTTTTTGATCAGGCTGGCCTCGAGGAGCAAGGCCTCCTTTTCAGTCGCCGTACACAGCGTATCCAGGCCCACGGCCTTGCGGAGCATGGCCTGAGTCTTGACCGGCTGCTCGACAGCGGCGCGGCAATAGGAGGCCAGGCGCTTGCGCAGGCAACGGGCCTTGCCGACGTAGAGCACAGCGCTGTTGCGATCCTTGAACAGATAAACCCCGGGCCTGGCCGGCACAAGGGACAGCTCGGGGCGGAAGGTATCCGGATCGGTCGAAACATCGCTCATACACATCCTATAAATCGCCCTGCTCCGGCGGTCAAATTCCCCATCACTCCCGCCACGGCGCTGGAGCGCATCCCCCACGGCGCCTACCTGGTGATTATAGAAGGGAAAAGTTACAGGTCGCCGCGATGCGAGAACAAAAAAACTGCGGGAGGGACAGAAAACGCCGGAAGTAAATGAGCACGCGTTACGCCATCACGGGACATGCATCCGGACAAAAACGATGCTGCTTCTGACGTCAGTGACAGGCAGTAACGACACAGGGATTGAACGGCTGAAGCGGAAGACCCGGTTGTCACTGCGTTTGCTGTGCGGCATGCGTGGGGGCTGCCACTCGCAAGCGCCGCGCTAACCGGGCCGACATGCGAGCATAACGGCCACGGCGTCGATAGCGCCGAATGTGCCGGCTGGGGTGCGGAATTTGCTGCGTAGCGAAAGGGGTATTTGCGGGTGTCGCATGACATCGCTGAAACATGTAAGGGCAAAATCTATGACTTCCACTGGCTCGATTATGCCGCCCAGGGGTGGCTCCATTAGGGTGCCCATTGAAACCTTTGGGGGAGAAAAGCTTAGATAATATCATTATATTGACAGAAACGGTGGCCAACAACCATCTATTTTACAACATTTTACATGCACAATCTTCTTCAAAAAGCCTTACAATAAAAGTTTCTAATCGTAACACGCTACTTGTCTAAATAAATTCGAAATTTTTGCTGATGAATTTCAAACAAAGATATTTAAAAAAGTTAATACAATAGCTATTTTTACTTGACGAAGCGAATTTGAAACATATTTCTTTAAAAATAATAAACAAATAAATAAAAATGGAAATTTGTCTTTTGAGCTCAATACGAGGAGGTGATACGGTCGCAAGCAACGGCGAAAATAGACAGAAGCTATCGGCTCGCGGATTGAACTGCGGCGCCGACAAGGACCACCAAGCGGCACGCCGCGCGATCTTCGGAGCAACACGAGCCGAAGCATCGGCGATGCCGAGTTGCCGCCAAAAGCAGATGAAATGTCCCTGATGAGACAACTCACATGCATTGACAAGCCGTCGTGAGGGACTTATTATGAAACCATATCTTTTCAGGAGGAATCCATGCTTGAAGTGACCGACACCGCTCGTAAAGAACTTGACGCCTATTTTGCCGACAAGGAAATAACTCCAATCCGAATTTTTCTCTCTTCCGGCGGCTGAGCTGGCCCCCGTTTGGCCTTGGCTCTGGACGAGCCTACTCCCAACGACGAGACGTACAACGACAACGGCTATACTTTTGTTATGGAAAAATCGCTCGCCAAGCAAGCGAGTTACGTTAAACTGGACATGAGCTACATGGGCTTTTCGGTCACCTCTGACATTCCCATGGCAGGTGGCGGAAGTTGTTCGGCAAGCTGTGGCACAGGTGGCAGTTGCGGTCATTAATCCTGTCCGAACCGAGGCCCGGCTGCCGGGGCTGATCAAAGAACAGGCAGCCCCCTGCAAACGGCTCCTTCATGGGGCCGTTTATTTTACTGAGCTGCTGCCCGCAGGCAAAAGAACGTCATCGCGCGCTGGCAAGCCCGACTTTTCGAATCCGATCCGCGTGCTTTGTTCCACGCCCGTCCTGAGATTCGGAGTAGGTCCAATGAAGCACACCTGGATGCCCGGGCAG
>CAZGAH010000064.1:20722-24013 GCA_964523295.1 uncultured Desulfovibrionaceae bacterium | reverse complement strand
GCGAAGAGCAGCCACCACGCAAACAGGCACAGGGCAATCAGCCCTGCCCGATAGCGAAACGGGCGCGCTGTCGCGGGGATTACTCCCGCCGCGCGCATTCCCATTGCGCCGTTGACGTTAGTTTCGTTCATCTCGCTGATCCGTGCAGTTATCCGAACACAAGCCGTCGCCGCTCTTCCTCTGGATCGACCAGGTTTCGAAATACTTGACCCCGACATGCCCCCGGACACGTCGATTTGTGAAAAAATACCATGGCGATTGTCCGCCTCACGGGAAGCAATGCCGCCTTCCGTGGACGATCACTCGACAATTCAAGCTATTCCGTACAGTGTATATAATACAGTTTTTCATAAAAATCAAGGAGGGTCGTCGGAAAACCCCATTTCCCGTGCTGTCCGATCATTCTGGCATACAGACCAAGGAGGATACCAGCCATGCACTATGCTTCGAGACTAGTTGACGGCAGCCGCGCTCGCAAGAAATAATATGTTTGCAAACGGGCAGTTGCAACGGTAACAAAGCATGGCATGAAATACCCGGGAAACGGATTGACGGACGGACGGGAAGCGGCCAGAATGGTTGCACCAGAATGGAAAACGGGGGATAGTCATGCGTAATAAAGGCGTACGAGCGCTTGTCGCCGTGCTGATCCTGGCTGCGGGCGGGCTGGGCTATTACCTGTATACGTTGCGCACGGCCCGGACCGCTGAGTTGTTGCTTTCGGGCAACATCGAGGTTACCGAGGCGCAGCTGGGGTTCAAGATCGCGGGACGGCTGGCGGAACGCCTGGTCGACGAGGGCGAGCGCGTAACCAAGGGACAGCTGCTTGCCCGACTGGACAACACCGATCAGGTGCTGGGCGTAACACAGGCCATTGCGAACGTGGCCTACGCCAAGGCCGTGCTGGCGGACAAGGAAAGCGGCAGCCGCTCCCAGGAAATCGCCGAGTCGCGCGCCACCGTTGCCCAGAGCCAGGCCATGGTCGAGAGCGCGCAGGCCCAGTATGACAATGCCCGCGCCGATTATCTGCGGTTTGCCGCCCTGCACAAGCAGAAAGTCGTCAGCACGCACGAAAACGACTCCTACCGCACGGCCCATGAGACCGCGCTCAAACACCTCGACGAGGCCAAGGCCATACTCAGGGCACAGGAGGAACAGCTGTCGCTGCGCGTGGAGGGCACGCGCAAAGACCAGATAGAGCAGGCGCGGGCCCAGCTTGACGTGGCGCAGGAGACGTTGAAACAGGCGCAGGTCAAGCTCGAGTATACTGAGTTGCACGCGCCGTTTCCCGGGGTCGTTCTCTCCAAGGCGGCCGAGCCCGGCGAATACCTCAATGTCGGATCACCGGTGCTGACCGTGGGTGAGCTGGACCGGGTCTGGCTCCGGGCCTACGTGCCCGAAACCATGGTTGGCCGCGTGCAGCTCGGACAGTCGGCCGGGGTGACCACGGACTCCCTGCCTGACAAGGTGTTCCCCGGAAGGGTGAGCTTTATCAGTTCCGAGGCGGAATTCACGCCGAAAACGGTCCAGACTCCCCAGGAGCGGGTCAAGCTCGTTTATCGCATTAAGATAGACCTGGACAATCCCGACCACCGGCTCAAGCCGGGACTTCCGGCAGACGCGCGGCTGGCCGACACGGATGTGCCGCAAACCAATTCTCCATGAGCGAAAATCCGGCGATTTCCGTGCAGGCCCTGGCCCGCAGTTTCGCCGGTCGCCCGGCCGTCGCTGGTGTCAGTTTTGCCGTACAGCCTGGCGAGATATTCGGCCTGGTCGGTCCTGACGGCGCCGGCAAGACCACCACGCTGAGGATGCTCTGCGGCCTGCTGCAGCCCGACCAGGGCGAGGTTGCCATAGTCGGCATCGATCCCCGGCGAGAGCCGGCGCGCGTCAAGGAATCCCTGGCCTATATGAGCCAGCGCTTCGGGCTGTACGTTGACCTGACCGTACAGGAAAACATCGAGTTCTACGCCGATCTCTACGGCGTAAAACGCAGGGAGCGCGGCCGGCATATCGACGAGCTGCTGGACTTCAGTTACATGCGACCGTTCAAACGGCGTCTGGCTGGCAATCTGTCCGGGGGCATGAAACAGAAGCTGCAACTGGTCTGCGCGCTGGTACACACGCCGCAAGTGCTGCTGCTCGACGAGCCGACCAACGGCGTCGATCCGGTCAGCCGGCGGGATTTCTGGCGAATTCTCTACCGCCTGCTGGCCCAGGGCGTGGCGATTCTCGTGACCACGGCCTATCTGGACGAGGCGGAACGTTGCAACCGGATAGGCTTGCTGGACCACGGCCGGTTGCTTGCGCTCGGCACGCCCGAGGAGGTCAAGGCCCAACACCCGGGCAGCATCCTCTCCCTGCGCAGCACGCAGGCCAGAACAGCGGCCGACATCCTCCGACAGGAGTTGCCGGACGCGCGTGTGGATTTGTTCGGGGATCAGGTACACATCCTGGCGACTGACGTCGAGCGTATCGAGCGCCAGACACGCGACCTGCTCGCCCGGGCATCCGTACCCGTCGACGCACTGCGCACGCAGCCGCCCACGCTGGAAGACGTCTTTGTCGCCATGCTGGGAGATCGGTCCGCGGCCTACGGGACCGCCGGGACGCCGGCAAAGGCTGGCCCAACCGCTGACAGGTTCGCGGCTGAACCGTCCGATTCGCCGGCCCAGGTCAACGGCGGCGGCGATAACGACGTCGTTCAATCGGGACCACAGGTGCGGGTGAAGGATCTGACACGGCGCTTCGGGAGCTTTGTGGCCGTGAATGCGGTCAGCTTCGAGGTCAGCCGGGGAGAAATTTTCGGCTTCCTGGGGCCGAACGGCGCCGGAAAGAGCACGGTCATCCGGATGCTCTGCGGATTGCTCGCACCAAGCTCGGGATCGGGCACGGTCGCCGGATTCGACATCGCCCGCGACCCCGAGCGCATCAAGCGCAACATCGGCTACATGAGCCAGAAATTCTCCCTGTACGAAGATTTGTCCGTCGAGGAGAACATCAACTTTTATGGCGGCATATACGGGCTGCGGGGCGCGCGTCTCGACCAGCGCAAGCGCTGGGCCCTGGAAATGGCCGATCTGAAAACCGCCACTGCCACGCCGGCCGCCCTGCTCAGCGGCGGGTGGAAGCAGCGCCTGGCCCTGGCCTGCGCCATGCTTCACGAGCCGCCAATCATCTTTCTGGACGAACCGACCAGCGGCGTGGATCCCTTGTCCCGCCGCCGGTTCTGGGATGTGATCCACGACATGTCCAGCCGCGGGGTGACCGTGTTCGTGACCACGCATTATA
>CAZGAH010000064.1:13111-20712 GCA_964523295.1 uncultured Desulfovibrionaceae bacterium | reverse complement strand
CAATCTCAAAAAGCAGGGCGTCACGATCCTTCTGACCACGCATTATATGGAAGAGGCGGAATATTGCGGCCGCGTGGCCATGATATTCCGGGGAAACATGATCGCGCTGGGCTCGCCCATGGAGCTGAAGACGCAGCGGATGCGGGAAAAGATACTCGATGTGCAGTGCCCGGCGCCGCAGCGTTTTCTGGACCAGCTGACAGCATTGCCTGAGGTGCGCGAAGCGGCGTTGTTCGGCTCGGGCGTGCATCTGGTCGTGGATGACGAATCCGCGGCCCGTTCCGCGGTGGAGGCCGTATTTGCCGGGTTGGGGCAGAGCGCGCGCGTGGAAGCGGTCGTGCCCGGCATGGAGGACGTGTTCGTCTCGCTCATCGAGGAGGTCGAGCGGGACGAGTCCGCTGCCGGGGCGGAGGTCCGCGCATGATCAACCCGCGCCGGCTCCAGGCCGTGGCCCGCAAGGAGTTCCTGCACGTGCTGCGCGACTGGCGCAGCCTGTTTCTGGCCATTGCCATTCCAGCCTTGCTCATCGTGCTTTTCGGCTACGCGCTCAACCTCGATCTGGACAACATCCCCACCGTGGTCTGGGATCAGTCAGGTACGCCGGAAAGCCGCGACCTGCTGAGCCAGTTCCAGGGGTCCCCCTATTTCAAGATCGTGGCCGCGCACGACAACTACCGCGCGCTCCAGGAAGCGCTAGAGAAGGGCACGGCCATGATTGCCCTGGTCATTCCCTGGGACTTCGCCGAGGCCGTGCGCAATGACAAACCAACGGCGTTGCAGGTGATCGCCGACGGCAGCGACGCCACGCGCGCGCGCCTGGCCCTGGGGTACGCCGGCACGCTGGGCAGCATTTTCAACCAGTCCGTGCTGACCCGGCGCATGGATTTCCAGGGGCGCAAGGTTCAGGATCCGCCCGTGGAGCTGAAAAGCCGCGCCTGGTTCAATGCCGATCTGCGCAGCCAGAATGAAACCGTGCCCGGCATCCTGGTCATCGTGATCATCGTCATCGCAGCTATGCTCACGAGCATCACCGTGGCCAAGGAATGGGAAATGGGGACCATGGAGCAGCTCATCAGCACGCCGGTACGCGTGCCGGAGCTGGTATTCGGCAAGGTGGCGCCCTATTTTGTCATCGGCTTCGTGGACATGGTCATTGCCGTGGTCATGGGCCGTTATCTGTTCGGAGTCCCGTTTCGGGGTAATGTGGCGCTGCTGTTTTGCACGGCCTCGATCTTTCTGGCCGGGGCCCTGTTTTTCGGGCTGATGGTCAGCATCGTGTTCAAGAAGCAGGTCCTGGCCAACCAGACCGCCCTGCTGGCCAGTTATCTGCCGACCATGATGCTCAGCGGCTTCGTGTTCGACATCGACAATATGCCCCGCATCTACCATTATCTCACCTACCTCGTGCCGGCGCGCTATATTCTGGAAATCCTGCGCGCTATCTATCTCAAGGGCGTGGGTCTGGAGATTCTCTGGTTCAATGCGCTGCTGCTCTGCGTCTACGCATGCCTGATGGTCGCATTGTGCCTCAAACGACTCAAACTGACGCTGGAGTAACCGTGCACGCGCGTCTCAAGGAAATGCTGATCAAGGAGTTTCTTCAACTCTTTCGTGACCCGCGCATGCGGCTGATGATCCTTGTCGTGCCGCTGATCCAGATGCTGGTCATCGCCTTTGCTATGACCTCGGACGTCACCGACGTAAGCATCGCCGTGCTCGACAACGACCAGAGCCCGGCCAGCCGCGACCTGCTCGCCGCCTTCACGGCCAGCGGCTACTTCGACATCGCGAAACGGCTGGATCGGGCCGGGGACATCGACCGCGTGCTCGATGCCGGCGAGGTTCAGGCCGTGCTCTACATACCCTCCACCTTCTCCGACAGACTGGCGGACGGGCGCCCTGCCCCGGTCCAGTTCCTGGCCGACGGCACGCAGAGTCAGTCCGCATCGATCGTCTTCGGATACGCGGAGCAGATTGTGGGCAGCTTCAACCAACGCTGGCTGGAAAACCGGCTGAACAGGACGCTGGGCCGCGATCAGCAGCCGGCCCGCATCGAGGTGCTCACCCGCGCCTGGTTCAACGTGAACCTGGAGAGCAAATATTATTACGTGCCCGGACTCATTGCCATGATGATTCTGGTCAACAGCATGATGCTCTCGAGCATCGCCATCGTGCGGGAAAAGGAGATCGGCACCATCGAGCAGATCATGGTCACGCCGCTGTCCCGGATGGAATTCATCATCGGCAAGACCCTGCCCTACGCGGCCATCAGCTACGCGACCATGACCGTGATGTTCGTGCTGGCCTGGCTGTTCTTCGACATCCACAACCAGGGCAGCTGGCCGTTGCTCTATGGCCTGGCCGGAATATTCATGGCCGGCAACTTGGGCCTGGCCCTGTTCATCAGCGCCAACGCAGGCACGCAACAACAGGCCCTGCTCTCGGCCTTCTTCATCATGATGCCAGCCGTACTGCTCAGCGGCTTCATGTTCCCCGTGGACAACATGCCGACGATGGTGCAATACGCATCATACCTCAATCCCATGCGCTGGTTCCTGGACATCCTGCGCGCCGTGGTCCTCAAAGGCGAAGGCCTGTCCGTCATCTGGCCCCAGGCAGCCTGGCTGACCGGCCTGGCCCTGAGCTTTCTTACGGTGGCGGCGCTGGGGTTCAGGAAGACGCTGGGCTGAACGCATTGTGTATTTAGCGGATTTTAGTTATCAATGGCACCGGGTTGACGGTAATTGCCCTGTCGCATCTGTACTCCTTCAATCACCCGCAACCAAACGCCCCGGAGGCCCCATGACTGCCGCGAAACGTTATCTGCTCATTGGCATTGCCATCTACGTGCTTGGCCTGACCGCATACGTGGTTGGCAATTATTGGCATGAAAAGGGGCGCATCCTGGGTGACGTGGACCGGCGGTTGCGCTCGGCCGCCGTTGCCATGCCTCTGGTTCTGGGCAAGCCTTATCTGCAGGACATGGCCGGAAAATCCATAGACGACGGGAAATACCTTGAAGCGGTCCGCGACCTCTCCTCCTTTGCCGAAGTCAATGGCCTCAAGTACGTCTATTTGATGAGCCAGCGCGACGGAAAGATTGTATTCGTAGCCAGCGGCGCAACGCGCAAGGAGCTGGAAGACGGCACCTATAGCCGCTTTGGCGACGTCTACGATGAGGCCAGCGAGGTGCTCAAACGAGTGTTTTCCGCGCGTCGGGACGCATTCGAGGAGTACACGGACAAATGGGGCACCTTCCGCTCGGCCTTCCTGCCCTGGACTGGTTCTGACGGCCAGACCTATGTGCTGGGCGCGGACCTGGAGATCTCCGACCTCAATGCCCTGTACAACGAGAAGGTACTGACGTCGTTACTCACCGGACTTCTGTTCGTGCTGCTCGTGTCGCCGCTTTTTCTTCTCAATCGGCGGATGATGCGTGCCGAGCAACTGCGACTGGAGGGTGAAGTGGCGCGTCAGACCACCGAAATCAGAGCGCTCAATGTTGATCTGACCGCAAAGATGGAAGAAACGACGCTCGAAGCCGATAAGGCGCGTCAGGCCATGCGTCAGGCCGAGGAGGCCCGCCAGGAAGCCGTGCGGGCGCGTCGTGACGGCATGCACGAGGCGGCGGATCAGATTAATGACGTTGTCAAGGCCCTGGCCCAAGCCTCGATCGAGATGACCGGGGAAATCGGCCAGGCCAGCCAGGGTACACGCGAGCAGCAGGCCCGCGTAGCCCAGACCGCCACGGCCATGGAGCAGATGAACACGAGCGTGGCTGGCGTGGCCGACAACGCGGCCCAGGCTGCCACCGGCGCCGAGGATGCCCGACAGCGCGCTCAGGACGGTGCGTCCGTGGTCCGCCAGGCCGTGGACGCCATTCGTCAGGTGCAGGCGCAAACGCACGAACTCAAGCTCCATATGGCGGACCTTGGCGGCCAGGCCGAGGGCATCGGCCGGATCATGGCCGTAATCGGCGACATTGCGGACCAGACCAATCTTCTGGCCCTGAACGCCGCCATCGAGGCCGCCCGGGCCGGCGATGCCGGTAGGGGATTCGCCGTGGTCGCGGACGAGGTCCGCAAGCTGGCCGAAAAGACCATGGTCGCGACCGGCGAGGTCGGTCAGTCCGTCAAGGCCATTCAGCAAGGGGTACGCAAAGGCGTGGAAAGTACCGACACCGCGGCTACGACCATCCAGACTGCCACCGAGCTGGCTACCCGCTCCGGCGAGACCCTCGACGTCATTGTCGGTCTGGCTACGGTGACGGCGGATCAGGTCCGCACTATCGCCGCGGCCGCTGAGCTGCAAACCGGTTCCAGCCGCCAGATCGCTCAGGCCAGGGACGGTATCAGCACCATCTCCAGACACAATGATGAGCGCATGACCCACGTCACCAGGGCGGTGACTGCGGTCAACGAGCAGAGCGACCACTTGGGCAGACTGGTCCAGCAAATGCAGCAAGGGTAAAGGAAGCAGCGAAAAAAGGCCGCAGTGCCAAGACCGGGGTCCAGCGCGTTCTTAATCCTCCGGATCACCTTCCCTGCCGGTCCATGCCGGCTCGGCCCAGCCAAGGGCCGTCGCTCTGGACGGGCGTACCAGCAGTGGCTGGGCCTCGCCTTGACACGAGGCGATCACGCGCACCGCAGTCTCCGTGGCCATGGCCTTGGGTGAAAAGGACGCGACGAACGCCGCGGCGTCGACAATGGCGTCGGCTGGCCAGGGCGTGCCGGACACGGTTCGCCCCAGGCAGAGCGGACCGGGAAATCCCTGCACCTTGAACAGCGTATCTTCCGGACGAAGCAGTTCCGCCAGACGCTCGTTGTCAGCCCGATTACGGCCGATGACCAGCCAGTACGCGCCGGCCCAGAACTGGCGCCCCGTATTGGCCAGGTCGAAATCCACCGCCCTGGGGCTCTGCGCGTGGCGCAACACCGGCCAATAGCGCCGCGCCGACTCCTGCTCCGCCAACATGCATCCGCCGGCCGGCGTCGGTACTTCTTTGAGGTCGAAGCGCTGCGCCAAGGCCAGCTGTTCTTTCCGACCTCGCCCCGAAATACCCAACAAGCGCTCCCGATCCACCAGGCCCGTGCGCTCGGCGACCGTCGGCTCGAGCCGCAGCGCGCAGAGCGGACGCACCAGAATATCACGGACGACCGCGTCCCTGCTGATGATATTCAACGTATCGCGCCGCTGCGACATGGGCCGTTGTCCGAGGACTTCGCCGGAAATGATGAATCGGGCGCCGTACACCTCGAGCAACCCCTTGGCGCGCGTGGCCATGAGAATTTTGCAATCAACGCACGGATTGAGAAAACGGCCGAAACCATACACCGGGCCGCGTGCCATCATGGACACGAACTCATCGCCCACGTCCACGGCGTCGATATCCAGGCCGTAGATGCTGCGCCAATGCGCCAGACGTTTGGGTTTTCCGAAAAAGGGACTGGTAAAGTGCAGGCATTTCACACGCACCCCCTGCTCCTCCACCACCTTTACCGCAAGAATGCTGTCAAGCCCGCCGGAAAGCAGGGCAACCGCGTCGTATCCCATACCTTTTGTCATGTTCTGCATCGGACCTCTCCTACGCGAGCGGAATGACTCTGACAACCGGATTGTCCGGAGGTCCGGCCCGGACTCGGAAAATAGCCCGATCGACCGGGAACCCGGCATCGACGGGTGTGAGACGCCATTGGTGGTCACGCGGCTCACCCTTCATTGTAGTAATTATTACAATATGCCAGCGCGAAAAACAGAGCAAAAAGGAAATCGCCAATGGTGGCCCACACCCCTTCTTGACCACCCGGTTGAAAGACCTGTATCGTTTCGGTATGCTCTGTTGCTCACGCTGTCAGGCATTCGAATCCGGCCATGCGGCCTGGGCCGGCAGTGTCGACGGGGAGTCCGCATTCCGACTGTTGCCGATAACCGGCATAGCTTTCGTTGCCACGTCTGGCGTCCGGGGGATAGCGTATGGGTCTTTTCGATTTGTTCAAAAAGGGGAAAAAGGTCGAGGCGTCGTCGACCCTGGCTCAGGGGCTGCACGCCCTGGAGCGTTGGGAGCTGAACACGGCGCTTGAACTGCTCGCACGCGCGTGCGAAGAAGCGCCCGACTCCGTTGACGCGAACTGCGCTTATGGTCGCGCACTGCTGGAAATCGGGCAACTGCCGCAAGCGCAGGAACAGGCGCAGCGCACGCTGGCCCTTGCGCCGGACAATGTCCGGGCTCTGCTTCTGGCCGCGGCCGTGAGCAAGGAGCTGAACGATCCGGAGACCGCCTTGCGCCATATCGAGACCGCCTTTGCCAGCAATCCCTCTTCTACGGAGGCCTGGGTGCTGCAGGCGCGCGTGTTAAATACCATGGAGCGTCCGGCCGAGGCGGCGGAAGCGGCGGATACGGCGTTGAAGCTCGACAAGAAGAACGCTTCCGCCCATCGGGAAATGGCCTACGCGGCGTTGCAGCTCCGCGATCTGAGCACCGCGCGGCATCACGCCTCGAAGAGCAAGGATTACGCCGATCATGACCCCCGCAATATCGTGCTCAACTCGGTCGTCTCCATGCTCGAAGGACACCTCGAGGCCAGTCTGGACGACGCGCTGGAGGCCCTGGAAATCAATCCCTGGCTGTCCGAAGGGCATAATCACAAGGGCTATCTGCTGCGGGTCCTGGGGCGGCTGGAAGAGGCCGAAGAGGCGCTGCGACGCGCACAGGAGCTGAATCCCTACCGTCCGAGTATACGCTATTATTTCGCGGTGTTATATTCCGACATGAACCGAATTGACGACGCGCGTGCTGCCTTTCTTGAGACCGTGCAACTGAAACCTACGCACGGACTGGCGCATCTCAACTACGCAAAAATCACGAAATATACGGCCGACAATCCGCACATCCGGACCATGGAGAACCTGCTTGCCGATGCCTCGACGCCGGAAGCGACGCGGATGGCCCTGCATTTCGCCCTGGGCAAGGCGTACGAGGATACGCGCGCGTACGACCGGGCCTTCGACCATTTGCGCGAAGGCAATGCCTTGAAGTTGCAGCGTTTACAGTACGCCTTTTCCAGTGATGAGCAGGTCGTGGCGAATGTCATGCCGACGTTCAGCCAGGAACTGTTCGAACAGGCCGGGGCGACCGACAGCAGAGAGGAAGAAGAGCAGACCGCCGCCGGCATGGTCCTGTTCATTATCGGGATGCCGCGCTCGGGCTCCACGCTGGCCGAGCAGATACTGGACAGTCACCCTGCCATCGTCGGTGCCGGCGAGACGACGCTGCTTGAACGTTTCCTGCGCAATATGTACGCCATGACGCCGCCCAATGGCCCGACCGCCGCGTACCATCGGGAGATTGCCCGCACGGCGGCTCCGCACTTTCTTGCCAGTCTGGAGGAGTTGGCCTTTCGCGGCATGGATGAGGAGCGCATCGCCAAGGTTGAACTCATCGTTGACAAGACCCTGAACAACTTTCTCCATCTCGGCTCGATCCACCTGGGACTGCCGGATGCGCGCGTCGTCCATTGCCGGCGCAACCCCGTGGACACCTGTTTTTCGTGCTACAAGAATCTCTTCGTACTCGGACTGGGATACACCTACGACCTGACGCC
>CAZGAH010000064.1:10078-13062 GCA_964523295.1 uncultured Desulfovibrionaceae bacterium | reverse complement strand
TTATTACCGGTTGTATCACCAGCTCATGGAACACTGGGAGCGCGTGCTGCCTGGAAAATGCTATACCCTGGACTATGAAGCCCTGGTGGAGAATCCCGAGAGTCAGATACGCGCCCTGCTCGACTGGCTGGGAATGGACTTTCACCCGGATTGTCTGGAATTTTATCGGAACAAACGCCAGGTCCATACCGCCAGTCTGGCCCAGGTGCGCCGGCCGGTGTACAAGGATTCCGTCAAATTGTGGCGGCGCTATGAAAGGCATCTGACGCCGCTGCTCCACGAGCTGGGACCACTGGCCTCGCTGGCGTAGGCGTCTGTCTGGCGTCGGCGCCGGGTCTGCGCGCACGCGTGGACTAGCGTTGCTTATGGAGGGTAATCCTGCCCACGGCCGGGAGGTCCAGCGTAACGGCGTCGTTGGCAACGTCGCCGTGGATCAGCCCGCCGCCTTTGGTGTGCAGAATCAGACCTCGCGCACCGTATTCCCAAGTAAACGCGGCCGTTTCGCCCTCCAGCGTCCACTCGCCCTCCCCTCCGGGCTTGAGGCGCAAGATTAGTTTTTTGCCCGATTCGGCCTGGTAGTCGCCAATGATTCCTTGTGCAGGATCGTTGCTGCACCCGTGCACCCCCGACAGACAAACGACGAGCAGCGGAAGGAGCACGAGTAGCCGTACGACAGTACCGACCATTTCAGACCTCCTTGACGGCAAGAAGAAAGTGCCGCTCGAGCTGGAACGAGCGATCGAAGCGGTATACATGCAGCGCCATGCCAAGCCAGATCAGGTCGCGCAGCAAGGTATACAGACTGATCTGCTCTTCGGAACTGGTGAAGCACCCGCAGCCCATGGGCGTGTCGCGCAGCAGGTTTATGGCAATGGCCACGGCAAACACGACGAGCATGCCGCTCGCTGCCAGCGCAACAGCCTTCAGGCGCACGCCCAATATCAGCAGCACGCCGGCGCACAATTCGAACCAGGGCAGAAAAACAGCCATCACATTGACCGCCCAGTACGGAAGCAGCTGATAGGAGGCGATATTGTTGGCGAATTCGGCCGGATAGCTGATTTTGGCCATGCTGGCGTAGACAAAGACCCCTCCTATATACAACCGGAAGGCAAAAGCCAGCCAGGGGTGTCCGAAAAACGCGCACAGATGCCGGAGAATTGTCATACTTCGGGTGTGCAATCCTACTTTACAAGTTCCTTGATCTTGGCAAACAATCCGTCGATATCCTTTTCCACACCTTTGTGCGCGTAGAGTATCTTCCCGTTGCTGTCCACCAGGAGCGTATACGGTGTTTTCGGCTCTAAAAGTTGTTTGTGGACGCTGTAATCCTCGTCACGGAGTACCGGAAAGGCATAGGAGGAGTGCTTGCGCAGATACTCCGTCTCCGCGGCAGTGGCGCCCGAGGCCAGGGCGATCAGCTTGACGCTGTCGTCGAGGCGCGAACGTTGCAATCGTTTGCGCAAATCGTTGAATAGCGGCGCCTGCTCATGGCAGTAGGCGCAATAGACGCCCACGATTTCCATCAGCAGCACCTTGGCCTTGACGGCCTTGAGCGCAAAAGTCGGGCTGCCCGAATCCAGGCCAAGGTACGCTGCATCTTCGGGATTCGCCGGCGCGGTCAGTACCAGATCGGGAAGCGTATCGCCCACCTGCAGTCCCTCGGAGGCAAGGCCCGGGCTGGCAATGAGCGCGAGCACCAGGCCGAGGAGCATACCCCGGATCAGCCGTTGCGTGCGTTTGAACAGTAGTGCGTCCATTGTCTCTCCTTCGTCCAGTTCGGCTCCACCTGGCGGCCTCCCGGTTGCGGTCTCTCCGGTTCGATAGCCGGGGTTAAGCCGCCGGCCTGTGCCGGCTTTCAGCGATGAATGGTTCTATGATACTCCGAAGTGCAGCTGATGACAATGCCCGCGCTGACGACAAAGCACTCTTTCCGTCCCGTACGGCGAAACACAACGGCATGTGCCCCCTGCCCTCGTGCCGTGCCGCGGTCGTACCTCCAGGAAGTGAGCCCCGGAAGGGGGGCTTGCCATATCGGCCCGGATCAAGTATTTTTTTTCATCCTGGAATGGCACTGGAAAAAAATACTGTTATGGACATAACCACCTTTGATAAAACAGTAAAAACTGAAAACTCAGCAAAAAAATATCTGCTGGGATTTTGCTGGAAAAACCATCAACGCTATTGCCCACGCTGTCGACAGCGCAAGGTCTACCTGCTGGCCGGGGGCCGGCGACGCTGCTCGCGCTGCGGCTACACCTTTCATGATTTCAGCCGGCGCTTCATCAATGTCGGAAACCTCAGCTGCCAGCAATGGCTCTGGCTTATCAAGCTGTTCGAACTGGACGTTCCCTCGCAGGCCATCGCCCGACAGCTCGGGCTTGCCTACAATACGGCCGCCAAGGCCATGATGCAGCTTCGCAGGGCGATTCTGGCGCAGGCGCTCGACGGCACGCAGCTCGTGGAGGCCGGCCTGATGACGCCGCGTCCGGAGAATGCCGAACCGCTCGTGTTCGGGATTTTCGAGCGTGGCGGATGGGTATTTTCCGACCTTGCCCCGGACCTGACTCCCGGTTCCATTGATTTCTTTAAGGAACGATTTTTTTTGAAAACAGCCCAGCACGCCAATATTGTTTACACTGACAAGTATAGACATTACGATACGTTGCTCTATTGCGAGCATCCGGACGCCACGCACCCGGGCCGGCACAAAGACCGGAATCTGTATGTCGACGGCCGCCGGGGTGGATTCTGGATTTTTATCAAAGATCGGCTGCGGCGTGCGCGCGGCCTGAGTCCTACCTGGTTTCCCTTTTATCTCAAGGAGTTCGAGTTCCGTTACAACCACCGGAACCAGCCTTTGTTCACGCTCCTGGTCGAGCGTATCTGCCATTTTGTGCCAGAACATAAGGAAGACACCTGATTTCGAATTGATTCTGCCCCCCTCGCTGTGGCATACCATGAGCCAGGAATCGTTTTGTTCA
>CAZGAH010000064.1:0-10068 GCA_964523295.1 uncultured Desulfovibrionaceae bacterium | reverse complement strand
ATTATCGGCAACTGACGCGACTGTTGCATCTTTCCCGTTCGGTGGGCTCGGATTCGACCTTGCGCGAGTGGTGGCCCGCGCGCGGCGACTCAGGCTGCTGCCTGTGCGTACGGCCGCGGCGATCTGCCGTGCGCCACGGCCCGAAACCGACCATGGTATCCGACCTGCCGGCTACGACCTGCTCATCCGCCTGAGCAGGGAGATACGGGGCAGATGACTGAACACGTCAAACCAAAAGGAGCGCGTATGTTTTTTAACAGAAGGCAGTTCCTCAAGTACACGGCGGCGACGACGGCAACCGTAGCCGCGACCACCGCCTTCGGCGGCCTGGGGTTCGATTTCGGACCCACAGAGGCAAACGCCGAAAAACTGGCCCTGAAAATCAGCGAAGCCAAAGAAACCACCTCGATCTGTTGTTACTGTTCCGTGGGTTGCGGTCTGGTCATCCATACGGACAAGGCCACCAGTCGCGCCATCAACGCAGAGGGCGATCCGGATCATCCCATCAATCAGGGCGCACTGTGCGCCAAGGGCGCCTCGAGCTGGCAGCTGACCGAAAATCCGCGTCGGGTGCTCAAGCCGCTGTATCGCGCGCCGAACAGCACCAAGTGGGAAGAGAAGTCCTGGGAATGGATGTTCGAGCAGATTGCCAAACGGGTCAAGGCCACGCGCGACAAGACCTTTGTGCTCAAGAACGAAAAGGGCCAGGAAGTCAACCGCTGCGACGGCATCGCCTCCGTCGGTTCCGCCGCCATCGATAACGAAGAGTGCTGGGTATACCAGGCCTTTCTCCGCAGTCTGGGGCTATTTTATGTAGAACATCAGGCCCGTATCTGACACAGCGCCACTGTAGCGGCTCTGGCAGAGTCGTTCGGACGCGGTGCGATGACGAATCACTGGATCGACCTGAAGAACAGTGATTGTATATTGATGATGGGCAGCAACCCTGCCGAAAACCACCCCATTTCTTTCAAATGGATCATGAAGGCCAAAGACAAAGGGGCGACGCTCGTTCACGTCGACCCGCGGTTCACCCGGACCTCGGCCAAGTGCGACATCTACGCCCCGCTGCGCTCGGGCTCCGATATCGGCTTCCTCGGCGGCATGATCAAATACATTCTGGACAACCAGCTCTATTTCAAGGACTACGTTGTCAACTACACCAACGCGGCGCATATTCTTGGGGAAAAGTTCACGTTTCAGGACGGGCTCTTCGCCGGCTTCGACGCCAAAGCCATCAAGTACGACAAGTCCGCCTGGGCCTTCGAGCTTGACGCCGACGGCAACGCGCTGACAGACCCCACACTGCAGAACCCGCGCTGCGTGTTCAATATCCTGAAACAGCACTACGACCGCTACGACCTCAAGAAGGTCGCCGATATCACCGGTACGCCGGAAGACAAGCTGCTTGAGGTCTATAAGGCGTATACCGCCACGGGCTCACCGGACAAGGCCGGCACCATCTGCTACGCGATGGGCTGGACTCAGCACACCGTCGGCGTGCAGAATATCCGGACCATGTGCATCATTCAGCTGCTGCTCGGCAACATGGGCATCGCCGGCGGCGGCGTCAACGCCATGCGCGGCGAGTCGAACGTCCAGGGCTCCACTGACCAGGGCCTGCTCTTTCACATCCTGCCCGGCTATCTGAAAACGCCCACGGCCTCGATCACGACGCTCGAGGAATACAACAAAAAATTCACCCCGGTTTGCAAGGATCCCAAGTCCGCGAACTGGTGGGGCAACTATCCCAAGTATGCCGCCGAATGCGGACCCGGCCCAAAGCTACACCTGGCTGCCCAAGGGCGAAGAGGGCAAGAACTACAGCTGGCTCAACCTGTTCGAGGTCATGCATAAAGGTGCCTTCAAGGGCTTTTTCGCCTGGGGCATGAATCCGGCATGCAGCGGCGCCAACGCACAGAAGAACCGCGAGGCCTTTGCCAAGCTCGACTGGATGGTCAACGTCAACATCTACGACAACGAGACCTGCTCCTTCTGGCGCGGACCGGGCATGGATCCGAAGAAGATCAAAACCGAGGTCTTCTTTTTGCCCTGCTGCACGGCCATCGAAAAAGAAGGCTCCGTCGTCAACTCCGGGCGCTGGATGCAATGGCGCTACGCCGGCCCCAAGCCCATGGGACAGACCAAGCCCGACGGCGACATCATCTATGAGCTGTTTCTGAAGATACGCGAACTCTATGCCAAGGACGGCGTTTTCCCCGAGCCGATCAAAAACCTGGGCTGGGATATCGCCACCAACCATGTCTACGACCCGCACAAGGCCGCAAAAATCCTCAATGGCTACTTCCTCAAAGACGTCACCATCAAGGATCAGACCTTCAAGGCTGGCTCGCTTGTCACCAGCTTCGCCCAGCTCCAGGCCGACGGCTCCACCAGCTCGGGCTGCTGGATCTACGCCGGCTCCTATACCGACAAGGGCAACATGGCCGCACGACGCGACGTCAAGCAGACGCCGGAGCAGGAAAAGATCGGGTTGTTCCCGAACTGGTCCTGGTGCTGGCCGGTCAACCGCCGCATCATCTACAACCGTGCCTCCTGCGATCCCACCGGGAAGCCCTGGAATCCCGACAAGGTGGTCGTGGCCTGGAACGAGGCGGACAAGAAATGGGTTGGCGACGTGCCGGACGGCCCCTGGGCCCCGACCGAGAAGTACCCGTTCATCATGAAGACCGACGGCCGAGCCGCCATCTTCGGACCGGGCCTCAACGACGGTCCCTTGCCCGAATACTACGAGCCGCTGGAGTGCCCGGTCATCGACCACCCCTTCTCCAAGCAGCTCCACAACCCCACGGCCTTGCAGTTCGCCAGCGAGAAAAAGGCTGTCTGCGACCCGCGCTATCCCTTTGTCTGCACCACATACCGCGTCACCGAGCACTGGCAGACCGGTCTGATGACCCGCTATCAGGACTGGCTCGTCGAGGCCGAACCCCAGATGTTCTGTGAAATGAGCGAAGAGCTGGCTCAACTGCGCGGCATCGCCAACGGAGAAAAAGTCATCGTCGAAAACCTCCGCGGCAGCCTCTGGGCCATCGCCATTGTCACCAAACGCTTCAAGCCCTTTACGGTCATGGGCCAGACCATCCACCAGATCGGCATCCCGTGGCACTTCGGCTGGATCACTCCCAAAGACGGCGGCGACGCGGCCAACCTGATCACCCCGTCGGTCGGCGATCCTAACACCGGCATTCCCGAAACCAAGGCCTTCATGGCCAACGTCCGCAAAGCCTGAGGAGGCGTCCCATGGCAAAAGGATTCTTCATCGATCTGACCAAGTGTACGGCCTGCCGCGGCTGCCAGGTCGCCTGCAAGCAGTGGAAAAAGCTCCCCGGAGAAAAAACCCAAAACTGGGGCTCGCACCAGAACCCTAAAAGCCTTTCCTTCATTACGCTCAAACTGGTGCATTTCCAGGAAGTCATGGTCGACGGCAAGCTCGACTATATCTTCTTTCCCGAGCAGTGCCGCCACTGCGTCAATGCGCCCTGCGCCCTCGTGGCGGACAAGCCCGGCGCGATTATCCACGACCAGGAGACGGGTGCCGTCATCTTCACCCCGAAGACCGCGGAACTCAACTTCCAGGACATCTCCGATGCCTGCCCCTACAAGATTCCGCGTCTGGATGAAAAGACCAAACAGATGTCCAAATGCGATATGTGCATAGACCGCGTGCAGAACAACCTGCTGCCCGCCTGCGTCAAAACCTGTCCCACGGGCGCCATGAACTTCGGCGAACGCGAGGACATGCTCTCCATGGCTAATGCCCGGCTCGAAGAGGTCAAAAAAACGCGTCCCCAGGCCATCCTGGGCGACCCGGACGACGTCAACGTCATCTACCTCTTCCCCGTGGATCCGAAACTGTATCACCAAAACGCCGTAGCCAGTCACGAATCACCGCTCATGACGCGCAAACAGCTTCTGGCCAAAGCTGCCAGTCCGTTGAAGCGGCTGTTCTCCTGACCCGAGCCAGACCCAGGCTCAACCTCCCCGTCCGTCGACGCTCCGCAAGGGGCGTCGACGGTTTTCATTTTGCGAGGATCCCGTCGGCACGTCCAGGGGTGAGGGTTGAATGGACGAGGGAGGGATTCCAGGACTATCAACGGTGGAGAAAAACAAAGCGCACGAAAGATATGCTCATTGGTAATATTTTCCTTGCATGTCGGTATTTCTGTTGCTATACACGTTTAAGACGATACGCTATCCTGGGGTATGGTGGCTAGGGTCAGCATGAGCGACGGGAGCGTACGCTTGCTGACGGTCAAGAGGCTGAGAGCAGGGCAATGAGGTTGCATGATATTGGTTGTTCCAATAGCTTGTGATGAACGCTTCTAAATTCAGAACCGGTATGTGATGATTGATTTAATAAAAGCCGTTCCCCAAAGGTGGAGCAATATCTGTAAGTTGGTGCTGGATATGGACAAGGGAGTCGAGACGAATACTCTATATAGTGACAGGGCCAGGGAAAATTCAATATCCTTTGTACACAATAGAATGTTAATGTCTAACAGCCATCGCAACCCATCGCTTCTTATCGGATCTTCAATCGAAAACACGTAGGTTTAAACATCTTAAATATCAGTCTATTCAATTATATAATCTACAAAATGACTAAAGCTAAATGCTTACTAAAAGATATTAAATAATATATTTTTAAGGTAATGAGAATTTGTTAAGAGAAACAAGTCAATTGAAAATAGAGCGAGTACATGATGCAGCCAGGGATGTTGCATAATTATAAATATAAAACGAATGATTTTGCCATTTAAATAAATATAAACGAGGAATAGAAATGACCGAACACAAAATTGCATTACAGTCCATTGAAGAGATTCAAGGTGACTATAAACAAGGCTTGCTACATATGCTGTGGCTATACACTCCATCGGGACGAAAACTAATATTTGCAGAATTTGAACTGTATCCGAAAGATATATTTGAGGTTGATGAGTCTGTTGGAACGGTGGCAAGTGAACCGAAGCTGCGTGGAAAAATAGATGACAGAGAACAATGTCTGGGACTTCCTGACGGAACTCGACTATTCTATATACGCATCAAAAAGGATTCTAAAAAATTATTAAACCTGTACGCTAGCATTGTGAAAAAACAGAGTATCCCCATGGACTGGTGCGGAGATGCGAAGGTTTGTCACACTGAAGATTTAGAGTATGCTATGCCTTGGCCTTTATTTGCCCTCGGCTCAAGCGAAAAGAATGACGATGTACTCACCTCCTGGCCTTATCTAGCACAAGCGTGGGGTGTGGTAAGAACACACCATCTATTTCCGGCTGCCCTTGGAAACTGGATAGAGCCTATCCTAACCAACACCAAGCCTGCAAAGTGGATACAGGAGCGGCTTGGATGGGATATGAGCACATACCCCGAATTGTGGGGCAGCGTGCATCTTACTCTGCCCAATCCAGTGTACCGGCGTTTAGATACTAGATGTGTTCCTGCGCAAGACGCAGAAAGCAATGATTCTGTTTCGGTCATTGTGCATAAGCGCAGCCCGGGTATTGCCGCAGATCTGACGATGATACTCCTGGAAAAAAGGATAGCTGGATTGGTGGGCAGCCCCTACATCCAACTCACCTTGAAGGCGGACGCACCCACGAGTACCTCCATCGAGCTGACGGGCGAGGCCGAAAAAATCAGCTACACAGTATATTGTTCTATACGTGGCCTGTTGGATTATCAACCTTTTACAGGGTTTTTGAAGACTATACAAGTGCATTTCTCTTGTCCGCAACAGGAGAGGATTAACCTACACCTTCCGGAGGGTACACAGAGCATTGAGCGTACCAACAGGCAGGGTGATGTTATGGCGCTGGGGGACGAGTTTCCGAATCTAAAGGACTGGGGAAGTAGAATTTTGCAGCACAGGAGGGAGCGCGCTTCCAAACAATCAGCGGAAGAAAGAGGACAGGCTTGGCTGGACACACCGGAATTGGCCCGAACAAAGATCAAAAGTATCCTTGAGTGTGCCCAAACGGCGATCATTGTGGATCCGTATTTTTCGCAGCAGGAGTTTTTTGATTTTGTGTTGTCCGTTTGCCCCGAAGATATCGGGTTGACCATTGTCACAGGTCGAGAGGGGCTGGGCAAAAGCGCAAAAGAGCGCAAGCAAAAGGGAGATAATCTGCTACGCCTGATTGATAAGCTGCATGCATCCCACAGTTGGAAAATGGAGTTTGAGATCATGACAGGGGAAAAGCCACTCATTCATGATCGTTTTCTTGTAATTGACAATACGACAGTATGGCTTTCTGGTTCATCGCTAAACAATATTGGAGCACGCGGATCCATACTTACTAAGCTTCACGATGCCAATGGAATCATTGCTAAGATCACCGAGGTACGGTCCAATATGGACAGAGTGAAGAAGCTAAAAGACTATATAGACAACATTGTTGTCGATGGTAAACAGGTAGCAGTTTCTGAAGGCGTGGAGATATAATGACTTCGCGCCGTAGGACACCTCAGCCTGCAAATGCGGATAGACAGTGCTCTCAATATGCACAATTATTCTGGCCTATTCACAGGTGGAATGACTGTGAAAAGGTTAAGACACATGAAATGCTGATCTGCCCTGATCATAATGACGTTATTAACAGTCCCATTAATTTCGATTATTTGATACATAATACTAAAGAAATATCTATACCAAATGATAATTTTTTTAATCCTCCCCGCAGCAAATCTTTTTGGACAGGCTTTAGACAATCAAATGAGGCTTATTTTATAGATAAATACTTTGAAAAGGAAAACATTAACTACGTGGTTATTGAGGAAGTTTTGCGGGCTTTCAACGAAGCCAGACGCACGCCGCAGTCTATTGTCATATTTTTAGAAACGAATAATCATAATGCACTAAATAGACAAATGACTGAGGAGTTGCATGGTGGTGGCGTGACGAAATGCCAGATCAATGTGTTACGCTTTCCAGATGGCTACCAAATTCATGACCGATTCGCTCTTTTTGATGACAATTTTTGGCATTGCGGTGCCACTGTGGGCGGAGTGCATAGGGCTTTTCATGCCATCAGTGGGCCATGGAAGGACATTAATAGACAATTGAAAAAGCTATTCGACAAAATGCAGACTAAGGTAAGGTCATAAAGTGAAATGCATGAATGAATATAATAATTTTGCGGAATTGAAAGTTTTTATACAAAACAGTCAACATGAAATATGGGTTGCTAAAATGGCATGCTGGGTGAAGGAAGTCGTTTTACACCGCGCCGACCCAGACATAGAGGCCACGCTTGCTCTTTTGTCGGAACAACGTATTCCTGATGAACTGTTGATAGGAGTAAAAAAAATCCTCAATGGCGAAGCACGATCCGCAAAGTACGACTGTATAGAAATTCATAAGGCGCAGTGGGTGATTGGAGAAGCCTTAGCGACGCTCTTTATTGACTCCTCCGAAAACGCTTTGACCATGTTGCACATGGTGTCAGATTGGCATTGCTGGGAGGGATTTAGCTCCCGATTGTCGAATGAGCTATCCAGTGTAGACCGGGCCGCACATTTTGGTTGTCGCTTTATAGAGGCTATTGCCGATTTGGAAGCTAATCCCCAAGACTATGTTGTGTTCAGAGATGATAAACAATACTTTATGGACTTGAATGATACTTGGAAAAATGAGAGAATTCTTTCTGAGGTATGGAATCCCATCTATGGGTGGCAAAATGTAACGATGCATCTGCCTTCGTTAAGTACCTTAACGGTGCTTTTGCCGAATTATCCACAAACGCTTGTGGCTGTTATTGAAAAAATTTCTTATCCCCCCATTGTCAATAATATTCTATTGGTATGCCTTTCTTCAATAGTTCCACAAATATCATCCGAACTAATGCGTCAAGCCGCATCGTGTATGGTTTTTGACTCTGAACGCAAGCCCATTTGGAATCGCAAACTCTTAGCACCCCTCCTTATGGAGTGGTGTATTTCCTACGGAACACATACACTAGCAGACGTTCTGCGGGTCGGTACCAATAGTAACGATGTAAATGATAAAAAAACACAATTGGGTAATCTGTATAAAGACATGGTCTCAGCCATGATGACGCGCGATGATAAATTTTTTCTTGGCGAGGCTTTTCTGGTCGAAATATTGGCACGCCGTATACACCGACGCGATGTGGATCGCGATCCGCAGGCTCTCGCTCTGTCAATCTTCGGTGACGCGTTGAAAGAAGCCTTGGCCTTCCCCGAAGGTGAGTTGTCTGACACATTGTTTACAAATACTTTTGGAGTTGCCGAAGAGGAAGCCGCTGCGCAGGCAGGTATCTTTGCACAAACAGGTATTCCTCTGCCACATCGCTCAAGATTTCACCTCACATCATTACTCGCGCTGGTAGAAAGAACCCCAAAACTGACTGAAGAGCATGCTAAAAATTATTTGCATTATTTCAATATTTTGCTGTGTTTCAAAGATGCTGGATTGTACACCAGTGAGCATTCGGACCTTCCTGACGAGCGACACGAGAAGATAGCAAAGGTGTATGCTGCTATAACCGATCCCCAAGCGAGCTGGCAGGAAACATGGCGACAACTTTCCGGTGTCCGTTACAAATTGCATACTTTTCTGTTCAACGAGGAGTCTAGTGAGCAAAGGTATGTGCTGAATTTTGTACTTGTTTGTGGCGTTATAGCATGCAAGATCTTGGAGACACAGGGAAAACGTACAGAATCGCACGCGCTCCTTCATGTTGTAAAGCAGGCCATGGCTGATTTTGCTCAATGGGATTGGTTTCAGGAGCGTTTTTTTACAAAGCTGCAAGAACTAATCTTGAGCGATGGCAATGCACAGGTGATAAACAATGAACGATCCTAAGAACAGAAGAAAACATCTGGTTGCAGTATTTTGAAAAAAACCTAATAATTCATTAAATATTTGGATAAAAACCACAACTGCTCCTGTTTCAGCACGTTCATTGCAAGCGACCGGACAGCCCGTCGCTCAGGGTCATACAGGATATTTCCCGCCCGGATGGCCTCCTTTCCAATTGCTTGCAGGCAAAGGATCGTTTCGGACGAGCCTGGAAGGCGCTTCCACTCGAATGTGCAGACCTGTTCCAAAAAGCCTTTGTCACCGGGCAGGATGTGGCGAGTGTCCTGGCGACGCTCCCGCAATTGCCCGACGCACCGTCCGAGCTGGCCGAATTTGCCGTTGCCGTCTCCGAGTACCATGCCCGGACGCAGGAACTGAGCAGGCAGTTGCGACGGGTTGTCATCCGGCATAGCAAGTCGCGTCGCCTGCGCCACGTACATGCCGGATATGACTACGCGCCCAACGGTGACCCGCACTGTAGCCCGCAACGTCCCGGGCTGTACGAGGTGCGCGGATACGGCGACGAAAATGCGGCGTTGATTTCCTTTCTGGCCATGCGTGCCGATCAACTCATGCGGAGAGACAAGGCCAGCGACACGACCACGGCCCACCTGCGCGGCGGATTGTCCTCCAGTTTTTCGGCGTTCCTGGAAAGTCATAATAAAAAACATGCCGCGTCGATTTCGTTGTCCGAAGAGACTCAGGCCTACGTTGATTTCTTGACAAAGGCGTTGAACAAGGCGGAGCATCCCAAGATACGGGCTACGGTAGATCGTGCGTTGTATAACTATCGGCAGGAAAGGAAGACCCTCATTTTTTGCGAACGACTTGCAACGCAGCAGGAATTATATCAAAAACTCCGTTCGACAATCGTCAGGGAGGTGTTCCCCGGTCGCAGCCTCGGAAGGGCGCAAAGATGGCGCAAGGCCATAGTGCGGGATCCCCTGCTCGCCGACTGGTTCCTATCGCGCTCTCTCTGCCTGTGCGAAGGGAAAAAACTTCCGGCAGAGGTGCGCCGTCAGTGTTGCCTCAAAGCCCAGGCACATGCCAGGTCGCTGGGGCTTCGGGGGCAGCGGCGACTGGCGCGATTGCTGGATGTATACCTGTTGCAGGCGTTGGACAGCGATTTGCCCGTGGCCCGTGCCCTGACGCAGCTGCTGGACAATACGCAAAATGATGGACTCGGCATCTATCTTTGCGCCGAAGAATCAGAAACGCCG
>CAZGAH010000063.1:10955-24049 GCA_964523295.1 uncultured Desulfovibrionaceae bacterium | reverse complement strand
ATCGAACCGACGACCTCTTGAATGCCATTCAAGCGCTCTCCCAACTGAGCTACAGCCCCGCAACGTCGAAATGGATAGCCGAGAGCTCGGGTTGGCGTCAAGTATTTTTTTTGATTTCAGTAAAAAAATGAAGGGGGAGGACCTGCCGGGACGCGCGCGGAGGGGGAGTGGGGGGCGGGGTTGGGTGGGGGGGGTATTTGGATAAGCAAATGAAAACAACGTGATATGATGGGTGGCGCGGGCGAGTGTTGTCTGCCGGGTTTGCTGACCGCGTTGTTGGCGATAGACGGCGCTTCAGGCCTGCGTCGCTGATGTTGTCGCTTCGTGCTACTCTTCAGGTATTCCTTGTCCCTTTGCAAACGTTATTCAATCAAATCGAAACTGCGTTGAAAGCACTGTGCTACGCGGCAGACGGTGCGCCGTGACACAGCGCGAGGGGATTGAGCATAGGGATGCTGGTTCGTCCTGGACGAGCTGCGAATCGGTACAGTCCGAGACGCATCGAACGTGATGCATTTGCTGTATGCTATTATAATTCATCACTTGATTTGGTTATTATTATGTAGATAGTGTATAGTTTTAACCCTAGGATAAAAAATTTATCTTTTTTATTGACAGCTGTTTTTGATATTGCTACCTGTGACGTGTCACTGATTCAACAAAATTATCCATTGGAGACGCCTGATGACTATTGTCAGGGTGGCAGGTGCGCTTGCGCTTGGTGTCATGGCGCTCTGTGCGTGGGGCGGGAGCGGCGAGGCGAGGACCATAACCGACGCGCTCGGGCGGCAGGTTGCGGTGCCCGATACCGTGGACCGGGTGATTTGTTCCGGCCCTGGCTGTCTGCGGTTGCTTGTGTACCTTCAGGCGCAGGACCTTGTGGTCGGGGTGGACAGTGTCGAGAAGCAGAACATGAACATTGAGACCCGGCCCTACGCAGTCGCCAATCCGCAGTTGCAGCATCTGCCGCTTATTGGCGAGCCACGCGGGCAGGATAATCCGGAGTTGATTGCCACGCTGTCGCCGCGTCCGCAGGTCATTTTCAAGACATACCCGACAATGGGGCATGATCCGCAAGCGCTGAGCGATAAGACGGGCATTCCCGTCGTGGCGCTGGATTACGGCAATCTGACAGCCGGGCGTGCCGAGTTGGATCGCACGCTTCTGCTCATGGGCACGATTATCGGCAAGGAAGAGCGAGCCCGCGCGGTCGTAGACTTTTTCGACGCCAGACGCAGCGATCTGCTCGCGCGCGTCGAGGGCGAAGCGAGCAGGAATACCACGACATGCTACATCGGCGGGTTGTCGATGCGCGGCGGGCATGGCCTGCAATCCACGGATCCCTCCTATGCGCCGTTTGCATTCGTCGCCGCGGTCAATGTCGCCGCGGCCGGGGCTTCACAGGAGACAGCGCTCTCCCATGCCAGTGTTTCCAGGGAACAGATTCTGGCCTGGGATCCGGAATACATCTTTCTGGACGCGTCGACGACGCTGCTCGAAGGTCCGGCCAGCGGCCTTTTCGAGCTCATAAACAATCCTATCTACAGCGGACTGCGCGCCGTGCGATCGGGGCGCGTATTCGGCGTTCTCTCCTGCAATGCCTACGCCCAGAATTTCGGATCAGTGCTGGCGAACGCTTATTATGTCGGCAAGACAGTGTATCCTGACAGGTTCCGGGACGTGGATCCCGCCGGGCTCGCGGACGAAGTGTTTTCCTTTCTCCTGGGTGCGCCGGTTTTTCGCCAGCTCAACACCACGGCACGGGACATCATTTTCTCGACCGCTCTCGACAAATGAAATCATGACATCCGCGCTCCACGAAAAACCCGTACGGACGGCCTACCACGCCTATCTCGCGCGTAAGACACTGGTGTTGTTGAGCGCGTGCGCGATCCTGACGCTCTTCTTTCTGGCGTGCATGGCCTTTGGTCCGGTCGGGATTCCGCTTGCCGACGTGGTGGGGAGTCTGACTGGTGTGGACGCGTCGACGCGTTTTCAGGTCATCATCTGGAATATCCGGCTGCCCAACGCCCTGACGGCCGTGCTGGCCGGGAGCGGTCTGGCGGCCGCCGGGGCGGCGATGCAGTCCATATTGCGCAACCCCTTGGCCTCGCCTTTCACCCTGGGCATTTCGCAGGCTGGGGCCTTTGGCGCGGCCTTTGCGGTCATGTTTCTGGGAACGGGCGTCATGCAAAGCACCGCGGTGAACGCCGTCTCGGTTTCCGACCCGATTCTGACATCAGTCTTCGCCTTTGCGGCGTCGTTGGCTGCGTCGCTGGTAATCATCGCGGTCGCCCGATTGCGGGGAGCGAGTCCGGAGGTCATGGTGCTCTGCGGCGTTGCCCTTGGATCGCTGTTCACGGCCGCGACTATGCTGTTGCAGTACTTCGCCAGCGACGTACAGTTGGCGGCCATGGTGTTCTGGAGCTTCGGGGACCTGTCGCGCGCGGGCTGGCGCGAGGTGGGTATTCTCGGGGCCACAACGTTGGCTGCGGTAGTGTTTTTTTACTGGAATCGCTGGAATTACAACGCGCTCGACGCGGGAGACGAAACCGCGCGCGGGCTTGGCGTACGGGTCGAGCGCGTACGCCTTCAGGGCATGATCGTCGCATCGATCCTGACCGCCGTCATCGTTTCCTCACTTGGGGTTATCGGATTCATCGGGCTGGTCAGCCCGCATATCGTTCGTCGGCTGCTCGGCGACGACCATCGGTTTTTGCTGCCTGGCAGCTGCCTGTTCGGCGCCATTCTCTTGCAGGCCTCCGATATCCTGTCCCGAATGGCCCTGGCGCCGCATCTCTTGCCCGTGTCCGTTGTAACGGCGCTGATAGGTGCGCCGGCGTTTTTCTCGATTCTCTTGCGCCGAGGCCGACAATGACGCTTCAGGTACGCGGGCTGGAATTCGGATACGCGCAGTCTGAGGTCCTGGCCGGCATCGATCTGGTTGTCGAAAAGGCCGAATTGCTGGCTATTCTGGGACCTAACGGCGTCGGAAAAACAACCCTGCTGCGCTGCATCAACGCCATGCTGACGCCCAGGCAGGGCGTTGTGATGGTCGAAAACGCCGATATTTTTTCACTGTCAGCTCAGGAGATAGCGCGGAACATCGCGTACGTGGCACAGCGTGCGGATTCGGGCCGCATGACCGCCTTCGATGCCGTACTTCTTGGACGCAAGCCGCACCTGGGCTGGCGCGTGAGCACGAATGATGTGCACCACGCCGAAGCGGCGCTGCATTGCGTGGGTATGGACCATCTGGCCCTGCGCAGCATCAACCAGATGAGCGGCGGTGAGTTGCAAAAAGTGTGCATCGCCAGGGCCATTGCCCAGGCTCCGCGTGTCCTGCTGCTCGACGAGCCGACAAGCGCGCTCGATTTGCGCAACAAGCTCGATATCCTGCAGACGATTCAAAGAATTGTGCGCGAGCAGCAGATGGCAGCGGTTATGACCATGCACGACCTGAACTCCGCCCTGCGCTTTGCGCACAAACTGCTGTTCATCAAGAATGGCAAGGTGCGTACGCTGTGCCGTCCGGACGAGGTGCAGCCGGCCATGATTCAGGACGTCTACGGCGTTGAGGTGGAAATACTTCGCCATGGGGAACGTACGCTAGTCGTGCCGCATTGATCACCACAAACACGAGGAGGGATATCATGGGATGCGCACTGTCATCAGAGCTTATCGATCGGGTTATCGGTTTTCACGGGCACAGCTGCCCGGGCCTGGCTATTGGCATCCGGGCCGCGGAATTCGCCCTCGGGGAGTTTTCGGGGCCGGATGTCGAGCTGGTTGCTGTTACGGAAACGGATATGTGCGGCGTGGATGCCATACAATATCTGACAGGCTGCACGTACGGGAAGGGAAATTTTATTCATCGTGACTATGGCAAAATGGCATTTTCCTTTTATGATCGAAAAACCGGCCGTGCGTTTCGGCTGGTGCTCAAGCCGGAGAGCAGGAAAGATATCGACAACGAATTGACAAAATTGATGGCAGCCGTTGTGAATGGCACGGCAACAGAGGAAGAGAAACAACGCTGCACTGTTTTGCGTGAAAAAATGCAGCACAATTTTATGGAATTGCCGATTGAAACGCTGTTCGACATATCCACGCCTGACGCACAAGCTCCCCGTCCGCCACGCGTCTTGCAAAGTCTCAAGTGCGAACAGTGCGGCGAAATGACGATGGAATCACGTACGCGCCGATTTGCAGGACAGGTATTTTGCATACCGTGTTTTTCTGAAATTGAGCAGAAAGTCTGACGAATGCCATGATGCCGTTATCATAAACACATCGGAACGAACCATGAAACGACAATTCGCTATTTTTCTGTTTGCAGTGACAGTGCTGCTTTCCTTGTCCCTTCAGGCCATTGCCGACGAATCGGCTACTCACGCCACGGAAACGACAACGCCGGGCGAATCGGCGGGCGTCAGCCCGTCCGCGGCCGAGCCGGCGCCTGACGTAGCGGGCGCGCACGAGGGAGACGGATTGCAGACCTGGACCATGGATTCCATGATTGTGGAAGGGCAGCGCATTGTAACGCCGACGCGCCAGACGAACGATACGGTCTTTACCGGCACGGAGATCACGCGCAAGGGCATGGAGATTCAGGGCGGAAAGACGGCGGCGAGCGTTTACGAAAGCATGAACGTGCTGCCCGGAGTCAACGTAGAAAGTGTCGACCCCTTTGGGTTGTCGACCGAGCAGAAGACCATTCGGGTGCGCGGCGTGCGCGGGTATCTGGGGTCCATGACCGTGGAAGGGGTGCCGAACTATGGTGGCAATCCCATGGGACCGCGTGACTACATTTACGATACCGAGAATTTCCAGGGTATTGCCGTCTACAAGGGCGCCGTTCCGGCGGACCTGGGCACAAGCGTAGGCTCGCGCGCCGGTGCTATCGAGCTGAAACCGCATTGGCCCGAGGAAAAGCCCAGCGCGTCGCTGACGCAAGGCGTAGGCTCGAACGATTATCACCGCACCTTCGTTCGCATCGACTCCGGCGAAGTGCCGGGTTTGACTACAAAGATTTCTCTGTCCTACTCCTATACGAACGCCAACAAATGGAAAGGTCCGGGCAATCTGGGGCCGCGAAATAATGTCAATGTCATGATTTCGCAGCCCATCACCGAGAAGGATGAAGTCAAAATCTGGGCGAATTACAACGAGGTCGAGCAGTATTTCTATCGGCCGTTGACCTACGCCGAAAGCCAATCCTTGAGCGAGAATTACAGGAAAGATTACAACAGCGAACTCAGTCAGCGGCGAATGGACAATATTAATTATTACCGGTATAATAAAGGGAAATATGCAAATAAAGATATATTTGGCATAATTCCATTTACCTTTGACAACGACCTCAAGATCAGTATCAAACCCTACTACTCAAAAGAAGATGCCCGCATCCTGCAAGGTGTCACCTCGCAGAGGGGGATGGTCCAGCAGCGCATCCGTGATTTCGAGCGTTTGGGCGTGCTGTCGGAAATCGTTTACCCTACGTCCGTCGCGACGATGTCCCTCGGCTATCTGTTCGAGTCGTCCAACCTGGTAGTCACAACGAAAAACTTCGTTCCCGGTTCGTTCGCCTTTGCCGGGTACGGCGTGTACACGAAAAATGACGGCAACGGCTACACCCACAGTCCCTATCTGAAGCTTTCGGGCACGGTCGGCGCGTTCAACTGGCAGGCGGGATTGAAGTATTTCGCCTATGACGAACCGGCGGCAAGAGGGTATGTATCGCAAAATACCGCGCCCTATAGCTTGCAGCGCGCCCGGGACCTCGACCGGGCTGCCAGGCTGCACGACATTCTGCTGCCCAGTGCCGGTCTGTCGTACAATTTCACCGAGGATTTGCAACTCTCCGCACAGTACGGACGCACCCAGATACGCCCGTATTCCTATGTACCGCTGATCAGCCTGTACAATCAGTATCGCACCAGGTTTCAGCGCGCTGGCGTGACGCTGGGCGACATGTTCAGCGGCTATGATATGGAAATCACCGACTCCTGGGAACTCGGCATGACGTATACGATGGATTGGCTCAGCATTTCGCCGAGCGTCTATTTCGCCAAACACCAGAAGTTGCTGACCACGGTCTACGACGCGCGCGTCAACCTGAACTACCAGCAAAACGTCGGCGATGCCACCAGTTATGGCTTCGAGCTGGACACGAACATTTTCCTGAACGACATGTTCACCGTGTTCATCAACCCCTCGTATACCTCGCTGACCTATGACAAGGATCTCGCCTATCAGGGGAGCACGCTTTCCTGCGCTGGCAAGCAGGTGGTGGATACGCCCGACTGGAGCCTGAAGACTGGCGTTATCTTCAGCTATGCCGGTTTTCAGGTCGTTCCGTCCTTGCGGTACATCGGCGACCGCTATGGCGATGTCGAGCATCACGAAAAGATCGATCCGCAAATGACGGCTGATTTGCGGTTGAGTTATACCTTTGACAAGGTCCCGCTGCTTGAGTCCGTTACCGCGTCCTTCGATCTCTACAACCTGTTCAGCGCGCGGACGATTTCGATGATCAACACGAGCGATGACACCCGCGCCGGCGTTGCCAGCTATTACGTTGGACCGCCATTCACGGCGCTGTTCCAGTTGGCGCTCAACTATTGACAGGAATGATGCATTCCGGCGTGGCCCGACTTCATGCAACGCATGAGGGAAGGGCCACGTCCGGTGTCGCGTGTTCAGTCGTCAGGATTGATTGGGCGAAAAGAACGTTTTTCAGAAGAGACCGGCCGCAATCCTTGGCCAGTGCGAGGTCGATGCGCGTATCGGCGGGCTGCCCGGATTTCTCCTTTGGCGGCGAGAATAGCGGCAACGCATCCGCCCGCAGCAGATTGGTCCCCAGACCGGGTACGACGGCCAGCAGGAGCAGCAACAGGGCCTGGCGTCAGGCCAGACGAAATACGACGCGACGCGGTGACGCGAAAAGAGGGGGCATGGCGTATCCTCACGAAGCAGGGCGTACGGAGAGCGAGTTTGAGGCGACGGCGGCCAAGTCTTCGATTTCGGTTGCGGTGAGCAGGGCTTTGCGTTGTTTGCCGAGCAGCGTCATGGGGAGCGGTTTTATCCAGACATCGCCGGTGGCAGTGTAGAAAATGAGCTTTCGGCCCTGATTTCCCAGCACGTTTTCCTTGCTGATGCGGCACCCGTGGCGGGCGAGTTGCGTACGGGCCATGAGTACGTTTTTTGCGCCCACGTCCACTATGGCGCGTAGCGGGCCTCGTTGTCCGGGCGCGATGCAAAAGGAGCCGCCGAAGAGCTTGACCTCGATGTTGGCCGGACGGACGTGCAGTTTGGCGAAACGGGCGAGAATGGCGTCTATGGCGCTGTCCACGAACCGGGACGTGGTGTCGTGAAGCGCCTTCGAGATATGCATGCTGTCTCTGGACGGCAGCAGGGCATGAAAAATGGCGGCCATGGCGCTGGGCGCGTGAAAAAAGGTCACCGAGACGCAGGATCCGAGCACGGTGTCGATCATTGCCGGCATGGTGGTAATGATCGTCTCCCCGATGGACAGATGCATCGTGGAAATACCGGCGTCGCGCAGGGAGAGGGGATTTTCGGTCGCTGACACGGTCAAACCGGTGTGGTTCGGGATTTACTGGACACGATAAGCCGAAGGGCCCGATCGGCAAGGGATGCGAACTCGGGCTTGGAGACCTGGTCGTCGGCGCCGACGGCCAGACCTTTGTGTCGCAGGTCGTCGGTAATCATGGAGGAAAAGAGTACCACGGGCAAGACCTTGAGGGCGGGGTCCTCCTTGACGTGCCTGGTCAGGGTGTAGCCGTCCATCAGCGGCATCTCGATGTCCGAAATCAGGATGTCCAGGCAGTCGAGAATGTCCTTGCCCTCGGATGCCGCCTGCTGCTTCAGGTTCAGCAGGTATTTCCAGCCTTCTTCCCCGTTGTTGAGGGTCTGGATGCTGAAATTGGCCTCTTCGAGGCGATCTTTGATCATGTGTCTGAGCATGGTGGAATCGTCGACGATGAGCGCCTTGTACTGCACCTCGTGGCTGGGCATCGGCGGCATGGCCTCGGGCGCGAAGTCCGGGTTCAGCTCGCTGAGTACCTTTTCCAGGTCCAGCAGCAGGGCGAAATGATCGTCGAGCTGCACCATGCTGGTGATGCAGTTTGACTCGAGCCGGGAAAGAAACTGGCTGGGCGGCGAGACGTCTTTCCAGGAAACCCGGTGAATCTGGGTGACGCCGGAAACAAGGAAGCCCGTGATGCAGCGGTTGAATTCGGTGACCAGGATGACCTCGAATTCGTTGGCACAACGCTCGAAATGCAGCCAGTTGCTCAAATCGAGCACAGGCAGAATGATGTCCCGCAGGGGAATGGTGCCAAGGAAGCAGGGGTGCGCGGCCGATTCATAGTTCGTGAGCTTCGGGCTTTCGATAACCTCGAGCACTTTGGCGACGTTGACGCCATAATACCCGCGGCTCGTCTCCCGGGTGACGGGGTCGAGCTCGTCGATATAGAATTCGATGATTTCGAGTTCGTTGGTTCCCGATTCAAGGAGTATGTCTGATTGAGCCATGTGCCTGCTCCCTTGGCGTCAGCTGTTGCGGCATTCCGCCATCAGGTGTTGACCATATCCTTAAGCTCTTTGCCGGGTCTGAAGATCGGCAGTCGCTTGGGAGCGACGTCGACCGACTTGCCGGATTTGGGATTGCGACCGCGGTATCCTTTGTATTGTTTCACCTTGAACGAACCGAAGCCCCGGATCTCCACCCGATCTCCATTGAGCAGCGCCTGGCGCATGGAGGAAAAAAAGGTGTCCACGTAGACCGAGGCTTCGTTCTGAAGCAAATCCGCATCCTCGGCCAACGCCTTGATGATTTCGCCCTTGTTCATACCAGCCCCCTTTGTTGACGCAAGCGGCGTACCTGTAGTCAAACGTTTGTATAATAACACCGTCGGCGCTTGCCTGACAAGCAAAATAATGCCTTTGAATTCCAGCCTTTTTTACATCTTCCCTGGCCGCGGGATTCCGACTTCGTTCAATCTGGCCAGGGCGACGGCGGCAGGGGGTTTCCTGGCAAGCAGTTTTCGATCCTGATTTGTGTATTGACAATGATTGCCTGCTGGTATCCGGATGTCGGTTGCGTCGCTCGATCTGTTTCAAATCTGCCAGGGCTGTCATCGTGCGCAATCGCAACCATTCCAATTCATTACTTACTATACGATTCGGCACGCCCTGAAACAGGCCGTTGCATTTGGTGCTGGCAATATCCCGCCAGTGAAATGACAACTTGCCGCTTGTCCTGTTTTTCGGTATCCGGTAATAATCTGTTCTTTTTTCGAAAAGGAATCGCTCCAGCGCCGGACAGATTGCGTAGCGTTTTTTTGTTCGTCAGGGTTGCGTCCATCAACGTCTTCGGGAGTGACGGAATGCAGGAGTACGACAAGAGCAAGGGGCAGCTCGTTGCCGAGCTGCAAGCGCTTCGCGAGGAGAATGCCCGGCTCAGGGCCGCAGCTGAACTTTCAAGACCGCGGCGTGCGCAGTCCGAGGATGGCACCGGCGCCGGGTGCGTAGCGTATGATCAGCGTGAGGTGAAACGGTCGGAACACTCGCTGCGCGCCGAGCGGGACCGGCTGCACAGCATCCTCGCCTCCCTGGATACCGGCCTCTGTCTTATCAATCCGGACCTGTCTATCGCCTGGGTCAACGAACACATACACCGTCTGTTCCCACGCGCTTCCGCCGAAATCCGGAGCTGCCATGCCTTTTTTCTGGACAGCGCGACGCCCTGCCCGGGATGCCCGGCGCGTTTGACCTTCGAAACCGGCCAGCCAGCCCGTACGGAGCGCTACGACTCCGACCGCGATCGATGGTACGCCATCGCCTCCCAGCCTGTTCTGGATGATGCCGGAGCGGTCGTCCAGGTGCTGGAGGGAATAACCGACATTACCGAGCGAAAACGGATACGGGAACGGCTGAAGGACAGCGAAGAACGCTTTCGACGTTTTGCCGATTATGCGCGGGACGCCTTTTACCTGGCCGATGCGGAGGGACGCATCCTGGATGTCAATGCGCAGGCCACCGTCGATACGGGCTTTTCCCGGGAAGAATTGCTGAACATGAACATCGCGGACATAGACGCGCTCGCGCTGCAGCAGGATTACCTGGATCAGTGGAACACGGCGCCTGAAAACACTCCCTCGATCATCACGAGTGAACACCGGCGCAAGGACGGAACCAGGTTTCCGGTAGAAATCAAGGCCATGAAGTTCGTTCAGGACGGCACGTTTCATGTGTTCGGCATAGCCAGAAACATCGCCGAGCGCAGGCAGGCCGAACTCGAAGCCTTGGCCACCGTTGAGACGACATTCGACGGGTATTGGATTGTTAACTGCGAAGGTCGCATCATCCGTGCGAACGAGGCTGCCTGCAGGCTGCTGGGCTACACGAAGGACGAGCTGCTGGCCCTGCGGATATGGGATATCGACGATGTGGAGTCCGAGGCCGAGACCAGACAGCGGATAGCAGCAGTGATCGCCACGGGGGGAGCGGTATTCGAGACGCGGCACCGGCGTAAGGATGGAATCATCATCGAGGCGGAGGTCAGTACCTCGTATCTGCCGTACGAGGGGGGGCAGTTTGTCGTTTTTACCCGGGATATCACCGAGCGGAAGCGGATAACCGAGCGCTTGATGCTGACCCAGGCCTCCGTAGACAAGGCGGCACTGAGCATTTTCTGGATCGATCCCGAGGGGTGGTTCGTCTACGTCAACGACGCCGCCTGCGCCTTCTCGGGCTATTCCCGCCAGGAGTTGCTGCGTATGGGCGTATGGGACCTCGACCCGGGGTTTCCGCGCGAGAGCAGAGCCCGGCAATGGGCGGAGTACAAGAAAAAGCGGGTCTCAAGCTTCACCACGACGCACAGGACCAAATCCGGCAGGCTTGTTTCCGTACAGGTGACCTCGAACTACGTGGAATATGCCGGCCAGGAGTTCGAGTTCGCCTGCGCGCAGGATATCACCAGGCTGGTGGAGTCCGAGCGGCAGCTCCTGGCCGCCAACCTCCGTCTGACCGAGGCGCAGCGTATCGGTGGCCTGGGCGATTGGGAATGGCGCCCGCAGACCGACGTCGTCACCTGGTCTGAAATGATGTATCGCATTTTCGGACTCGATCCCGACCAGCCGCCGCCGGACTATATCGGCCAGCTGGCCCTGTACCATCCGGACGACGCAATCCGGTTGCGACAGGCGGTATCGCTTGCGCTCGAAAAAGGCCAATCCTACGAACTCGAGCTGTCGAGGACGAATCCGGACGGTGCGCTGGTGCATGTCCAGGTGCGCGGCGTGCCGGAACACGACGCCCAAGGCCAGGTGACCCGTCTCTACGGCACGGTCATGGACACCACCCGACGCAAACAGGACGAGAAGGAACTCGCCCGGACCACGGACATGCTGGAGTGCCTGTGGCAAATGGACAGGATGATCGACGCGCCGCTCGAGGCGCTCTGCGACCAGGTGCTGTCCGAAAGCCAGCGGATGTCGGATAGTCGCTACGCCTTTTTCGGATTCATCACCCCGGACGGGCGTGCGATGGAGTTGCACGCCTGGTCCAGGGAAACGGAAACGCAGTGCCAGGTTCAGGACAGATATGTCCGTTTCCCCCTGGACGAAGCCGGAATATGGGCGGAGCCCATACGTACGGGAACGATTCTCATGCTCAACGATTTTTTCTCGTCAGAATCGCGAAAGGGCGTCCCTGCAGGGCATGTGCCGATCGAACGTCTGCTGGTCGTTCCGATCATCCTGTTCGGCGCGGCCAAGGCAGTGATTGCCGTGGCCAACAAGCCAACGCCTTACGACGAGTTCGATGCGCGGCAACTGGAGGCCTATGTCTCCAACGCCATGCTTCTCCTGGAAAGAAAGCGGACTGAGGACAACCTCAGGGAGAGCGAAGAGCGTTTCCGGCAGATCTACGAGCATGCGACCATCGGCCTGGCACGGGTCTCACTTGATTACCATATTGAAGCCGCCAACGAGGCCTATTGCTCCATGCTCGGATATACGGAGCACGAATTGGTGGGAAAGCATATCAAAGAGATCACCGTTTCCGACAGCCTGGAAAACAATATGATCAAACAGGCACTGCTGGGACGTGGCGAGATAGATCATTTTCGGATGGAAAAGCAATTTCTTCGTAAAGACGGCAGCATACGCTACGGCGTGCTCGACGCGACCGTCGTTCGGGACTCCAGCGGCAGGCCCCGGTACTTTCTGGGCAGCGTGCTGGATATCACCCGGCGCAAACACGACGAGATGGCGCTCGTGTGCGCCAAGGAAATGGCTGAAGCGGCCAACAAGGCCAAATCCGAGTTCCTGGCCAACATGAGCCACGAGCTGAGAACTCCGCTCAACGGCGTCATGGGTATGTTGCAGCTTGTCGGCTCGGAGTCATGTAGCGCCGCACAGAAGCAGTACGTGGAGATGGGCATCCAGTCCTGCCGGCGTCTGGCGCAGTTGATGAGCGATATTCTGGATTTGTCGCGCATCGAGGCTGACAGGCTGGATATTGCCCGGGAAGACATTGACGTCGCCGCAATTCTCCGGGCCGTGGAGCAGATTTTTCGTCCCGCCGTCAGTGGGGGGGACATTGCCTTTCGGTTCGACATCGATCCGCGCATCCCCGCGTGCCTCCGTGGCGATGCCCTGCGACTGCAACAGGTGTTGAACAACCTGGTCGGCAATGCCATCAAATTCACCAGGTCCGGTTTTGTGGTCGTCGAGGCAACGCCCCTGCCTCACGCGCGGCCGCGTGAGTGCAGAATTCTTTTTTCCGTCCGCGACGCGGGCGTGGGCATTCGTGACGACATATTCGACAAGCTTTTCGAACCATTCACTCAGGCGGACGGCAGTTTTACGCGCCAGTACCAGGGCGCGGGGCTTGGCCTTTCCATTGTCAAGCGTCTGGTCAGATTGATGAACGGTACGCTGTGCGTCGAGAGTGAGGAGGGCGTGGGATCGGCCTTTCACCTGAGCATTCCCTTCGGTATCGCCGAGTCGAACGCTGTCGTCGAGCCCCTGATAGTTCATGTCCCGGCTGAAGGGTACGGCGAG
>CAZGAH010000063.1:3468-10945 GCA_964523295.1 uncultured Desulfovibrionaceae bacterium | reverse complement strand
GCGCAGGGTGCTTATCGCCGAAGATGATCGATTGAATGCACTCGTGGTGGCGCGGGACCTGGAAAAGGCGGGCTGCGTCTGCCGCATCGTCGAGGACGGCCAGCAGGCTCTGGAGACCCTGCGGATGCAGCCATTCGATCTGCTGCTCATGGACATCCAGATGCCCGTGATGGACGGCGTGGAGGCCACGCGGCGTATCAGAAATGGCGAGGCCGGAGCGGACAGGGTTGATATCCCCATTGTCGCATTGACCGCCTACGCCATGGTAGGCGACCGTGAGAAATTTCTTGCGGCGGGTATGAACGGCTATTTGTCCAAGCCCGTTGACTATTATGGCCTTCAGCGCGTGATAGAGGGGGTCTTGCGCCAGGACTCCCGGCGGGAATGATTCGCAATCTCGCCTCGCCATGGTCTGCCTGTCTGGCATTCTGAAAAGCCGTCCGGGCACAAAGGGCAGGGGGGATGTCGAAGCCTGGTCTGTCCGGCGGATCGATCGGGCGGGAAATGCAGGCTTAACGCGCGTAAAACGGCTTGCGTAAACGGGGGAAAAGCGGCTATCAGACTGCCCATGCGGAAACTGGTTGGATACATCGAACAGGAACAGCCTCGGATCAACGCGGTCCTGGCTGAGGAGACGGGGCGGCTCGACCCTCTGGTCCGGCCTGTCGCCGAGCATGTGTTGCTTGCGGGCGGCAAGCGGTTGCGGCCGTTGCTCATGCTGCTCTGTGCGCGGGCACTGGGACGTTCTGGGCCAGAACTCTACCTCTTGGCCAGTTCGTTCGAGTTTCTTCACTCCGCCACTTTGTTGCATGACGATATTCTCGACGGCGCCGTGCTGCGACGCGGGCTGCCGGCCGCGCACCTGCTTTTCGACCGGACACGGACCATCCTGGCCGGCGACGTGTTGCTGGCCCTGGGTAACCGGCTCATGGCCCGCGCCGGCGACGCCAGGCTGACGGATTGCATTGCCGAGGCGATCATGCATACCGCGCTGGGTGAAATCGCGGAAATAGCGCACATACGTGACGCCGGTCTGACCGAGGAGCAGTATCTGTCCATCGTGACCGGCAAAACCGCCTACCTGATCCAGGCCGCCTGCGTTTGCGGCGCAATGTACGCCGGCGCGGGTCCGGACGTGGAGCTGGCGGCCGGGACCTTTGGATTGAATCTTGGCATCGCCTTTCAGCTGGTGGACGACGCGCTGGATTATTCGTCCTCGACGCAACAGGTCGGGAAGCCGGTTGGCGCGGATCTGCGCGAAGGCAAACTGACCCTGCCGATGCTCTACTACCTTCGCGGACTGGGCGACGACGAACGCGCCGCCATTTCCGACACCCTGGCCCGCAACGCCCTGAACGAGGCCGAAATCGAGCGGCTGGTGGGCGATGTCCGTGCCCGCGGCTGCGATCGCGCGGCCCGCGAACTGGCGGGTGTGTATCTGCGTACTGCCGGCCAGGCCCTGACCGTCTTTCCTCCGGGCATGGAGCGGTCTATGCTGGAAGAAATGCTCGAATACGTTCAGACACGCGAGAAATAACCGTCGGCCGGGTGCAGGCGATGCGGGCCGGCATCGCGTAACGACAACCCGGCGTGCAGGAGAACAAACGATGCTGCAACGCCTGGAAGTGGGGCTGCGCCCGGGAGTGACGGATGTTGTCGGCCGTCGGGTGCAACACAAGATCAAAGAGTTTCTCGGCATCGATGTCGAATCCGTTCACATTGTCCGCGTATTTACACTCGCCGGCCTGGACGATGCCTCGCTGGAGCGCGTGGTCGAGGCCGCGGCGTTGCACGACCCGGTCCTGCATCGCGCGTCCTTGACCCCTTTGGCCGGCGATTTCGACTGGGCGTTGGAAGTCGGTTTCCGGCCCGGCGTTACGGACAACGAGGGCCGCACTGCCCGCGAGACCGTGGCGCTTGTGCTCGGGCTGGACGCCACGCAGCGCGAAAGCCTCGCTGTCTATACCTCGACGCAATATCTGCTGATCGGCCGCCTCGAACGCGACCGGGTCGAACACATTGCCCGGGATCTGCTGGCCAATGAGCTTATTCAGCGCTTTGAACTGATAAGTCGGGCGGAATGGGACGCGGCGCCGGGATTTACCCCGCGCGCGGCCAAAGTCTCGGGCGAGGCGCATGACGAGGTTTGCGAAATCGATCTCGCCGCCATGGACGATCAGGCGCTCGTGGAGTTCAGCCGGGCCAATACCCTGGCCTTGAGTCTGAACGAGGTGCACTGCATCCGCGACTGGTACGCCAGGCCGGAGAACAAGGCCGGGCGCCAGGCAGCCGGATTTCCCGAATCGCCCACGGACGCCGAACTCGAATGTCTGGCCCAGACCTGGTCCGAGCACTGCAAGCACAAGATTTTCACCGCCCGCATCCGCTACGAAAACCGGGAAACCGGCGCCTGCGCGGAGCTGGACAGCCTGTATAAGACCTGTATCCAGGACACCACCAGAGTATTGCGCGCGCGCCGCGGCGATGACGACTTCTGCCTGTCGGTGTTCAAGGACAACGCCGGGGTGATCCGCTTTACGGACGAGCACGCGGTCTGCATCAAGGTCGAGACGCACAACAGCCCGTCGGCCCTGGATCCCTATGGCGGCGCCCTGACCGGCATCGTGGGCGTGAACCGCGACCCCCTGGGCACGGGGATGGGCGCGCAGATGTTGTGCAATCTGGATGTGTTCTGCTTCGCCTCGCCGTTCTATCAGGGTGAACTGCCGCCCCGGCTGCTGCATCCGCGTCGCGTCATGGAGGGCGTGCGCGAGGGCGTGGAGCACGGAGGCAACAAGTCCGGCATCCCCACGGTCAATGGCAGCCTGGTGTTTCATGAGCGGTATCTGGGCAAGCCGCTGGTCTTTTGCGGAACCGTGGGCATCATGCCGCGCTCGGTTGCAGGTCGCCCCAGTCACGAGAAGACCGCCTTGCCCGGCGACGCCATTGTCATGGTCGGCGGGCGCATCGGCAAGGACGGCATCCACGGGGCCACCTTTTCCTCCGAAGAGCTGCATCAGGAGTCCCCGGCGACGGCCGTGCAGATTGGCGACCCGATCACCCAGCGCAAGATGTACGATTTCATCATCCGCGCCCGCGACCTGGGGCTGTATAACGCCATTACCGACAACGGCGCCGGTGGTCTCAGCTCATCCGTGGGCGAGATGGCCCGCGATACCGGCGGCGCGGATATGGACCTGGCGCGCGCGCCGCTGAAATACGACGGTTTGCGACCCTGGGAAATACTGCTGTCCGAGGCGCAGGAACGCATGACGCTGGCCGTTCCGGAGCGCTCGCTCGAGGAATTTCTCGCCCTGGCCGCGGAAATGGACGTCGAGGCCACGCCCCTGGGCCATTTTACCCGGTCCGGACAGTTCAGAGTGACCTGCGCGGGTCGACCGGTGGCTCTGCTGGATATGGATTTTCTACACGACGGGCTGCCGCAAATGTCGCTGGAGGCCGTCTGGGAGCGCCCGGCCGCCCCGTCGGCTGCCGCGGTCTCGCCTGCTCCGGACCTGGATCAGGGCGCCCTGGTGCGGCGGATGCTGGGACGTCTGAACATCTGCAGCAAGGAATACGTCGTCCGGCAGTACGATCACGAGGTCAAGGGCAAGAGCGTGCTCAAGCCTCTGATCGGGGTTCTGGCCGACGGACCGGCCGACGCGGCCGTGCTCCGCCCGGTCCTCGATCGACGAGAGGGGCTGGTCGTCGCGCACGGCATCTGCCCCCGCTATAGCGACCTGGACACCTATTGGATGATGGCCAATGCCATTGACGAGGCCGTACGCAACGCGGTGGCCGTTGGCGCCGATCCGGACCGCCTGGCCGGCGTGGACAACTTTTGCTGGTGCGATCCGGTCCAGTCGGAAAAGACCCCTGACGGACGCTACAAGCTCGCGCAGCTCGTGCGCGCCAATCAGGCCCTGCGCCATTTCTGCCTGGCCTACGACGTGCCCTGCATCTCCGGCAAAGACTCCATGAAGAACGACTACACCGGCGGCGGACGGAAGATATCCATTCCGCCGACGGTGCTGTTCACGATAATCGGCATCATGCCGGACATTGCCCTGTGCGTCAGCTCGGATTTCAAGGCGGTCGGCGAGGCGCTCTATCTCCTGGGCAATACGGATAACGAGCTTGGCGGCAGCGAACTCGCCGATGAGCTGGGCCTGGCGTCCGCCGCCGTGCCGCAGGTCGACGCCCTGGCCTCCCGGACGCGCTACCGCACGCTGCATCAGGCCGTCAGGGAAGGGTTGGTCACCGCCTGCCACGACCTGTCCGACGGCGGTCTGGCCGTGGCCCTGGCCGAGATGGCCATTGGCGGCCGGCTGGGCGCCAGGGTGGCCCTTGACGCCATGCCGACGCCGGCAATTCCGCTCACCGCGACCGAACTGCTCTACAGCGAGTCGGCAGGGCGGTTGCTGGTCACGGTCCGGCAGCAGGATCGCAGCCGTTTCGAGTCCCTGTTCGCCGGTCAGGCCTGCGCGGCGCTGGGCGAAGTCTCGGAAGAACGCACCCTGACAATCGAGCACGCGGGCCAGACCCTGCTGCGCGAACCTGTGGAGGCGCTGGCAACGGCCTGGAAGGCGACCCTGGACTGGTAACCGTAGCCGGCAACGTCATGGCGAAAAACAGGAAAGGAACGTTGCGCAGAATCTAGCGGGAGGAACTCCGGTATCGCTCCAGCATGGCCGTAGTGATTTCGGTATTCGATGGCCAATGCCCGCGCCGTTGGCAGGCATGCGTATCGTACTGGCCCAGGCGCTCGGGATCGGGCTGGACGATGCGGCCCGCGCGCAGGAAAAGCAGGCCGGCCTTGTCCGTGGGCATGCGTACGACGAAGGCCTCGGCCTCGACCAGAATGGTCCGGAGCCCGGCGTGGAATTCCTGGAACGCCATGGGCTGCTCGACCCGCACGGCGCGCAGGTCTTCCTCGCGAATGCGCATGGCGTTGCGGCGAATCTCGGCAATCAGGCCCTCGGGCGTGTAGCCGGGGGCCTTGTCCACGGTGGCCCAGATCACCGCGCCCAGGGACAGGATACGCTCGTGGATGGCCAGCAGGTCCACGGCGTCGGCGGGCTTCTGCCGCCCGGCAGCGGCCATGGCCTTGTTGGTCGCCAGGTCGACGGGGTGGAGCATATAGCCGAACAGCGGGTCCGGGACCGTGGGGAAGAAGCGGAAATCGCTGTCCGCGACCCATTCAAGATGGGTACGCTCGTCGCCAGAAGGATGCCGACGACTGACGGCCGCCGAATAGATCGCCGGTTGCCGCCGCAGCCAGGCAACATCCAGGCCGGCCTCCAGCAGCACGGCGGCGTCCAGCCGGGCGGCCTCGGCAACGCGCTCCTCGCGGTCGTGAAAGATGTCGATATCCTCGGAGAAACGGCCATCCTGGCGGTGCAGTGGCGTTGCGCCCGCGTCGTAGCTGTCCAGACTTCGCTGCGCAGCCAGGAGCCGCAAGACCTCGGATTGGAAGCTAGTCAGCGGCACGGCATTGCCTTTCGATGGCCTCGGCCAGACGGCGCGCGGCCAGATTGCCCTCCAGGCGCAGATGCCGGGCCACGGCAAGAGCGTCGGCCGGGGCAGGCCGCTCCAGCTCGCGCACGTTCCAGAGCGCACGGCAGCCGTGTTCCTTGAAAGCGCGGTGGTAGAGCGCCTCGAGGGGCTCTATAGCGGTTGTTTCGGCGTGCATACGTCTATTATAGTAATGGTTTGAATTGCGTCGGGAATCCGCGGGCACCTTTTTCTCTTTTCCCTATCCCCCGTTGTGTAGCCGTTGTCAACCCGGGTTTTTCCCCGCTTCAACTTCTTGCTGCGACAGAATTTCTTTGGCAGGATGCCGACCTGACATGTACGCCAGCTATTCGCAATTCCTCTATCAGCTCGATCAACGCGGGCAGTTTCGCATTCAACCCGGGCTGGAGCGCGTCCGTTCTGCGCTGACGGCTCTGGGACTGACCCGACCGGCGTTTCCCGTGGTGCAGATTGTGGGCACCAACGGCAAGGGGTCCACTGCGGTCTTTCTCGCCTCGCTGGCCGCGGCGCACGGGCTGCGCGTCGGGGTATACACCTCGCCGCATTTTCTCAGTCCGCGCGAACGGATACGCATCGTCGAACATCCGGTGCGCGGGCGGCTTTTGCCGGAGTCCGTCTGGCTGGAGCTCGCCAACAGGCTGGCCAGGGCGTGTCCCGGGCTGGCCGGACCCGAGGCCCTCCCGCCCGTCGGGCTGACCTATTTTGAACTGCTCACGGCGCTGGCCCTGTTGGCCTTCTCAGCCGAGGGGGTGGACCTGGCCGTGCTCGAGGCCGGGCTGGGCGGCTCGTGGGACGCCACCAGCGCCTGCGCGGCCGATCTGGTGCTTTTTACGCGCATCGGGCTCGATCATCAGGCGATATTGGGCCAGGACATCGCCATGATCGCCGCCGACAAGGCCGGGGCCATGCGCACGGGCTATCCGGCCATCTCCACGGCCCAGACCAGCGCGGCGTGGCAGGCACTGGAGGCGGGGGCGCGGACGCGCGGCGTGGCTCTCGGTCTGGCGGAGGATACGATACGCTTCGTGTCGGATAAATCGGGCGGATTGCATTACCAGGAGGTCGTTCGGCCAGGCACTGTCAGACAGGCTGAGGCGCACCCAGGCGTACAACTCGACCTGCCCGCGTGCCGGCTTGGACTGGCCGGGCCTCATCAGTTCGCCAATGCGCAGTTGGCCCTGGCCGGGTGGTCCGGTCTGGCGCGTGCGCAGGGGAGGGCGGTTTCGGCCGATGCCTGCCGGACCGGGCTGGCCTCGGCGCATATTCCCGGCCGGCTGCAATCGGTTCCGGCTCGCGGCCGTCACCCGGCGCTGCTTCTCGACGGCGCGCACAACGAAGACGGGCTTGCGGCCCTGGCTGCGGCACTGCGTGCGTCTGGTCTGCTTCCTCCGCGCTGTCCGGCTCCGGTTGCCGTGATTTTCACCTGCCTGCAAGACAAGGCCCTGGACCGCCTGGCGCCGTTGGTGCGGCAATTGACGCACGGGCCGGTCTTTGTCCCCGAGCTGCCCGGGCATCCGCGCGCCAGACCGGCAATTGAGGTGGCTGCCGCGATCGGCGGCGGGGCGAGGCCGCTGCCGGATCTGGCCTCGGCGCTGGACGCGGCCGGCGCGTTGTTCCGCGCGGACGCCGGAGAAAACGCGGCCCCGGTACTGCTCTGCGGTTCCTTGTTTTTGCTGGCCGATTTCTATACAGTGCGGCCCGACTGTCTGGCCTGGTGTTGAGCGCGGAGTCCGGGCTGCCTCCGGGTTTCAAACGTGAACTCGTATTTCATGGCAACGTTGTCCGGCCTTTGCGTGGCGTATTTCCAGGGCCGGGCGAACAGAGGTGTACGTGTCGATACTCTTTCGCTCGCTTCCGGCTGTGGATGCGGTGCTGCGCGCGCTTGACGAGCACGCCGACCTGGCTGTCTTGCCGCGGCCCTTGCTGCGGGATGCCGTCAACG
>CAZGAH010000063.1:2958-3458 GCA_964523295.1 uncultured Desulfovibrionaceae bacterium | reverse complement strand
AATCTCAGATCTGGGCTCATCGGTAGGCCAGGAGATTCGAGGCGGACAGGTGACCGATGCCGGACAGCTCGCGCTTCCGGCCCTGCTGCCGCGGCTTGTGCGCTCTGTTCGCCAGGTTTGCCGACCGCACTTTCGGCGCGTGCTCAATGCAACGGGCGTCGTGGTACACACCAATCTGGGCCGTTCGCTGCTGTGCGAAGAGGCTGTCGCCGCCGTCACGGCGGCCAATCTCCACTATTCCAACCTGGAGTTCGATCTGGCGACCGGCGCGCGGGGCAGCCGCTATAGCCACGTCGAGGAAATACTCTGCCGGATCAGTGGCGCCGAGGCAGCACTGGTGGTCAACAACAACGCCGCGGCGGTGCTGTTGGTGCTGGATACGCTGGCCAAGGGTCGCGAAGTCGTGGTCTCGCGCGGCCAGCTCGTCGAAATTGGCGGCAGTTTCCGTATCCCGGAGGTCATGGCCCGGAGCGGGGCGTTTTTGCGCGAAGTGGGCGCCA
>CAZGAH010000063.1:0-2948 GCA_964523295.1 uncultured Desulfovibrionaceae bacterium | reverse complement strand
ATATGCGCGATTACGAAAACGCCATCAACGAACAGACAGCAGCCCTGCTCAAGGTGCATACCTCCAATTATCGCATTGTCGGCTTTTTCAGCGAGGTCGGGCTTCCCGAACTCGTGGCCCTGGGCCGGAAACACGGATTGCCCGTGATCGAGGATCTCGGCAGTGGCAATTTCTCCGATTTCTCCGCCCTGGGACTGGGGCACGAGCCCACGGTGCAGGAAACGGTATCCGCCGGCGTCGACGTGGTCACGTTCAGCGGCGACAAAGTTCTGGGCGGCCCGCAGGCCGGCATCATCGTCGGGCGCGAGGAATATATCGCCCGCATTAAGCGCAATCCGCTGAATCGGGCGCTACGTATCGATAAAATGACCCTGGCCGCTCTGGAGGCCACGCTACGGCTGCATCTCGACCCGGATACGGCCCGCCGGCGTATTCCCACGCTACGTATGATCCTGGCCGATCCGTCTGAACTGGCGGTCCGGGCCAGACGCCTGGCCACGCGACTGCGTCGCCAGGTCGGACAGTGGTACGACGTGACGGTGTCGCCGGGTGTATCGCGCGTTGGCGGAGGAGCCTTTCCGGAGCGGGATTTGCCGACGACGCTGGTATGCCTGGACGGCGCGCGTGCCGGGCTGTCCGCAGACGGCCTCAAGGACGCGCTCCTGCGTACGGAGCCACCTCTGGTTGGCCGCATCGAATCCGACTTGTTCTGTCTGGATATACGCACGCTCGACGACGCCGAATTCGTCGCCGTGACCCGGGTTTTGCTTCAGGCGGCGCACGACCGCCCGGACACGGTCCGCTGACCCGTGCGCCGGTCTTCTCCCGAAACGACATCCTGCCAAAGGAGCGCTCATGCAACCGAATCCCTTTGAACTCAAACCGAAAAGCTGCTGGGAGGTCTATGCCGCGGATGAACACCGCCGGGCTATGGACGAACTCGCCACACGCTATCTGGACTTTCTGACGCAATGCAAAACCGAGCGGGAAACCATCGACTGGGTCCTGGAACGCGTCGCAGCGGCCGGCTTTGTCGACGACCTGTCGGCCAGCCGCGTCGCGCGCGCCTTTCGGGGCAAAACAATTTTTCTGGCTCGTCGCGGGAAGCGCAGTCTTTCCGAAGGATTGCGTCTGCTCGGCGCCCATGCCGACTCTCCGCGTCTCGATTTGAAAGGACGTCCGCTCTACGAAGAGTGCGGCGTCGGTCTGGGCAAGACGCACTACTACGGCGGGATACGCAAGCATCAATGGCTGGCGCGACCGCTGGCCTTGCATGGCGTGGTGGTGAAAACCGACGGACGCGTCGTGCGCATCACTCTGGGGGAGGACCCCGTTGACCCCGTGTTGACCATTCTCGATCTGCTGCCGCACCTGGCCTATGAGCAGATGGAAAAGACCGTCACCAAGGCCTTCGAGGCCGAAAAGCTCAACGTCGTCCTGGGCCACGCCCCGGTTCTGTCTTCAAAGGAGGGCGAAAACGGCGCCAACGGCGAAAACACACAGACGAAGGGCAGGGTAAAGGCCGGCGTTCTTGCGTTGCTCAACCAGCGCTACGGCCTGATCGAAGAGGATCTGTACAGCGCCGAACTTCAGGCCGTGCCCGCCGGACCGGCCCGTAGCGTCGGCCTGGACGGCGCGCTGCTCGGTGGCTACGGACATGATGATCGCATCTGCGTCTTCGCCGGTCTCGAGGCCATGTTGGCCACGCCCGATCCCGAGCATACGCAGATTCTCATTTTCTGGGACAAGGAAGAAATCGGCTCCGAGGGCGCCACCGGCGCGCAATCGCTCTATCTGGAATATTGTCTTGAGGATCTGATCCGCAACTGGTCGCCGGCGACCCGCCTGGCGGAAATGCTGCTGCACACGAAGGCCATATCGGCCGATGTCCACGGCGCGCTCGATCCGGACTACCAGGACGTCCACGAAAAGCTCAATTCCGCGCTCATAGGCTACGGTCCGTGCTTCTGCAAATTCACCGGACACCGCGGCAAGGTCGGCGCCAACGATGCCGACGCCGAGTACGTGGGCTGGCTGCGCAATCTGATGACCGCCAACGGCATCCCCTGGCAGATGGCAGAGCTGGGACGCGTCGACCTCGGGGGAGGGGGGACGGTAGCCAAATATCTGGCTAAATACGGCATGAACATCATCGACGCCGGCCCGCCCATCCTCTCGATGCACAGCCCCTTCGAAATCGCCAGCAAGGCCGATCTGTACGCGACCATGCTGGCCTATACCGCCTTTCTGGCCAGTTGAACCGTTCGCGACAATAAAACACGACGCCGGCTGCGCGCATCCTCAGAGAGCGCGCAACCGGCCTATGCCAGCGGAACCGGACAACGATTCCGCTCCGATCATTCCTCTTTCTTGTCAGGCTCGTCCACGATGAGCCCGCGCGCCCACTCCGGAATAAGAATAGCCTGTTCGTCGGGCACGATCTCCACCACGCCTTCGGGTATGACGGCAATTTCTCCGTCATCGACGATCCGCGGATCAAGGGCGAATGCCCTGTTCCGGACACGTTCCGGGGTCATGCGCGCCGCTGCCGCTTCCCTGGCCTTGCGTTCGGCCTCTTCCTGTGACTTGCGTCTGGCCTCTTCGCGTGCCTTGCGCTTAGCCTCCTCGCGCGCCTTGCGTTCGGCTTCTTCTCGCGCCTTCCGCTCGGCTTCTTCGCGTGCCCTGCGCGCGGCCTCCTCTCGTGCTTTGCGCTCAGCCTCCTCGCGCGCCTTGCGTTCGGCTTCTTCTTGAATTTTTCTCTCGGCTTGCTCTCTAGCCTTTCGTTCAGCGTCTTCTCGTGCCTTCTGCTCGGCTTCTTCGCGTGCCCTGCGTTCAGCTTCCTCTCGTACTTTGCGCTCAGCCTCCTCGCGAGCCTTGCGTTCGGCCTCTTCTCGAATTTTTCTCTCGGCTTGCTCTCTAGCCTTTCGTTCAGCGTCTTCTCGTGCCTT
>CAZGAH010000062.1:13153-24511 GCA_964523295.1 uncultured Desulfovibrionaceae bacterium | reverse complement strand
ATTTTTCAACGCTCGTTTCGCCCTCAGGCGGGTGATTTTTGGGTTATCGAAATCAATTGAACATATCTCGCTTTTTCAATCGGGCTTTGGACCTTTGGTGATGGTTTCATGAAGTGTGGACGAATCACGAATAACTCGTCTGCCTGCTTTTTGGGATCAAGCTCGTATCCCCATGCCCAGGATGCTAGACATCTTCATGCTAACATTTTGTAATTAAAGTTTAATTTTGAGGTTGAGACTGAGATGTATTCAGTTGATTTGTTTAATGGAGGGGTATATGGTCCTTCTGGTGGCGGTGGTCAGTTTGTCCCAGAAGGGCAGCCTCGATTCGAGGGGGTTATGAACCTCGGTCTCTCAATGAATAATCAAGTAATAACAAAATGATATTTAAATCAGATGAAATTGCTTTTGGTCGCCATGAGTCCTTTGGCTTGCGGTACGGGTGGTTAACAAAGGGGACACAAGCTTTCCAACAAGACAGCTACGTCTTCGAACAAGATGATGCAACGGTCACATTGGGAGTTGGACGGAATATGGTTCGGTCAATTAAGTATTGGCTCCAAGCTGCAGGAGTTCTTGCGCGTGTTGGCCCTTCTGAATTCCAACTGACGCCTATTGGTGAGTTTATCTTTGGGCCGAGTGGTGTTGACCCTTACCTTGAAGATGATACAACACTATGGCTTCTTCACTGGCTGGTATCAAATAACTCAGCAACAGCAACAATTTTCTTTTGGTTTTTTAACTACTTCCATCGGTCAGAGTTTTCTGTTGACGACATCTATTCCTCATTGAGTAGATTTATAGAAGACAATACTGATAGGCAGTTTGCCCAAAATACACTGAAGGGCGACATCCAGGTTTTACTACGGATGTACACAAAGCAAAGCGCTCACAGCGATGATAGTATGATTATGGAGTCCCCTTTTTCAAACTTGGGGCTCATTTCATTCTTTTCAAAAGAAAAAACATATCGATCTCGTTTGATTAAGCGAAGTGATATTCCTGTCAGTGTTTTTGGCTACGCGTTGTCCACTATCTTTTGCAGTGAGTCAGCCTCTGAGATTCCATTAGAGAGGCTAATGTATACAAAAAACGGCACTTCAAGTCTTGGCTCAATATTTAGAGTTTCAGAAGAAGGTTTTCTCTTCCTTGTTGATAAGCTCATTGAGCTTGTTCCTGGCGTTTTCAAATACAGTGAATCTGCTGGGCTTAGGCAACTGTACGTGCTTAAGAGTATTGAGCCTTTATCATTCCTCGATGACTATTATAGTGTATAAATATCATGGAAATAACAATAAATAGAAAATACTCGCGTTCTGTTAATATAGAACGTGATTTGTCTTCAGGTGAGGCAGCTACAGGATATATCCTGACAGCTCGTGGGCTTGAGGTGTTTAAACGTTTTACACAAACAATTTCCATCGAAGATACTCCTCGGTCCTGGGCTCTCGTTGGTCCATATGGAACTGGCAAATCATCTTTCGGACTTTTTTTAACCACAATAGTTGGCGCTTCTCAAGAAGCGAGAACAATAGCTGCGAGACAGACGATCAGGCAATCCGATGATGCTCTTGCAAATTTGTATGGTAGCAAAGTCCGTGGAACAAATGGTTTTCTTAAGATTGTGCTAACTGGAAAGCCGCAGTCATTTTTAAAAGCGTTTGCAAGTGCCCTAAAAACTGGAGTTGAAAGGTTTTGGAAGAGACGTCCTTCATTTTATAAAACTATTTGTAGCTGGAATGATACTTTTACAACTGAGGATGTCATCGATGTTTTAAGGCAAATTCAGAGTCACCTTTCTGAAAACTTTAACAAGCCTGTTGGAATACTTATCATAGTCGATGAGCTTGGTAGCTTTTTAGAATACGAAGCCCGTCACAGCAGTTCAGGCGGAATTTATCTCCTTCAAGAAATTGCTGAACAAGCATACAAAGGAAGCTCAGCAAATATATACCTTTTCACCTTGTCTCATCAATTATTTGATCGGTATGCTTCTTCATTATCTAAGAATCAAAAAGATGAATGGGCCAAGATTCAAGGTCGTTTTGAAACAATTCCATACATTGAACCTGTTGAACAGACATTACGAATTGTTGCTCACGCAATTGAAGCGCAAGGGAAGATTCCTGACAGCATAATAGAAAAAATACATTCCACCGTTGCAGTTCTTGATAATATGCAAGCCCTGCCGCATGGATTCGGGATCGAGAGATCACTTGACCTCTTCATGGGATGCTATCCCTTACACCCATCTACAGCTCTTCTTTTACCATTGCTATGCCAAAAGGTAGCCCAGAACGAACGAACACTTTTCAGCTACATTGGAAGTGAAGAGCCTTTTGGCTTCAGGGATTGTTTGAAACGTACAGATTCTGATGGGCTAATTTATCCTTGCGCAATATTTGACTATTTTGTAGCGAATTATTCAACAAGTATATTGGATCATTTTACATACAGGAGATGGGCTGAGGTTGTTAGTGCTCTTGAACGTTTAGGAGATGCATCTGAGTCAGATGTCAACCTACTTAAATCCATTGGCATAGTGAACATTATCGGTGCCCATGGAGGGCTGAAGGCTTCTGAAGGGCTGCTAAGGGAGGCTGTTGGGCTATCAGAGTATGATTTTCAAGATTCATTGAAGAGGCTTGGCAGTAAGTCGTTAATTCAGTACAGGAAGTTTAACGACGAGTTTAGGGTCTGGCAAGGATCTGACTTTGATCTAGATAGAGTTCTTGAGGAGGAACTCGAACAGATCCGAGGAAGTGACTTTGTAGAGTCACTTAACGAACGGCAGGTGTTTCCGTATGTTATTGCGAGCAGACATTCAATTACCACTGGCAATTTCAGAAGCTTTGGGTGTCACTGCATAAGCAAAAATAAAGCATTTCCCCTCCCTCAAACAACTTCTCCCAGAATTATTTATTACTTTTCAACCCAAGACGAGTCATTAGACGAGTTGATCTCAGCCTCGAATAATAGTTTCGATGTATTAGCCATTTCAGACAACTATGATGAAATGGCTAGTATAGTGTTGCAAGTTCTAGCACTTGATCGGATCGGTGATTCTCACCAGGAGCTTAAAACTGATCCCGTGGCTCTTCGTGAACACAAGGATCGTTTACTTGCAGCACGTGAACAAGAAGAAAAAGCTCTTCGTAAAATTACGACCAATCCTGAATATTTGAAATGGTTCTGGAGAGGAAAAAGGCTTAAATTCACGACAAAAGTCGATCTGAATGTGCAATTGTCATCAATTTTGGATGAATTATTTTATAAGGCCCCTGTAATACGAAATGAACTCATCAATCGTGATTCCCCCTCAGTTCAAGCTGTAACTGCTAGAAATAAACTCATTTTAGCGATGCTTGAACACTCAGGCAACAAGGATTTAGGTATAGAAAAGTATCCAGCGGAAATGGCTATTTACAAAGCGGTTTTGTCTGCAACAGGACTTCATGTCCAAAATGGCAGTAGCTGGGAATTTGTTGCTCCACAAAGCGACCATGACTACAGGATGCAGTTGGTTTGGGATAGAATTCAAGAGTTTATTGACAGTACAGCAGACAACCCAAGACCTTTTACTGAGCTTGATGAAGCTCTACAGGCTCCGCCATTTGGTATCAAAGCAGGAGTGCTTCCAATTTTATATGCAGCTGCATACGTTGCCCATAAGCATGAGCTTGCGCTTTATGAAGACGATAAATATATCCCCGTCCTCCCGCCTGAAAGGTATGAGATTTTTGCCAAAAGAATGGATTTATTTTCCATCCAACTGTTCCGAATTCAGGGCGCAAACGTAACCCTTCTAGAAATGTATCAAGAGCTTTTTAAATCATCAAATGATGGGCTGATCTCGGTTGCGCAGCCTCTTGCTGCTTTTTTTGACAACCTTCCGGAGTATTCAAAAAACACTCAAAATATTTCCACATTAGCTCAAGGGATAAGGTCCGGCTTTTACAAAGCAATGACTCCGCATGAGCTTTTCTTTGTTAAATTGCCCGAGGCGTGTGGAGTTTCAACACTTGAACCTACCCGAGAGGAACTAGATAATTACTTGGTTGTATTACGGAAAGGGTTGAAGGAACTTTCTGAGATTTTTTCACAACTCACTGCTTCTCTATTTTTGGACTTGGCAGATGCTTTCCATGGTCAAGGTGCTAGTTATGATTGTTTGCGAAAGGCATTACAGCATCGAGCTAAGGCAGTTAGAGCACTCTTGCCATCAACAGGAGATTTGGTTGCATTTGTAAGATGCTTACAAGAATGGAAGGGGTCTAATGATGATTGGATTAAAAGGATATTTGGTTTTCTTGCAGAGCGAAGGTGCGAGTTTTGGCGCGACGAGGATTTAGGACATGCACGAAACAGGCTTCAGGAATATGCAAATAATTTTACAGATCTTGAAAAATTATCTGTGGAGCATAAAAACAGCAAGGGCAATATAAATGGGGCATACTTGATTCGAGTTGTTCATGGTGGAAGAATTGTTGATGATGTTATCCATCTAGAGCCCTATGAAGAAGATATAGTTTCTAGTCTAGTAGCCTCTCTTTCTAATGCGATGAACGAAAAAGAACCATCTCACTTGAAATTGGCAGCACTTGCAAAAATTGCTGAAACAATCTTGAGGGAAAAGTAGTGAAGAGTGAGAAGTCAGTAAGACATATCCTTGGTCTTTCAGGAGGAAAGGACAGTGCGGCGTTGGCTGTATATCTTAAGGAAAAAGGGATGTCTGACAACATTGAGTACTACTTTTTAGACACAGGCTGTGAACTTCCTGAAGTTTATGAATTTTTAGACAGGGTAGAAGTTTATCTTGATGTGGAAGTCAAGCGCTTAGCAAGTGAAAAAACTTTTGAAGATCACTTAAAGACTCAAGTCAAGATGCATCAAACTGAAAATTTTTTGCCTTCTCCACTGTCACGCTGGTGTACTAAATTAATGAAAATTAAACCACTTGAAAAATATATAGGGCTAGACTCTGTTGTTAGTTATATTGGCATTAGATCAGATGAAAAAAGGGAGGGGTACATTGCATCAAACACGCGCAATATACGTCCCGTATATCCTTTCCAGGAAGATGGTATTGTCAGAGAAGATGTTTTTCGAATTCTCCGTGAAACTGTAGGAATTCCATCTTATTATAAATGGAGAAGTCGTTCTGGGTGTTACTTTTGTTTCTACCAAAGAATTGACGAATGGGCAGGTCTGTACAAGCATCATCGCGATCTCTTTATCAAAGCTATGTCCTTTGAAAAATCTGATGACTCGACAGGTAAAAGATACACATGGTCAGAAGGGCTGAGCTTGGCAGAATTGAAAGAAAGAATAGATACTGGCACTTACGAAGCTCCTGTTCAACATGTCAAAAGTGATACCCGACCCTGGCACGAGAAGATACTTGATGATTATGAGAACGACGAGCTTGACGACCAAGCCTGTTGGATATGCTCATTATAATAGATAGTTGTAGTGTTAATTTGTGTCTAACCAAATTGACAATTTGTCCCAAGCCAACTCGGCAAGACGTTTTGACCTCTTTTCAATAATGTCAATATTCCATTGGTCTTGATATACTGCAATGCTTTCATACATGGCATTGTAATCTGAATTATGCATGATTTTTTCAGAACTTAAACTTAACTTAACATCATTTTCTTTTAATTTTTTTAGCGCATTGTCAAGATCGTCTTTGGTTTTAGATGCCAGTGCTTGATAAAAGATTTTTTTGATGTTCCATGGGTGGTTGCCTATTGTATTGTTTTCATTTAACGGCAGAAGGGCAAGATTTCCTATTCTGTCAACATAATTACTGTCCTCATAGAGCTCTTTCGGCCAATTATTTCCTGATTGTGGCGCAATGTGCTCGACTGAAAAATATTCATCAAGTCTCCAAAGTTCTGATTTCAAGATTGGAAATGTGTTGCCTCTCCCTTGCACAATGAGACCTGGGTTATTTGGGTCAGTACTTGAGTTGTCAAAGGCTAAAAACAAAATAGCACGTGCAATGGTCTTTGCATTTGAGTACAAAGGTTGCATTTTGACTTTATTCACCCACTCTTCTTTAGTTCCAATGCCACCCTTTTCTTTTAATATATTAGCGAGCATTCTTTTGTAGTTTTCAAAAGAAACGACACCTTGCTTTGAAACTCTATGTTTTCCAAGGGGTGGGACTTTTGTTGTTTCGCCTTCAGTGTCTATCTCAAATCCAAATCTTAATATGTTCCTATAGTGAGTATCGATGCCAGCTGTATTCTCTTTAGGAGCCCGCCACAAAATAAAAAAAGCGACAGTTGCTTTGATGGCTTTTAGTAATTCTGCCGTGTTTTCTTCTAGTTCATTCTCTTCAGAATTAACTGCTTCTTCATAAAAGCGAAAGAGATGTGCAATCACAATTGTATGGTTTAATGATCTCAAAATATTTATACAAAAGTATACTTCTGGGTCGTTGATGTCCAAAGGTGAAAAGTCTATGTCCTCAAGACTTGAAAGCCAAACGTTTCTAGTAAAAGTGGATAGCGTTGATAGTGATTTAACAAAATTTCTTTTGTCTTCTTTACTCTGAAGGGCATCATAGCTGTTTCTTATATGTCGTCTTTGCTCATTTAGCTTTGACTTAAGTTTAAATCCATCTTCATACATTGCAAAAGGTATTAACAAGGTTGAATTTGCTTTTTGCTTGTCCTCTGCCTTGGTAAAAGGAGATAGATACGACTTAAGTTTCTCAACATAGCCATAAACATCGCTGCTTTCAAAATTTTCTATACCTTCTGTCTCAATAATTTTTGGAATAAAAGTCTCAAGAGCTGTAAGAGGAGTTCCCGTAGTGTTCAAGGCTTCAAACATATCAAAAGCATCATCTTCATTTTCTGTTGTTACAACAGCAAATGCCATATGGTGGTTGATGTATTGTGAGAGAACTAATAGCTTAATTATGCTACAATAGTTTTCATAGTGCCTCTCGCTGGATTTCTTATCGACGAAGTTTTTAACAACGCTTGGAAGTTCATAATTCCATAGCCTTTCGCTAAATCTATCGTCAATCACCTGGCTCATTGTCGGCATATTATAGCGTGAATTATTAGAGTTAAGAATGTTATTTACCTGTCTCTTGACCTCTTCATAAATTGACTCAATATGGTTATGCCTTTCATTGTCTTCTTTTGATCGATACTTAAATAAATTATAGGCAGTCTCTGTTTGCGTGTGAAGTAGGTAACCCCACAGGATACTAGCAATTGGGCTCTTGTATTGAGCTTGAGACTTTTTAGTTGACCATATGTCTTCATGCGCCCTTATTATTCTTGGATAAAAAGTGAAAGGCCTATCGTCTATTCCTTTGTCGTAATACATTGTCTTAAACAGCTGAGAACATATTTCGCTTGACTTTTGTCTAATCCATTCAAACTCATCTTCTTCTTGACCCTGTGGAAGTGGTTTCAATTTATTTTGAATAAGATTGTGCAAGACAATATTTAGCAAGACAAGTGTGCAAAGTCTTTGCTGTCCATCAATTATGACTCTAACAGTTCCAGGTAATTCTGAGCGAAAAGCTGGCTTTACAGAGCGATTTTTGGAATCTTGTATGGCGATGACAGACCCTAAAAAGCTAATAACTTCATCTCTTTCCAATATTTGGTTAAGTCCTTGTATTGCATCTTCAAGAAGGCGAATGATGTTGTCGCCAGACCAGGAGTAGTCACGCTGATATGATGGTATATAACTACACTGTCCGTCAGCAATCAGAAATAAATTGCAAGTTTTAGGTACAGCTTGAAAGATATTGTCAATATTTATGGTCATCTTCTTCTCCTGAAGGGGGTAAAGTTTTCATTTCATCAGCTTGATATCAAGAGATTTTCCATACTTCAAGACTTTCTCTCTTAAACATGTAGATGGGTCAAGATTCCTCTGCTTCACCTAGTTACACGAATTCAAGTCCTGCAAGACCCGCTTGCACGCGCTGAGGTACTCCTGCTTGGTTTCAGGCGTAACCGCGTCTGGCCCTTCATGGACGAGCTTGTTTCTGACAGTGGCGATGAAACGCATGGACTTGACGGATTCTTCGGAAACCACGTCTTCAACGCAGGACAGCTTTTCATGCAGTCCTCGTCCTTCTGCTCCTTTGCCAGCCAGGATGCCTTCAATGCATGACGAAGCCTTGATAAGGTTATCAAGGGAGGTGTCTTCCACGTTGACTGAAAAATCCGGTGAAGGATACTGCTTTTCTTGCTGCTGCTTGTATTCGGGGCGGTATGGCTGGCGTCTTTCATCGGTTCTTGGTGTATAGTTGCTGCTGCCGGATTTCGACTTGAGCTTGTCGTAACCTTTTTTTGCTGCGACTAGGGCAATTGCAGCCGCAGCGACTTTCCCTGTGGTCTTGACCCAGCCCTTCAGCTTTCTTTTCTTCTTGTTGGAGTCTTGCGAATTCGAATCCTTGACTGCAACTTCTTCCGTGGTAGCATTGATAACTGCGTTCTTTGCCTTTTTGGAGACTGAGCCGCGCCCGGCGCCTCAGACGTCGATGTCCAGGCCGTCGTAGGCCATGCTGATCTGCAACAGGATGCTTTTGCGATACATGCGCTCGTAGTGGCGCGTGTCCTTGAGAAAGGCGTCGAGTTCCCAATCGTTGAACGAGGGCTCCTGGTGGAACAGGCACAAGTGCCGTACGCCCGCATCTTTTGCCAGCTCCACGCCCAGGATGTTGCTGGAATGGCCCCAGTCCTCCTTCAGGGTCTGGGTCTCGGCAAAACCGTACTGCGCGTCGAAAATGAGCAGGTCGGCTTCCTGGCAGAAATCGAGGAAGGGATAGTCGGGCTTGCGCAGTCTGGCCTTGTGTTCGCTGTCTGTGGAATAGACGATGCGGCGGTTATCGGCCTCGAAGCGGTAGCCGAAGGAGTCGCCCGGGTGCATCTGCTTGTGGATGCTGACGGAAACGCCGTTGATCTCGTAGCTGCTTTCCGCGTCGAGTTGCACGAATTCGATGGTTGCGGGCATGGCCTCCAGCGAAACGGGAAAAAACGGCTGCGCCTGCTGCGTCGTAAATACCGTAGACAGGTCCGGGTGACAGCCGTAGACGACAATGCGGTTACCCGGCACGTACGCAGGGGCGAAAAAGGGAAAACCCTGGATGTGGTCCCAGTGCAGGTGCGAGAGAAACACATGCCAGGTGGCGGTCCGTCCGGGTTCGAGCCGTGACTGGACGGATTCTCCCAAGGGCTTGATGCCGGTCCCGGCGTCGCAGACGATGTACTCGTCACCGCCAGTGTCAATCTGCACGCAGGAGGTATTGGTCCCGTAGGTGCCGTTGACGGCGAAGGGCAACCGCGAAATGAACTCGTTGACCTGCGTTTCGTCCCGCAATCCCGCCCTCAAGGCCAGGGTGAGCGCGTGCCGCAGCTTTTCCCGGATGATATCCGACATCACGGAGACCGGAATGGACCCCCTTGTTCCCCAGAACCGTACTCTCATGGGCGTTCTCCGTACGGACGCCGCATCGGGTTCAGGACGGCGGCGCCGCTCCGGTACACGGTCGCGCGGGGCGGCAGTGTCACGAAGTTCACGTTCATGGTTTTCAGATACGCCGCGTCGGCCGTGGATGCAAGCCGGAGAGCACGTCTTTTCGGCTCGTCGCGGCAAGTCGGCCCACGGGCGGTCGGCTTTTTCGCACAACTGAGCCTTTCCCCCCTTCCTAACCGGCCCGCTGCCGTGCTAGGGATGTCCAAACTTCTGGATGGAGGATCCGCGCATGAAACGATTGATGCTGGCTGTTCTGGTCGCGGCCCTGGCCTGGGGCACGCTGGCCGTCGGGGCCGGGCAGGAGCCGATTGTCATCGGCGGCCTGTTCGCCGAATCGGGCAAGGTTGCCTTTGTCGGCACGGCCAGCCGGCTGGTGGCCGAGATGACCGTAAAACGGATCAACGAGGCGGGCGGCGTGCTCGGGCGACCGCTGAAGATGGTGGTCTACGACACCGAATCCGACCCCAACGTCGCCCTGCGTCTGGCCAGACAGCTGGTGGAAAAAGACCAGGTCCTGGCCATCATCGGCCCCACGGCCACGGGCTCGGGCATGGCCGTGAAGAAGTACACCGAGGAGAGCGGCGTCCCGACCATCATGACCGTGGGCGGCGACGTGGTCATTGCCGGCGGCGCGGCCGGGCCTTTTCACTGGACCTTCAAAACACCGCAGCGCTCCTCCGTTGCCGTGGCCAAAATCTACGCCTGGCTGCAACAGAAAGGGCACAAGCGCATCGCCCTGCTGACGGCCAACGACGGCTTCGGCCAGGACGGCCTCAAATTTCTCAAGGAACTCGCCGGAAAATACGGCCTGGAGGTCATTGCCGAAGAAACGCTCGTGCCCACGGATACCGATTTCTCCGCCCAGGCCTTCAAGCTTGTGGCCGCGAAGCCCGAGGCCGTCGTCGTCTGGACCATCGGCCCCTCCGGCGCCGTGGCGGCCAAGAACTTCGCCAATCTGCCCGGCGACAAGCCCCTGGTGATCCAATGCCACGGCCAGCCAGGCCCCAAATTCATCGAACTGGCCGGCGCCGCGGCCGAGGGCGCGCTCATGCCCGGCACCAAGCTCATGGCCCCGGATTCCCTGGCCGACGCGGACCCGCAAAAGCCGATCATCAAGGACTTCATCGCCCGCTATATTGCGTTGGGCTACGAAGACAAATTCCCGCTCAACACCCACTCCGGCTACGCCTACGATGCGCTGGCCCTGCTCGTGGCCGGGCTCGAGGCTGCGGGAAAACCCGATCGCGCCGCACTCCGCGACGCACTGGAAAAGCTCAAGGACATCGTGGCCATTTCCGGCATATTCACCCTGACCCCCGAAGACCACAACGGCCTTGGCCCGGATTCTCTGCTCATGCTCCAGGTCAAAAACGGCGCCTTCCAACCCGCTCCCTGAGCGGACGAGTTGCCGGCGGCCGGGCTCAGACCCGGCCGCCGCCTCCGTCGATAGCATGACTCCGGACTCCAACCCCGACGCGGCTGCCCCCCGCCAGTCCCACGCCTCGCCGTGGACCGTGACCCCTGAGGAGGCCGGGCAGAAGCTGCTCAATTTCCTCCTGCGCCGCCTGCACGGCGAAATCCCGAAATCAGCGCTGATGCGCTGGATCCGTACCGGTCAGGTGCGCATCGACGGCCGCCGCTGCAAGCCCTTCGATCGCCTGGAGGCCGGACAACAGGTACGGGTCCCGCCCCAGGCCGCCTACCAGGCCGGACCTGGCGGCGGGGAGCGCGGCGCCGACCTCGCCGACGGACTCACCGCCGACCGCAACGAAGCCGGGCCGGAGTCTGTTCCCTCGGACCAACCGTCCTCGCTGCTGGACATCGTCGAGCGCACGCCGG
>CAZGAH010000062.1:11927-13143 GCA_964523295.1 uncultured Desulfovibrionaceae bacterium | reverse complement strand
CGGGGACGGCGAGGAAACGCTGATCATGCTCGACGAGCGCACGCCGGACCTGCTCGTGCTGCGCAAGCCGGCAGGCCTGCCCGTCCACGGCGGAAGCGGGCATACAGACAGCCTGGAGGCCCGGCTGCGGCGCTGCTTTCCCGAGGCACGCTTCTCGCCGACGCCCGCGCATCGCCTCGACCGCGACACCTCGGGACTGCTGCTCGTGGCCCTGAGCTACGCAAGGCTGGCCGCGCTGCACCAGCTGTTTCGCAGCGGCCGCGTGCGCAAGCTGTATCTGGCCTGGGTTGCGGGCGACTGGCCCCGGGCCGGGGTGACTGTGCTCCGGGATCATCTGGAAAAGGCCGGTCCGCGCGGCTGCGAACGCGTGGTCTGCGGCCAGGGCAAGGAGGCCGTCAGCCAGGCGCAACCGCTCCTGCGCCGGCACCAGAGTACCCTGCTGGCCCTGAAGCTCGAAACCGGGCGCACGCATCAACTCCGCGTCCAACTGTCCAGCCGTGGCTTCCCCATCCAGGGCGACCGCAAATACGGCGGCCCCCCTTGCCCGGCCGGCCTGCTGCTCCACGCCTGGCGCATCGAAACGCCCGACGCCGCGTACACCGCGCTCCCGTCCTGGTCAGGCAGCTACGCTCCGCCAGAACTGCGCGACCTCCTGGACTGGGACCTCCTGGTCCGGGATTGACGGAGGGCTCCTTCGGGGTGAAATGGCTGCTGATCGTGCTCAGAATGCGAAGGAATACGCTGCATCGCCTGGATTGTGTTCTCCCGGCACATTGACATCCCCGCGCGCCCATAGCACACACTCCGTACCGGGTTCCGATTCCGGAATCGGCTGCAATCATTGCGTACGCACAATCTCTTCACTGGAGGGCACGGGGATGAAAAAGGCACTGTACGGCGTGGTTCTGGCACTGCTGTTCGGTCTGGCATTGGCAACCGTCGCATCCGGCCAGGAGCAGGAGCTGGACAAGACCGCCATCGGTCCCTTTGATACCTGGTGCGACGGGTACGGGATGCCCGGGGCGCAGGGGTTGGGCTATGTTTCCGTGCTCAAGGTGTCGGTCGGCACGGTGGAGAAGACGAGCGACTCGCTGCTGGACGGCATCGTGGCCTACGACCGCGCCGAGGCCGTTGACGCCTATATCGGGCAGATCAACATGCTCACGGCCTCGTCCTTCAACGGCGTCACCGGCTCCGTCTGGGGCTACGACCTGGC
>CAZGAH010000062.1:10885-11883 GCA_964523295.1 uncultured Desulfovibrionaceae bacterium | reverse complement strand
ACCGTTGCCGAGGACATCAAGGCGAACCGGCAGGAGCCCATGTTCACCCTCAAGCAGTACGACGGCACGCCGCTCCCCGTCTACAACGCCGCGCCCCTGCTCGAGGCCGGGAAGGCGCTGTTCGGAACGGAAAAAGCCCGCCGCTTCCCCCCAGCGCCCGGCAGTCACGTCATCTGCGCCAACAAAAGCGCTACGGCCCTGCGCCCCAAAGAGGGGAAGCCGGCGCAGAGCGATGACCAGGGCTACGGCGTCTGGTGCTTTCTGGCCCTCTCGCTGGCCAAGGACCGCAGCGCGGCCGCCAGCCTGTTCATCGAAGACGCCGGCGTCTGGACCGAGAACGACAACGAGCAGGACCTGGTCCGGTTCCTCGAGGCGCATCAGAAAAACGTCGCCGACTCAATCGTAGCCTGCGGCGAGGACCAGAGCGTCGTCTACGAACGCACCTACATGAGCTACGCCTACGTGATCATGAAGCCCGGCCAGGTCGGCACGGCGCTGACCGTGGCGCCTTACGTAGTCCTGGCGAAAAAGGCCGTACCCGGCAACTTCGAGGCCCTGAAAACAATGACGCTCGGCGAATGGGAAAAGGCCATGGGGCTCCAGCCGCTGCGCTGAGCAGGCCGCGAGCGAGTCTGTCGCGAAATCAAGCCGGGCCGGATGCCATGCCGGCCCCTCACGCAATGCCGTTTTCAATTCTGGAGCACTGCCGATGTCTGTGCATACGCTGAAACTGGAACGATTCCGTGGCGCCGAAACCCTGACGCTCGAACTGCATGAACGGCTGAATGTCTTTATCAGCATGAATGGCGAGGGCAAGTCGACTGTTCTGGACGCGGCGGCCATGCTTCTCTCCTGGCTCGTGAACCGCATCAAACAACCGGGCGCGTCCGGGCGGCCTATACCCGAAGCAGACATCAAAAATGGCAAATCCTCGGCGAATCTTGAAATTACGCTCGACTATGGCGACCGTCGATTCCGCTGGAACATTGCCAAGGCTC
>CAZGAH010000062.1:0-10875 GCA_964523295.1 uncultured Desulfovibrionaceae bacterium | reverse complement strand
CCAAGGCTCGGAAAGGCCGCGACAAGAAGCAGATCGCTTCCGATTTGCACCATGCCAAAGAGGCAGCCCGGCTGATCGCATCCGCCATCGAAACGAGCGACGAGCAGGGCAATCTGCCGCTTTTCGTCTATTACCCGGTCAACCGCGCCGTTTTGGACATCCCGTTGCGCAACCTGCATACGAACCGCAACGATGACCGGCTTTCCGCCTATGACGAGTCATTGACCGACAGCGCAAATTTCCGGCCATTTTTCGAATGGTTCCGCGAGCGGGAAGACCGGGAGAAAGAACATCCCAACGAGGAATACGCCTGCAGCGGCCCGTATGGCTATACATTTCCGGACTGGCAGCTCGAGCCCGTCCGCGACGCCATGGCCAGGTTCCTGCCATCGTTTCAGGATTTGACCATACGGCGCAATCCACTGCGTATGGAAGTCACAAAACACGGGAAGGCGCTGACGGTCAATCAGCTCTCGGGAGGCGAGAAATGCCTTATGGCCATGGTGGGCGATCTCGCCCGCCGCCTGGCTATTGCCAATCCCTGGCTGGAAAATCCCCTGGAGGGCGAAGGTGTGGTCCTGATCGATGAAATCGATCTGCACCTCCACCCCGCGTGGCAACGAACTCTGGTACCAACGCTCATGGAGGCATTTCCACGCTGCCAGTTTCTCATTACAACCCATTCCCCGCATATCGTCACCCATGTGCACCCGGAACATCTGTTCCTGCTGACGCTGACGGACAAAGGGCTGGAGTCGGTACGCCCGACCGAATCCTACGGGAAGTCGGCGGAGCGTATTCTTGAAGACCTGATGGGCCTGGAGACCACGCGTCCGGCTGACGTAGCAATGGATATCCATCAGATATACAAGCAGATCGATCAGGGCTTGTTCGATGCTGCCAAGGATTCGATACGGCAACTGCAAAGCCGGATCGGCCAGGACCCCGAGCAGGTCAAGGCGGGAGTGTTGATCACGCGCAAGGAGCTGCTCGGCAAATGAAGTCCATCAAAAGAGCCAGCCCCGGCATTGCGGCATCCTGAAGGAGCACCGGTTCGATCCCGAATTGCTTTTGTCCCCGCTCGATTCTGGCTGTGAAGCACGCTTCAGCTATTGCGGAGATGGAACCATCAAGCCAGCGGAAGAGGGAAGTTCCGTGAATTCTGGACAACCATACGTTATCTGTTTCGCGAGTACGCCGCTGTTTGAATGACCGCCCCGCCGCGTGCAGAAGCGACGGCGACGCGTACCCCGGGCAGTCGCGGTGCGGTGATCACGATGTCCCGCTTCCACGCCCTGCCGTTACGGTTTCGGGCTCAGAGCCGGCAACCCGCCCATCCCTTCGCCTCCGTCGCAGACGACGGGATCGCGTGCCCGGAATACGAGCCATAGACAAACGACCGTTGTCTCGCTATCGTTCCGTAGTATTTTCTTCTGTACGGGAGTGATATGACGCAGACGTTGATCCAGGCGAAAGAACGCATCGCCCTTGCCGCGGCCCGCAATGCCCGCGCGCTGTCGCTGGCCTACCTGAAGTGCGCGAAAAAGGAGCTTCCTCCTTTGTTTCGTGCCCTGGGCCAGCTCGTGCAGCTGCAGTTTCTGGACCTGAGCGGCTTTCCCGACACCACGCTTCCTCCGGAGATCGGCAAGCTGAGGTTCCTGGAGTCCTTGTGCCTGGCGGACTCGCAGCTCCCCCCCCGGCATCGGTCGCCTGGCCCGGTTTAGGACGGTTATCATCCGTGATTTCGACTGCTGCAACAAAGGGTGTCTTGCCGGACGCGCTACGCCCCCGTTTTTTGCCCGAACTCTTGCCGCCCAGATAGGCGTCATCCATCTCAACGCGACCATGCAGCGATTTATGGGAAATTTTCCATGCAGTCGTCTGGCTGACTCCCAAACGACGCGCAGGTGCATTGCGCGAAATGCTGCGTTTTCCCAGGCCGAGATGGTACATCGCCCTGAACCAAGTCTTCAGCGGCAGTTTCGTCGAGGCGAAAATCGTGCCGACAGTTCCGAAGGCTTGACACCTGCACCTCGCTCATTGGAACAGTTTTCGCGATCCAACGATGCAGTATTTACGCCCCCCACAGTTTGGTCACTCGAAGCCATGGAGCCAGCGCAATTCAACAAGGGTTGCCCAGCACTTGACCTCGGTCCCGTAAAGTTCGTCAAACTTTGGTTCACTCATGCCTTTTCGAAACTGGTTACAATAGCCAGACTTTTTCCAGGCCTTCTGCGCCTTAGCTATCCTTCCGCGGGAGCTGCCGTCAATTAGGCTTGTGATTGTAGCTTATCAGACAATTTTTTATATTTATGCTGTGCTTCCATCATTCCGGTATCGAGTCAACGACAATTTCGCAATGATGGCTTATTGTCAAAGGAGGTCGTCTGTCCCTGGACGATCTGTCTGTTGATGTTGATCATGGACCAGGCGTTTCCTCCAGCCCCTTTTTCAGCCGCCGGAGCAGGGCGTGGCGCGTCATGCCCAGGTATTCGGCCGCGCGGGTCTTGTTGCCCTTGAATTTGGCCAGGGCCTGGCGGATGATGGTCAGGGTCAGGGCCTCCAGGTCGAGCCCGGACTCGGGCAGGTGCAGTCGCGCGGGGTCGAGCCGGAGGCCGTCCTGCCCTGCCGGGGATGCGGTCATCGTGCCCGGCTGGCTGTCCAGGAAGGCAATATGCCCGGGAAGGAGACTTTCCCCGTCGGCAGTGAGCACGGCGCGCTCGATGACGTTTTCGAGTTCGCGGACATTGCCTGGCCAGGCTGCCCGGGCGAGGATGCGCTGGGTGTCCGGGGCGAGGTCCTTGAAACGCTTTTTCTTGCGCCGGGCCTCGCGCTGGAGAAAGGCGAGCGCCAGGGCCGGGATGTCCTCGGGGCGTTGCCTGAGCGGCGGTATGCGGAGGTAGCCGACTTTGAGCCGGTGGAAGAGGTCGCGCCGAAAGCGGCCCGACTCGACGAGCTGGTCGAGGTTGACGTTCGCGGCGCAGATGACGCGGGCCGTAAACTCGCGTTTCCGGATTCCACCGACGCGATAGTAGGTTCTGTCTTCCAGGACGCGCAGCAGCTTGGGTTGCAGCAGCAGCGGCAACTCGGCCACTTCGTCGAGAAACAGGGTCCCGTTTGCGGCCAGTTCCATCTTTCCGGGCTGTCCCTTGGGAGCGCTGCCGGTATAGGCGCCGGGGTCGTGCCCGAACAGTTCGCTTTCGAACAGCGCGGCAGGAATGGCTGCGCAGTTGATGGCCACGAAGGGGGCCTCGTTGCCGTTTTCGCCAAAATGGATCAGTCGGGCCACGATTTCCTTGCCCGCGCCGGTTTCGCCCTCGAGCAGCACGGGCACGTCAGGCTCGGCGTGGTAGATTCGGGCCTCTTCGATGAGTCGGCGCATGGACGGCGATCGGGCCACGAGCAGGTCGATGCCGGAGGCGGCGCGCAGGCGGCGCAGGGCCTGATCCAGGTCCTGACGCAATCCGTCCGTGGCCTCGTCCACCTTGGCCTGAAAGCGCTCCTTGAACTCGCGGTTCTCGCTGAGCAGGGCCTGGTGCTCGGCGCTACGCTCGACCACGGCTTCCAGCTCGCGCGCGTTGACGGGCTTGTTGAGGTAGTCGTAGGCGCCCTTGCGCAGGGCCTCGACAGCGGTTTCCATGTCGCCGTGGCCGGTGATGATGACCACGTCCGCCTGTCGGGTGGCATGGGTATTCTTGATTCGGGCCAGCAGTTCCAGGCCATTGATTCCGGGCATCCGGATGTCGGTGACCACGAGCGGGAAGTATTCCCGCTCCAGGCGCTCCAGGGCGTCATGGGCGCTGGCCGACGGCGTCGGCTCGTGACCCAGGTCTCTGAGCACCATTTCCAGGCTGTGCAGGCTCTGGGCATTGTCGTCAACGAGCAGGACGCGCATGAATCCCCCGTACGCAGCCGGTCGGCCGGCCATCCGTCCGGGCTGGATCACTCGCCCAGACTGCGACGTTCGATACGGTCCAGACGTTCCAGATACTGACGGCGGTAGGCCGGGCCGTTGTCCTCGAATGCCGAAGCGGCCGGGCGGTGGGCCCGGCACCAGGCAGCCAGCTCGGGATTGTTGTGGATGCGGCCGTAGTTGTCAACCATGTGCAGCAGATTGTGACAGACGGGAAAGGACGCGCCATACGCGGCGAGCAGCGGCGTGGCGTCGTATTCAGGAGTCTGCAACAGCGCGCCCAGGGCACGGGCGCAGAAATAGTTCGATCCCGAGCCGAGCATCCGGGCCAGATCGGCTTCTTCGAGCCGTTCCGGAGCGCAGGGCCGGGACCAGGCCTCGGGCGGGCTTTCCGCATGGTCATAGCGCACGCGGCGCTCCTGCACGAAGTCCTGAATCTTTTCCGCCAGCCTGGGCCACATGCTGCCCACGTGCTCCACGTCGCGTTGCAGGTCCATGCGCCAGGGCCGGCCCTCGGTCTCGTGGATGGTGACCCGCAGAAAGGGGCAGTGGGCGGCGATATCCGGCTCGCCGGCAGCCCAGATGCCCGCGAATACGCGGTCCATGTCCAGGATGTGGCAATCGGGCAGTTCCTCGGCGAGCTGCCGGAGCCGGGTCCCCGCCGCGTGCTGTACCGTATCCCAGCCCTTGAGGTACGAAAAAGGGCGGGGACCGAAGGCGGGGTAGTGCGTCAATCGGGTGACGATGAGCAACGGCACGTCGGGACAGCGTTGCCGGAGCCGGGTCACAAGTCCGGCGAAACGCTTGAGACAGGTCTCCGGATTGGGTTTCAGGAGCTGGAAATGGCGCTTCATCCAGCGCTCCAGGCCGGGTTGCGCGTCCCAGACAAAGGGATCGATAAAGAAGACGTAGCCCGCCTCCTTGTGGGCAAAGAGGGGCTCGTTTTCATGGAAAAGATTGATGACGATCAGCTCCGGCCGCTCGTCGGGATCGAGCATGACGAACTGATTGAAGAGCGTGCGCCCGTGCAGATAGGGCTCGAAATGGAACTGCCGGTCCATCTCCGCCAGCAGTGGCGGAATGCCCGGATGACTGGCATCGGTCAGCGGCGAGGCCAGGCTGCGAAACACGACGGGCAGCGACCTCGCCTCCAGGGATCGGGCCAGAAATTCCATCTGGCAGTTGCCGAACACATAGATCATGGCAGCACCTCGGCGAAAGGGATCTGACAGCGGCGGATGTGCCGGTGTGCCGAAATTATTTGCAAAAAAAATACCAGGCCTACGCCCGATTGACGCCCTCCGGAAAGACGGATAGTGGTGCTTAGTATCACGTCAGAGGCGGCGGGCCACGTGGCGAAAACAAACAACCAGGGAGCGAAGTGTATGTGTCACCGGGGCAAAGGCGTAATGCTGCTTTTCGTAATGCTGCTGTTGCTGGTCGCAGGGACGGTTCATGCCGCGGATTTCGAGTTCAAGGTGCATAACAACACGAGCAGTAAAATCACCAAAATTTTTGTTTCCGAAGATGGAAAGAGCTGGGGGCATTTCGACATCGGCTCGGGGATAGCCTCGGGCGCCACGGATACGCTGGTCTGGGACAAGAGTGCGGAAGGCGAAAACTGCAAGCAGTATTTCAAGGCCGTGTTTGCTGACGGCAGCGAATCCGAACCCGTCATCTTCGACTTCTGCGAAGAGGGACTGGTGCTCGAATTCTGATTTTTCGCCCCGCTCCGGCCCGACCGGCACGTCAGCCCGTCGGGCCGGAGCGGGGTAGCGAACGCCGCAGCGAACCGACTGAGCATTCCGCCGTGCGCATTGCCACCTTCATCCTGGGTCAGTTACAGACCAACTGCTACGTGCTCGACGCCGGCGGGCAGGCCGTAGTCATCGACGCGGGCGAAAGTCCGGAACCCATGCTCGAGCACCTGCACACGCACGGGTTAACCTGCACGCACGTGCTCTGCACCCACCTGCACGCCGACCATATCTGCGGCGTGCGAGAGCTGGTCCGGGGCACGGGCGCCTGCGTCCTGGCCAGCCAGGCCGATGCCTATCTGCACGATCTGGTCATTGGCCACGGCGGCAGGGACGGCTATCCCCCAGTGCCGGGCTTCGAGTTCGAGCCAGCGCACCCGGGCCGGATGACCCTGTTGAACCAGCCGGCATTCGTGCTCGATACGCCCGGGCATACGCCTGGAGGCCTTTCCTTTCACTTCCCCCATGCCGGGGTCGTGTTCGTCGGCGACCTGCTGTTTCGCGGTTCCGTCGGCCGGACCGATTTTCCCGGCGGCGACAGCGCGGCCCAGTTCCGGTCCGTGCGCGAGCGCATCTTCTCCCTGCCCGATCGCACGCTGATCTACCCCGGGCACGGCCCGAGCACGAGCGTAGAGCGGGAAAAGCGCGACAATCCGTTTTTTTGCCAGAAAACGCCGGCATAAGAGTGATGCTCCAGCGTATCTGGCGAAAAAAAGGGCAAGCACACCAAAGCTGTACGTACTCTCAGCGCCGACGCGGACGCATCCCCAGCGCCTCGGCCGGTGGAACCCGTTTGAACAAGGCTTGCCGGGCCTTGCGGTAAAGCTCAATATCTGCGTAGTTGACGTACAGCAGCCAGCCGTCCGCTCCTGTCGCCTCGCGGGCGAAGAACAGCAAGCGCCGGTCTTTTCGGGTTATGGAGTAGAGAACGCCGTGGCCCACGGTGCGCGAGGTGGCCTTGCCGTGACGGGACTCCAGCGTCTTTTTCAGCCGCGAAAGCGCTGCCTCGGCAGCCTCTTTGGCCGGAAACAGCGCGACGGCGCTGATATCGAATATCTTTCCCGTGTCTGGCGTCAGCCGCAGCTGAGCCTTGGCGAACAGCCGCTCCTCTCCCTCGGGGGTGAAACGAAAAATCGGATAGCCCTCGACGGTCCGCTCGGTGGGCTGCGGATGCAGCGCCTCACCCAGGGTATAGCCGAAGGCGCCGGAAATTGCAGCCTCGCCAAAGGCCAGTCCGGGCAGCGCCAGGAGGGAGAGCAGCAGCAGCAGGACTTCGGCGAAACGGGGCATGGTCATGGTCTCGGCTCTCGGGTTGCAGGGTGCTTCGCGGACCTGGCTGGCGCAGGAGAAGACCAGGGGCAGAGAGTGCAGCATCAAGGCCAGGGCCAGCGCGACGAGCAGGCCGGACCGGGCGACCGGGCGTCCGCGTTCGCGAGGCTTGAACCTTTTGCCTATTCCCTTTATAGTAAAAAAATTCAAGAGAGAGTGCAAATGGACGAATTGCATGGGCCTTCGCCGGACAGGATGCCTGCCGGCAGGATGCGGGCCGTTGGGCTGGAATTGTTCGGATTCGAGCGGCGTAGCGACCTGTCGCTGCCCCTGTACCTGGCGGTGGTGCCCGCCGGTTTCCCCTCGCCGGCTGACGATTTCATCGACAAACAGCTCGATCTGAACGAACACCTGGTCAGGCACCCCGAGGCTACCTTTTTTGTGCGCGTCGTCGGTGATTCCATGCGCGACGCGGGCATTACCGACGGCGACATCCTTGTTGTCGATCGCGCGCTGGAGGCCCGCAACAACCGGATCGTCATCGCGGCCCTGAACGGGGAGCTGACGGTCAAGCGCATCCGTACGTCCGGGGGACGCCTGTTTCTGGTGCCCGAGCATCCGGACTACGAGCCGATCGAAATCGATAGCGAGGCCAGCTTCGAAATCTGGGGCGTGGTCAGCTATGTCATTCATAAAGTCTGAACGATGGTCACGGACGACGCCACCGCGCCGGGCCGTCCTCGCGACCGGGAGACCTTTCCCATGAACGGATTACGCTTCGTCGTGCTGGCTGTGCTCGTCGGGATGCTGGCCGCCTGTGCCGCGCACGGCACGTCGACGCTCTCGCCGCCCCCGACCACCACGAAAGAGGAACGGCGCGGCGACGAGCTTTTCAAGGCCGGGCAGTTCCCGCAGGCCATGCAGGAGTACGACAACGCCGCGGCCAAGGGCGCGGCCAAGGCCTCGGTCGCGTACCGCAAAGGTTACGTCTTTTTCCTGCAGGGCAACTGGCGCGAGGCGCTGATGCTGTTCGCCGAGGCCCTGGGCAACGCTCCGGACCTGGCCATTGCCACTGAGGGCGCCGGCCTGGCAGCCTTTCAGCTGGGAATGTACTTCGATGCGAAAAACTATTTTGAAAAAACCGTGGCCCTGGCGCCAAAACACTGGGTGCCGTACGCCTTCCTGGCCGCCATGTTCCAGGCAGCAGGGGATCCACGCGACAGCGAATTCGCCACCAAGGCGATCGCTCTGGCCGGAGCGGAGCAGCGGCCCCTGGCGGAACAGACCATCCTCGACGCGGGCCAACGCCTGAAGGCCTTTGCCAACCAGACCCGCAAGCCCGCCGAGGTCCGGCCCATGATGCAGGGAGGGACGGAAGAAGAGGTGGTCGAAGTCAAGGTATCCAAGGAGGGGTTCCAGGAGCGGGTGCTCAGTAGCCAGAAATTCGATGCGCCGCAGCCGGCCGCGCCAGCTCCCGGCCAGGATGCTGGACCGGTCCCCTTCGATCCCGCCAATCCGGCACTCTTGCCGAAGGCGTCTGCGCACCCTGCCCGGCCGGCCTCGGCGCCCTTACCGACGCTTTCCGGGGGAGCACCGACGCCTTCCGCTACGCAACGCCCCACCGCGCAGGCGCCACGCGCGACTCCCGCACCCGGCGATGGAGGCCAGACCACGTCTGCAGGCCAGGCTGGAGCCGCCGCGGGCCAGGGGCCGTTCGTCATCATCGAAAGCTCGTTCAAGACCGCCTCTGAGGCCCAAACCCGCTTGCGACAGCTGCAGGCCAAGGGATTTCAGGCCAGCGCGCTGCGCGTCGATCTCGGCGCGCGGGGAATCTGGCACCGCGTGGTCTTCGGACCCTTCCAAAACGCGGACGAGGCAAAGGCCGAAAGAACCCGGCTGTCGTCGGGTCTCGGCTCCAAGGGGCTGGTCATCATCCGGGCGCAGTAGCCGCCGGGTTCACTTCCCCTTGTCTGCGACGTCCGGCCCGTCGGCGCGCTCCAGCCAGTTGAAGAAGTCCCGGATGGACGCCGGGAGCGCTCCTTTACGCCGGGCAAGCTCCGCAGCCCGCTCTCCGGCCTGTTCACGGTCTCCGGCCAGGATCAGGGAGAATATCTCCAGCGAGGCGATTTCCGGGTCCGGCAAGGCGTTTCCCGCCTGCGCGAGATAGTGCGCCGCCTCCTGATACGTTCTGTCCGCCAGGGCACGGACGCCAAGTTGCAGGGCAATGCCCGGCGTAAGCGAGGCATCCCGGGCCAGCAGCGTATCGACTATCTCCTGATACGCGGCGTCGCTCCCGAGCAGCCACAGGGGCAGGGTTCGCAGCGTCGTGCCGGTCAACAGCCGATAGGCTGTCGGATAATCGATGCCCGGCCCCCTGCCGGGGTGAAACCAGGCATTGATAGCGTGCTGCACGGGGAACTGTTCGATGGTCCGCTCCCGCAGCGCCGCGGGCCATAGTGCGCGGATGTACGAAGAGCGCGCGAAACGCTCCCTGGCCTTGTCCGCATCCTGAAACGCGAGATATATCTGGAGATCGTCGCTCAGATTCCGTTCCCGGTCCAGTATCCGCTTGGGAAAGTTGTCCACGAGCGGCAGACTGTCCCTGACCAGCCGGCGCAGCTCGTCCGGGCCGGCCACGAACTGGCAGCCCAGTTGCTCGGGCTGCTCGAAACCCAGCGCAACCAGGCGCTGACTGACGACCGGATCCCGCCATTGCCGCGTAAAGGCGTCTTCCGTGGGCCGGGTGGACAGGTTGCGCGTGCCCACGAGCATCCAGTCCAGGCTTTTTCCCATCCAGAGCGAGGCATCCGGAAACACGTCGGTAAAGGCCCGGATGATGGACTTCGTCTCCGCTTCCGTCACCTGGTAGACCGGGAGCCAGTAGGTGACGATGCCGTTCTCGTTCAGCCGGTCGTAGAGCAGCTGAAAGTACTCCCGGGTGTACAGATTGACCGTCCCGGCCACGATCAGGGGCGGGGGCTCGGCGGTAATCAGGTCGAAGGTGCGCGTTGTAGTCTGAAGAAAGAAGCGGCCGTCCTCGACGTGGGTGTGGACGCGCGCGTCGTGGATGGGATTGGCCTCGGGCGCGAACACGACCGCGCTCAGGTCGAGGATGTCTTTTGAGATGTCCACAATGTCGATGCGGCGGAAATGGCGGTCTTCGGTCATGGTCTTGGCAGTATTGCCGACGCCGAAACAGATCAGCAGCGCGTCCTGCATCTCCGGATGAACGGCGCGTGGCCAGTAGACGTAAAAATTCATGTAGCGCTTGGCGCTCAATCCGGTTCCGGACATGGAAAATCCATTGGTGACGAGCTGGTAGCTGTACGGAAGGCCGAGGAAATCCTGCCGCAGATACTGAATGGTGTCCTGGACCCCCTCTCTGATGACGTGCGGCTTGAAATCGAACTGCTCGAATTCCGCTGTCGACAGGCGCAGAAAATCATTCATCCGACCAAAGGGAAACAGGCACAGGCCAGCGAGAAGCCCGGCAAGCGCGATCGCCGGGAAAAGACGCTGACGTCCGGCACCTTCGCTCCGGGCTCCCGCTCCGGCCAGCACAGCGACAAACAGATACATGGCGGCGAGTAAAAAAAATGAACGCTCCATGCCAAGGCCGGGCAGCAGCACGAACGCGGCCAGCATCGCGCCGATCGTGGCGCCGAGCGTGTTGGCCAGCGTCAGCAGCCCGGCGGCGCGTGCCGGAGCGGCGCAACGACCGTACAGACTCTGCCCCAGCGCCGTGAACAACGCGCCGGAGCAGAGCGAAACCGGGAACATGAGAAACAGGGCCAGAACGAGCAAATCGCCCGGGTTGACCACCATATACTCGTATTCGCTGTAACGCTGCAGAAGAGAGATGAAGCCGGCATACCCGAGCACAAGCAAAAGCCCGGCAAGGGCGGCGCAGAACACGGCGAGCAGGTCAGGCGCCCG
>CAZGAH010000061.1:20585-24758 GCA_964523295.1 uncultured Desulfovibrionaceae bacterium | reverse complement strand
CACCTTCCTGCGCTACGGCGTGCCGGCTACCTTGTGCCAGTTGGTCATGGCGGCGGGCTATGTCTGGGTACTCTCGCTTTGGGGTTGATTATCGCCCGGGACGTCGGCCTGAGTCGGAGCGGGCGTGCATTTCGGCTCCCCCGGCTATTTCGGCAAACGGGGGAAAGCCGCAACGCGTGCCAGTCCCATGTTGACTCGGCGTGTCGTTGAAATGCCCCACACTTTTCGTAACCCTTTGAACGGACGTTGTTGTCACGGAGGCCACGAATGCATCACTACCGGCGCCCAATGTGCCTTCGGGCCGGAGGACCTGACCCGAGGATTGACTTCGTGCCGGGAGGGGCATATTCAGATGACGCGGTTTCAGGTGGCGTTCATGCGCGATCTGCTCCGTCCGCATGTCCGGCCAGGCCGGATTCCGGCGGGCCGGGGGACCGCCCGTCTTCAGGCAGGCCGACCTCGCCTGCCCTAACAGCAACAGCACATCGAGGAGGGGTACATGCCGCTGATCGGACCGAAAGAGATGTTCGCCAAGGCCTACGCCGGGGGATACGCCATCGGCGCCTTCAACGTGAACAATATGGAAATCATCCAGGGCATCGTCAAAGCGGGCGAGGAAGAGCGTTCGCCGCTCATCCTGCAGGTATCGTCCGGGGCCCGGAAATACGCCGGCCAGGTGTACATCGTCAAGCTCATCGAGGCCGCGCTCCTGGAGAGCGATCTGCCCATCTGTCTGCACCTCGATCACGGTCCGGACTTCGAGCTGTGCAAGGCCTGCATCGACGGCGGCTTCACCTCGGTCATGATCGACGGCTCGCACCTGCCCTACGAAGAGAATATCGCCCTGACCCGCCGCGTGGTCGAGTACGCGCATGACAAGGGCGTCTGGGTCGAGGCCGAGCTGGGCCGGCTGGCCGGCGTCGAGGAGGATGTTTCCTCCGCCTCGCACATCTACACCGACCCCGACCAGGCCGTGGATTTCGTCCAGCGCACCGGCTGCGATTCCCTGGCCGTGGCCATTGGCACCAGCCACGGGGCCTACAAATTTACCGGAGAGGCGAAACTGGATTTCGACCGGCTTCAGGTCATCACCAACAAGCTGCCCCTCTATCCGCTCGTCCTGCACGGCGCCTCCAGCGTCCTGCCCGAATTCGTCCAGATGGCCAACCAGTACGGCGGCGCCATCGGCGACGCCAAGGGCATCCCCGAGGACATGCTGCGCCGGGCCGCCGGCATGGGCGTGTGCAAGATCAACGTGGACACCGACATCCGGCTGGCCATGACCGCCACCATCCGCAAAGCCTTTGTCGAGAACCCGGCCGAGTTCGACCCCCGCTACTATCTGAAGCCGGCGCGCGAGGCCGTGAAAAATATGGTCCAGCACAAGATCAAAAACGTCATGGGCTGCTCGAACGCCATCTGAGCCGCGGGAATACGCTCACGGGTCGCAGCTGGAACGACCGCGCCCGTTGCAATGAACCACACTCTGAACACTCAACGACAAGGAGCTGACGCATGGCAGTGAAAATCGGATTGAACGGCTTTGGTCGCATCGGTCGCTACCTCACCCGTCTGGTCGCCGCGGAAACGGACCTCGAAATCGCGGCCGTGAACGCCCGCGCCGACAACTTCTCCCTGGCGATGCTGCTCAAATACGACTCCGTTCACGGCACCTTCGCCGGCGAAGTCAAGGACAACGAGGCCGGTTTCACCGTCAACGGCAAACAGGTACAGGTCACGCGCCACCCCCTCGGCGAGTACGACTGGGCCGCCGTGGGCGCGGATATCGTGATCGAGACGACCGGCAAGATCAAGGACCGCGACGGGCTGCAGAAACACATCGACAAGGGCGCGAAAAAGGCCATCATGAGCGCGCCGGCCAAAGGTGTGGACCTGACCGTGGTCATGGGCGTGAACCAGGCCAACTACGACCCGGCCAAACACAACATCCTGTCCAACGCCTCGTGTACCACCAACTGCCTGGCGCCGGCGGTCAAGGTCATCAACGACACCTTCGGCATCAAGCACGCGCTCATGACCACCGTACACTCCTATACCATGAGCCAGCGCATCCTCGACGGATCGCACAAGGATCTGCGTCGCGCGCGCGCCGCGGCCATGTCCATGATCCCCACCACCACCGGCGCGGCCAGGGCCGTGACCGAGGTCATCCCCGAGCTGAAGGGCAAACTCGACGGCATGGCCGTGCGCGTGCCCACGCCCAACGTCTCCATGGTCGACCTGGTCGCCGAACTGAAGACGGAAACCGACGCGGCCGCCGTCAACGCCGCGCTCAAGGCCGCCTCGGAAGGCGCGCAGAAGGATAACATGGGCTATTGCGACCTGCCCCTGGTGTCCATCGACTACAACGGCAGCGCCTACGGCGGCGTCATCGACGCCCTGTGTACCACGGTCATGGACAAAACAATGCTCAAGCTCATCATCTGGTACGACAACGAGGCCGGCTTCACGAACCAGCTGCTCCGGCTCATCAGGCTCGTCGCCAAGGGGATGTAGCCCTTTGCTGCAATTGCGGCGGTGCGGACCCGCGTGTCCGCACCGCCGTCCGAGGCAGCCGTGGAGATTATCGTCACCGACCTGACCCGGTTCAGCAATCCCGACCGGGTATGCCTGGCCGGCATTGAGCCGGCAACCATGGCTTGCGTCCGGCCCGTGCCCTACCTCACCAAAAAGCGCTGCCTCGATGCCGGGCTTTGGCCTGGAAGCAGACTCCGGTTGGAGGACGTAAATTTTGCTGGAGAGCCCGGGCCGCATGTCGAGGATTGCACGTGTTCCAGAGTCCGCAGCCTGGGACCCGCTTCGTCCGTGTATTTCAAATCACTCTTGCAGGCCTCCGCGTCGTTTTCCGTGGCAAGCGGTTTCGGCAGACCGATCGATAAGCGCTGCATCGCCCGGGACACGCCCCCTTTGCGCTCGATCATTACCATCGCCGCCGTACCGAGGTCGGTGAGCGTGTTCGAGGGCAACCGAAAAGAGAAGTCGCTCAGGGTTCGCTTTTCTGACGCTGCGGGCGGGTACTACAGCGACATTCCCGTGACCGACCTGGCACTGTACGAAATACCGTGCTCCCGCGGCATGACGGACGTTGCCAACCAGCTTACCGACTTTCTGAACAGGCAGGCGGACGTCTACCTGCGCATCGGCATAGGGCGCCTCTGGAAAAACAACTACTGGCTCCAGGCCAATGGGATTTACAGTTTTCCGAACAATCTTCGCCAGGGGCGAGCCCTGACGCCATGACCGCCGTGGATTCGCAAAAACCGCTCCTCTACACCATCGGCTACAGCGTTCTCAGTCTGGAACGCTGCATCGAGCTGCTGCACCAGCACGGCGTAACCGCCGTGGCCGACGTCCGCTCCTCGCCCTTCAGCGCGCGCAAGCCGGAGTTCAACCGCGAGCCGTTCAGCCGGGCGCTCGAGGTGGCCGGCATTGTCTACGTCTACCTCGGCGACGTGCTCGGCGCCCGATTTCCCGATCCGTCCGTCTATGTCGGCGAGGTCGCCGATTTCGGGCGCATCGGCGAACACGTCGTATATCGGGAAGGGATCGAACGCTTGCGGCGCGGCATGGAGCGGTATATTGTGGCGCTCGTGTGCGCCGAAAAGGATCCGATCACCTGCCACCGCGCCATCCTGATCTGCCGCAGCCTGCGCGAACGGGCGGACATCCGGCACATCCTTGCCGACGGCAGCCTCGAGAGCCACCCCGCGCTCGAGCGACGCCTGCGTAAGCTCCACGAACCGGCGCAATGCCTGCTGCCGGGTCTGGGGCCTCCCCGCGGCGATCCCCTCGACGAGGCCTACGCGCAACAGGGCCAGCAGATCGCCTGGCGGCGCGACGACAGCGACGACTGGCGCGAGGATGCCGCATGGACGACGTAACCCTGTATACCATCGGATTCGCGAAAAAATCAGCCCGCGAGTTCTTCGGCCTGCTGCGCAGCGCCGCTGTCAGCCGCGTTATCGATGTGCGGCTGCACAATGTTTCGCAGCTGTCCGGATTCGCGAAGCGCGACGACCTGGCCTATTTTCTGGAGGCATTATGTGGGTGCACCTATGAACACCGGCCACGCTGGGCGCCATCAGCGGAAATACTCGATGCCTTTCGGAAAAAGCACAGCGACTGGGACACCTACGCGCGTACGTTCCAGGA
>CAZGAH010000061.1:0-20575 GCA_964523295.1 uncultured Desulfovibrionaceae bacterium | reverse complement strand
GGCATCGAACACGACGTCACACGACAGGACCTCGAGCACGCCTGCCTGCTCTGCAGCGAACCCGAGCCCACGCACTGCCACCGCCTGCTCGTCGCCCGTCATCTCCAGCAGCGACTGGGGGATATCAGCATCCGGAATCTGTAGTCGCGCCTGGGTCGCGGCCCAACGACCCGGCCCCTTTACCCGTCTTCCTCCCCGCAGGCCGCTCCGGGAAACGCGCATAGGCATGTGCGTCCGGCACGTACCGTACCCTTGCGCGTTATCGGGCGCAGCAGGCGCCTATGTCTTTCTGAACTTGTCGAGCCATTTTTTGTAGTCGGGGATGAAATCATTTGGCTGCTGCAGAATGACGGGCTCTCCATTGCATTGCGAAAGGGAGAAAACGAATTTTTCCCAGTTACCATCATTCGTATACCGGTACCAGGACAAATCCTCGTGCGCGTCCACGGCCCATTGTCTGAGCGCTGCGTTGTCGACGATTCGCGAATCGGATTTCCGCAATCGTAACGATCCGTTGTCCTCTTCGCTCAAAAAAGTCTGAAAACAGACCATGGAATAGCGAGACGCGCCGTTTGACGATTCTTTGAGTTGCGGGTGCTCCAGGGTCAGCTCGATGGGTAAGATACAATCCTTTACGCGTTGCATCTGGAGCGTATGACCGACCCAGGTGAACGGCGGGTAGTGCTGCACCTCGTCCGGCTTTTCAAAGACCATGCGGCATTTCAGCGTCTTTTCGACAAGTTCCGCCTCGTTCGATGCGGTAAGGCGGGCGTTGATCGCCAGGTATCTGACGTACGGCCTGTTGGAGTGCGTTGCGTGGTCTGGAGAACGAACAATGTTGACGAGCAGCGACTGTCGGAACTGGTGCCCTTGCAAAAGGGGGCGATCCCACTCCTGCAGATTGTCGCAAAACCAGAGCAGAAAGGCCAGGGGATGTTTTTTGGGGGAGATGTGTTCCGCCTTATAATCGTGCAGTGCGGCGGCTTCGATGGCCGCGTGCATGTCCGAACGCCATTCCGGGGTATCCACGCTGTTGAGGTGCGAGGCAATGATGAGCGCGGACAAGACGCCATGATTAACGGCCGATTCCGATGATTCGCTCAGGTTGATGTCAGGGGCAAGGGCCGCAACGCTTTTCGGGATGTATTCCTTCTGCAGCGTCTTGTACTCGGCGTGCAGCTTTTTCCAAAAGGCCTCGCACACGGCTTCCTGAAAGAATCCGAGATGCTCCAGGGGATAGGAAACGAGCTTCAGGGCGTAGCCCATGTCGTGCAGCAACGAACCAACAATCCAGTTCCGGATGTCCGGCTGATAGCCTGGAGACGGCCCGAAACGAAAGAAGCTCGATTGATTCGTGTTTTTCAGGCGCATGAAAAACAGCCCCAGAAGACAGACTTCGATGACGTGGTGCAGGTGGTCGCGGTAGGTTTCCGCCAGGGCGTAGAGCGCTGCCTGTTGTCCCCACATGAAATACATGATCTTTCGCAAGCCGGCTGTCCGCGGCAGTTCTCCATCTATGTATGCGTACTCGCACAGCAGATAGATGAGCGACTCCAGGAGGTCCTTGTACCCGCCTTTGACGTCGGAAAACTTTTCGTCCAGCGTCTCGCCAAAGCAGCGCATCCAGAACAGGGAGTACATGCACAGTGTCGAAAAGTGCTTGTGAAACTGAAGCCGTTCGGCATCGCAGAACGAGGAGGAACCAGGAGAGACGACATAGGCGTGAAATGCTCTGGACTTGAAAAGTTCGACAGCGAACCAGCTCATGAGCCAGTCGGGGTTGAGGTAGAGTTGATTGTCGTTGCTCCACAGTTGCATATACGCGTTGAGCGAATCCGGAAAAGAAACGCCACCAGACGCGGCGCCCATTACTTTTGGCCATAGCTTTTCGATGGCGCCCAATGCATGTCTGTACTGGTCTGGCTTGTCCTCTGTTGCGAGCGTATGAATGGCAAAGAGGATGGTGTTTGCGTATTCGATAAAGGGACGCTTGCCAAAGGCCCAATTGAAAAGGGCATGCGAAATACCCTCTGGTGTCGTGACATGTTTGTCAGCTGGACGCGGAATTAAATCTGAATGAAACGGTGGAATTTTCCCGAAGTCGATGTCCTGTTCAAGGATGTCAGCGATACCGAAGAGTGTTGACGCGGAGCGGTGTGCATCGGGCCACTCGTAGCACTGCGGCAGGCAGACATCCTCGTCCGGCGTTGTTCCCATGGCTGCCTTGGAATTCCTTATCTCCCAGAGCGCACTGCGAAGCGCTGCAAGGATACAAGGAAAAATTACTGTTTCTTCTTTTTTGCATGTGGTGTATTTGTGGTTCCAGCCGCAATGAGCTGGAGTTATTGCAAGTCTTTTTACAGTTTTATCTCCAACTATAGTTTTCCTCAGGCACTCACCGCTATAGAGAGCATACATCCACATTTCCGGACTTTGTGCGTTGAGCATTTTTTCCTGAACTTCTTTATTCGCAAAGTAGGAGCTTGCAAGCGCCAAGGCCAGCAGGGGCGATGGGGAACTGTATGAGTCGGATAGATTCTCTTTGTGAAGTATTAATCGAGCAGCACTTGAATCAATAATACTTATAAAATTTTCTACAATTAGCTTTGCTATATGCGTTGTAAAAATATAATGCAATAGCCTGCAATCAGGTCCATTGGATACTGAATAAGATTCAGACATAAGTTCTATGGTTAGTATTATTTCAAATTTTTGTTTATACTTTTTGGCCGGCAAAATTATGATATAGTAAAAATTAGTCTCGAGATATCGTTTAATTTCAATATCTGATATATAAATGCCTTTGCATTCTGATATAGTGTTAGGAACGCCATGGAATATGCCTTGTTTGTCAACATACACCGTGTATGATGCCTTAGATTCTCTCCCTCGCTGGCTGTCACAAACGTAGATAGAATCAATAGTAAATATTTTATTGTAAGGATTTGTTAGCGCTCGATAAGTATCTGTTAAAAAATATTTCCGCAATTCGTCAAAATTCGTAGCGCTGATCGACATTAATAATGGTGAATTGCTTAATGCCGAGGCCAATTCTGACGAAAGCGCTTTCAAAGTATTCAGCTCTGGAATTCTGCCTCTCGTTTCGTCATTCACAGCTATTCCCCCCTATAATCCATTCTGCAAGCTCGCTATTCAAGCACGGCTTTCCAAGGAGAATCCACCTGCCATTTTGTTTTGCTACAATTTCCTCCATGGCTTGAATAGTTTCTCTTAGCGGCGATGCAGTATAGACGAGAACTTTAGTGGGCTGCACTTCTGAATCAAGTTTTATCAGTTCTTTTGCCAGCGCAAGTCCCACGACTAGAAAATCTGCGTCAAGAATCGCTTGGGGTACAGGGTTGGCAGGGTCTTCTTCGCCCTGTGGCATCATGATATCCAGAATGAGCGCGTCGTAGCGTTTTTCCCGTAGCTTGCGCCAGGTATCGGCACCGGTTCTGGCGATGTCCATGGTGACTGTTTTGTCCAGTTGCGCAAAGGCCCAGGCCAGGGCCTTGCATGATCTGCACGTCGCGGGGTCGTCGCCCAGATCGTCGTCCGCGTACAAGAGCGTCAGGCGGTCGCTCATTCTCCATTCTCCTTGTGCAATGGAAGTGAAAACCAGAATACATTCTCCACCAATCCGGTCGCATTCACGGAATTCGGATATGGCTCCAGTCCGGCGTCGCCCCCTCCGAATCGCGCCGCTTCGCGGACCAGAAACAATCCGAGCCCGGTGTTCAAGCTGGTATCCCGGGCCTTCGCACCCTGGAACAGGGTCGCCCATTTTTGGTCACTGATTGGGTTGCCCCGGCTGACGACCGTAACGCGCAGCATGTTCTGCCCCGTACTCAAGACAACGTCGACCCGCTGCTCCGGCGCGCCGTACGTGATCGCGTTGTCCACCAGACAGGACAGCATTTGTTTGAAAATCGTGGGATCAAAGCGAACAAAGGCGTCCGAGGGGAGCGTATCCGTCAGTTCGAGCGCAATGCCCCTGTTGGCAGCGGCCTGCTTGTTCCCCTCAAAAACGTTCATGACAATAGCGAGCAGGTTCAGTTGTTCGTTCGTACGCAGCGGGGGGGCCATGCCCATTTGATGTTTTCCTTTGAGGACATAACCGATATCAGGGTTCCGCAGCACGCCAGCCGCCTCCTGGGCCAGCTGCTTTACTTTTTTCGGGAGCAGGATTGCATCATTCAAGAGCGCTTCCGAAGGGACGCTTTGCTTGACGGTTCCGACCAACGGCTCGGCGATATCGATCAGCTTTCCCAATCCATTCTTGATCTCATGCACGGCCAGGGCATACGCTTCCCGTTCGCGCTGCCGCTTGAGCTGCTGCGTATGCGCGATGTAGATCCCCGAGGTTTTGAGTCCGAACTGGAAGCAAAGTGAGCGGAGAGAGTCCGTATCCGCTTCGCCAGGCCTGGAGCCGGGCTGGAAGGGGCCAATGCACAGCAATCCCTGATGCCCCACATGGGAAAAGCCGACTGCCAGGCCGGTAGAGAGCAGACCCGCACGCTCTGAACCGCACAGCCCTCTTTCGACAAAGTCCACCTGGCGATCCTCGAATCGCCAGTCTGCGGGTTCGAGTATCAAGTCCGGAATTTTTGCCTCCAGCCTGTCCACATAGACATCCCGGCAGTCGCTTCCGTCGAGCGAGCCGTAGGCGACGAGCGGCAGATACCGCTCCCAAGGCTCATCGGCCACGAAGTAGGCGACGTAGGGAACCCCCAACAAGGTCGCGAAGGTTTTGAGCGATTCCGAGATAGTGGCAACCAGGTCTCCGGTGGCCGGAGAGGCCTCTTTTGTCACCAGGGCCTGGGCATTGTGTCTTGCCAGCGAGGCGGCAATATTCTTGTCGCGATTGAAGCGGAACAGAAGGTCAATGGCGTCGTGAATACGCGAAATACCTCGAACGATGTTATTCTGAAAGTGATATTCCAGTTCGGCCTCTGAAAACCGTCTGAAATCTAACTCGTCAGAACTCGGCGACGAGCTGTCGTCGCCAGCATGTTGCTGTGCTTTCTGTATTTTGGCGAGGTCAATTTCTGCGTGATCAAGTGCCTTTCTGGCTTCATCCTCGAGATTCGGATGCGATCTGATGCTACCAAGGATTTGTCTGGCGCTGTCCGTATTGACAGTATCTTTTCCGTAGAGAAATTTTCCGAAAATATAGACGCCTAACAGCTGATCTTTCAGGCGAAACGGGGCATAGAGCGCGCTTATGCCAGCATGACACGACCGTACAATATACGGCGCAGGCGCTTTGGCTTCTGAAAACTCACGATAGATATCTCGCGCACGCGCGCGCATGTCCTTGCGGCAGGGATGATTGCGCCAATCGAGCAACTGTTTCGTACCAAGAAGGGAGGAACAAAACATCGGATAGTTGTAAGGAGCTTCAATCGGGTAGATCGGCTCCGGCTCTCCCTGGGGAAACTGAATGAGTACTACAGGCATTTTGAGTCGCAGGGCCAGGCCGCCCAGCAGATAGCAGACAATGCGGCGTTGTTCGTAGCCGAACCCCTCGGTGATCGTTGCAGGAACAAAGTTAAACACTGTTTCACTGACCGGCAGCGACTCCGCAGCGCCCGGCGACCCTGTCCGGTGAGCGTCGCCCTCCGAGGCGTCTGCTGCCAAGGGCTCTGCCTTCCTGGATTCATTCCCCCCTTTTTGCACGACACGCACCAGCGGAGACATCGCCTGGTCGATTATCCGCGCATTCTGGGTCACTGTGACGATTTGCTCGGGGGCCTGTTCCCAGTTGGCCAGAGTCTGCCGGAGTTGCACGTCGTCCGGCGCGTGTTTGATGCCCTGGCGAAGCAGCTCCCGGGCCTCGGCCGCGTTGCCTTGCCTCTCCTCCAGGAGCGCCCAGGCCTGCCAGGAGGGAGCGTGACGGGAGTCGGCCGAAACCGCACGCTGAAACAGCTCCCGGGCCTTGGCCACCTCGCCCGCTTTCGCCTCCAGGAGCGCCCAGGCCTGCCAGGAGGGCGCGGAACGGGGGTCGGCCTCGACCGCACTCTGAAACAGCTTCCTGGCCGTGTCCACGTCGCCCACTTCCGCCTCCAGGAGCGCCCAGGCCTGCAAGGACGGGGCGTCATGGGGGGCTGCCTTGACCGCCCGCTGAAACAGCTCCCTGGCCTTGGCCACGTACCCTGCCTGCGCTTCCCGCCGCCCCCAGGCCTGGAGAATGTAGGCGTTACCGGGCACAAGTTCGTGAGCGCGCGCAAAAAGCGTTCTGGCGAAGTCCTTGTTCTTTTCCCTGTCCCAAACCGCGATGGGAATGATCGAGGTCAGTTTCAGCTCCTGCTCCTGGTTGATCGCGGCTGCCGCATCGATGATGCGCTCGTACAGGTCGGCCTTGGCAAATACCGGTTCACCATGCCCTTCCGATGAACGGGTCAAATATCCGAAGGCGATTTCGGCGACTTTTGGATGCCGCGTGGAGACGATGCTTCGGCCCAGCGAAAGGCTGAGTTCGCCCGGGAGCCTGTTGAGAACCTCGAAAATGTCCAGCTTTGCGGCATGCGTCATGTGAAAGAAAAGACCCTGCGTGCAGACCCCTTTGCCAAGCATGTCGATGGCTGCGACCAGGGCGTAGGCAAGGAGCAGGTCTTTTCCGCCAGGCCAGGCCAGCACGCGCGCGCAGACGTCCTCGACGATCCGGTCCAGGGGAAGTCCCCTTGTCTCCACCAGCAGGCTGGCCAGCAGGTCGCCTCCGGTGTCGTTGGTGAAGCGCTGCGCGCGCTGCTCCATGTCCAGGGAATCGGGATCGGCCAATATGCCCGCTGTTTTGAGCTTTTCGAGGAACCCGCGCGATTCTTCGACAGTGATCCAGGGCAGATTGAAGATGCGCAACTCCGCCTCTTCGCGCAGCGCGTCCAGGTGCAGCCCGCCGGACAACACTTCATGCCGCCGGCCGACAAGCAGAATGCGCAGGCGTCGGTATTCTGCCTGACTCCAGTGTTTGAGCCGATGATGGAAATCGCCCAGAGACTGGACCTGGTCCACGACAACCAGGGCGTCGTCGTCTTTGTGGATCGCATCGGCCACCCCATCGGGGAAGAGGAGCGGGTCTTCGATCCAGAAGACCTTGAGACCCGCGTCGGCGAACAGTTCGAAGGCGACCCGCCGGGCCACGGTACTCTTGCCGAAACCCGACGGTCCCCAAAGCAGCGCGACGCGCAGGCGTTGTACGCGCAGCCAGGACTTCAGCTCGTCGGATATGTCCCGCCGAGCGTCGCGGTTCTCGACGATATCCAGCCAGCTTGCGGGCTTGCCCTCGAGCAGGGCGGACGTCGTTCCGCCCTCGGGCGTGGACCTTCTTGCGCGCTCCTCGTTCAAAAGCTTTTCGTTCAGCTCAATCCCGTCGGCAAAAAGTTCGGGAATATACGCGGCGGCGAGCTGATCGTTTCGATCGCAACGCTCAAGAAGCTTCACGAGGAAATTTCTCAGCCTGAGGCTGGCGCCCACGATGCTCGCCGGGCGTGTTGCCTCTGGCGGATCTGGCAGGGCGATGCGCTGAAAAAGCGGATACTCGTGCGCCGGCCTCTTCGCTGGTGCCATGTCCACCAGCCAGACCTGCCCTCCTTCGCCCTGATGGGTGCGGACCTCGTGCAGCCAGTCCATGGTGAAATCGGGGCGCGGGAACCCGAGCAGCAGCACGTCCGTTGTGGAGAAAAGCGTGTGGAAGTAAGGTGTCAGTTCGTTTTTTCGGTGGCGGAACACGGTGAAGGGCAGAATGGGTACCGCTGCACTTTTCGCGCGCCCGAGCGGGTAGACGATGTGCGGCGTCCTGGCATCCAGGGCAGCCAGTGCTTGTTCGCGCTCGTCAGCGAGCGGCAACAGAGACGTCGCGCACGCGCGGCTGGCTGCGAGCACGCCGTCCAGGTTCATGTTCACCAGCGCGGCGAACGGTAACAGCTGCGCGAGCGCATAGAGGGGGCCGGAGACGATCGGCCGGCCGTATTCGCTGTCCAGGCGCTGAAAAAAGGACTCTTCTTTACGGGTGAGGAGGTTGACGCAGCCCTGGGCCAGGCGATGCCAAGCGCCTTCCGCCCGCCACGTCTGGAGCTGTTTGTCCAACGCCTGGCCGGGGGAGGGTTCGCTCAGAATGCTCCAGAGGAACTCGTCGAGGAGTTGAAAACCGTTCGCTGCGGAAAACAGCGGCCCGAGGACGACGCTGACGCGTCCGTTATCGAAGGCGTGGCTGATTTGTTCAAGACCCTCGCCCACGCTCAGGCAGGGCGATGTATCGGCAATGCTCATTACCCCTCACTTGTCTGGATAATGGACCATTCTGCAATGGAATTCAGTGTCCATTCCATAGCCGGCAACGCCCTCTCCAGCGTACACGGGGCGAAGGCATATCGAGGCCAAGCTTTTATCCTGCATGATATCGCATTGTCAAATTTTTTTTGGAAAGCTCTGATATCAGGTAAGACTATATTCCCTGCGTGAGAGCGTCGAATTTCTGGCAGGACGGACGGAGGGGGGGAGAGTATGAACCAGGACCAGCGACGTCCTTTTGCTATTCAGCAGCGGCAGGCCCCGGCCGTCTTCCTCCCCCCCGCCGCTCCCGGAAAAAGCTCGAGAGCACGGCGCCGCACTCCTCGGCCAGCACGCCTTCCTGTATCCAGAAGCGGTGGTTGACGAAGTCGAGGGTTGTGGCGTTCAGGCGCGAGAGGACGGCGCCGGATTTGGGGTCGCGGGCGCCGAAGACCAGGCCGGCGATGCGCGCGTGGATCAGGGCGCCGACGCACATCAGGCAGGGTTCGAGCGTGGTCAGCAGGACTGTGCCTTCGAGCCGGTAGTTGCCGAGCGCGGCGGCGGCCTGGCGCAGGCAGAGCATTTCCGCGTGCGCGGTGGGATCGTGCAGGGTCAGCGGGCTGTTGTGCGCGCGGGCCAGGATATCGCCCTGAGCGGACAGCAGCAGCGCCGCGACAGGCACCTCGCCCAGGTCCCGCCCGACGGCGGCCAGCTCCAGGGCCTGGCGCATGAGCGGCGCCCAGTCGACGGCGTCCGGGGGGATGCCAGGCCCGATCATGCGCGGTCGATTCCTGATGGCACGGGCGTCGGGACCTGTCGCGCGGGGTTCATCATGTCTTCGCGCGCGGCTCGTCGCCGCGCGTGGGCATGGTCATTGCGTGGCCAGAAAACGCACGCCATTGGCCAGCAGGGCCGTGCCGAGCGTGGCGCGGTCGCCGCGCGTCCAGGTCGGGTGGTTCGTGTCGTGGTTGTAGGCCTCGGGGTGGGGCATGAGCCCGAGCACCCGGCCGGACGGGTTGGTGAGTCCGGCGATGCCCAGCGGCGAGCCGTTGGGATTGAGCGGGTACTCCGTGGTCGGCTGGCCGGTCGCGGGGTCCACGTATTGCAAGGCCACCAGGTTGGCGTCCAGGAGCGCGGCGAGCGTGTCCGGGTCCTTGGCCACGAGCTTGCCCTCGCCGTGGCGTACGGGCAGGTACAACCGCTCCAGCCCGCGGGTGAAGACGCACGGGCTGGCCGGATTGGCCTGGAGATGGACCCAGCGGTCTTCGAAGCGGGCGGAATCGTTGTTGCTCAGGGAGACCTGGCGCTCGAAGCCGCGTGCGCCCAGGCCCGGGAGCACGCCGAGTTTGACCAGGAGCTGGAAGCCGTTGCAGATGCCCAGCACGATGCCGCCGGCCTGGAGAAAGGCCTCGAGCTGGCCGAGCAGCGGCTGGCCGTCGCGAGCGGCGGCGAAACGCCAGCGCAGGGCCGCGGCCTGGGCCGCGCCGAGGTCGTCGCCGTCGAGGAATCCGCCGGGGAAGATCAGGAAATTGAAGCGGTCCAGCCGGACCCGGCCGGCCACGAGATCGGAAAAAAAGGCGACGGTTGTTTCGTCGCATCCGGCCTGTCGCGCGGCGTAGGCGGATTCCTCTTCGCAGTTGCTGCCGTAGCCGGTGATTACCAGGGCGTTGACGCGGGCCATGCTCCCTCCCGGAGGTTGTGGCGTGGAGTGAAAATTGTCTTGACTTGCCTTCGGGTATCCGGAAAAGTGTAATTCCGGAAACTGCGTCTCGGGATATCCCGGTTCGGCCCGGGTTTTTTTCCGACGACGTGCAATCGAACATAGTTCTCCGACGCTGTCGCGTCAACGGCCAGCCTGTGTTGGTCGTGACCGTCAGTGCGCGACGGAAGGGCGAGGGTCTCCGCGGAGACCGCCGGTCCGTTTGCGTTTTCCGGGAGCGCTCAAACCGACAGGCAGGCAAATGGCTACCATGTGCAGGGAAAAGAAGACCAAACTGATCTGCGTCACCGGCGGCGTGCTCTCGTCGCTGGGCAAAGGGCTGGCCGCGGCCTCGCTGGGAGCGTTGCTTCGTGCGCGGGGGCTCAAGGTCACCATCATGAAACTGGACCCCTACATCAACGTCGACCCCGGGACCATGAATCCCTTTCAGCACGGCGAGGTCTACGTCACCGAGGACGGCGCGGAGACCGATCTCGATCTGGGGCATTACGAGCGCTATCTCGGCGTGAACATGGCCCAGAAGAACAACCTCACGTCCGGATCTATCTATAACCGCGTCATCACCAAGGAACGCCGCGGCGACTACCTCGGGGGCACGGTGCAGGTCATCCCGCACATCACCGACGAGATCAAGTCCGCAGTGGTCGCGCTCTTCGAAGACGACATCGACGTCGCCATCGTGGAGATCGGCGGCACGGTCGGCGATATCGAGGGCCTGCCCTTTCTCGAGGCCATCCGCCAGTTGCGCGCCGAGCTGGGCAAGGACAACATCCTCTATATCCATCTCACGCTGGTGCCCTACATAGCAGCAGCCGGCGAACTCAAGACCAAGCCCACGCAGCACAGCGTCAAGGAACTGCGCAGCATCGGCATCCAGCCGGACATCATCATCTGCCGCTGCGAACGCGAGGTGCCGCCCGAGCTGAAGTCCAAGGTCGCCCTGTTCTGCAACGTGGACAAGGACGCCGTGTTCACAGCCATCGACGTCGGCAATATCTACGAGGTCCCGCTCAAGCTCTACGAGGAAGGCCTGGACCAGAAAGTGGCGATCATGCTCAAGCTGCCGGCCAAGAATCCCAAGCTGGAGCCCTGGATCACGCTGGTACACAAGCTGAAGCACCCCGAGGGCGAGATATCCATCGGCATCGTGGGCAAGTACGTGGAACTGCGCGAGGCCTACAAAAGCCTCCACGAAGCGCTGATCCACGGCGGCGTGGCCAATGACGTGGCCGTGCGGCTGGTGTACATCAATTCCGAAGAGGTCGGCAAAAAAAACGTGGAGAAGCGGCTGGCCGGCCTGGACGGAGTGCTCGTGCCCGGCGGCTTCGGCGAGCGCGGCATCGAGGGCAAGATTCTGGCCATACAGCACGCGCGGGTCAACCAGGTGCCCTACTTCGGTATCTGCCTGGGGATGCAGTGCGCGGTCATCGAGTACGCCCGCAACGTACTCGGCCTGGACGCCGACTCGCAGGAATTCAACCCCGACACCCCGGACCCGGTCATCTACCTCATGACCGAGTGGTTCGACGTTCGGAAAAAGACCGTGGAGAAGCGCTTCGAGGACAGCGACAAGGGCGGAACCATGCGCCTGGGGTCCTACCCCTGCGTCATCAAGCCCGATACCAGGACCTTCGAGGCCTACGGCGAGCGCCGGATCCACGAGCGGCACCGGCATCGCTACGAATTCAACAAGGCCTACGCCGAGGCCTTCGAAAAGGCCGGACTGCGCATCAGCGGCGCCTCTCCGGACGAAGCGCTGGTGGAAATCATCGAACTGCCCGAGCACCCCTGGTTCATCGGCTGTCAGTTCCACCCCGAATTCAAGTCCAATCCGATGCATCCGCATCCGTTGTTTCGCGAATTCGTCAGGGCGGCCAAGAAGTACCGCGACCGCTGAGCCGGTCGAGGCCGGACAGGCGCCTGCACCAGAGCCGGCGCCGCACGAAGGAGATCAGGCGTGGATAGTGCCTCGCTCTATGCCGCAACTGTCGAAAGGCCCTTTGTCATCGCCGGTCCCTGCGTGCTGGAAAGTCGCGCGCACGCGCTGGAAGTGGCGCTGGCCGTGCGCGAGGCCGCTGCCGGGCTGCCGTTGACCGTGTTCTTCAAAAGCTCGTTCGACAAGGCCAACCGCACGTCGCTGGAGAACTACCGCGGGCCGGGCCTGGCCACCGGTATCGAATGGCTGGCGGAGGTGGCGGAGAAGAGCGCCTTGCCCGTCGTCACGGACATCCACCATCCCGAGCAGGCGGAGGTGGCGGGCCGGGTCGCGCACGTGCTGCAAATACCGGCCTTTCTCTGCCGCCAGACCGACCTGCTGCTTGCCGCCGGTCGCAGCGGTCGGATCATCAACATCAAGAAAGGCCAGTTCATGGCCCCCTGGGACATGCAACCCGCGCTGGACAAAGTCCGCTCCACCGGGAATACTGCCATCTGGCTGACCGAGCGTGGCTCCAGCTTCGGCTACAATAATCTGGTGGTGGACTTCCGTTCCCTGGAAATCATGCGCGGGATGGGCGTACCGGTGGTTTTCGACGGCACGCACTCGGTGCAATTGCCGGGCGGGCTGGGCCGCTCCTCCGCCGGGCAGCGGGCCTTCGTGCCCTTGCTCTGCCGTGCCGCCGCGGCCGCCGGCTGCCGGGGCATCTTTCTGGAGGTACACCCGGACCCGGACAAGGCCCTGTGCGACGGGCCCAACAGTCTTCAGCTCGACCGCCTGCCGCTGCTGCTGCGGGATCTGGTCGCCGTATGGGATATACGCTATGCCTGCTGATCCGTCTGCCACGCCCGCGCCATGCGCTGCCGACGACGTCGCGATGCTGGCCCGGGCCATTCGTCTGCTCGTGCTCGACGTGGACGGCGTGCTTACGGACGGGGGGCTCTATTACGACGAGGACGGCCGCATCGCCAAACGCTTCCACGTGCCCGACGGCATGGGCATCAAACTGGCTCAGGCGGCTGGGCTGGAGGTGGCGGTTATCTCCGGTCTGCGCTCCGGGGCCGTGGAAACGCGGGTGCGCGAGCTCGGCATTGAGGAATATTTCGCCGGGAAGCTGCGCAAAATCCCGATCATCCAGGACATCTGCACGCGGCGCGGCCTCAGTCTGGAGCAGGTCGCCTATCTGGGTGACGACTGGGTGGACGCCGGGCCGATGCGTGCGGTCGGTCTGGCCATGGCCGTAGCGGACGCCCAACCGGAGATAACGGCGCTGGCGCGCTGGGTTTCGAGCCTGCCCGGCGGCCGTGGCGCCGTCCGCGAGGCCATCCGCTTCCTGCTGGAGGCGCAGGGCAAGCTCGCGGCGTTGTGGGACGAGTGGAGGGACTGAATGCGGCGCTGGTTCATCTTTATCGTATTGACGGCAATCGCTGTCGCCGCCTTCGTGCTCTGGCAGTGGCAGGAGCGCCGTCAGACGCTGAGAACCCTGCGCGAGGCCGCGAGTCTGGCCAAGGACGTCGATGTCCAGGCCGGGCTCGATGTCGATCTCTCGCTCAAGGGCATCGAGCTGTCGCAGGGCAAGGAAGGCCAGCTCCATTGGCGGCTCAAGGCCAAACGAGCCCAGTACCAGCAGGAACAGGGCGAAATCCTCGTGGAGGAGCCTGAAATCGAATACCTGTTCGCCACCGATGGGCAGGTGCTGAGGGTCCGCGCCGCCCAGGGCACCATCGACCAGCGCAAGGAAACCGCCAGGCTCTGGCCGGCCGTCGAGGCGCGATACGACGAGTACGTCATCACGGCCGACGAATTAACCTACACCGGCGCCAGTCGGGAGCTGATCCTGGCCGGGAATGTCGAATGCAAGGGGCCGAGATTGACCTTTACGACCCCGGAACTGCGCTATACACTGGCAACCGGCGCTATCGAGTCGACCAAGGGCGTGCAGGCGACGGTCCTGGTCGACAATACGCTCGAGAAGACCCTCGGCAAGACAAAAGGAGCTGGCAAGCGGTGACCCCCTTTCGAGCCTTTTCATCACTCCTGGCCGCCGCGCTGCTTCTCGCCGCGCTCCCGGCCCTGACTCTGGCCAACGAAGGCGCTGTTCCCGTCAACATCTCGTCCAACTCGATGCGCTACAGCGCATCTGGTCAGGAGGTGGTGTTCGAGGGCAAGGTGCAGGTCTCGCGTCCCGATTTTCAGATCTGGGCGGAAAAGATCATCATCCATCTGACGCCGAAGAAAAAAACCGGCGAAGACTCCGGTCCGGGAGTGTCCGGGCTCGATCCGGGCGCCATCGAGAAGATCGTGGCCTCGGGCGGCGTGCGTATGGCCCACAAGGGCAAGACCGGCACCTGCCAGACAGCGACCTACAACGTCCGCGACGGGGTTTTCATCATGGAGGGCAAGCCGTCGCTGGAAGAGGGCAAGAACCGCATCGAGGGCCAGGTCATCAAGTTTTTCATCAAGGAAAACCGCAGCGAGGTCGTTGGCGGCGATAAACAGCGCGTCAACGCCACCTTTTTCGCCCCCCAGAAAATCGACGGCCTGGAGCAGGGCAGTGCCCCCAAGTAACGCCGCGGCCGATTCACGCGGGCTGCAGGCCTCCGGTCTGCGCAAGCGCTACGGCGACCGTGAGGTCGTCCACGACGTTGCCCTGCACCTGAGGCAAGGCCAGATCGTTGGCCTGCTCGGCCCCAACGGCGCCGGGAAAACCACCACGTTCTACATGCTGGTGGGCATCCTCAAGCCCAGCGCCGGCGAGGTGCTGCTCGACGGCAAGCCCGTGGCCGACTGGCCGCTGCACGAGCGCGCGCGCAATGGCCTGAGCTATCTGCCGCAGGAAAGCTCGGTGTTCAAAAAGCTGACCGTGCGGGAAAATCTCGACCTGATCTTCGAATACACCGACATGAGCAAGGCCGAGCGCAAGGCCCGGGCCGAGGCCCTGCTCGAAGAACTGGGCATCGCCCACCTGGCCGGACAAAAGGCCCTGCACCTCTCAGGCGGCGAGCGCCGCCGCCTGGAAATCGCCCGGGCGCTCATCCGGCAACCCAAATTCATGCTCCTCGACGAGCCCTTCGCCGGCATCGATCCGCTGGCCGTGGACGATATCCAGGGCATCGTCAGAGGCCTGCGGGAAAAGGGCATCGGCGTGCTCATCTCCGATCACAACGTCAGAGAGACCCTGACCATCTGCGACCGCGCCTACCTGGTCTTCGAGGGACGCATCATCCTGGAAGGCACGCCAGAAGAACTCGTCTCCAACCCGCGCGCCCGCCGGGTCTATCTCGGCGAGGGGTTCAGCCTCTGACGTCGATGGAGGTGTAAGCAAACGACGAATATCTCTTCAGGTCAATTTCGCCTTCTCACAAAGCCAGGACGACACTGTTGCAACAGCTTCAATGTTGTGTTCTGTTCCGTAGGAAGAGAAAAAAATTTTCTCTAGCGCGCTGTGGTTTAAAGTTTGTTATTCGCTTTCACCGAAATTTATCAAAGGTACACCCTGCTGCTTGCAGGTACTTTTTGAGCTGTTCTGTGTAGTTGGCCATCAGGCTAAAGCCCTCTGAGGCTCATCTGTGGTGCAACAAAACGCCTGCTGAAAACCTCAAAAGAGGCTGCGACGGCATCATCGGCATTGTTGGCCGCGAGAAGTTCCGGCATCATAACCTCAAGCCTGGCAATCAGACCTTCCAGTGTTTCTTCTTCCGTAGCCAAACCAGGCACATCATCGCTACTGGCAACCCACACCCGTGCCTCGTCATCCCATTCCGCCCTGATGAAATACGGTTTTTGCTGCATGTCTCTCTTGAGAAAAAATTACTCAACAATTTCGTAAAGTTATACCATGTCTTGCACGATCTGTTCCGGCTTCAGGACGTGTGGCTGTCATGGTTCTGCGCAACAGGGCCGAGAACAAAGCGGGCCAGGCTGTTGAAGGTCGCGGTTTTGCTGATCCCGAGCATTCTGAAGGCATCGCGGTACAAGGTCCGGCCTTCCAGCGTGCTTTCTACAAGCGCATGCGCGAATCGGCGACTTACGCGCGTCATGGTGGTCTTGTAAAAATCTCCACCGCCTCCGCCGCCCGGCTTGAAGCGACCCAGCTGCATCTTCCACGCCTCATCGAACTGGTCGCGACGTATCTTCCCGGAATCCAGCATCCGGCGAAGCACAACAAGAGCGCTGACCTTGAAAATCGAGCCCAGACGCTTCAATGCCTCGTCCAGGGGCTCATCTTCCGTATATTCAAGGTTCAGCTCATCGTTGGGTACGAGAAATTCCGCAGCGACTGCGTTGCACCATGCTTCTTCCGTACGTTGGGTGTGCCGTGGCGCAGCCCCCATGTCGGATAGTGCGGATGTCCCAAGCCAGAGGTGAGCGAGCTCGTGGGCCAACGAAAATATCCGGGCGGCTCTGGTGTCCGCTCCGTTAACGAACACGAGTGGCGCCAGCTTTTCCGCCAGAGAAAACCCCCGAAACTCATCCGGATCGAGCTTGCGCTTCGTGTCGCTCCCAACCACGCCGCTTACCATGACGAGCACGCCAGCCCGCTCGGCCTGTCTGCATAAATACCGTTGGGCCTCTTCCCAGCCTCGGCATGCTTTCCGTTCGTCAAGGCTCAGCAGGAAGGTCTTCTGCATCTGACGCGCAACAGATACGGTGGCGGTACCCAGTGTCGCACTGCCCACGAATTCAACAGGGGGGAGTTGGGCAGAAAGGGCAAATTCCCGGAACCAGGCCTGCTTCTCCTGACAAGCATGGATGGTTTGCAACAGGTCAGGGCTTGGCCGATGGATACCGTGACTGCCAATTGTTCGATAATCCGGTATTGGGAGAATCTCTTCAGGCGGTGAAGAAAGAAACAGATAGCCTACGGGAACGTGTACGACCTTGGCGAAACGCTCCAACTGGCGAAGAGTCGGCTGTTCTTCGCCTTGTTCCCATCTGCCGAGCTTCGGAAAGCGCTCCGCAAGTCCGGCAAGCTCCATGCCCGCGCGTTCCCGCGCCCAGCGCAGGAGGAGAGGTTGAACCGGCGCACGTATCATGTGTTCATTGTAGCTCACATCGGAAACGATTTCATCATTTTTATCCGTCAATCCGGGCAAGGTGCCGGCGGCAGGACGTCATCCCCCACGCATCATGACGCTCATCTGCCCGCTCCACCCTGCGCTGTCGCCTGCGTAGCGGGTCAGAGCGTATCTTCCAGACAGGATTCCAGCGCGCCCTGTGCGTGTTGCTCGTCATTTTCAAACACACGCAGAACCCGGCCGTCGCGCAGGACCGCTACCCGGTCGGCCAGGCGGCGCGTCTGGGCCAGGCTGTGGGAGACCAGCACCAGGGTATAGCGCTGTTTGAGTTGAAGCAGCAGGGCCTCTATCCCGGCTACGGCCACGCAGTCCACCGTGGCCAGCCACCCCTTGAAAAACTGCCGGGATCGGGGTATTGAGTAATCGTTCATGCGGGAACAGAATATGCTTCGCCCCACCCGTTACTACTTGCCAAGGGAGGGACCCATGCCTGGTAATATCTCCGACGCTGGACGTCACCTCAGAGACATCGAGGCCGCGCTTGCCCGGGCCGCGTCTCGTGCCGAGAAACTGGCACGCGAGACCGGCACGCCACTGGTACTCTGGGAAGATGGACACGTCGTGGAACGGCTTTCGGACGCCGTGCCTTCAGCCCGGTCATCAGCAACCAAGCCAGTCCAGGCGTTGAAGTAGCCATGGCCGACAACGCTTCTCTTGTTTCCAAGGGATGGAACTATGCCCGCTTCCTCCGGGATCAGGATAGTGTCTCAATCCGTGGCGTAAATAAGTGGGAGGCTTCATGAGTGGGGCAGAGGTTGCAGCCCGAGAGTCTGCCAGTGCTCCGCTCGCTCGGCCAAGCTTGAAGCATTTCGGGGAGTACTGCGACAAAACGCTTGATAAGATCTTTGACAAGACAAAAGAGGCTGGAAAGCGATGTCTTCGGCCACTTGGGATTGTCGTTACATATCATAATTACGATTGTTGTCTAGCAGAAAAATCTCATTTCTGAGAGTTTAAAGATAAAATTTCCCCTTGCCCGACCCTACCGGAGCGGTCTATAAAATGGTGGCGGGGAAATTCCGATTAGCGAGGAAGGGATTATGAGCGAGCAGGGGCAATGCCCACATTGCGGGGCAGATCGCGGGAAATTTGATTCGAGGTGTAGAACGTGCGGTGGAGCGCTGGAAGCCGGTTATGAGATCGGTCCTGACGACTCTCTGCCAGGCCGTAGCTTTGCCGCGTCGCGTCATGCCGGATATTTTGACCGTGGCCTATGGCATCGGCTTTCTTTCAGCCAGAAAAAAATGGTCGTCTTATGGTCGGCTTTTTTGCTTTTTTGTGTAGTTTTTATTTATTATGTGACATTATATAAAACACTTTCTTTCATAGAGGCAGTTGTGGCATGTGTTTTATTCCTTTTGGTGTTTGTTTTCATCATAAAATTTACAAAGGAAGTCGTCTGCTTTCTAATTCAAGTAAATAAGCTCTACCTCTTTTCGTCAGTTCTTGGAATTTGTATTCTTGGAGCTGTTATATATTCGATTTATGGAATGCTCCCAGATCGACCTCGACAGACCCAAAGCCACAGATCAAGCATGTCTTCATCTACAAACGCAAAACGTGAAGAGGTTTACAACTCTGGATATTCAGGAAGTGTGCATCAGGTAATTACTTGGCTTAAACGAAACCTAAAAGACCCTGATTCATTTGAAGCGATTGACTGGGGAGTCGTGAAAAAAATTGAAGGCGAAGGGTTTACCACATGGTGTAGATACAGGGCAAAGAATTCGTTTGGCGGATACAATATTGAAAAAATAGCATTTATATTGTCATCTAGCGGTGACGTTGTATCAGCCGTAAAAGTCGAGTAGAAACGCAGCCCTAGGGCGGCATATACAAAATTTGTGCATCTAACTATACTTGCACCCCCCCTGGGCTGAACCAAGCCCGTATCTCGAAGATGCAAACAGGAAAACGGGCCATCGCCCCTGACCAGGCACAGCCCTTCGCGGACTTTTCGGTGTGGCGCCGGACGCCCAGGAGTGACAGACATGCCGGACATCCTGATCATCGCCGGCCCCAATGACGCGGGGAAAACCACCTTCGCCAGGGAGTACCTGCCCAACGAGGCCGGCTGCCCTCGCTTCGTCAACGCCGACCTGATCGCCGAAGGCCTCTCGCCCTTTTCCCCGTCCCTGGCCTCCATGCGCGCCGGGAGGTTGATGCTCGAGGAAATCGAGCGACTCGTCTCTCGTGGGGAGAGCTTCACCTTTGAGACCACGCTCAGCGGGATTACCTGGGCACGAACAATCCCGGTGTGGCGACGCACTGGCTATCGTGTGGAAATCATCTTCCTGTGTCTGCCGGACGCAGACATGGCGGTGCGCCGCGTCGCCTCGCGGGTCAGGCAGGGTGGACATGACGTGCCCGAAGCGACCGTTCGCCGCCGTTATGCCAAAGGGCTGCGGAATTTTTGGAATGTCTATTCGCCGCTTGCCGATGCCTGGTCCATGTATGACAATGCCGTTCGACCCCCGACACTACTTGCCAAGGGAGGGACCCATGCCTGGTAATATCTCCGACGCTGGACGTCACCTCAGAGACATCGAGGCCGCGCTTGCCCGGGCCGCGTCTCGTGCCGAGAAACTGGCACGCGAGACCGGCACGCCACTGGTACTCTGGGAAGATGGACACGTCGTGGAACGGCTTTCGGACGCCGTGCCTTCAGCCCGGTCATCAGCAACCAAGCCAGTCCAGGCGTTGAAGTAGCCATGGCCGACAACGCTTCTCTTGTTTCCAAGGGATGGAACTATGCCCGCTTCCTCCGGGATCAGGATAGTGTCTCAATCCGTGGCGTAAATAAGTGGGAGGCTTCATGAGTGGGGCAGAGGTTGCAGCCCGAGAGTCTGCCAGTGCTCCGCTCGCTCGGCCAAGCTTGAAGCATTTCGGGGAGTACTGCGACAAAACGCTTGGCAATATCACCTACAAGATAAAATAAATTAAAAACAATGCCGTCGAGCCGTTTTTAATTTTAAAAAAATACCAGTAATTTGATAATTGTCAAGCAAAAAATCTCAATTTTGAGAGTCAAAAAATTTCCCCTTTCCCGGCCCTGCCGAAGCGGCCTGTATACTGGTGCCGGGGCAATCACGATCAAAAAGGTATGGGATATGAGCGAGCAGGGGCAATGTCCGGGTTGCGGAGGGCAGATATCCGGCCTTGCCTGCCGGTGTCGAAAGTGCGGAGCAGCCCTGGATGTTGGTTGCAAGGTCGAGCCCGACGCCACGCCGGCGTGCCCTGGAGCGAAAAAGGCGTAAATAATGGTGGCGAGAAGTCCCGCCCGTTTCCGTGAACAGAGGAGGGGCTTTCGGCAGAGGATTGCCTGCCCGCGGGTCTGTCTGGCGTACGCACAATTCCGCGGCAGGAGCGGAGGCGAGCAGTGCCTGCAAACGTTCAGAGGAGCTGTCCGTATCCAGCCAGACACTCCGCGCCCGAAGGTCGAGCACGAGCGGCATACGCTCATGCTCTGGCGCAACGACCGCGTCGGCTGCAACCGTCAGGATGGTCACCGTGAACAGCTCGACATCCGAAGGCCCCGTCCAGCGCTCCCACAGTCCGGCCATGGTGAACGGA
>CAZGAH010000060.1:25536-25989 GCA_964523295.1 uncultured Desulfovibrionaceae bacterium | reverse complement strand
GATTGGCCGATCGGGGAACCCGATTCATCCGGATCGGCACGACCTTGGCCGTTACGTCACCCTGTCCACGATATACCGAGCCAGGGAGCGCAAAAAATCCGCCGTTTCGCCCCGATACGGCGTCAGCTGCTCCACGGCCCGCTCTACGCACTCCGCCGCGAGCGCCCTGCTCCTGTCCACGCCGAGCAGACTCGGGTAGGTTACCTTGCCCTGATCCCGGTCGCTACCCACCGGCTTGCCCAGGGTCTGCTCGTCGCCGACCTCGTCCAGAACGTCGTCGACAATTTGAAAGGCAGCGCCGATTTCAACGCCGTAACGACGCATACGGGCAACATCCTCGTCCGGCGCCTCCGCCAGCAGCAGGCGGGGGCTGTCCAGGCGGGGCAGCCGGTCCCAGCCGGCCCGGCCGGCGCCGCCCGCGTCCAGCCTGAATGGCTGGTTCTTGAGACGGAT
>CAZGAH010000060.1:24650-25526 GCA_964523295.1 uncultured Desulfovibrionaceae bacterium | reverse complement strand
GCGCCTCCGCCAGCAGGGCGCCGCAGACACAGGCGGCACGGATCAGCGCACCGGTCTTGCGCGCGTGCATTTCCTGCAGATCGGTCAGGCCGATGTCATTGCGCCCGGTGTATTCCATATCCAGGGCCTGCCCCCCGACCATGCCCGACGCCCCGGCCGCGCCTGCCAGCTCGCTCAGCGCCGCGAGCACGGCTCCGGCAGGCAGCGTGACGCCTGCCCGGGCCATCAATCCGAAGGCCTCGGTCAATAACCCGTCTCCGGCCAGAATGGCCAGAGCCTCGCCGTAGACAACGTGATTGGACGGCCTACCCCGACGCAGATCGTCGTCGTCCATGGCGGGCAGGTCGTCGTGGACGAGCGAATACGTATGGATCAGCTCCAGGCTGCACGCAAAAGGCAGCACCGCGGCGACCGGAAGACCGAACAGCCCGGCCGTGCTCAGACACAGGACCGGACGCAATCGCTTGCCCCCGGCCAGCAGACTGTAGCGCATGGCCTCTGTCAGACGCTGCGGAATGTCGATGTCGTCCAGACAACGCGCAAGATACTGCTCCACCTGCGCTGCACGGGATCGAAGCTGCGCCTTGACTGTCGCTGCGCGCTCGCCCGCCGCCTCCGTTCCAACGCTCATTGCCCCTCCCCTCCCGTGTCCGCGGCGTCCGAACCGCCCTGCGCGCCAGGATCGAAGGGCTGCGTCAGGCCTTGAGAAAACACGCTGACCTCGTGGCGCGCCCTGGACAAATCCTCCCGGCAGGATTTCACCAGACCCAGTCCCTCTTTGAACAAGGCCATGCCCTTTTCCAGGGGCAGCTCCCCGGTCTCCAGCGCTTCCACCACGGTTTGCAGCCGTTTAAGCCGGCTCTCGAAATCCAATTC
>CAZGAH010000060.1:0-24640 GCA_964523295.1 uncultured Desulfovibrionaceae bacterium | reverse complement strand
CGCCATCGCCTTTGTCCTCGCGTGCGCGCCCGTCCGCTGCTGCCCTCTCCGGCCTCGTATCCCGGCATCAACCGGCTACACGGCGCGTCCTCTCTCCAGTCCGCCCGCTCAGGCCGGACCCTTGGCGGCAGTATCCCCCTCGACGCCGGTCACCACGGCGTCAAGCCGTCCCTGTCGCAGTCGAATGGCCAATGCGTCGCCAGGGGCAACATCCGCGGCCGTCGCGATCAGGCGCCCCGTTTCACGCGCGCTGACCAATGCATAGCCGCGCTCGAGCGGCGCCTGCGGATCGCTTCCGTCCAGCCTGAGCGACAGGCGCTCCAATTGAAACGTCATGGCAGCCAGTTGCCCCGCAGCCGCGCGCGACAAGCGCTCGGCGGATTCAGCGACGACGCGGCCTCGCTCGTCAAGAACCGCCGGACCAAATCCTCGCCCCAACGCCCGGACCTGCCGCTCCAGTTCACGCTCGCGTCGTTCCAGAGCCCGATCCGTAGCGCGCTGTAACCTGAGCGCAAGGTGCACGCAACGCTCCGACAGGCGCTCCAGACGCTGCGCAGGCGAAAGCCAGACCAGCGCCTGCTCCAGATGCCGCAACCGCGTTTCCAGACTCAGGGCCATGGCCGAGAACGCCTTGCGCAACGCCAGTTCCAGATCATCCGTTTCCTGTGCCAGCCGGCTCCGTTCCGGCCAGAGCAGCTGGGCCGCGTGGCTTGGCGTGGCAGCGCGCACGTCGGCGATCATGTCGGCTATGGTACTGTCCACCTCGTGCCCGATACCCGACAGCACGGGAATTCCCGAGCGAAAAATCGCCTCGGCAACGGGCTCGCTGTTGAAGGCCCATAGATCCTCGATCGAGCCCCCGCCGCGAATCAGCACCACCACCTCGGCCCAGCCCTGCGCATTGACCGCGTCCAGCGCCTCGGCCAGACGGGTCGGCGCCTCCGCACCCTGTACCGGCGAGGGATAAATGCGGAGTACACAACTCAGCCCGCGCGTCGAACCGACGCGAAGAAAATCCTGAATCGCGGCCCCGGTCGGCGCCGTAATCACCGCCACGCGTCCCGGATTCCGCGGCAACGGCCGTTTCCGCTCAGGCGAGAAATAGCCCAGCGCGGCGTAGCGCGCCTTCAAGGCCTCGAACTGAAGATGCAGCTGCCCCTGCCCCACGTCCTGCACCAGCTCGGCGATCAGCTGATACGCGCCGCGCGGGGCATAGACCGTCAGACGCCCGCCGCACAACACCTCCTGCCCGTCCGCCAGGGCCTGCGCACCGCCGGCCGTGGCAACCGCATCGCCGCCGTAGACCTCGCCGGTCAACGGGTCTACGCCGCCGGCCAGAATCCGGCGCTGGTCTTTCCTGAACCAGACTACGTTCAGGCACGCGGACTCGTCTTTCAACGTAAAGTAGATGTGCCCTGACCCGGGCCTGGCCAGATTGCTCACCTGCCCGCGCACCCACACGAAACCGAAGGTCCGCTCGATCGCCTCTTTGAGACGTAGCGTGAGCGCGCTCACGGTGTGGATGCTTACCGTTCCCATGATCCCAGTCCGCTGTCATCCGACAAGGTGCTGCGGACAGAGGGCACAAACCCACCTTCCCGGCCCGAGAGAAACCACGGAAGACTCGCCAGCGCGACCGTCTGCGATCATGAAACCGCCGTGCCGAGCACCGCTGCCTTCCATCCCTCGCGCACGCGCGCACGCCAGGCAGCGAAGTCCGCGGCGAAGGTCTCCACTGGCAGCTCGGCGCGTTCGCCCGTACGGCGATCCTTGGCCTCGACAATGCCCCGGGCCAGCCCTTTGGCGCCCACGGTCAGCTGCAAGGGCAGACCGATCAGGTCGGCGTCCTTGAACTTCACTCCGGGCCGTTCGTCGCGGTCGTCGAGCAGGGTCTCCACGCCGGCGTCCGTGAGCGCGGCATAGATGGATTCGGCCTGCTGCGTAACCGCCGGGTCATTGGGCGCGATGTTGACAAGCATGGCCTCGAACGGGGCCATGTCCGGAGGAAAGAGAATGCCGGCGGCGTCGTGATTCTGCTCGATGCAGGCGGCCAGGATACGCGAGATGCCGATGCCGTAGCAGCCCATCACGATGGGGCGCTCCTTGCCGTTTTCGTCGAGAAAGGTGGCGTTCATGGTCTTCGAATACTTGAGCCCGAGCTTGAACACATGACCGACCTCGATGCCCCGGGTCAGCGCGATGCCTCCACTGCAACGCGGGCAGGGATCTTCGTCGGCGATGTCCCGCAGATCGGCATAGGCCTTGACCCGGGCGTCCCGATCGAGATGCACGTGCGCGTGATGCGCATCCGCCAGATTCGCCCCGGCGATCCAGTCGGTCTCGATGGCCAGTTCACCATCCGCATACACCTCGTCCAGGGCCAGCCCGACCGGACCGGCAAAGCCCACGGGCGCGCCGCTCCAGGCCTGAACCTGTTCGGGATCGGCCAGAACGAGTTCCTTGACGCCGAGCAGATTCCTGAATTTGACTTCATTGAGCGCGCGGTCGCCACGCAACAGAGCGGCGACAGGCCTGCCGTCGGCCACGTAGAGCAGCGTCTTGAGCACGCGTCGGGGCTGGACCTGAAAAAAGTCGGCCACCTCGTCCACGGTATGGCGTCCGGGCGTGGCTACGGTCTCCAACGCGGCACAGGGGGCCGGTGCAGGGGCCTGCGGCACGACGCATTCGGCCTTTTCGAGATTGGCGGCGTAATCGCAATGACGGCAGACGGCAATGGTATCCTCGCCGGTATCGGCCAGGACCATGAATTCGTGGGAGAAGCTGCCACCGATGGGTCCGGAGTCGGCTTCAACGGCCCGAAAACGCATCCCAAGACGGGCGAAGGCCCGGGAATAGGCCTCGTACATGGCCTTGTAGCTGGCGTTGGCGCCCTCCTCGTCCTTGTCGAACGAATAGCCGTCTTTCATGATGAATTCACGGCCGCGCATCAACCCGAAACGAGGACGAATCTCGTCGCGAAACTTGGTCTGAATCTGATACACATTGATCGGAAGCTGCCGGTAGGAACGAATTTCCCCGCGCAGCAGGTCCGTGACCACCTCTTCGTGCGTCGGACCAAGGCAATAGTCCCGGTCGTGACGGTCTCTGAAGCGCAGCAGCTCCTTGCCGTAGATTTCCCAGCGCCCGGTCTCCTTCCAGAGATCGCCCGGCTGGACCGTGGGCATGAATATTTCCAGGGCTCCGGCCCGGTTCATTTCCTCGCGCACGATGTCGGCCACTTTGTTCAAGGCGCGCAGCCCCATCGGGAGATAGGTATAGATTCCGGACGTCAGCTTGCGGATCATGCCCGCCCGTACGAGCAGCTTGTGGCTGACCACTTCGGCATCTGCCGGCGCCTCTTTGAGTGTGGGCACGTAATAGCGACTCCAACGCATCAGGGGGTTCTCCTTTCCCGTAAAAACGCTTCCAGTTCGTCCATGAATGCCGGGAGCAGCTGGTCCCGGCCCTTGACCTTGCGCACCACCTCGCCCTTGCGAAAAATGATGCCCAGCTCCCGGCCCCCGGCCAGGCCGATGTCCGCCTCGCGCGCCTCACCGGGTCCATTGACCACGCAGCCCATCACCGCCACCTTGAAGACATCGTCCACATGCTGGAGCCGGGCCTCGACTTCCTGCGCCAGGGGAATGAGATCGATTTCGGTTCTGCCGCAGGTCGGGCAGGACACAATCTCCGGACCACGCGCTCGCAATCCAAGCGAGCGCAATATCTCCCAGGCCACCAGAGGTTCTGCCGTCGGGTCGTGCGTGAGCGAAACCCGCAGCGTATCGCCGATTCCCTCCCAGAGCAGGATACCCAACCCCACGGCCGACTTGACTGCCCCGCGCACGAGCGTACCGGCTTCGGTCACGCCGATGTGCAGCGGATAATCGCAGCGCGTGGCCAGCATCCGATAGGCGGCCACGGTATCCAGCACGGAAGAGGACTTGAGGGATATTTTCGTTGCGTAAAAGCCGCGTTCCTCCAACATGCGCACGTGATGCAGCGCACTCTCGACCATGGCCTCGGGAGTCGGGCCGCCAAAACGCCGCAAAAGTTCCTTTTCTACGGAACCGGAATTCACGCCCACGCGAATGGCCGCGCCGGCCGCCTTGGCGGCGCCGACAACGCGATCCACCCCGCGTGCGCCGCCGATATTGCCAGGATTGATGCGCAGGCCCTGAACTCCGGCTTCAAGCGCGGCCACGGCCAGACGGGCGTCGAAATGGATGTCCGCGATCAGCGGGACAGGCGCGGCGTCGACAATCGGCCTGAGCGCCGCCGCTGCTTTGGCGTCGGGCACGGCCAGACGCACGATTTCGCAGCCTGCCGCTGCCAGGTCGCAGACCTGACGCAACGTGGCCTCCACATCGCGCGTATCGGTGTTGGTCATCGATTGCACGACAACCGGTCGCTCGCCGCCGATGGCCACGCGGCCGACCTGAATCTCGCGGCACCGCCGGCGCGGCGGCCGGTCAATGGATGAAACATGCGCTGTCATGGCAGCCCCTGTTTATGCTATTTTCCCGGTAGCGCCAAGAACTTCGCCCTGAGGATTTTCACCCGCCCTGACGACCGGAACCGTTCACTCCTGCCACGAAATACCATCGTCCGCAACGCGTGCAGCAAGTGGGCGACAGATACGCACCGCAGGCCCCTCGGTTAAGACAGCCGCATGGTGGAGAATAATTCCGGAAAAATCCAGCCCCGAAAATATGCTCCGCGCACCTTGCAGGGAAAATATGCCCGGATATCCTTGAAGCCCGGGACGGCTTCGCGTACTACCAGCTCGACTTCGGCGCAACCGCCCCGTAGACGTCGCCTCCGCCAGCCGGCGCGCGGACGACGAATGAACAGGGTCAGCTACGCGTGGCAATCGTTGCGCAAAATGCGTTCGCCCGTGAGAGGACGCCGTCGGGTCGGACCCGAGGTCGATAATCGCCGAATCCAGCCAGGAAATACCATGCATCTGTCCGTGCTCACGCTTTTTCCGGAATTTTTCGACTCGCCGCTGCGTTGCGGGCTGATGGCCCGGGCACGGGAGTCCGGACTGCTCGACTTTCGTTTCATCAACCCGCGCGACTTCGCCCTGGACCGGCATCGCTGCGTGGATGACCGCCCCTACGGCGGCGGGCCGGGGATGGTCATGCTGCTCGCGCCGCTGCTGGCGGCGCTGGAGAGCCTTCCTGCCCGGGGCCGGACCCTGTTGCTCGCGCCCGGAGGCCGGCCCTTCAGCCAAACCATGGCCCGCGAACTGGCCACTGAGCCGGAATTGACCCTGATCTGCGGACGCTACGAGGGCATTGACGCCCGTTTGTCCGCCTTTGCGCCGATCGAGCCTGTCTGTGTAGGGGACTTCGTCCTGAACGGGGGCGAGACCGCCGCACTGAGCGTGATCGAGGCCGTTGCCCGCCTTTTGCCCGGATTCATGGGGCACGAGCACTCCGGCGACGAAGAGAGCTTTTCCGCCGGCCTGCTGGAGCACCCGCACTATACGCGGCCCGAGGACTTTCAGGGGCGCCGGGTTCCGGAGATACTGCTGTCCGGAGATCACGGCCGGATAGCGACCTGGCGTCGGGAACAGTCGCTGCTGGCGACGCTGCGCACGCGCCCCGAACTGCTCGCCAACGCGCCGTTGGATGAGCACGATATCCGCGCTCTTCGCCGGCTGCTGGCCGCGGCTGCGACGCCTCGCCCGGGGAAAAATCTCTATCTGGCGCTGATCCACTACCCTGTTTACAACCGCCAGGGAAAAATTGGGTCTGTTTCTTTGACAAACCTTGACCTGCATGATATAGCCCGCTGTTCCTGCGCGTATGATCTGGGAGGTTTTTTTGTAGTCACGCCTCTACGGGACCAGCAGGAACTGGCGCGCGAGTTGATCGGCCACTGGGTTGGCGGTCCGGGTGGCCGGACCAATCCTGATCGGGAGCAGGCCCTGGCCGGAATCGACGTGGTCACGGATTGGGAAGCGGCCGCAGCGGCCGTGGAAGTCCGGACCGGTCGGCATCCGCGCGTGCTGGCGACCAGCGCCCGCGCGGGTGGCGGAGTGTTTCCCCGGCAGGTCCGGGACTGGCTGGAGCAGGGGCCGGTGTTGCTGCTTTTCGGAACGGGCAGCGGGCTGGCCAGGGATGTGACCGAGCGCATTGATGGGCAGTTGCGCCCCTTACGCCCTTTCGATGCCTACAATCATTTATCCGTGCGCGCGGCAACGGCGATAACGCTGGATCGCATCCTGGGCGACATCTGAGCCCCGAGCGCGACAACAGACGACACCGGGCGGATTGCCGCCACAAATTTCACGGAGCGAGGGAGAACAGAGCATGAACATTATCCAACAGATTGAAGCCGAGCAGATGCGTTTCGACTTGCCGCAGATCAAGACCGGCGACACCATCAAGGTCCATCTGCGCATCATTGAGGGCGAGAAAGAGCGCATCCAGGTTTTCCAGGGCGCGGTCATCTGCGTGCATCGGGGCACGACCAATGCCTCGTTCACGGTGCGCAAGATATCCGACGGCGTGGGCGTGGAGCGCATCTTCCCCATGCATTCGCCTTTCATCGAGCGCGTGGAAGTGATTTCCGAGGGCAAGGTCCGGCGCAGCCGGCTGTTCTATCTGCGCGCGCTCAAGGGCAAGGCCTCGAAGATCAAGACCCGGAACACCTGGGAATAACCGGCCGTGCGTGAAGTCGGCGTTGCGGGCGCACAGGGTTGATACGGCCGGTGCCATGGCTGCTTCCCAGGTAAGCTTGCCCGGCGTGCGGCTGGAACGGCATTTCTGGGAACGCTATCCTGTGCCCTGGGCCGGGGTGGACGAAGCCGGCCGGGGCTGCCTGGCCGGTCCGGTCGTTGCTGCCGCCGTCATCCTGCCGGTGGACTTTGCCTTGCCCGGACTGACGGACTCCAAGCGCCTGTCCGCAGTGCGCCGGGACGAACTGGCCATTGCGATCAAAGGGCAAGCCCTCGGCTGGAGTCTTGGGCTGTCCTGGCCGGCCGAGATCGATCGGATTAACATATTGCAGGCCACGTTCCAGGCGATGCGCCGGGCGCTTGCGACCTTGCGTCCGACGCCTTGCTTTGCTGCTGTGGACGGGCCATACCCCATTCCGCTTGCCCTGCCGCAGCAGGCCGTAGTCGACGGGGATGCGATCGTACCCGCCATCTCCGCTGCCTCCATTCTGGCCAAGACGTATCGGGACCGCCTGCTGCGCGCGCTGGACCGGCGCTACCCCGGCTACGGTTTTGCCCGGCACAAGGGATACGGCACGCGCGAACATCGCGACGCAATCCTCAGACTGGGCCCCTGCCGTCAACACCGGCTGACCTTTCGGGGAGCAGGGGCCGACCAGGCCAGGTCCTCCGAACCGCGGACGTCATGCCTGCCCGGCATCTAGCCCTCGGGGCAGCGGGGGAGAAGGCGGCCGCGGAGTATCTCCAGTCTCTGGGCTGGGTGGTGAAGGATCGGAACTGGCAGCGGCGGGGACTGGAACTCGATCTGGTCTGCCTTGACCCCGGGTTCACCGGCGGACTGGTTTTCGTGGAGGTCAAGGCCAGGCGTCCGGGCGGACAGGGCAGCCCGGCCGAGGCCGTACACAGGGTCAAGCGGGAGCGGCTGATCCGGGCAGCCAGTCTGTACCTCAGCGAACACCGGGCCTGGAACGCGCCCTGTCGTTTCGACGTCATCGCCCTGACCGCCGCTGCAAACGGCCTCGAACTGGAGCACATACCCGATGCCTTCGCTCTCTCCGGGTCTTTGGGTGGTCGCTACGCCCCTTGGCAACCCTGGTGATCTCTCGCCACGCGCCCGCGAGGTCCTGGCCGGGGTGGACATGGTCCTGGCCGAGGATACGCGGCGGGCGGGCCTGCTTTTTCAGCGCCTGGGGCTGGTCGCACGTCGCTTCGTCAGTTGCCACGATCACAACGAGGCGGAACGCGCGCCCGCGATTATCGAGGCTTTACAGCAGGGTGGCACGGCAGCCCTGATTTCCGACGCCGGCGCGCCGCTGCTCTCGGACCCGGGCTATCTGTTGGTACGTGCCTGCCGTCAGGCCGGAATAACGGTATCGCCCGTTCCCGGTCCCTCGGCAGTGCTGGCGGCGCTGATGGCCAGCGGACTGCCGCCGTATCCGCACACATTTCTCGGATTTCTGCCACGAAAATCCGGCGACATCGCCCGGCTTCTGGCTGAATTCGGCGCCGTACGCAGTACGCTGATCTTTTTCGAACGCAAGGATCGCCTGCGTTCCAGCCTGGAAACAGCATTCCAGGTTCTGGGCGACAGGGAGTTTTGTCTCGCGCGCGAATTGACCAAAACCCACGAGGAGTTTATCCTGGGCTGTCTTTCGCACTGGTCGGCCGTTTCGCCGGACCTCCGGGGGGAGATTACCGTCGTGGTCGGACCCGCGTCAGAAGAGTTCAAGACCGGAGAAGACCGGCTGCACGCCGCGTATGAGGAAGAACGCCAGCGCGGCGGCACTCCCAAGGACATTGCCCGACGCGTCAAGGAACGATCCAGCGGATGGACCGTCAAGGAAATCTATGAACGTTTCGGCCGACAACATCGAGCGTGAGCAAAGGCCGGCTGACCAGCCGTCGCCGTCCTGGAGCACGCTGCTGCGCTGTTTTTTGCGCACCTATCTGGTGGGTGCGGCATTCAACACGCGCGGGATGCAGAACATCGGCCTGATCTACGCCATGGAGCCCGGACTCAAGACCATTTACGCCGATTTCCGGGTCCGGCAGCTCGCACGCAAGCGCTACCTGCGCCACTACAACACGCACATGTTCTGGACGCCGCTTCTGGTCGGCATCTTTCTGTCCCTGGAGGACAAAATCGCCAGGGGGTTTTTCCCTGCCCACATCCTCGACAGCGTAAAGAATACCACGACCTACACCCTGTCCGCCATCGGCGACTCGGTGTTTACCGGCAGCCTGCTCGTATTCTGGTCGTTGACGACCATGGCCATGATCCTGACCGGCTATCCCGCGGCGGCGCTGATCTGGAGCGGGGCCTGGTTCCTGGCCTTGCAGTGCTTCAAGCTGGGCACCTTCATCATCGGCTACCGCGAGGGGCTGAAATTCATTTTACGGCTCAAGCGCTGGGACCTCATCAACCTGGGAGTGCGGCTGAAAATGCTCAACGCCGTGCTGCTGGCAATGATTCTCTATCTGGTCTGGCCGCAGGCCGAGCCGGGCGGTGGATGGGCGCTGTGCGTGGCCGGGCTCGGCCTCGGCGCCTGGCTGATCGCGCGGGGAATTCTGCCCCGCGAACTGGTCATTCTGGCTCTGCTCGCCGTCATTGTCGGGCTGCCCCTGTTCAGACCCGAGGAGTGGATTCCGTTTTCTCCATGAGCATTCACACTGCCAACCCTACGCAAACATTATGACAATGCAGCTATACCCAAAAACCATCGACGTATGCGTTCTCAATGAACTCGGGCTCCACGCCAGACCCGCGGGAATCCTTGCGCGCGAGGCGCAGAAGTATGCCGCATCGATCACCCTGTCCCAAGGCGACCGTAGCGTGGACGCGAAAAGCATTCTCGACATCCTGTCCCTGGCAGCATCCCAGGGCACGGAACTGGCCATCACGGCCGAAGGTCAGGACGCCGACGACGCGTTGCGGAATCTGACCGATTTCTTTGCGAACAAATTCGGCGAGGACCGGTAGTGGCCCGAAAAATTCTGCACGGCATCCCGGTCTCGGCCGGTATTTCCATCGGTCGGGCCTTTTTCATGAATCGCCGGCGCTTCGATCTGATTCCTCGCCTCACGGTTTCCGAAAGACTCGTGCCCGCGGAACAGCAGCGGCTCGAGAACGCCTTCGCCCACGAGCAGGAAGAACTCGTGAGCGCGCGGGACAAGGTGCCGCCCGAATTGCGGGAGCATGCCGCCATCATCGACACGCATCTCATGATCAGCCGGGACCCCAAATTGCTCGACGAGGCCCGGCGGATTGTCCAGGAGATGGGCATCACCGCGGAATGGGCGCTGGAGAAGGCTGTCGACCGGCTGGAGGAGGCCTTCCGGCGCATCGACAACGAATACATACGCGAACGGATTCAGGATGTCCGGGTCGTGGCCCAGCGCATCCAGAACCGGCTGCTGAACCGGATGCAGACGGTTGCCAAGGCCGCCAGCCAGACCCGTCAGGGCAGAGTGGTGCTCATGGCGCACGACCTGAGCCCGGCCGACACGCTCGGATTCGAGCTGTCGTCGATCATGTCCTTCGCCACGGCCCAGGGCGGCAAGACCTCCCATACCGGCATCCTGGCCCGCTCGCTCCAGATTCCGGCCCTGGTCGGCGTCTCCGATCTCGAGGAATTCGTCGCCGACAACGACCTGGTCATCATCGACGGACTCAAGGGACGCCTGCTCGTCGATCCGGACGAAGAAGAAATTGCCTCCTACTCCGCGCTCAAATATCAGTTCGAGACGTATCTCGCCAGCATCATCAGGGAATGCGGCCTGCCCGGAGAGACCATCGACGGGTATCGCGTGGAGGTGCTGGCCAACATCGAGCTGTTCGAGGAAGTCACCGCGGTGCTGGATTATGGCGGCGAGGGCATCGGACTCTACCGCACCGAATACTCCTTCATGAACCGCAAGGAGTATCCGAGCGAGGACGCCCTGGCGGAAGAATACAGCGATCTGGCGGCGATGATGGCCCCCAAGAGAGTGATCTTCCGGACCTTGGACCTGGGCGGCGACAAATTGCGCGCCTCGTCGGTTCCCATCGAAGAAGCCAACCCGGCCCTGGGACTGCGGGCCATACGGTTCTGCCTCTACCACGAAGACCTGTTCAAGCGCCAGCTGCGGGCCATTCTGCGCGCCAGCGTGCATGGCAACGCCTCGCTCATGTTTCCGATGATCTCCGGTCTGCGCGAACTCAATCAGGCCCGGGCCATGCTCCGGCTGGCCCAGCGTGAGCTCCGGGCAGAGTCCGTGCCCTTTGCCGCCGACATGCCCGTAGGCATCATGATCGAGCTGCCCTCGGCGGTCATGATCGCCGAGATCCTGGCCCGGGAGGTGGATTTCTTCTCCATCGGCACCAACGATCTCATCCAGTACTCTCTGGGCATCGACCGCACCAACAAATACGTATCCTATCTCTATCAGCCGTTGCATCCGGCCATTGTCCGCAGCATCAAGCACGTCGTCGACGCAGCGCATCAGGCCGGCATCGAGGTCAGCGTCTGCGGCGAAGTCGCCTCTGATCCCTACTGCGTACCCATTCTTCTCGGCATGCAGATCGATTGCCTCAGCCTGACGCCCCAGGCCATTCCGGGCATCAAACGCGTCATCCGCCAGACGAACATGGAGGAGTGCAAGCAGCTGCTCAAACACGTGCTGGAAAGCAGCACCGTGGCCAGGATCAACCGGCAGGTCAAGGAGACCATTTTTAAACGCTTTCCCCAGGAACTCTCCTTTTTCTCGTCCCTGCTCGACATGGATGAATTCGGCTGATGCACCAGGCATACGCCCGGCCCGGCACCCGGGTTACGCCAACGTCCGAACGCCGTTGCACCGCGTCGGCGACCACAACGCAATGCTCCTGAGACTCCGCCAGCAAGGCAGGCACGCACATGTCCGATAAGAGCAAGACCCCGACGCCAAAAACCATTGCCCAGAACAAGAAGGCGCGTCACCTCTACGAACTCCTCGAATTCTTCGAGGCCGGCCTGGCACTGCTCGGCTCCGAGGTCAAAAGCCTGCGCTCCGGACACGTCAGCTTCAAGGATGGCTACGTTCAGCTCCGAAACGGCGAGGCCTGGCTCATCGGCGTGCATATTACCCCCTACGCCAACGCCGGCCCCGTGGGCCAGGGCGGACAAGAGCCCGAGCGGGACCGCAAGCTGCTGCTCCACGGGCGCGAAATCGCCATTCTGCGCAACCGCATCGAGCAGAAGGGGCTCACTGTCGTGCCCGTGAAACTCTATTTCAAGCAGGGCAAAATCAAACTGGAAATTGCCGTGGCCCGAGGCAAGAAACTCTTCGACCGGCGCGACTCCCTCAAGCAGCGCGCCGTGGACCGCGAAACCGCCCGGGACCTCGCCCGCGACTGAGCGCTCATGACGGTCGCTACGCTGACACCCCGCCAGCAACGCTTCCTCACGCAGCTGTTTCCCGGCGAGGACTGCCTGCTACGCCCGGAGCAGACACTGGTCTTCGCCTCCGACGCCAGTCAGCTGCAGGGTTGCCCGCTGGCCGTAGTCCGCCCGCAGCGTGCCTCCCAACTCGGCGAATTCATGGCCTGGGCACAGCAGGAGCAGATGCCGGTCTACCCGCGCGCGCGCGGCAGCAACGTGGTCGGGGACTGCGTGCCCGATCCGCCGGGCGTGGTGGTGTCCTTTCTGAAAATGAACCGCATCCTCGATCTCGCGCGCGACGACTACGTGGCAATCGTCGAACCCGGCGTCGTCACGGCCGGACTCCAACGCCAGGCCGAGGCGCTCGGGCTCTTCTATCCGCCCGATCCGGCCAGCGTGCGCCTCTCCACCATCGGCGGCAACGTCGCCACCTGCGCCGGCGGAATGCGCGCCCTGAAGTACGGGGTCACCCGCGACTACGTGCTCGGCATGAACGTCGTGCTGCCCGGCGGGCAGAACATCCGGCTGGGCGGTCGGACCCACAAAAACGTCGTCGGACTCGACCTGGTGCGCCTTTTCGTCGGCTCCGCCGGCACGCTCGGATTGATGTCCGAAATCACCCTCAAGCTGCTCCCCAGGCCCGAGGCCACGGTCTCGCTGCTGGCAGCCTTCGCCGATCTGGCTCACGCCGTAGAAGCCGGCACGGCCATTTTCGCCGCCGGCATCCTGCCCGCGGCCCTGGAGTTCATGAACCGGACCACCCTCGACTGTCTGGCCCGGCGAGCCCCCCTGCCCTGGCCAGAGCCGGCCGAGGCGGCGCTGCTGATCCAGCTCGACGGCAGCCGGGACGCCCTGGGGCACGACCTGCAGCGGCTGCGCCGCGTCGTCGCCAGCCACGCCCCCTTGACCCTGCTCCCCGCAAACGAGCCCGAGGCGGAGCACGCGCTCTGGGACCTGCGCCGGAGCATCCATTCCGCCTGTTTCGCCTGCAAGCCGGACAAGCTCTCCGACGACATCACCCTGCCCCGCGGCCGGCTCAAGGACGCAGTGCTGGGCATCCGTGACATTGCCCTCGCCCGCACGCTGGCTATTCCCGTGTTTGGGCATTTCGGCGACGGCAACCTGCACGTCAACATCATGCACGACGCAGCCGACCCGGCCGAGCTTTCCCGGGCCAGGGACGCCCGGGCCGAGGTCACGGACCTGACCCTGCGCCTGCACGGTACGCTCTCCGGGGAGCACGGCATAGGCCTGACCAAACTCCCCAGCCTCGACCGCCAGCTCGGCCCTCTTGAACGGGAGCTCATGCGGCGCGTCAAACACGTCTTCGACCCGTGCGGCATCATGAATCCCGGAAAGGGATTCTGAGCCCCGACAGGAGCGACGTCTGCGCGCCTGCGACGCGAAAATCAGCGCCCGGCGTCGCGAGCCGCCCCGATGAGCCGGTACAGGGGGAAGACGCCGTACTTTTTTGCCAGGGCGATCCTGCCCACGTATTCGCAAGAAAATTCCCGTACGTCGTCGGCTGCGGCGAGCGCGGCAAAGGCCTCGCTGACATAGACCGAACCACGCGGCGTGACCGGCTCGATGCGCGCCGCGCGGCTGACGTGCGCGCCCGTATAGGTGGAATGCCCCAGCACCGGGTCCACGCAGGCGTACACCGGCCCCGCGTGGAGCGAGATGCGCAAGCCAAGCTCCGGCGGCAATCCCCTGCTTCCCCAGTCCGTTGAAACAACCAGCTCCGCAAGTTCCAGGGCAAAACAGCCGGCAGTGCGCACGTCCGCGAAAACGGCGTAGATGGCGTCTCCCCAGGTGTTTTTCGCGAGCGGGGCGTAGCGATTCCTGTGCAGCACGCGCGCGACGTCGCCCAGAAAGGCCTCCACGAACGGCGGAATATGACTCTCGCGCAGCGTGCTGTAGCCGACGACGTCGGCGAAGAGCATGGCGCGGATCTCGGGCGTGAATGCGCCGGACGCCCCCTGCCCCGGCTCCGGAACACGCCGCCGCTGCCGTGCTTCAGAACAGGTCGGAAGCGGCACTTCGCGTTGACCGGCGAGCCGCTCCAGATCGATCAGCTCCACGGACAACCCGGCCTCGACCCACGCGGCGACCGTGGAGGCCGTTCCGCCCGGGCCGTCGCCCTCCTTGCCATCCCATACGGCCATGGGAACAAGCCCGGTTTCCAGCTGCGCGGCCTTGAGCGTCGCCAGCCCGTGATGATAGCGCGCAGTGAACGTATACGAGACGTCGGAAAAACCGTCTTCGGTGTCGACAGGCCAGTCCGAGGCCAGCACCACGCGTCCGCGGGGCGCGAGGTCTTCGTACAAGGTCTCGAACCGTCGCCGCCATCGACCATCGAGGTCGCAGCCATAATTACGCTCGACGAACGCCTCCTTGTTGAACGGCAGGACCATGTACCGCTCGGCGCCAAGCTCGCCCAACGCCTCGAGAAACAGGATATCCGCACCGGGAGCGGCCGAGGCGAAGCCGAAGCCGATATCCCGCGCGCGCAGCGTCCGCAGCAGGGCCGATTTCACGGCCTGCTCCAGAACGTGATCGTCGGCCGGAAAGCGTGGCCGGAGCCGGCCAGGCCGATCGGTATTGTGACCGACGAAAACGGCGACCGCGGGTATCCTGAGCGCCTGTTCCACGGCTGCGTCGTCGATATCCAGCGCCTGGCAGAGCAGACGGGCGTTACGCCGGGTGGAATGGATGTCCTTCCATCGCCCCCGGCCCAGGGCCGCCGCCTGGGCGTAGAGCGCCTCAGCCGCGTCCCGTTCGTTCAGGATCAACGAGACCTCGGCCAGCGTGGCGAGCAGATAATACCGCTCCCGATCATCCGCCTGCGCGTTACGCGTATCGGAGAGTTGTTGCCGGCAAATATCCCGGACGGCCGCAGCCAGCACATGCGCCTGGTCGTTCTGTCCGGCCAGAACGGCCAGCGTGGCGGCGTTCACGCCCGGATAATAGCCCCGCGTCGCGGCAAAGGCCTGCGCGTACAACGCCTGCGCCGTACGTAAATGACGCTCCCGCTCGTCCTGCGCCGCACAGTGCTGCCATAAATCCTTGTGCGTTCGGGCCAGCAGACTCACGGTCTCCTCGTCGTCGAACCCCTCGTCGACGAGTCCGGACAGCAATTCGTTGGCCCGCGCCGTCGCGCCCAGGTCGGCCAGAACGAGGGCCATGAGCTGCCGCAAACGCAGGTCCTTCGGCCAGGTCTCGAGCGCCGTGCCGAGAAAATCATAGGCGTCCAGAAGCTCGCCCGCCGTGCGCAGGGCCTTGGCCTTCCGTCTGGCCTCGGTCAATTCCGCCCCCGTGCCGTCCGGCGCGCCGGCAACGGGCCCGACCGGCTCGATGGAATACCCCAGCGACTGAATGGCCTGAAGCGTTTCCAGCGCGGTGGCACGATCATACTCTTTCTCCGATTCCGGCAGCGCTGCGTACCCGACAAGCCCAGGATGCGTCTTCGCCGCGTCATCCCGAACAACACCCCAGGTCCACCCCTCCCGCACGCGCCGCCTGGCCCACGCATCGTGCACGCTGGCCGCCACCAGTTCCATAAGCTCAAGCAACCGCGACGGAATCGCCGACTGCGCGTCAATTGCGGTTCCGGAAGTGCGAGGCAACGTGTTTTCAGGCATATCCGCTCCATGAAAAGAAATAGTTTGGCCTACCGTATGCGCATGAGGCCCGAGATTCAAGATCTGAGCGAAGCCACAACAGGGACATTTCACCTTTTTATACCAGCAACCCGGTATCGTCGATGCTGCAGCTTGAGTTGCTCTGAGGATGGCGAAGGGGGGCGCAGTAGTGTCACGTCAAATGGTGTAAATTCCTTCTTTCGCTCCCCTGGCCCTGTCGCTTATGGGCTATTCGCGTCGACTTCTTCCAGCAACACGGCCCGCACCGGAGCGGCCTCGGCGCCGGCGATGCGTAGCGGCAGGCAGAGCAGGGTATATGATCCAGCAGGTACGGCGCGCAGCACCAGCCCTTCCAGCAGCAGTATCCCGCGCCCGAGCAGGAGTCGATGCACCGGCAGGTCGGTTGCGGATACGGGTTCGATCGAAAGTGCATCGATGCCGACCAGCGCGATGGTGTTGGTCGCCAGCCGTTGCGCCGTGGCGATCCCGAGCGTGACGCAATCGCCGGCCCAACCCGGGCTGCCGCTCAGTCCCGAGCGGGAATTCCATGTTTTGAAAAGGACGGCACTACCGGATTCGAGGGAGACCTGATCCAGGCTCTCGGGAGCGATTTCCCCCGGCCCGTCGGGAACGCGCACGTCGAGCACCACCGCGGGCAGGATGAACGACGCGACAGGATAGTCATCCGATCGAGCGCCTCCCACGCGGACGTGAGAGGGAAAATCCAGGTGCGCGCCGGTGTGTGCGCTGAGCGTAAGCGTGGCGGCCTCGCATCCGTCACGCCTGTGCTCGAGGAAGAGGCTCCGGGCAAAGGGGGGATCTCCCGGAAAGACCGGCGTGTGCGCTGAAAGCTCGGGGCTCAGGTCATATATGGCTTTCCAGGGGCGCATAGCGAACCTCCGCGTAGTCTGTTGCCGCGCTCGTGCGAGCGAGTTGTAACACCCGATCCCCCTTTGGCAGCTGAATCTGAACAGCGTACGGACGTCAGGCAACGATTCTACTCGCTGCGCGTACAAAACAGCTTGTTGCCAGGGTGGAAATCGGCTACGATGTCCGCCATGGTGCAACGCGACACAACGCTCTCGGCCCAATCTCCGCCCCAAGATATCTTTTTTCGTTTTTTGCGAAAAAAAGGCATGAAAATTACGCCCCAGCGTCAGCTCATCCTTGACGTCTTTCTCAAGGAAGAGGGCCATCCCTCGCCTGAGGAACTCTACCTGCGGGTAAAGCACCTGGACAAGACCATCGGACAATCCACGGTCTACCGCACGCTGAAGCTGCTTAACGAATCAGGCCTGGCGCGGGAGTATCAGTTCGGGGATGGATTGACCCGCTACGAGCCGCTGTACGGGCAGCAGCATCACGACCATCTCATCTGCGAGCGCTGCGGTACGACCATCGAAGTCGTCGACGAGGCGATCGAAAAGCTCCAGGAGGAGCTTGCCGCTCGTCATGGTTTTCAGCTTACCGCCCATCGGATGTACCTGTACGGAATATGCCCTGCCTGCCTCGCCGCATCGACCGTGCATCAGGACTGATCCTCGGGGACGCACAAGACACACTTTCGTCCGCCAGGCCGACTCACGGCACCCTGGTCAGCTGTGGATTTCGTAGGCGATGACGCTGTCTCCGGCCGTGGCAAACTCCTTGCCCAGGCTTATCCGCCCTTTGCCCAACAACTGCATCTCCTCTCTATGGAGAAAAATCTCTTCGCCGGAGTGCAGCGAGAGATAGGATCCGTTGGTGCTTTTGTCGATGAAGGCGAACTTGTTGTTCCGGTATTTGATCATGGCGTGGTCTCTGGACACGTCGAGCTCGGCGACCACGACATCGTTCTGAGGGCCGCGGCCGAGCAGCAACAAGGGATGCTGATTGTCCACCTGGACCTGCTTGCCACGATAATTGAGAACGAGAGTCTGCGTTTCCAGGGTTTGTGAGAGGAAATCGCTGTCCACGCGATAGGTGACGTCCATCTGGTCTTCCTGCCAGAGGATTTCGAAGAAATCGATCTTCTCCGCCTTGCCTTCGACATGAATTCTGGCCATGTGGCGGACATTGGTGAAAAGCTGGGCCTGGGCAGGAAGCACGGTCTCGGCCGTGGCGATGATCTCCTCGGCGCCGGCCAGTCCGGCAGCCCGGGAGGAAACGTTCACGGCGTCGCCGAAAATATCGTTGTGATCGAGCAATACCTCGCCGTAGTGCATACCGATGCGGATTGCCAGATTCACCTGACGTAACATGACGTCGCCCTTGATCACCTGCTGCATCGCACAGGCGGCAAGGATGGCGTCCGCGGGTTCCTTGAACGCACACATGATTTCATCGCCAATTTTTTTGATCACCTTGCCCCGAAATTTGGCCACCTGCGTTTCGAGTTGTTCCAGCGTATGCAGAATCACGCTATGCGCACGAACGTCTCCCAGCGTCTCGTACAGCTTTGTACTTTGACAGACGTCTGCAAAGAGTATCGCCAGGGTAATCGTGCGCACGCGGTTTCCTTGGTCAGCTTTCAAAACGGGCTCGCAGAGCAGCGACGATGAAAACTTTTGAATTATGCCGGAAGAACGAACACAGAGCAACCTGCGCATCCCCGGCACGCGCAGAGCACGGCGCGCGATCTTTCCGCGCGTTAGACATCACTTTTCTTTTTTGCCAGACAAGCGTATAGTGAGCAACTGAAAAACGTTGGACGCTACCGGCTGACGAACGCCTGTCACCTGCCGGAAAACGCCCCGGGGCCGGGTGGCCGGACGAATCGAGCTCGCGACCGGGCCTGCGGCGCATCGTATGAGGAAAACCATGACTGTGAGTGCAACAGACATCGAAGCAACCATACAAGCTCTCACCTCCAAGGCTGGCAGACTGCGCTCTCCGGTCAAAAGGGGAGCCGACGAATCTGGACGCTGGTGGGTGTTGCTTTGTGGCGAGCCGTTCTGCCAGCAGCCTTTTCCGATGCGGGAAAAGACCCGGGAACAGCTGCGTGCGGAGGCGTTGCAGCACGGAATCCGCCTGAAAGACCACATCTGGGTCTGGGACGAAACAGGCTGCGCACAGCTGGTGGTTGCCACCGCCGACCGCCGGGACAAGGCGCAGGCGCTGGCTGCGCAATTGCGGCGCCGGGGTCTGTCGGTACGCATTGTACAGGAATGGGACACGGAATAACGAGAGGAACATATGTCTATTTCAAGTGACAAGTTGACTTTGCAGGAGTTCTTCGATCATGCCTTTCGCGAGTTGTACAGTCTGGAAGAAATGCTGGAGTCCTTCGGGCAACAGCAGACAGCCGACGTGCTGCGCAGTGTTGTCGAAATGGTTTTCGCCAAGCTCAATGACGCTGGAGCCATCCTGGAGCGTGACATCGGCCAGCTCTCGATCCTGATCAACGAATTCGGCGAGCCTTCGGCGGCCGAGATCACGATGAAGTCCACCGTAGTGGAATCCTTTCATTAGACCCGAAACGCGGACAGGCGGCCCGGTCTGCCCGTTCCGCGACGAAACGGACCCGACCGGGAGCGGCGTTCTCCAGAGAACGGAGCCTTGGTCGGGTTTTCATTCTCCCAGTTCCGCAAGCACGATCCGCAATCCGGCGGCCATATCGGCAGCCTTGGAAAACCGCTTCTCCCGGTCTTTTTCCAGAGCCTTATAGAGCACGCGCACCAGATTGACCGGAATTGCCGGATTGAACTTCCGCGGGTCCGGCTGCTGCACGTTGATGATCTGATGCATCAGCGCAGCCAGATTTTCACCGGCAAAAGGGGTTTTTCCGGTTAAAAGCTGGTAAGTCATGACCCCCAGAGAAAAAATATCCGAACGCCCGTCTACTTTTTGGCCGGAAATCTGTTCCGGGGACATGTAATGCGGCGTTCCCTTGACCACGCCGGTCTGGGTCTGGGAGCTGGCGGTGATCCTGGCAATACCGAAATCGGTGATCTTCACCACGCCGGAATCCAGGAGCATGACGTTCGCGGGTTTGATGTCCCGATGAACAATGCCCTTCTGATGCGCGTAGTCCAGGGCCTCGGCGATATCGGCCATAAAAGAGCAGACGCGCGATACGGGAAGAAGCTGCTCGGGTTTGATATACCGTTGCAGGTCATGGCCTTCGAGGAATTCCATTGCGATGTAGGCCAGATCCTTTTCTTCGCCCGCGTCGTAGATGGTGACGATGTTTGGGTGCGTGAGCGTGCCGGCGCTCTCGGCTTCCTTAAAGAATCGCTGCTTGAGCCTGTCGGCCTCGTCAGCCTCCAGATCGTCCGGAAACTGGAAGGTTTTGATGGCGGTCGTACGGTTGATGCGCGGGTCCTTGCCCAGATACACAATACCCATGGCGCCTTTGCCAAGCTGCTTGACGATTTCGTAGCGGCCCAGCGTAGGCCTGGTATCCGTGGCCGTAGACAGGAGCGGATCCATCGCCCCGGCGCCGAGCACCATGGTGTCGCCCATCTGCACCATGCGTGACTTGCGTTGGCGTATATCCTTGAATTTGGGATCATGCTTTTCGATATGCTCGTACACGGCCACGGCTTTATGGAATTGACGCTTACGCTCGAAATCGATGGCCAGATTGTAGAGGGTCTCCTTCATATCCGGGTCCACGGGAACGCGCCGGAATTTTTCAAAGGCCTGATCCAGGCGGCCTTGCTCCTGGAACGACAAGCCGAGCATTTTGTTGGACTGCGCGGACTCGACCTCGACTTTTTCCTTGGCCGTTTCCGTGACCAGATACTTCAGGCTGATGATGCCCAGATAGCCGCACAGCAATTCGAGCAGGGGGCAAGCCGTGGTTATCCATACGCCCTTGGCTACGAACAGATAAACGGCCACGCCAATCATTCCGCCGGCCAGCACCAGAAAGACCAGACCAGCGGCGAGCGCACGGAGTCGGGGCAGGACGAAGGCGATAATCAGGCCCACAAACAGAATGGCAAGCAGTTCCGCCATGGCGTTCCAGGCAGGCTGCTCGATGAAATGCCGGTGGAGCATGGACCAGATGACGCTGGCCGAGAACTCGCCCGACGACATGAGCGGCTCGACCGGCGTACCCATGGGATTGGTAAACCCTGAGGCCGAGAAAGCGATGAGAACGATCTTGCCTTTGAAAACGTTCAGCGGAATCTTGTCGTTGACAACGTCGAAAAAGGAAAACTGTTTGAATGAGCCTCTCCCGCCTTTGAAACTGACCAGGAATTCGGACGTCGTAGTCAGCGGAACCCGGATGGAGCCCAGGGAAAGCGATGCCCCGAGATCGACCTTGATCCGGTCCAGCGGAAGATTCAAGGCCAGGGCGGCAATCGCCAGCTCGTAAGCCGGAATGAACAGTCCGCGGTACTCGTAGACTGGTCGCCCCCGCCGGTACAGGCCGTCGATGTCGGCACTCAGGCTGATGTGGCCGATACCCTTGGCTGCCTGAAGCAAAGACGGTACGGGCAGCAGCATTTCGGTGGCCTTGGGCCAGGAAGCTCCCTCGACCGGGGTTACCTGTGACAGGGCGAAACGCTTGAGCGCTTCCTCGGGTTCGAGGCTGACGTCCTCCAGCGTGGCCCGGGGGAGGATGATGGCCGGCAGGACAATGTCACCGGCTTTTTGCACGGCGTTGGCCAAAATTTTGTCGTTGTCCATCTCCGCCTTCAGCGTGCTGAGTTCCTCCTGGAACGTGCGCCCTGGTCCGGCAGCCCCCAAGCCGGTTTTGGCGAAGACATCGGTCAGGTAGGCGAGCACCTTCAACCCGCTGTTTTCCTCGGGCTCGGAGAAAAGAATGTTCAGCCCGATGAGTTTGGGCTCGCCCGTCTGGATTTTGTCGATGGCGCCGGCGAGATAGGAACGCGGCCAAGGCCATCTGCCCAATTTCTCCAGCGAATCGTCGTCGATGTCCACGATGACGATGTCGCTCTTCTCTTCGGGCAGCGCCGTAAGCGCCATCCTCAGGTCATAAAACTTCAGTTCGAGCGCATCGATGAAGTCCAGCCTGGACATTCCCAGCCACAAGAAAACGAGCGTGATGCCCAGCCCGAAAAACAGGGTGGAATGTTTTTTCCAGAGACTCATGCCCGTTTCTCCCCCTTGCGGTTCACGCCAATCGATCCGGCCCCACCATTATCCTTGGCCATGCCCCCAGCGTCACCAGCCTCGCCCCGCCTGCCCGTGCGCCACGCCAACGCAAATACCGCCGGAAAGACGGCGGTCATTTCAGAACGAATTCCATCTTGGCGGAACCGATTTCAATGATATCGAACTCGTCGAGCCGCTGGGATTCGGTGACCGCCTTGCCGTTGATTTTCGGTTTGGATAGTCCGCCGACGTAGCTCAGAAAATATCCTTCCGGAAGCTTGCTGATGGTGGCAGCGGTCTGGCCGACGGTAAACCCGCTGATGACGATGTCGTTGGAAAAATCCTTGCCGATCTTGATCAATTTTTTGGTCAGGGGGATTTCGCCCTGCCCGCCTTTCAAAAAGGTGAGCATGGCCGGGGCGCCGACCGGACCGGCCTGCTGCCGGAATTCCGCCTGGCCGAAGACCATGGTCTGATCCATGTTGTCGTCCCCGTCGGCCAGAGAAAAGGCGTCGCCCTCGTCCAAAGCGATCGCGAGGGTATGCTTGCCGATGCGTATGACATCCCCGTCCTGTAACCAACAGGAATTGATCGGCGACTCGTTGACAAAAGTTCCGTTCTTGCTGCGCAAATCCGTCAGCAGATACCCCTCGTCCAGGGCATCTATCTTGGCGTGCGAGCCCGAGACGACAAGATTCTCGATCACCACGTCATTGGTGTTGCGTCTGCCGATGGTCAAGGTCTTGCCGAGCTGCAGGCTGTGCTCGCTCAGCACGTTCCCCTCGAACACCAGTTTCAGAGTGGCCATGGCAACATTACCTCCTGTTGCGACAAAAGATCGACGACGATGTCATTTTCGGAAAAAACGTGAAAAGAATGAGAAAAACCTGCCGCGTTTCGATTCGGGTTCGACCAGCTTTGCCACTATAACGGTGATGTTGTCTTCGCCGCCACGCCCGTTGGCCAGGCCGATGAAGAGCCGGCAGGCATCATCGGCGCTGTTCTGGGTTACGATGTCGACCATTTCCGAGGGCTGGACCTTGTTGGAGAGCCCGTCGGAACAGACGATGACGATATCGCCGGGAAACGACTGCACTTCGGAAAAATCGGGTTGTACGCGCGCTTCGATACCCATGGCCCGCGTCAGCATGTGGTGGTACTTGGCGTCGATGCGCGTCAGACGGTTTTGATCCAGAGCCGACAGCTCGGCCTCGACCGTGTGCGGAACGGAAAGCGGGGAAATGGTCTCTTTGCGTACCAGATACACCGGGCTGTCCCCGACGTTTGCGGAAACGATCGTCGTGCCGGAAAACAGCACACAGGAGACTGTCGAGCCCATGCCGCGGTGCTTCTCGTTGGCCTGCGCCAAATCGAAAACCTTGCGATTCGCCGCCAGTATGGCCGACAAGAGTCCGTTCGCCGGACGCGACAGGGTGTCGTCGGTCATTCCGGGAGCCGTTTGCATCGACATAAAACGCTGCAGCTGCGCATCGATTTCTTCCACCACCACGCGGCTGGCGACCTCGCCGGCCTGGTGCCCCCCCATGCCATCGGCAACGACGAAATACCCTGACGTAACGTTACACAGATACGAATCTTCGTTGGACTCGCGCTTCTTTCCAACATCGGTGCGGCCCGACGACTCAATGATCATGGCGACCTACCCGCGACGCGCATCGTTCAGATGGCTTGTTCTTTCGTGGCGTACCGCGCCACACGGCCATGGGACAACATATTGGTATCGTTGTGTGTCACTGTACGCTACCTTGGCTGAAGCATCAAGGTGCGACGCCGCGTTTCGTGCGCGTGCGGAGAAGATAATTCGCAGGCTGAATTCACCCGGCGAGAGCCCTTTGCCCTGCCTGGCTGTTCAAGCCCGAACTGAAATTTCATGCCGGGATGCCCCCGCACGCGGCGGTTCCCAAGCCTTTGCGCCGGGAGGAGAACACTGCTTCGCGGGCAATCTGTCATATGGAATGAAATAACAGCTCAGCGAATCGTGACAACAAGCTCGTTGGCGGATTTTTTACTGGCGGAGACAGTTTTCTGCGTGTCATCGCTTAAATCGGCAACGATGCGGACCCTGTCGGGGTGCATGCCGACGCGGACAGATTTGAGCATGCTGCTCTGGGAAACGCCGGTTGCGGGCTTGTAGCCGCGCCATTTCCCCTTCATATCCACGACGACGCGGGCAGGGCCTTTCATGGTGAAGGCCTGGTAGGTGTCAATCGGGCGGGCGGTTGTAATCACCATGGTGACGCTGTCCGTCGATACGCTGACCCGGATGCCCTTGATGGAGTTGACGACTTGCCTGCTCGCGTCGCCGTCCTTCGAAGGGGCCGGCGGGGCAACAGCCGTGGTTTTGGGCGAAGCGGGTTTCTCCGTCAGGGACTGCGGCGGAGAAGTGGACTCTGCGGCCAGACTATCGGCCTTGGCCGGGGCCAGGGGCTCGGGTTTCGTCGCGGCCGAAGGCTCGGGCCTTGGGGCCGGGGGCGGAGTCGCGGGCGTTTTGGCTGCGACGGCCGGGCCTTGCGCTGCCGGGACTTCGGCCTCTGCGCCGCCCTTGAACCCTGAAGTCGACGGGGAGGTCTGCTCGACAGGAGGCTGTTCCGGCCCTTCAGGCGTCATGACCACCGTTTTGGCTGGCGGCTCGGTCGCTGGTGCCTGAGGCGATGCCGCGGGCTGGGCGGGCTGGTCCGCGGACGGGCCAACGCTCATTTTTACGGAAAAATTATCCGGCTGCCGGGCCTTGTCCTCTTTCTCCCGGCCGACGCCGGCCTGGTCCTGGGGCTTGGTGGATATCTGGCTGACGAGCAGAAAGGCCATACCTAAAAAAAAGAAGCCCAGCAGGATGACTGTGAGTT
>CAZGAH010000059.1:0-26352 GCA_964523295.1 uncultured Desulfovibrionaceae bacterium | reverse complement strand
ATGGTCATCATTGCCAACAACCTCGAGCAGCTCGGCTTTCAGCCCATCAACACGCGCGCCGCGCCCGAGTTGCACGCACTCCAGGCTCCCGGCGGTACGGATCTGCGCGCCCTGGCCCGGGCAGCGGGCATGACGCAGGCGGCCTTTGCCGAACACAATCCCGCCTTCCGCCGCGAAGCAACCCCTCCCGGCGAACACTGTATCGTCTACGTGCCCTCGCAGCTCTCGGCCAACGCACGCCGCTTTCTCAGCACCCCCCAGGCAACGCGCTACGCGGCCTACCGTCACTACACCGTGCAGCGTGGCGATACGTGGAGCAAGATCGCCAGGACCAGCCAGGTCTCCGAGGACGATCTCAAGGGCGCCAACACGCAGTCCGCCAAGAACGGATTGCGACCCGGACAGCAGATCATTGTCCCCGCGCCGTCGCTCGCAGCCTCGGCCAAGGCGGCTCCTTCCGGCCAGCCCCCCGCCCCGAAGCCGCTCGCTCTGGCCCGGGCGCCGCAGCGCGCTACGCAGAGCATCCAATACCGCGTCCGCCCCGGCGACACCGTCTATTCCATCGCCCGGCACTTCAGCGCCAGCGTCGATGCCGTGCAGCAGGCCAACAACCTGTCCTCCCGACCCATTACACCGGGACAGGTATTGCTGATTCCAGCCAGCACGCAGCAAAGCGCCAGCGCAAGCTCCTTTGTCCCGGCACCAGCCAAGGTACTGACAACAGGAAATGCCCCGGCAAAGGTTCAGCAACGCACCGCGCACTATCGCGTGCGCAGTGGCGACACGGTCTGGTCCATCGCCAGAAAGTTCAATGTGGATCCGTCGGATATCGTCGCGCAAAACAATCTGAAGAATAATTCGATCCAGGCGGGAGAACAGATACAGATCGCCCTGGAATGAGGCAGCACGGGGCGCGGATGGTGGAGTGCGGGCTCCCGCGCTGTTCTTCGTAAGCCGTTTGTGTGCCGCAGCACCGGAGAGACCGGCTGGTCTTTCCGGTGCTGCGGCGAACGTGCTCCGCCGTCACTATTCAGCGTTATCGTCCCGGGTTGGCAAGCCAGGATAGCAGGCGCTCGCGCGCTGCGCTCAGATCGAAGGCCTTTCCGGTCCACAGCCGGCACTGTTCGGCCCCCTGGGCCGCGAACATCGACACGCCGTCGATGATCGGGCACCCTGCGGCCTTGGCCTCGGTGAGAAAGCGCGTATGCAGCGGGTTGTAGATCAGATCGTAGGCCGTCTGCCCGCGCCGGAACGCGGACGCGTCCCACGGCGTTTCCGACTGGGCCGCCCCGGCCAGGCCCAGGGAGGTGGCATTGACGAGCAGCTCGGCATCGGCGCGATGCCGTTCTTCCCAGGGCACGGCTGTGAGGTTGAACTCCGCAGCCAGGACCCTGGCCCGATCTTCATTGCGATTGGAGACGGACACGCTGTCCAGGCCGCGTTCCTGCAACCCGGCCAGCACGGCCCGGGCCGCTCCCCCGGCGCCCAGCACCAGGGCCGAGCGGAAGGAGCGGCCGCGTAGCGGCTCCAGAAAGCCGATGATGTCCGTGTTTTCGCCGCAGACCTTGCCTTCGCGCCAGAACAGCGTATTCACTGCCTTGATGCGCGCGGCGCGCGGGCTGGCCTCGTCGATCAGGGCCATGACCCGTTCCTTGTGCGGAATGGTCACGCTGACGCCGGCAATGGGCAGGGTGCGCAGCGCCAGCATGAAGTCCGCCAGGCGATCGGGCGCGATGGGCCAGGCCAGATATGCGCCGGCGTGCTCCGCGGCCTCGAAGGCCCAGGTATGGAGCAGGGGGCTGAGCGTGTGCCCCAGGGGGTGCCCGATGATCCCGTAAAGCGCGCTCGGCGGGCGCATCAGCGGCCCACCTCAGCGGCCCCGGCCTCCAGTGCGGCCTCGTTCTGCGGGATGAGATTGGCGTAGTGCTTGGGGATGACGTGCCGGAGCGCCTGTTTGACCGCGTCGAGCGGCAGCACGCCCGTGGCCTGGATATAGGCGCCCATGGCCACCATATTGGCCATGCGCACGTTCGCGATTTTGTCGGCGATGTCGTTGGCCGCGACTGCGACGCAGCGGACCCTGCCGGTGTCCGCCAGGCCCGGATCGACCAGCGAGGAATTGATGACTTCGATGCCTCCGTCCTTGAGAGAGGGCTGGAACTTGTCCAGGGAGGGCTGGTTCATGATGATCAGGCTTGCCGGGCGCCGGATGATCGGCGAACCGATTTCGTCTTCCGAGACGACCACGGTGCAATTCGCCGTGCCGCCGCGCATTTCCGGCCCGTACACCGGAATGTAGGTGACGTTCAGCCCGTATTCCATGCCGGCATACGCCAGCAGATTGCCGATAAGCATGACACCTTGCCCGCCGAAGCCGGCAATGATGACGTCCTGGTAGAGGCTCATGCGCCCTCCTCTGCAACGGTCAGGTCTTTGTACACCCCGAGCGGAAAATACGGGATCATTTCATTGGCCACGCGTTCGTTGGCCTTGATCGGCGTCATCCGCCAGTTGGTCGGGCACGTAGCCAGCAGTTCCACAAATCCGAATCCACGGTTTTCGATCTGACAGGCGAAGGCCTTGCGTATCGCTTTTTTGGCCTTGAGGATGCTTTTGACATCGTGCAGCGATGCGCGGGCGGAATAGGCAACGCCGCCGAGCGAGGCGATGAGTTCGGCCATGCGGATCGGCGATCCGTCCCGCTCGGCGCAGCGTCCGCCGGGGCAGGTCGTAGTGCGCTGGCCCAGGAGCGTTGTCGGCGCCATCTGGCCGCCGGTCATGCCGTAGACCGTGTTGTTGACGAACACGACGCTGAGACGCTCGCCGCGGTTTGCGGCGTGGATGATCTCGGCCATGCCGATGGAGGCGAGGTCTCCGTCGCCCTGATAGGTAAAGACAAAGCACTCGGGACGGGCGTGTTTGGCGCCCGTGGCCACGGCGGGCGCACGGCCGTGCGGTGCCTCCACCGTATCGACGAGGATGTAGTTGTAAAGAAAAACGGAACAGCCGATCGCGCTGACGCAGACCGTCTTTTCGACAAGTTCCATCTCGCTCAGGCACTCGGCCACCAGCCGCTGCGCGATGCCGTGATGACAGCCCGGGCAATAATGCGTCGGCCGGTCGGCCAGAACCGCCGGGGTCGTAAAAGCCACTTTTTCCTGTGTTGTCGTCATACGCTTATCTCCCCACCCGGTCCCGAATGGCTGCTTCGCAGTCGTCCGGAGTCGGCAGATCGCCGGGCATGATGCCGAAGAAATCGGACTCGGCCACGCCGCAGACGGCCAGGCGAACGTCCTCGACCATTTGTCCGGTGTTGTGCTCGATGGTCAGAAACCGTTTCCCTTGCACCGCCAGGCTCCGAAGCTGCTGCGCGGGAAAGGGATAGAGGGTCTGCGGCCTGAGCAGGCCGACAGCGAGGCCTTCCGACCGCAACTTGCGGACCGCAGTCTTGGCGATACGTCCGATGGAGCCGTAGGCCACGACAACCAGGGCCGCATCGTCCGTTTCGAACAGTTCCGCCCGGGCAAGGGACTGCATGGCCGCGTACTTGGCTTGCAGCTTGCGGTTGTGCCCGGCCAGGGCGCCTTCCGTCAGATACAGCGAGCAATGTACCCGCGGCGCCCGGTCCCTGGCTCCGCGCAGCTCCCAGCCCGCGGCCTCGGCGGTGTTGATGCCTTCGGCCGGGCGCAGCAGCACCGGCTCTTTCATCTGTCCCAGGATGGCATCGCCGAGTACCATGACCGGATTGCGGAAGCGAAAGGCCACGTCAAAGGCCTCCAGCATCATGTCGTAGGCCTCCTGGCAGGAGGCCGGGGCCAGAACGTACAGGCGGTAGTCGCCGTGGCCGCCGCCCTTGACGGCCTGGAAATAATCGCCCTGCGCCGGGCCGATGTCGCCCAGACCCGGACCGCCGCGGTTCATATTCACGATCACGCCGGGCAGCTCGCTGCCGGCCATATAGGAAATGGCCTCCTGCATGAGCGAAATGCCCGGGCTCGAGGACGAGGTAAAGGCCCGGATTCCGCACGCCGTCGCGCCCAGCAGCATATTGGCCGCGGCCACCTCGCTTTCTGCCTGCACGAAGCTGCCGCCAGCCTTGGGCATGGCCGTGGACAGCATTTCAGGAATGTCGTTCTGCGGGGTGATCGGATAGCCGAAATAACAGCGACAGCCGGCGGCAATGGCGCCGTGCCCTATCGCTTCGTTTCCTTTGACAAATATCCGTTCGAGGTTGTCCTGTGTGGCGCCCATGGCCTACTCCTTCACCGCTTTGGGTTTTGTCGTTTTCCAGACCCGGATGGCATAATCCGGGCAGGTCAGGGCGCAGCTGGTGCAGCCTGTGCATCGCTCCATGTCCTCGGGGGCGATTTCGACAACCTTGTACCCTTGCGCATTGAACCGGCTCGACAGCTTGATGATTTCTGCCGGGCAGACGGTCGTGCAGAGCAGGCACCCCTTGCATCGGTCTTCGATAATAAGCACGCGCGACATCGACTGTTCATCTCCAGGTTGAATTGTCTGACACTGTCCGGCCTTGCCCCTGCCGCAGTGTACGCCGGCAAAGGTGTCTCTGTCCTGGGTCCCGGCCGGGCCGCCCGTCAGGCCGCGGCAGACAGCCGCTTCCGACCATGACCCTGATCAGGATCCGGTTCTCCTAGACCACCAGCATGGCGTCGCCGTAGGAAAAAAAGCGAAAATCCCGGCGGATCGCCTCCGTATAGGCCTTGTGTACGAGCGTCCTGCCTGCGAATGCGTGTACCAGGATGAGCAAGGACGATTTCGGCAGGTGGAAATTCGTCAGCAAACCGTCCACGACCGAAAACTTATGGCCGGGCCGGATGTAAATGTCAATCCAGCCTTCATAGGGGCGTAATGCGCCGTGCAGGGCAAAAACGCCCTCCAGGGTCCTGACCGCGGTCGTGCCGACGGCCACGACCGGCCGGCCGGCGGCCTTGGCCCCGGCAATGGCCTCGACCGTGGATTCGTCAAGGATCGCGTACTCCGCGTGCATGACGTGCTCCCGGATGTCCTGGCAGCGCACGGGGCTGAAGGTTCCGTATCCCACGTGCAGCGTCGTTTCCGCCCAGCCGAAGCCGGCGTGCTGCAATTCCTCCAGAAGCTGCGGCGTGAAGTGCAACCCCGCGGTCGGCGCCGCCACGGAGCCCAGGTGCGCGCTGTTTGCGTACACGGTCTGATAGCGCTCGCTGTCCGAGCCCTGCGACGGGCGTTTGATGTAGGGGGGCAGCGGCATTGCGCCGTGATCGAGAAACACCGATTCCAGGTTCCCCTGCCAGAACAGGGTGACGTCCGTTGCCCCGTATTGGCCTATGGCGACGATGTCCATGACGCACGACGGGCTGAGACGGATGCGTTCGCCCGCACGGCGGCGGCGCGAACCCTTGAGCAGGCCGCGCGCCGGGGCGCTTTTCCAGCCGTCGGGTTCGTCCGTGGTCTTCAACGTATTCAGCGGCGTCAACAGGAGAAACTCCACCGCCTTCCCATCCGGCGCGGCGCCGGTCACGCGCGCGGGCAGCACCTTCGAGTTGTTGGCCACCAACAGCGCGCCAGGGGGAAGAAACCGGGCCAGCTCCGCGAACCGGGACGGCGCCAGCTCGCCGCTGTCCCGATGGCACACCAGCAGCCGCGAGGCATCGCGCGTCTGCGCTGGAGCCTGCGCGATACGCCCATCCGGGAGGCAATAATCGTAGGCGTCCAGGCTGTAAGCGCTGGCGTCGTCAATACCCTGCGTCGCTGTCATCGGCTTTCTGTACTGAAGAGCCAGGGCGCTGTCCACCGGCCCCCTCTGAGAATTTCCTTGTTCCGGATTGCGGTGCCCGCAGATTTCGCCAGTTCAAACCCTCGACAGCCAGAACTGACGCGAGGGCGGAACCAGGCAAAGGGCGAGGGTTCGTTTTGTGAACAGTGTTGTTCGAGAGATCGTATGGCAGGTCGTGGAGGAAGGTCAAAGACAAAAAGACTGTGCGCCTTTACTGGTTTACCCAGTCGGTTCCCCGGTCATCTGCCCTGCGGGAAGTCCGTTTTCTTGGCGCACTGCGCTCTTTCGAGGCGGTGGCGACTCAATTCGCCGCGATGTGGAGACTGCTCTGTTTCTATTTCAGGCCACCCTCCGTTGCGGTCCGGTGCGGAAGTATATCTCCCTGGGGCCCTCCAGGCACCCTTGATCAATAGAATAAGCACGGCCCAGGACCTGTCAACCCGGGAAGGAAAAAAAAGCAGAGCGCGGACACAGCAACTAGTCAACGCATCGTTTTTCACAGCTTGCGGCATGCGTTCTGTTCATGGTGGGGCCTGGAAGGCGTGCCGCTGTTGACTCTCGTCGAGCTGGTCGGCCATTCCAATCCGACCATGAGCTAGCGCTATCCCATCTGAGCCCACACCACCTGTAAGGGGCACCCAAGCTCTTGGAAAAGTCCATTGAGCGCGAAATTGGCAAGGGTAAGGTTGTGGCTCTACCCCGGAAGTGAGAACTCAGGCTTTGACAGAGCACTAAAAAATGGTACATTAAGCACATGAGCTGGGCCGATAAGGTGATGAAGAGCTTGGGGATAGTTCCGAAGCCAGTACGGCTCTCGCTGGCGATTCTCATGGCGGATGTTGAAGATGCCGACCCTGTGCGGGGCAACTGGCCGAATTATTGCTTTCGGGGCAATGGGCGGCATCTTTTTTTCCATACCGCAAAGGCAGTCCTGCTTATGTTGCTATTTGTGAAGAAAGCTCGGAGGGTGTTCAGATCGTGGGGGGTGTCTCTGTTAGAACGCACGGGAAAGCCCTATACTAAAGGCGTGGCGTTGGTGTGTCCCGGTCGGGCCCGAAAGGTCCGTGAAGCCGTAGCCGCTATGCGGGTTTATGGCTTCGATCTTGAAGAAGATGCCGTTCCCTGGGGCGATGCCCAGGGCTACGCCGATGACGAGTTGCCTGGCGTGTTTCTAGCCGGCGCACGATACCGCGAAGGCCTGACACAGGCTGAACGCGCAACCCCTACCGGCATTCCCGCATCGGCATATTTCAGAAAGGGAGAATGCCAGGCGCCCGATTCGCCGACATAACGTCCGCAAGCTGGCCGAAGCACTAAACGTCGATCCACGGCACTTTCTGGCTGCATAAAGACAATGACGGTTCAGTGCGGCGAAAATGGAGGAGATATGGGGGAGCAAATCAATACTAAGGACAAAGGGGGTACCGACTTTAGTCTGCAACACTTTGGCGCGCCCGGCATGATTCGAACATCCGATCTACGGATTCCAGAAGAGAATATACAGCACTGTTAGGACTTGACTTCTCTACAACGCCGACAGTGCTCTTTCCGTCGCCCAGGATGCCGTCGAGTAATCCTTCGTACACTGCTTGCTTCTGGAACTTCACAGACGTGACCTTGTCGTACAACATTGTGGCTTTTACCGTAGCACTCGCGTCCGGATTCCTGGCCCACAAATCAGCAGTTTCTGTTGCATATTCCTTGTTTCCGAGCGGACTCAGGCGCGCTTTGGGCTATGGTCGCGGGCGTGAGGACAGGGGCGGTCGTCTGCAAGGGGCGGCGGGCGCACTGCGAGGGTACGTCATGCTGCCATGGGGAACGCTGGGTAACGTCGCTACCGTGCTGATTGGCGGAACGCTGGGGCTGGTGCTGGGAGACCGGCTTCCCGAGCGTTGCCGGCAGATCGTCTTTCAGGGGCTGGGCCTGTGTCTGCTGACCCTGGGCGTACGCATGGCCATTCAGGCCGAGGGCGTGCTGACGCTGATTTTCAGCGTCGTGCTGGGCGGGGTGACGGGCGAGGCGCTACGCCTGGAAGCCCGTTGCGAGCGCCTGGCCGATGCCGTCAAGACGCGGCTGCGCTTTGCCAATCCGCGTTTTTCCGAAGGCCTGGTCTCGGCCGTGGTGCTGTTCTGCGTCGGCCCGATGACCATCCTGGGTAGTTTCGACGAGGGGCTGCGTAACGATCCGTCCGTCTTGCTGACCAAGGCGTTGCTCGACGGCTTCGCCGCCATACCCCTGGCCGCCACCTACGGCGCCGGCGTGGTGTTCAGCGCGGCGCCGCTCTTTCTCTACCAATACGGCCTGACGCTGGGTGCCGGGGCCTTGCAGCCGCTTTTTTCGACGGCATCCATCGCGCAGCTCACCGCGACGGGCGGGGTGCTTATCGTGGGTATAGCCCTCAATCTACTCGGGCTGACCACCATTCGTGTGCTCAATCTGCTGCCTGCGCTGCCGCTGGTCGTCGCCCTGACGCTCGTGTTCGGGGCCAGGTGACGCCGCGTCCAATCCATCGGGAGACCGCTCATGCGTACGTCACCGACCGAATCCTCCGCGGGCGATATCCACCCGGCATTCAAGCGCTCCGCGCTGGGGTTGAGGGTGGCCCGAATTGCCGTGGCGCTGGCGCTGCTGACCGTGATCGGTGGGGCCGTGGTCCTGTTTTCCATCGCTGGTCGCGGCGAAAGCTTCGGTAATCTTGCCGGGCTGGCCATCCTGCCCATGGTGCTCCCCTTTGTTTTTCTCTGGCGCATGATCGGCCGGCATGGTCGCCTGATTCGGCGCGCCTCGCAGGTGTTGAGTACGGGCACGCCGCGGCGGATGCAGTTCAAGCCGCTCGGCATCTCCGAGCTTGACGGCCTTTACGTGGCGCTGTGGCCCGAGGGGCGCTACGAGACAGGCAGGCCGCAGGCTCTGGCCTCGATAGTGGCCAACAAGCGCGGCGTCGGCCTTCCGCCGCCCGGGGAGTCGGTGGATATCTGGCTGGAACCGGGACCGGACGGGTTTCTGGTGTTCCAGAGCAGCCGGGGCACTCTCTGGGGCAGTCTGGCCTCCGCGGAGTCGATCGACATGGCCCTGAGGCGACAGCGTCGCTTTGCCCTGCTGATGGGCACGACGCTCGTGCTGTCGCTGGTCGGACTGGGGGTGGGCGGCCAGCAACAGATTGCCCGAATGGACGAAATTCTGGCCCTGGCGCAGGCCAGTCGAAACTGGCCGGTCGCGCAGGCGGAGATACTGGCCTCGACCGTGGAGAGCGTCCGTCTGGCCCGGGGGAAAAGTTCCGTGCCTGGTTTCAGGGCGGTCATTCGCTACGCCTATACGCCGCGCGGCGAGGGATATCGGGAAGAACGGCTCGATGGCGAGCGCATTCACTTCGGCTACAGGCCGTCGGAAGACCGGGGCGAGGCCTCCCGACTGGTGGATGCCTATCCGGCGGGAGCGCAGGTCGAGGTCTTGTTTCATCCGCACAACCCGGCTCTGGCCGTGCTCGAGCCCGGGCACGAGGAAGATTGCCAACGCCAACTGGACCGGATCCGGCTCGCCTTCGCGGTTCCTCTGGGGCTGGGAGTCCTGATTCTGCTCGTCATGGCCGTCGTGGTCTCTCTGGTCTTGCGGCGGAAACGCCGGAGGATGGCGGACCTGCTGAACGGGCAGACGGGAGTTGCCTCGACCGGTCATTTCGGCTGACGTTCAACCCTCCAGCCCGGGCGTTGCAGACGCCCGCGAGGTCCGTCATGTCCACCAGCTCCAACAACCAGTCCTCCGGCGCGGTCAACCCTGCTTTCAGGAAAATCCTGTTCGGCTACAAGGTCGCCCGGTTCGCGCTCTGGCTTGCCGGCGCCGGCGTGATCGCCGGCAGCGTGCTCATGCTCGTGCTCGGCGCGCAGGGCGAAAAGCCCTTCGGTATGCTCTTCGGCCTTCTTTTCCTGCTCGTGCTGATTCCGCTCTACCCGCTGAGCCGGCTGCTGCGGACCAAATTGTATGAACCGGCGCTACGTTGCGCTAAGGTAATGGATACGGTTTCTCCCCGGTCGATGCAGCTGAAATATCTGGGGGCAGGGGATTTGAGCGGACAATACGTCGCGCTCTGGCCGGCAGGTCAGCCGGAAAGCGGGCCGGTCTGGGGCTTCGCCTCGGTGGTCTCCACGACGCGCAGGGGCATATTTGCGAGCGAATCGGAACCCGTGGCCGCGTATATTGCCAGGAAGCCCGATGACGCGGTGGTGTTCGTTGCCGATAAGTCCCTCTATTGGGGCCGGCTGCTCGATGCGTCCGCCATGGATGCGGGCTGGCGGCAGACAAAGCGGTTCCTGTTTGCCGTGGTCGCGCTCATGCTGGCCATTTTTTGCGCCATCGGGATCGAAACCGGCTTGAACGTGGTCAAGAAACGGACCGAATTGCGCCTGGCCACCGCCAGTGTGGACTGGCCGCGGGTTCAGGGCGTTATCATGCTCTCGGGTGCGGAACCGACGCGTATTCCGCGCAATAAAGGCTCGGTGCCCGGCTTCGAGGCCCGCGTTCTGTACACCTACGACGTGCGCGGGACGCCGTATCAGGGCGAACGGCTGCGTTTCGGCGGCCAGCCGGACACCGAGCGCGAAACCGTGGCCCGCGCCATCGCGCCCTATCCCCCGGGGACGAAGGTCGACGTGGCCTTTGACCCCGCGGACCCGGCGCAGTCGGTACTCGAACCCGGCCACGTGGAGGACTGCGCCCGGCAGCTGTCCATCGCCTGGCAGGGCATGCTCGTGCCCCTGGGCCTGGCGGTAGTCGCCTCGACCGGGATCGGATTCTTCCTGGGTCGCCAATTCCGCAAATCGCGGCGCCTGGTGGAATCGCTGCTGACCCGGTCCCCGAGTCGCTCCGTGGCCGGACGTCCCGGATAAGCTCAGAGTCTATACATCAGTCGTATCGTAGTCTGTAATAAAGGTGGTGCTTGGATGCAATTGAATATCGATTTGCAGCAACTTGCCCAAAGAGAAAGCGAGCAGGTCGAATGGAAGGAAAATGTTGCGGATAGCAATGATATTGTTGCGTCGCTTGTTGCGTTTGCCAACGACTTGCAGAACCTGGGGGGAGGATACGTTGTCTGCGGAGCGCGCGAAGACAAGGATGAGCATGGATTTCCCCTCCTGGTGAAGACAGGGTTGACCGCATCGCGTCTGAAAGAAGTCGAGGGGAAGGTGATCCAGCGTTGCCGTGATCTGGTGACCGATCCGATTACTCCGCATGTCGTCGAGGTGTCCATCGACGCCCCGGAGCGACGTATCCTTGTTTTTATTCAGCCAGCAACCGGGAAGGCTCATTCTTTTCGAAAGGGAAACGAGGGTGAGCGTTTTTTTGTCCGGCGAGCGCGACGGACCGAGGAAGCCCGGAACGGTTTGTTACGAGAGCTTCTTGTGCGCAAGGGAGCTTTAGAGCCGTGGGATCGTCGCCCGTGCGAGGGCGCTACTGTAAACGACCTCGATCTGTTGGTCTTGCGGGATACGTTACAACGCATGGGAATTTTCTCTCCTGACCGGGGCGTTGAACCCTATCTTTCTGACGAAGTCGCTCTGAGTCCTTTTGTTCCCCCTCTGTGTTCTCGCGAGCGTATGACAGGATTACTGCGTCCGCGGAATTTTACTGTCCTGCTCTTCGGACGCGAAACGCAGCGTTTTATTCCCGGAGCGGTCGGCCTGTTCTCGATCTACCCGGGCGTGGATCGTTCCGACTCCCACGCCGAACGTCAGGAATTGGCCGGAAATCTTCTCGAACAGGCGCGGCGGCTTACCGAACTTCTGGACATACAATCATACACTGCTTTCGATAAAAACGATCCAACGTCGCCGAACGCCATAAAGTATCCCAAAAAAGCGCTGTACGAGGCGTTGGGGAATGCTCTCGCGCATAGAAATTATGAATTGCCGGACCCGACACGTTTTGTCGTCTTCTCGGATCGCATTGAAGTGCTCTCGCCCGGCGCTCTGCCATCAGGCGTTGATCCCGACGCATTCCGTGAGGGCCGGGCGGAACCCAAGTGGCGCAATCAAGCGCTCGCCTGGTTCTTTACCCGTCTTCAGCTCGCCCAGGCCGAGGGGCAGGGGATACCGACCATCTTTCGGGCCATGCGCGAGCAGGGATGTCCGCCGCCGATCCTCGAAGCAGACGAGGCGCGTGTCCGATGTGTTTTACCCGCGCATCCGCGACATGCGGTATTGCAAGCGTTGCGCGGCGTGGAACAGTCTCTTGCTTTGGACGATCTTTCCACGGCGCAAGAACAATTACGCCAGATCATGGCCAAAGATCCGCTCAATTACCGTGCTGTTCAACTCTTTGCGGAAGTCCAGTATGCCCTGGGTGATCCGGCCCCGGTTGAATCGTATCTGAATGCGCACCGAGACCAGATCGAAGGGTTTCCCGCGATCGTCCTGTTGCAGCTTGCAGAGGCGCTCATGGTCGCCGGGCGACCATCTCCTTTGGCGCGCGCTCTTGCGCAAACACTCCTTCTCGCCGCCTCGAAGGGCCGCCTGGAGGAGCGCGAACTCAGGCGCATCGTGGTCGCCATGAATCGTTCTTACGACTATCACGCGTCCTTGTCACTGCTCGGACGACAGCTCCAGGAGCATCCCGAATGGAAAAGGAACGCCTCGCTCCTGCAATTGCGCGGGGACGCCTTGCTCGGCATGGCAAAAAGTTGTCGTCATACCGGGAACAACCCTGCCCGTCCTCTTGCAACGCGACAACGGGCCTGGCGCCAGTTCCACGAATATCTTGCTCGTGCAGAGAGTGATCTGCGCGAGGCCCTGACACTGAGTCTTGATGAAAGTCTGACCAGACAAATCAGGCGCAATCTGGAGTATCTCAACAAGCTCCGACGGGAAAACACGCTTCCCAAGGACAGGAAACGCTAAATGAGGAAATAGCCGTCTGTAACGATCTGAATTTATTGCTTTTATAAATCCTAACCGGGCTTGAGTCCGACGTATTGAGGGGCATTTTTATAGCTTGAGATCAGCTTCAACCACACTCGTATTCATTGTGAAATGAGACACGTGCCTGCATCTTTTCAAAGAGCCGCAGCAAACCGTAGCGCGTGCGGTCCAGAAAAACGAAATCCGGATGCAATCTGAGTTTTCGCCAGACATGTTTCATGCTCATGGAGATGGCCTTGCCCTCCTTGATGAAGTCTTTTTCCTCGCCGAAATCGAACTTCTCAACCGCGAAAATGCGCTTCAGCCATTTTCCATAGCAAATGAACGTCTCGCGTACGTCCCTCTCCAGGACCGCGTCAATGTTCGCCGGAATCGTCCCGAGCTTGCGCATGACCCCCATGCAGGCCTCGTCGTCGTCCCGGATGAAGGCGACAGGCAGCTGGCGGTAGAGTTCGACGAATTCCGCATCCAGCCGCTTCACGCAGCCGAAGTCCACAAGGCCCGTGCGGCCATCGTCGAGCACCAGGAAATTGCCGGGATGCGGATCCGCATGGATGCTGCGCAGGCCGTAGAGACTGCGGATGAACAGGTCTTGCAGGCGCTGTGCCACCTGGTCTCTCGTGCCGGGGGCGTGGCTTTCCTTCAGCCAGGCGTTCAGGGGCCGGCCTTTGAGCAATGAGAGGCAGAGCACGTGCCCGGTGCATAACTCCCCGTGTACCCGGGGCACGCAAACCCCTTCCATTCCCAGGTGCTCCTGAAAATAGGCAGCGTTCGCGGCCTCGACAAGGTAATCGGTCTCTTCCAGAAAGCGCGTTTCGATCTCCGCGAAAACGGGCCGCATGGTTTCGTATTCGGCAAAGGGCCGCAGCATGGCCTTGATCAGGCGCATGTCGCTGCGGATGGTCTCCCGGATGCCGGGATATTGGATCTTCAGGGCGAGGGACTCGCCGCTGGCCCCCACGGCCCGGTGTACCTGCCCCAGGCTGGCTGCGGCAAAGGCCGTGGGCTCGAAGGAGCGGAAGACTTTCTCGGGCACCTTGCCGTAGGCGTTGATCAAGACCTTGCGCGTCAGAGCCCGGTTCATGGGCGGCACGTCATTGTACGCGCGCTCCAGATGCGTGCGGACATGTTCAGGAAAGATGTCCATTTCCAGGCTGAGGGTCTGCGCCACCTTCAAGGCCATTCCCTTCAGCTGGCACAAACCCTCGAAAAGCGCCTCCATGCTCTGGTCGAGCATGCGTTGCCGGGCGTCCTCGCATCCGGCCTCGGGGCGGAAAGGCTTGCCCACGGCGTACTTGACATAAACGCCGCCCATGCGCACCGCGGTCTTGCCGCCGACCAGGCCCCGCGCGAGGCTGCCCTTGGGCGTGTCATCCTTTGTCATGGCTCATGAACTCCCGCTTGATGCGGCTGAATGTCGCGTGTTGTTCCATGAATACGTCCATGCGGCTGAGCACGTGCGACTTGAACAAAAACGAGGCCAGACCCAGCAGTTTATTCAGAACGCCCGACTTCAGGACTGCATAACCCAGGTCCAGGCTCTTATCGATGAAAATCGTGGTGTTGGCGAACTGCCCGGAGTCGTCTCGCAGCCAGTAGAGCACCGTGGCCACGGAAAAATCCCAGATGAATATCTGGACCAGTTCATCGAGCATGACCTCTTGCAACTCGCCGGCCTGCACAGCGCGCTCTAACATGCCTTCCACCACGGTGAGAAAACGCTTGCGGATGGCCTTGATCGACCCGCCCGCGGGCAGGGGGTGGAAGAAGACCGAGGCGAAGGTCTGGTCCACAAACTCCCGGTCCTTGAGAAAGCCTTCCAGTATGGTCTCCAGGAAGACCTGCACGTTTTCGCGCAGGTCGTAGGTCTCGATGCCCTCGACACGCTCCATGGCCTCGGCCGCGGCGTTCATGGCGTCCTGGTAGTAGCCGTAGAGGAGCGCTTCCTTGCTGGGAAAGTAGCTGTAGATGGTCGCGTCGCCCACGCCAGCCTTGCGCGCAATGGCACGCATGGTCGCGGCACGGAAGCCCTTCTCGCTGATCAAATCCACGGCCGCGTCCAGAATGGCCTGCCTGTTCTCAACCTTCTGCGAACTGCTGATCTTCATGCTTTCTCCGAAATTGCTATTCATTAAACAAGTTTTGCTTGACATTTTTCTAAACACATTTCAGATTGGCAGTCAACAGGCTGAGACAAACAATTTTTCATGACTTGGAGAGGGGGCGATGGAAAAATATGATTTTTGCGCGGGTATCCCGGCCCTGGTCGATCTTTGCGAAAAGGCGCACGACCTGCATGTCGTGTCCTTCCAATCGGACATGTCGCTGCGTTCTTTTCTGGCCAGCTCCCTGTCCTACATGCCCGGCTGGATGCGTTTCCTCTACCGCGTGCGCAAGCGCTTTGTCGCGCTGCTGGGCATAGACCAGGACGGCATCCCGGAAACCGAGGGTATCCGGCCGCAGGACGTGTCCTTCACGCCGGGCGAAGCCGCTTCCTTTTTTACGGTAGTAGCGGCGCAGGAGGAGCGCTTTTGGCTGGCCCTGGCCCAGGACGATATCATCACGGGTTATCTGGCCGTGGTGGTGGAGGAGCATGAGCGATGTCACCGGCGCTTCCATTTCATGACAGGAGCTGTCTGGCAGGGCTGGAAGGGCCGCGTCTATTACAACGCCATCCTGCCATTTCACCATCTGGTCGTCCGTTGTATGCTGAGGAACGCCTTAATGCAGAACTCCAGCACTGTAGCTGACGTACAATAGATGGTTCCCAGGGCACTGGTTTAATGGAGCAGCCATAAAAGAAAGGAGTACGGGCATGGACGCAGTACATCATTGGACGGAACTCACGGAGCTTGTAGAGCGCTCCTTGCTCACCGCAAGGTATTGCGCACTGGCCACGGTCGGGCCCGACGGCTGGCCACGCATCGCGCCCATCGGCTCCCTGTTTTTTCTGGAGCCGTGCAAGGCGTATTATCTGGAGAAGTTTCCGAAAACCACGCGCGCCAATCTCGAACAGGACCAGCGCCTGTGCATTCTGGCCGCGCCGCGTAGTTTCCGCACATTTCTCAAAGCCCTGTTCAGCGGCCGCTTCGATACCTCGCCGGCCGTGCGGCTGTTCGGCCGGGCCGGGGTAAGGCGCCCTGCCACTGCTGAGGAATTGCGGCTGTGGGAGGAGCGCATCAGGGGGTTTCGGTTTTTCCGGGGTCTGCGGGGGTATAAACTGCTCTGGGAGAACATGGAGCACGTGCGGGAGCTTACCATCGACACTTTCGAGCCCGTGCACATCGGCGCCATGACTCAAGGCCTGTTCAGAGGAGGGCAATGAAAACTCGTCTTCCAGACATGGCACAACGGTGCTGAGGCTTTTTAACGCCTCGAAATAGATCAATTTTTATCTGTTAAGAAACTCACGTCGTGCTGGCTGTCCCGCCCTGTGGCTTTGACAGCAACCAGAGGTCATTGTAAGTAGCGAAATACGCGGATGCGTATCGGCGCGTCTTCCTGGGGCCATACTGCCCGAGCGGAGAGGGAGCATGGCGGGACGAGGATGCGCAAAGGGGGAGCGGGATGATTCGTTCTCTGGTGTTTGTGGCAACGCTTTGCGTCGTATCGGGTCTGGCTTCCAGTGAGGTTTGCGCCTCCGTGGCGCCGATATCCGCCTACGACCTGCCGCGGGGTTGCGATCTCGGCCCGGCAATCGGAGCGCATCCCCGTTCGTGGGCGCCTGTTCCGTCTTTCGCGCATTCGCCGGAGGGCGAGGCGGTCTGGAAGGAGGAATGCCGGTCCTCACGGATCAAGAAGACGAGGCGGACGCGGGGTTCGCGCTCTACGCTCAAACGGTGAAACCCGAGAAGTCGTGCCGGGCGTGGTTCAGGGCCTGGTTTCGGCGAGCGCCCAAAGCCAGCGTTCACCGGGACCGCTGGCGTAGGACATGGACGCTACGGCGCTCCACCCGCTCGGGAGCTGCTCCGGGAGCGGCGTCGAGGCCATGATGATTGCCATTCCGCCGGCTGCGAGTTTGCCGTGCGTCAGTTCCAGCACCTCGGCCCACGGACGGAAGGCCCGACTCAGGATCAGATCGGGGCGGTAGCGCTCCAGGGCATCTTCGGCGCGTCCGGCAAACACTTCTGTCCGCGGAAGTCCGAGGTTTCCCAGGGCGGCGTGCAGAAAGGCCGTCCGTTTCTGACGTATCTCCACGAGAACGTACGTGCCCGCAGTCCAGAAGATGCGCAGGGGGATCCCCGGGATGCCGGCCCCGGCGCCCAGGTCGAGCGTTATCGGCGCCGGCGGCAATGGCAGCCGGGCGACGAACGCGGCCAGATGCCAGCTGTCCAGGAACAGATCCGTGACTACGGTCCGCCACGCGGCCGTGCCGACGAGATTCATCCGGCGGTTCCATTTGAGCAGCAATGTGAGGTAGGCCGCGAGGGGTATGGCCTGCTGCTCCGCGATCGGGGCGCCGCAGTCCTGAAATACGTGGGCGACGTCGTGTGTTGAAGGCGCGTCTGGCGCTGCCTGCATCGGGGGCCTCCGTCGTGCGTAGAGCAGGGCTCGATGGTTGCAAGGCCGACGCGGATGCACTATGCAACACGCGGCCAGCCGTCGTGTACGTGGCTGCGCCGGGAAACACAACAGCATACGGAACCGGAAAAAGACCGCGGCCCGAGATGCCGCAAAAAGGGATTTCAGATGACGGACACAGCCGCACGCGTCGGACTGCTGTTCCCGGGCCAGGGCTCGCAGGAGCCGAACATGGGCCGGGATCTGGCCGAGGCATCCAGGGATGCCATGGACCTGTGGAAAAAGGCCGAGCGCATCAGCAACGCCCCGTTGCGCGAAATATACTGGGAAGGCGACGAACAGACCATGTCCCGCACCGAGTATCTCCAGCCCGCGCTCACGGTCGTCAACGTCGCGCTCTGGAGTGAAATCGCCGGCCGCGTCGCCGCGCTCCCGACCCCGCCCTGTCTGGCCGGACACAGCCTGGGCGAGTTCAGTGCTCTGGCCGCGGCCGGGGTGCTCCCGGTGGACGCCGTGCTCGAGGCAGTCAGCCTGCGTGGCCGGCTCATGGCCGAGGCCGACCCCGAGGGCAGGGGAAAGATGGCCGCCGTGCTCAAGCTCGAAAGACCGGTCGTCGAAGACCTGGTTGCGCAGACCAGAGAACGGATCGGCCAGGAGCTGCTCGTCGCCAACTACAACTCCCCGGCGCAGTTCGTAGTCAGCGGCGTGGCCGCGGCCGTCGACGCGCTCGACCAGCCCGTGCGCCAGGCCAAGGGGCGGCTGGTGCCTCTGCCGGTCAGCGGCGCCTTTCATAGCCCGCTCATGCGTGATGCCGCGCGCGAGCTGGAGTCCTGCCTGAAACGACTGGACTGGCGTAAACCGAAATATCCGCTGTACTGCAACGTTACTGCCGAGCCCGTGGTTGACGCCGACGCCATCGCCGCGGTCATGATGCGGCAGATGACGTCGTCCGTCCGCTGGATCGAGGTCGTGGCGAATATGTGGAAGGCCGGGGTGCGTCGTTGGTTCGAAATCGGGCCGAAGTCCGTGCTGACAAAGCTGCTCAAGGCGAATCTGGCAACGGTTTCAGAGCCCTGGGAAGGAGAGGCCGTCGGCACGTTGGCCTCTGCCCGCGCCCTGCTGCCCCGAGACGCCTAGCCGATCGCGTTCACTTCATTGCCCGGGAGCCTGGCCTTTGTCCGGTCTGGCCCCGGGCTTCGTCTTGTGCTTGCCTTTTTTCTAGACATAGTCTACATGACGCGTGCAATAAGGATAAGGGATTATGGGAGCCAAACTGTACGTAGAAGGGTTGTTGCGAGCGGTCGTTAGCGACAAGGGTTGGGAATGGCCGGAAAAGACGGTGATCGAGCCGCCGCGGGACAGCCGTTTCGGTGATCTGGCCTGCAATCTGGCCCTGGTGCTGGCGAAGAGCATGGGCACGAAGCCCCGCGATCTGGCCGCGTCGCTGCAAACCGAGCTTCAGCAGCGCGGCGACGACCTGGAGAAGGTGGAGGTCGCCGGGGCCGGTTTTCTGAATTTCACGCTCAAGCCTGCCTTCTGGCAGGGCGAGGTACGCCGCATCCTGGAGCAGTGCTCGCGCTATGGCGCCGTCGATGTCGGTCGCGGGCGCAAGGTCCAGGTCGAATTCGTGTCGGCCAATCCCACCGGTCCGCTGCACATCGGCCACGGACGGGGCGCTGCCGTGGGCGATAGCCTGGCGCGCATTCTGGCCTTCACCGGCCACGAGGTCAGCACAGAGTATTACCTCAACGACGCGGGCCGGCAGATGAACATGCTGGGCCTGTCGGTCCTGGTCCGCTGTCAGCAACTGCAGGGGCAGGATGTCGAGCTGCCCGAAGATTGCTATCAGGGCGCGTACATTAAAGATATCGCCTCCGAGCTGCTCGCGCGGCACGGGGATACGCTGCTCTCGCTCCCGAAGGACGAGGCGCTGGCCCTTTGTCGGGAACAGGCCGTCAGCACGATTCTGGACGGTATCAAGGCCGATCTGCAGGCCTTTGGCGTGGAGCATCAGGTCTGGTTTTCCGAGCGTAGTCTCATCGAGTCCGGGCTGGTGGAAAAGACTTTTTCCTGGTTGCTGGATGCCGGCCTGGCCTACGAGCAGGACGGCGCGCTGTGGTTCAGGGCGACGCAGTTTGGCGATGACAAGGACCGCGTGCTGCGCAAGTCGGACGGTTCGCTGACCTATTTCGCCTCGGATATCGCCTATCACGACGACAAATACCGCCGGGGATTCGATCTGGTGGTGGACATCTGGGGCGCCGACCATCACGGCTATGAGCCACGGTTGCGGGCCGCTATTCAGGCCCTGGGCAAGCGGCCCGATCAGTTCCATGTTATCCTGGTGCAGCTTGTCAATCTGCTGCGCGCGGGCGCTCAGGTGGCCATGTCCACGCGCGCCGGAACCTTCGACACGCTGGCCGACGTGCTTGATGAGGTCGGGAGCGATGCCGCGCGTTTCATGTTCCTGTCGCGCAAAAGCGACAGTCACCTCGACTTCGATCTCGATCTGGTCAAGAGCCAGTCCATGGAGAATCCGGTCTATTACGTGCAATACGGCCATGCCCGGATTTGCTCGGTTTTTCGGAAGGCCGCGGAGCGTGGATTGGATGTTGCCGCGCTGACCGCCCCGGACGCAGCCACTCCTGAGCAATTGCACGCGCTGGACACTGCCGCGGATATTGAACTTTTGCGACATCTTTCCCGGTTCGGCGAAACGGTCGCCCTGGCGGCGCTTCAATTCAGCCCGCACTGTATTGGTTACTACCTGCAGGAGCTGGCCCAGCTGTTGCACCGGTACTATACGGTAAACCCGGTCCTGGTCGCTCCCACGGAGGCGTTGGTCCGGGCGCGGCTGCTGCTGCTCGGTGCGGTGGCCCGGGTTTTCAAGAACGGCCTCGCCCTGCTCGGAGTGAGTGCGCCGGACCGGATGTAAGAAGGAGGCAGCCATGCGATTCGACATGAAAAAGGACAGCCAGCGAGGGGGAAGCCCGCGACGGTACAAGTTCGATCTCTCGCTCAGCGGGGTGATCGGCGCGTCGACGGTGCTGCTGCTCGGCCTTGTCTGGGTTTTCATCTTCGGCGTTCTTGTCGGTCGCGGGTATCAGCCGGAACGCCCGGTCCCTGAACTGGCTGCCCTGCTGCCGACGCGCAACAATGCCGGCAACCTGGGCGGTGCCGCTGCCCAGGCCAAGGAAAAACCCGCCGCAGTCAAGGCGGTGTCCACGCCGGTCAGAACTGCTCCGGCGCACGCGACCGCTGCTCCGGCTTCTTCAGCGGCGGCAGCAAAGGAATCCTCTGCGGACCATTCCGCACCGGCGCAAACTCCAGTTGCCGCTGCGACGCCTGCGGCGAGCGAGACGCCGGAGCCGCAACAGACGGCGGTGCTCGGTACGGACGAGCTGCATTATTTTGAGAACTTGAAAGATCCGCGCCATGCGGGGGCGGAAAAAAGGCCGGCAGCAGAAAAGGCCGCCAAGCCACCCGTTACGCAGCCGAAAAGCGCCACAACTGCACCTGCGGCGCCTCAGGTCGCTTCGGCCTCGGCACGTCCGGCCACAACGCCTCCGGAGACCCGGCCGGCGCGCAGTCAGGAACCAGCCGATCCGGTTCGCGCGGCCTTGACGCAGGTGCAGCGGGAAACCCAGGCCGCTCAGGCCGGCAAACCCGCCGCCACGACGCCGGCTCCGTCCAGCCCGACGAAGACACCGGCCGAGGACAATGCCGATACGCGCAGCTATGCCTATGTCTACCAGGTGGCCTCGCTCACGGATGCCGAATCCGCCAGCCGCTTTCGCAGTAAGGTTGCCGCGCTGGGATTGAAGGCGGATGTCAACGTCGTCCAGGGCACGAATAACAGCAACTGGCATCGGGTTATTGTCCACTTCCAGGGCAAGCCCGAGGATACGCGAGAAATGAAGAATAAACTCAAGACGTTAGGTGTTGAAAAACCTTTGCTCCATTCGAAAAAACCCATGGATTAGGGGCTTCCACTTTTCATACGTTCATGCTAAAAACCTCGCCTTGCGTCCGCTGAGGGGGCAAAATACATTTTTGAGGGAGTCCAATGATACAGCCTTTTGTCCCGTCCCGAGCATTTTTTACCACTGGCATTGGCCGTCACATAACGAAACTGCAATCTTTCGAGCTGGCCTTGCGCGATGCCGGCATTGAAAAGCTCAACCTTGTGTATGTTTCCAGCATATATCCTCCCAATTGCCGATTGATATCCGTTGAAGAAGCGCAGCATGAACTGAAGCCGGGCCAGATCACCTTTTGCGTCATGGCCAGGAATTCGACCGACGAGAAGGGCCGCATGGTCGGTTCCAGCGTGGGAATGGCTTTCCCTGCCAATTACGATCATTACGGGTATATTTCGGAGCATACGGCCTTTGGCGCCGATGAGCGCGAGATCGGAGATTTTGCGGAGGATCTGGCCTCGACTATGCTGGCTACGACCCTGGGCATCGAGTTCGATCCGTCTAAGGACTATGACGAGCGCCGTGAACTGTATCTTATGAGCGGCAAGATCATCGATTCCGCGTCTGCGCCCTGCGTGACAACCGGCCAGGCTGGCGGCTGGACGACGACGATCTCTGCCGTGGTTTTTCTTCCCTGATTCCGTCGCATTTGCCGACCGGAAGGCCTGGTGCGTTCCGGTCGGCAGATGCGAGTCAGTATGACGCCCTGGTGTGACATAGCCCCGTCGCGGGCCTGCGGTCGGAGGGGCTCATGGTGGGTGTCCAGGGCCGTAACCCCGGTCGGGGAGGCGTGATGGGCATCTCGAGGCAGGAGTGTACCCTCTCGGTGTACGTCGGCTCCTTGTTCAGTCACAGGCGGTAACAGGCGTGGCAGATCGATCGTTCGACGGACGCTCAGGTTTTGGCGACTTCGTGCTGCTCCCGTTTACGCTGACAGGCCGATACGTGCTGCGCGTGCTCGATGAAATGGGCGCAGTCTGTCTCTTTTTTTTGGATGCCGTGCGCCAGCTGTTCATCCCGGGGAAGATGTTTTTCCGGATAGTGCAGCAGGTGTACTTTATCGGCGCCAAATCGCTGTTCGTCATCGCCTTGATAGGGCTGTTCACGGGTATGGTACTCGGTCTCCAGGGCTATTATACGCTCGTCAAGTTCGGTTCCGAGGGATTGCTGGGAGCGGCGGTGGCGCTTTCGTTGATACGCGAGCTTGGTCCGGTGCTGACGGCGATCATGATTATCGGCCGCGCCGGTTCCTCCATGGCCGCGGAGATCGGGATCATGCGCATTACGGATCAGATCGACGCATTGGAGGTCATGGACCTGCAGCCGATGCGTTTTCTGGTGAGCCCGCGCGTGGCTGCCAGTCTGATCTCGTTTCCGCTGCTCACTGCCGTGTTTGACGTCATCGGCATTATGGGCGGATATCTCTCGGGCTGCGTGCTCCTGGGAATCAACAGCGGAGTGTATTTTTATCGGATGGAGGCCAGTGTCGAGCTGCAGGACGTGGCCGGTGGCTTTTACAAGGCTTTGTTCTTCGGGGCTATTATGGCGACGATATGTTGCTATCAGGGTTATTTTACGCATCTGCGCAAGGACGGCGTCGGTCCGGAAGGGGTGAGCAATTCCACGACATCGGCCGTGGTCCAGTCCTGTGTCCTCGTTTTAATCGGTGACTATGTGCTGACTTCGTTTTTTATGTAGTTCAAAGACGTTTTTTTTCATCGCCAAGTTGCGGAACGGCGATGTGCGTGGGACGTCAACAGCGTGAGACAGGGAGCCGTGCATGACAACAGGGGAGGCCTGGGGCATCAGGCTGGAAAACCTCCAGTTGGGCTACCCCGGCGTCGTGGTGCTCGAAGAGGTGGATGCCGATCTGCCGGCCGGGAAAATTTCGGTGATTCTGGGCGGCTCGGGCTGTGGAAAATCGACGTTGCTGCGCCACATTCTCGGTTTGCAGCGGCCGTTTCGAGGGCGGATTCTGCTGGGTGGCAAGGATTTCTTCACGCTCGGTCGGCGCGAGTTTCGGAGTCTGCGCCGGCGTATGGGGGTATTGTTCCAGGATGGCGCGCTGCTGGGCTCGCTTACGCTGGGCGAGAATGTGGCCTTGCCGCTACGGGAGCATACCAGGCTGAACGACGCGGCTATTGCCGCCGTGGTGAAAACTAAGCTCGAGCTGGTGGGACTGGCTGATTCCGTACATCGTTATCCTGGGCAACTTTCTGGTGGAATGCGCAAACGTGCCGGACTGGCGCGGGCCATTGTCCTGGACCCGCCGGTACTGTTATGCGACGAGCCGACCTCCGGCCTGGATCCTGTCAATGCGGCGCAGATGGATCAGCTGCTGTTGGATATGAACGCGCTCTACGGCGTAACAGTCGTGGTCGTCAGTCATGATTTGAGCAGCCTGCGCAAGCTTGCGGATTACGTGCTGGTCCTGAATGAAGGTCGCGTGGCGTATGCCGGCGACCTGGCCGGGTTGGAGGCGACGGAGGAGCCCTATTTGCGCCGTTTTCTGGATCGGGTTCCCGATCGTACGGGAATGCTGGACGTCGCCGCGGCAAGGGAGCTGCTTGCGGACTCGCTGTCGCGAATCTGATTCTGCGGGAACCGCAGCCGGGCACGACGTTTTTTTTCTTGTGATTTCCAAGGCTCAGGGCGTACGGCCCCAGGAAGTGCTCTGGTCGGGATTGTCAGCGACGCCAAGGCCGGATATAGAGGTCCGGAACGATCAGCCTGTAATGGCGGACGAAGCGGTACAATGAGAGTCGAGCGGCCAGGGTGTACAGTCGGGCGAAGCAACAAGCAGGAATGACGGACGTATAAGAGCGCATTGTGCGGACGCGGAACAGGATGATGCAGAAATACGCGAGAGAAACCTGGGTAGGCGTTTTTGTCTGTATCGGTCTGCTCTGCGTTGCCTATCTGACCGTAAAACTTGGCAAAATGGAGGTGTTTTCCCGCACGGGTTACACCCTTACCGCCAGGTTTTTCTCCGTGTCAGGCTTAAGGGTCGGCGCTGACGTGGAAATGGCTGGCGTACCTGTGGGCAAGGTAACGGCGATCGATTTTGACGTCGACAATTTTTCGGCAACGGTCAGCCTGGCCATTCCGTCCGCCGTGCGACTGACGGCCGATGCGATTGCCTCGATCAAAACCAGCGGATTGATTGGCGACAAGTATATCCGGATTTCCCAGGGCGGCGCTCCGGAGTTGTTGCAAAACGGCGATGAAATTGAGGAAACCGAGTCTGCCATAGACCTCGAGGCAGCGATAAGCAAATATGTGTTTGGCGGCGTGAAATAGCTGTCCCGACGCATAAGGGTACGCGCGTATGAAACGAAAAGTATTGGCTTTTGTTCTGGCGTTTGGCCTGCTTCTCCCATCCGTCGGCCTGGGCGCTGAGGCCATGGAAACCCTGCAAGAGTCCATCAATTCGCTGTTGGCGATTCTGGCCGATCCGGCGTTGAAAGGTCCGGATAAGCATCCAGAGCAGCGCCGGCAGCTCAGGCAGGTCATTTCCAAGATTTTCGACTACCAGGAACTCTCCATGCGTACCGTTGGCCAGCGCTGGAGCAGTTTTTCGTCGGCGCAGCAGGACGCCTTCGCCGCCGCCTTCGCGGACTTGCTCGACGCCAAATATCTGGACCGAATCCAGGGCTATTCCAACGAGCGCGTCTCTTATGTCGGCGAGAGGGCGAGCAAGCAGGGCAATATCGAGATCCAGACCATGCTCTCCCTGAATGGCAAAGATATTGCAATTGCGTACCGGATGGTCAAAAAAGACCGTTGGGTGGTGTACGACGTCATTATCGAAGGTGTGAGCCTGGTGCAGAATTACCGGTCGCAGTTCCAGGACATCCTGGTCAAGGGAACTCCCGACGAACTCATCGGGATCATCAAATCCAAGGTCCTGGAATCTTCCAAGGGACCCGCTACGCCGTCGTCCTGACGAGACGGAAGGAACCGCCATGCATTCGAGACGCCTTGCGCCTATCCTTCTCTGTGCCCTGCTATTGCTGGCAGGCTGTGCCGCCTCACGACAGACGGCCCAGGTCGAGGATCCGTTCGTGCAGCAGGCCCTCCAGCGAAAGGCGGGTCTGCTCCCGGCGTCCGGGGGAGGGGCCGCGCAGGCTGTCTGTCCGCTACGGGCCTCGGATTCCGCGGTTTGCCCGGAGATGGGTCTGGCTGCGGGCGAGCCGCCCGCCTATGTGGCGCCGGCCGAATTGCCTGCGCGGGCGAATTATTATGATTTCGACGATGAATACGCCAAGGCGGATTATGCAATTTACGATCCGCTCGAACCCTGGAACCGCTTCTGGTTCCATTTCAACGACGTCTTCTATATGACGGTGTGGCGTCCGCTGGGTAAAGGCTATCTCTACGCGGTCCCAAAACCGGTGCGCAGCAGCATCAACAAGGCCTTCTATAACTGGAAATTTCCGATACGCTTCGTCAATTGTCTGCTGCAAGGCAAATTTCTCGGCGCCGGCGTGGAATTCTCCAAATTTGTCGGCAATACGCTTTTCGGCGCCGGCGGCCTCATGGATATCACCGAGGGCAAGCAGACGGCCGTGGTCGTCAAGCCCGAGGATTTCGGCCAGACCTTGGGATATTGGGGGGCCGGACCCGGGTTCTATTTCGTCCTGCCCATTCTCGGCCCATGCACGGCGCGCGATACCGTGGGGCTGGCCGGTGATTATTTTCTGGATCCCTTCAACTACGTCAATCCGTGGTGGCTGCCCTACAGCAATCCGTGGTGGATTTCGTTCAGCGCCTCAACCACGCGCGCATTCGTCACGACTGCCGACCAGATCGAAACCTACGACGCGCTCAAGGCCTCGGCTATCGAACCTTACACCGCTTTCCGCAACGCCTATGTGCAGGCCAGGCAGGCTCAGATAAAGCAGTGACGGTTGATATGGCGTCCGGAGCAACAGGGAAGGGCCAGGAAGTGTCCGCACCTGCGAAATGGGCGGAAAGTTCTTTACAAAACAGGCGGTTTGACGTAGGTGGCGTGGATGGGACGTAAGCAGAACTCCGACAATCAGTTGGATTTGCGACTGGGAGGCACCGAAGACGGGGAAAGGCAGGACGCATCCGATATGGCCGACCTCCCCCCTGAGCGTTTCGACGCGAGTCCGCGTCGGATGAAAAAGGAAACAAAGGC
>CAZGAH010000058.1:24764-26999 GCA_964523295.1 uncultured Desulfovibrionaceae bacterium | reverse complement strand
CGAGCGGCACGGTGGCGATGGAGGCGGCGCTCGAGCGCGAGATGCCGTCAATGTACCAGACCCGGAGTTCCCCGGTCTGCTTGTTGCGCCAGAGGATGTCCTTGCCCACGGCCGAGGACTGCCCCCCGGTCGTGAAGGAGCGCTGCGTGCCGTAGACCGTGCCCTCGGAACTGATCGCGTAGGCGCGGACGTAGTAGGTGGTGCCGACCGACAGCCCGGAAATAGCGCTGGTGAAGGAGCCTGTTCCGGAGCCGTCGCTGGTCGTGGAATCGGCTATGGTCGGCGTCCCGGTCGTGTTCCAGCACACACCGCGCGCCGTAACCGTGGCGCTGGCGCCGCTGACCGTCCCGCCGCAGGCCGCGCTCGTCTCGCCGACGCTGGAGACGGAGGCCGTTTCAACGGTGATGGGAAGCAACGAGGCATTATAGAACGACAGCAGCCGTTGGCCGTCCGCGTCACCAACCCAGATCCGGCCGTTGACCGCGTCGAAAAACGATTGGTCCGTAAAATCAGCAAATTTTGTAGCCGTCCTGGCTGTGGTCCTTGTCACGAAATCCGACTGGCCCAGCACGCTGTCTGCCGCTGCGCCATTGGCTTTCGAGGCGGCATTCACATGGTAGATAACTCTAAAGTTTCCACTATCTGATATATATAAACCACCTCCATTGTCCACTGTAGCTCCAGAAGGACTAAACAGCCCCGTGCCTGAGCAAGAGGCTCCATTGCTCGTGAAATCAGCTTGTCCCAAAACGCCGTCAGCGTTGGCTCCACTCGCTTTGCTCGCCGCGGTGTCAAAGCGGAGGACACGATTATTTCCATTATCGGCAACCCACAGCCTGCCGCTACTGTCAACGGCGCAGCCCATAGGATGATCCATTCCACCGGCGGCAGTGATGCCCCCTTTATTTTGATCCGATCCGTTGAAATCGTCCTGTCCCAACACACCGTCGGCATTGGCTCCGTTGACTTTGCTTGCTACGAAGAACTCTGTTGTTGTTCTCATCCGCGACCCATAATCGTCCATTGCTCTCCAATGTCAGGTATGCCGGTTTATTCATCCGGTTCGCCCCGGTTCCCGAGCCATTGGCCGTGAAGGTATCCTGCCCGAGCACGCCATCGGCTGCGGCGCCGTTTTCCTTGGCTGCTGCATTGTCGAAGCGCAGCACCCGATTATTCCCATAATCGGCAACAAAAAGTGTCCCGCTGCTGGAAACGACGCATCCAGCATATGATGTTATTGCTAAGGAATTTGCAGCGGTTAATCCCCCGCGGTTAAAGTCGTTCGATGTGAAATCCGCTTGCCCAAGCACGCCGGAGGCGGCGGAACCGCTGGTATACGCATTTGCAGAACTCCAGCGCAGGACACGGTGCTTATCGACGACAAAGAGACTGCCGGATACGGGGTCGATACATCCGGAACCGGCATAGACCAGGTTGGTCGCGCTTGGCGTGTTGTCCGTGGCGGAGTCGAAATTGGCCTTGCCAAGAACGATATCCGCCGCTTGGCCGTTGGTCCACGCAGCCTGCGCCTCGGCGCAGGCCAGGCAGAGCAGCACGGCGGCAATGACGCCCAGCTGCACGAGCACCCGCCCGGGCAAAAACCACCCCGCCCGCGCTACGCCCACGGATATCACTCCCCGTTCGATTGCCTGCCCCGCAGCATTCGTCGTCTCGGCCATGTCAATACCTCCATGTTCCCCAATTTCATGCAGGATTTGTTCCGAAATAGAATTTCTCAAAAAAAACAGTACGGTTTAAAAAGCAGGCACTTTTTTCCCATGCAGCCGGGCATCGGGGATATTTCCGATCCCGTCCGTAGACAATGGACCATGCAGTGGAATGTGAAGATGTATAGGATAGATATAACACAGCATTGCGAATAAGGCAAGGTGCGAAGGAAAACTCTGCAACGTGTGCAACGAAAAGGCATTGCGCGGCGATGCCGGAAAGGATGCGGCAGAAGAATCAGGAGGAAGTCAAAGTAATGACCCGTTGCTGGGGCAGGAGCAAGTTTTGCTGTGTGTACGTCTAGTTGCCTTGCCAGGCCATTGACGCCCCCTCGACCCGTTTTGCCTTCTGGGATACCATGCCAGCCGGTCGTCATTCATCGTGTCTGTCGCGTGACCGGCAGTGCGGAAGACTTTCCACATTCTTTCCATAGCGGCTATCACCGGGAGTTCTGATGGACTACGCCACGCGCTCAGCCCTTGTCCTCGACGAACAGGAGGGGCAGCG
>CAZGAH010000058.1:23668-24754 GCA_964523295.1 uncultured Desulfovibrionaceae bacterium | reverse complement strand
CCTTACGGTTGCTGGTGCCGGAGTTGTCCCCGCGGCAGTTGCGCCGGCTTTGGGAGGCGTATCGCGTGCTCGTGGACGGGCGTCCGCGGCCCAAGGGGTATCGCGTACGCGCGGGCGAACGGCTGGCTCTGCTGCCGCGTGAGGAACGCGCGCAACCTGTCGCGGAGTCGCCCGATCTGGTCTCCGCCGTGCGCATCGTGGCCGCGGGCGACTGGCTGGCCGCGGTGTTCAAGCCGGCCGGGTTGCACTCGGCGCGTATCGCCGGGAGGGAGCATCCTGCCGGTCTGCTCCCGGTCGAAGATATGCTCCCGGAGTTCTGGCCCGGACGTGCGCCCGTGCTGCTCAATCGACTCGACCGCGACACCTCGGGCCTGCTCCTGGTCGGACTGAGCCCGGATGCTCCGCTCCGTTACCGCGCCGAGGAAAACGCCGGCCGCGTGCTCAAGGAATACCTGGCCCTGGTCCATGGCCGATTGTCCTCCGAGCACATCTGCCGCGCCGTGCTGGACGTCGACGACCGGGCCGTGGTCGGCGTGAAGGCGGTCGAGGAGGCCGATCCCCTGCGCTGGACCTGCGTGGTTCCCTTGCGGCAGCTGTCCGGTCCGGACCCGCGTACGCTCGTACGCGCGCGCATCCGCAAAGGGGCCAGGCATCAGATACGGGCGCATCTGGCCGGCATGGGCTGCCCCATTGTCGGCGACGTCCGCTATGGCCGTGATTGCGCCGGCCCGCTGTACCTGCATCACGAGCGCGTCATGCTGCCGGGATTCGAGGCCCGCTGCCCGGCCCCCTGGCCTGAGGAGCTGCTGCCCGACGTCTTGCTCTGAACGGCGGGTGCCTGCCCGGGGCTGCTGCCCGGGGAGCGAGAAAGATGCTGGCAAACGCCGGAAAAAGGGGTATGGTCGACGCAAAGCATGACGTCAGCGCGTACGATTGCCCTGGCGGAAGACTGGCCTCGGACCGGCGAGGAGATGATGTTTTTCCGCAAGAAAAAATCACGGCCGGAGATCTGGACCTTCAACGACCTCACGCGGCTCTACACAGCGGCCGCGGCCATGACCCGCGAACTGGCCAGGCTGGCGGTAT
>CAZGAH010000058.1:21314-23569 GCA_964523295.1 uncultured Desulfovibrionaceae bacterium | reverse complement strand
GCGGCTGGGAATGGGATGTCGAGACCAACACCATGTTCTGGACCGAGGAGGTCTGCGCCCCGTCGGAACTGGCCGGATGCAACTATCGGCTGGTATCGGAGACCCTGCTTTCCCGCGTAACCATTCCCGAGGCGAATATCCACCGCGTCGAGGTTGAACTGGGCGCCGAGGACGCTGCCGCAGCCTATGCCCGCAGCCTGGGCGACGTATTCGGAAGCCCCCCCGACAGTGACGGCCAGCCGCCAATTTTCGATCTGGCGCTGCTGCGCGCGGGCTCGGACGGCCGGGCCGTGGGTCCGCCAGCCGGGCAGAACGGCGGCGATGCGCAGGCCTGGACGCTGGCCACACCGGGCGCAGGGCCTGTGCTCCCGCGCGCCTGGCTGGGGCTGGATGTTTTAAGTCACGCGCGCGCCCTGCTGTGCGTGGCGGTGGGCACGCAGATACGCCCCGCCCCGCCCGACGGACTCGAGGCCCGCGGGCGTCAGGTCTGGTTCGTGGCCGACGCGGCAGGGTCCTGATCCGGGATCGCCGCGGCAGGGGCTCCATCCTGGAGAGAGGTTCCCGCCCTGTCAGGCCCGCGGCGGCGTTCTTGTATTCCCACGGTCATATCCCAGATAACCGGTAGCACGCACAGCGTAAGCGCGGTCGCGGTGGCCAGGCCGGTGACGAAGGTCGAGGCCATGCTGCCCCAGACCAGCGAGTACTTCGGGATGCCCAGGGCCATGGGCATCAGGCCGAGCGCGGTGGTCAGCGTCGTGAGCAGGATCGGCCGCAACCGGATGCGCACGGCCTCGCGCATGGCCTGCGTGCGGGACATGCCCGAGGCGTAGAGCCGGTTGAGAAAGTCCATGAGTACGATGGCGTCGTTGACGACGACGCCGGTTACGCCCACGGTGGCGATGAAGCTGTTGATGGTGAACAGCGTCCGCGTGAGAAAGGTGCCCATGATGATGCCGGTCAGGGAAAAGACAATGGCCGAGAGGATGATCGCGGGCTGGACATAGGACCGGAACTGCGTGGCCAGGATCATGTAGATGCACAGCACGGCGATACCGAAGGCCCAGGCCAGGGAGACGAAGGAGCGGCGCGTGGACTCGAACTCGCCGGCGAAATTGATCGAGGCGCCGGGATAGTCCTTCTGGACGGTCTTGTACCATGCGGCGATCCGCGCCACGGCCATGGGGCCGGAAAAGGGCGCCCCCTGCCGGATATTGGCGCCCAGGGTGATAGAGCGCTGGCCCAGGAACCGGTTCCGCTTGCCTGGCTCCATGTACGTCCGGACCGTACACAGGTCGCCCAGGCGTATCGGTCCGTCATTTTTTTCGAGCACCGGCACGGTCAGGGCATCCCGGGGCTCGGCGAGGCTCTTCGGATCGATCTTCACGCGCAAATCCACATCCTCGTCGGCGAGCCGCACCTGGCCCACAAAGCGGCCGTCGAGCACGGCCCCCGCCAGTCCGGCCACCTGAGCGGGCGTGAGATTGTATTCCGCGGCCAGCTCGGGCTTGGGAATGAAGCGGAAGATGCGGTCCGGCACGCCCTGGTCGTCGTCCAGGTTCAGCAGATAGGGCGACAGCTCGGGCGAGTGCTGCAGGAAGTCGAACGTGGCCTTGGCCAGGCCGGCCACGGACTCGTGGTCGGGGCCGAGCACGCGTATGGTCAGATCTTTGCCTGCCGGCGGGCCGTCGGACAGGGGCCGGATACTCACCGTCCAGCCATCCTTCGCGAAGCCGGCCAGCGTGCGCCGGATGTCGTCCAGATGCGCGGCCGGCTCGTTATCCGGGTAGTCGGCGTAGTGCTGATCCTTTTTGAGCGGCAGTTCCACGGCGACGTTGCCGAGATTGGCCCCGAAGACGGGTTCGTAGTCCTCGTTGACAAAAAAGCCCGCGTAGGCGGTGGCCGACTTGATCTGCCCGGGGCCCAGGGCCAGCACTGCGCGCGATATCTCGTTGAGCCGGCTGGAGGTCGCCTCGATGGGAGTGGAGAGCGGGCCTTTGATTTCCACGTAGAACAGGTTGTAGTCGTCGGGGAAGAACTGCACGCGAATGAGGTTGGCCTTGCCCGAGGCTGACAGGCCGAGAATGACCAGGGCGGCAAAGAATACGCCGGTCAGCATGCTCAGGCACAGCCAGCGACGGCGGATGACGAACAGCAACGCGCGGTCGGCCGCCTGTTGCAGCCAGAGCAGAAATCTGCGCTCCTTTTCCGGGGCCGCGTGCCTGAGCAGATGCCGTTTGCCCGGCCACTCCATGAAG
>CAZGAH010000058.1:17679-21304 GCA_964523295.1 uncultured Desulfovibrionaceae bacterium | reverse complement strand
ACTCCAGCAGCGAGGCCAGCAGGGCGTAGCTGACAGCCTTGGGGATCTGGGCGAAAAACTCCCCGGTCGAGCCGCTCATGATGAGCATTGGCAGAAAAGCGGCGCAGGTAGTGGCCAGGGCCGAGAACACGGGAAAGGCGACTTCCGCGGTCCCGAGCACCACGGCCTCGCGCAGCGGGTGCCCGAGTTGCAGGTGGCGGTAGATGTTTTCGACCACGACGACGGCGTCGTCGACGATGATGCCCGAGAGCAGCACGAAGGTGAACAGGGTGATCTGATTCAAGGATTCGCCGGTGATCCACATCAGCGTGGCCGTGACCAGAAAGGCAAAGGGAATGCCCAGCGTGGTCAGTATCGCGTTGCGCAGCCCCATGAACAGCCATATGATCCCGAGCACGAGGGTGATGCCCACGAGCAGGTTCGAGCCCAGCGTGGACATGGCGTCGTCGATGTACTTGCGCTGATCCTGCGTCAGGATCGCCTGCACGCACTCTTTGGCCAGCAGCGGCTGGTACGAGGCCATGGTCTTTTCGACTTCGGCTACGATGTCCAGGGCGTTGCCGTCGGGCGTCTTGGATATCTTCAGCGCGACCGAGTTCTGGCCGTTGACCGAGGTGATGACATGGGGCGAGCGGTAGGATTTGATGGCGTCCTGCAGCACGTCGGCGACGCGGACAAACGATCCGTCGCGGTCGCGGCGTACGATGACCGAGGCAACGTCCTCGCGCGTGCGCAGGCGCTCGTCGACCACGATCATGAACTCCCCGGACTCGGCCTTGAACTGGCCGGCAGCCACGGAGATGTTGGCGTTTTGCAACGCCCGGGCCACCTCGTCGAAGGTTACCCGATGCCGGATCAGTCTGGCGGGATCGAGGAGCAGATGAAACTCGCGCGTATACTCCCCTTCGAGGGAAACCTCCTTCACGCCGGGGATCCGTCGCAAATGAAGTTTCAGCTCCTCGGCGAGCAGGGCCAGTGCCCTGTTACCGCGCTCGCCCACGAGATTGACTACGATTGCCGGCAGCCATTCGCTGACGCGCAGTTCGGTGAACTTGGGCGGATCCATCTCCTTGGGCAGATCGTTCTGGATGGACAAGACCTTGAAGCGGAGTTCGTCGTAGCTCCGCCGATGGTCGGTATCGTCCAGGAACTTGACCAGGATGCTCGAACGCTGCCGGTAGGATTTCGAGCTGATGAATTCGACGTTCTCGAGGTCGTCCAGCGCGTCCTCGATCTTTTTGGTGACGAGCGCTTCCACCTCCTCGGGCGAGGCCCCGGGCAGGAAACTCTCGATGAACACCTTGCCCATGACCACGTCCGGATAGCGTTCGACCGGCAGGTTGAACAGGCTGTACGTGCCGGTGAGCAGCAACAGCACGAACGTGATGTTCAGGAAAACGGACTGGTCGAGAAAGAAACGGATCAGCGCTTTCATAATTGTCTCAGGAAACAGGCGCGAGCAGGAAGCTCTCGCCGTGCTTGATCGCCGCGGAGGAGACACGCAACGTGCCGTCCGGCCCGTCGCCGAGCAGCGTTATCTTCACGCGTTCGCCCCCGGGCCGCACCAGAAAATGCTCTTCATAGGCCTTGAGCACGGCCTGCGCCGGCACGAGCAGGGCTCCCGGATCGCGCAGTTGCAGGGTCAGCTCGCAGCGGATGCCGCCCCGGAATTCGAAATCGCCGGACGTGATCTGCAGATCCACATGGATTTTTCTGGTCTGCGGGTCGAAGTCCGGAGAGACCAGCTCGATGGCGGCCTTGGCGCTCGCGCCCAGATCGGGCAGCGTCAGCGCGATGTCCGTGCCTGCGGCGCGCAAGGCTGCCAGTTCCTCCATGGTCAGCGCGCAGGGGACCAGCAGCACGTCGAAACGCCCCAGTTCGGCCACCGGATCCCCGGCCTTCACCCATTCGCCCGGCTCCAGATGCCGGGCCAGCACCTTCCATCCCGCGGGCGCGCGCAACGCGAATCTCGTCATGTGCTCCTGCAGCGACTTCTCCTGCACCTGCAAGGCCGTGAGTCCCAGCTCTGCGCCAGCAAGGACGCGGATGTCCTCTTCCAGGTCGCGCACAGCGGCCGAATCCTTGGCCACGAGTCGCTGGTACCGCTCCACTTCCTTGCGGAAAAACGCGATGTCGGCCGCGAGCTTCTTCTGCTCGGCCCGGTTCTTTTCCAGATCGAGGGCCATAAACGTGTCGTCCAGACGGCCGAAAATCCCATCCGGTCCGATGACGTCGCCCACGTCCGCCTGCACCGCCTTGCAGCGGCCAGTCTCCTCGCTGACCAACGTCATGTACGCGCGCGGCCGCGTGAAACCCGTCAAGGTGACCGGTCGGGTGGCCGTTTGGACGGTAAACACGGCAACGTTCCCGGGCGCAGCCTGCTGCCCGGCAGAGGCTGGCGCCACCTCGGCTTTGGTCGGTGTCGCTACGGTGCCGCCTGGCGTTGCGGCAGCCGACGCCGGCGTCGCCTGCGCCTCGCTTGCGCCGGGATCGGACTGGGCGATCGAATGGTACGTGGACATGGCCAGCCAGGCGGCGAGTCCAAGCCCGGCGAGCACGAACAGCAGCTTTTTCACGACAGCGTCTCCTCATTTCGGGGCGGGTCGATTCGCGCAGGCCGGCAGCTGAACTCCAGCGCCGCCGTGAGCATCATCTCCAGCCGCTCCTCGGGAATATGCCGGGACAAACGCCCGCTCAACAACAGGCTGGCCAGGCCGTGTACCGCGGCCCACAAGGCAAAGGCCACGACCTGCGGGTCCGCTCCGGAAAACCATCCCACGTCCACGCAGGCCCGGACATTGTCTAGCAGATGCTCGAACGAACGCGCCGGACGCTCCGTCCAGAGCGCGCTCTCCGGGTCGACAGGTGTGGACAGGGTGAACATCAGGGTAAAGTACTCGGGATGGTCGCGGGCGAAGTGAATGTACGCCAGACCCTCGCCACGCAGCCGCTCGTAGGGGTCGGCGATGCCGTCACTCTCTTGCTGCCGCGCGAGAAACAGCGCAAAGCCCTCGCTACGCAGCTCGGAGAGCAGTTCCATCTTGTTTTTAAAATAGCGGTACAACGCGGCCGGGCTGTATTCGATCCGGGCGGCAATGCGACGCATGGAGACATTCCGGTATCCGTCCTTGACGAAAAGTTCCCTGGCTGCCGTCAGGATGCGTCGGCGCATGACCGCCTGCTCGCGCTGTTTCCGTGCCTTGCTGCCCATGCGCAGCCAATATCCTCGGGCAGGGAGCTTGTCAACAGTGTTCACAAAATGAACTCCGTTCAGCGTCTCGAGGCCGTTCATGAGAAAGCCCGGAAAGTTCTTGTCCGAGCTTGCGTAACGCCTGTATTGCAGGTAAACAGGAAAACATGCTCCCAGTGCGAATGACGAGGCTTGTCCGGGCAGCACGGGTCCTCGCCGTATGGTGATGCAGCGGCACGTGGTGCGGCCGGTGCGGGGTAGCAGTGTCTTCAGGTCATCGGGACATGACGGAATCACCCAACGACGAACGTTACAGGAGGGCGAACATGGCGCAACAGACGCAGGACATGGTATGTCAGGCCTTGGAATTGACGCAGAACGCCGTAGATTTTTATACGAGAACTCTGGCCGCGTGCTCGGGGTCGCTGGGGCGTG
>CAZGAH010000058.1:0-17669 GCA_964523295.1 uncultured Desulfovibrionaceae bacterium | reverse complement strand
GTGTGCGCGGCGATGCTGACAGATAAAAAGGCGCAGCTTGAGCGGATTTCGGAACTCTACGCGGGGCTGCGCGGAGGGCGGCCTTTCGAGCAGGTCTGTACGCTTGGTCCCGAGACGAGCACGGACGCGAAGGAGGTATTCGTCGCCCTGGTCCGTCGCTATCCTGAACAGAGTTGCCCGGCGTCCGAGCTGGAGGCGATCGACACCGCCATTGCGCTGGAAGAGGGCATGCTCGACTTTTGTCAGGGCAAGGCCAACGCCGCAGCGGACGCCTTGGAAAAGGAGTTCATGACCCGCCTGGCCAACGAATCCCGGCGCCACTTACTGCTCGTGCGCGACATGAAGGCCTATTATGACGATCCTGAGGGCTGGGTGATGAGCCAGGAAAAAGGCGGGCTCGACGGGGCCTAGGGGGGGGCGGGCCGGCTGTCGGCGGCACTACGCACGAGCGGATATACTTCACGTAGCGGAGGAAGAGCTATGGGCAAGGCGGAAACACACATTGTCATCGGCGGCGAGGCCGGGCAGGGGCTGGTCACGGTCGGCCAGTTGCTGACCAGAACCCTGGTCCGCGCCGGATACGCCGTCACGGTGACGCAGGATTACCAGTCGCGAATCCGCGGCGGGCATAATACCTTCGCCATCCGGGCCGGCATCGGGGAGATTGCCGCGCCGGCGGAGGCCATAGATATTCTGGTGGCCTTGAGCGCGCAGACGGTTCCCCTGCTGCAGCCAGCCATGGCCGCGGACGGCATTGTGCTCCTGGATGAGGCGCTCGACGCCTGCCAGTTGCAGTGTTTCAAGGCACCGTTCAAGCAGTTCGCGCCCAAGCCGATTTTCGAGAATGTCGCGGCCTTGGGCGTGCTCTCCGCGCTGCTGGGCGTAGACCGGGCTTTGCCCGAGGAGCTGGTCGCCTCGACTTTTGCCAAAAAAGGCGAGCCCGTGGTGCGGCAAAATCTGGACGTGCTGCACGCGGCCTACGATTGGGTGAAGACCGCGAACAGCACCTTTCCCCCGCTGCCGGCTATCGAGGCGCCGGCGAGGCCGCGGATGATGCTCAACGGAAACGAGAGCATCGTGCTCGGTGCGTTGGCCGCCGGCGTCAAATTCTGCTCATTCTATCCCATGACTCCGGCCACGTCCGTGGCCGGGGGGCTCATCGCGCACGGGCCGGCCATGGGCGTTGTCGTGGAGCAGGCCGAGGACGAGATTGCGGCCATCAACATGGGCCTGGGCGCCAGTTACGCCGGCGCGCGAACGCTGGTGCCCACGTCGGGAGGCGGATTCGCGCTCATGGTGGAAGGCGTGAGCCTGGCCGGCATGACCGAGACGCCGATTGTGATCGTTCTGGCCCAGCGACCCGGTCCGGCCACGGGGCTGCCCACCCGGACCGGGCAAGAAGACCTGTTTCTGGCCCTGCACGCCGGTCACGGCGAGTTCCCCCGTGCGATCCTGGCACCGGGCGACGTGGAAGAGTGCTTCGCGCTGACCCGTCAGGCCTTCGACCTCGCGGAGCAATTCCAGAGTCCGGTCTTTGTATTGACCGATCAATACCTGGCCGATTCCTACCGCGCGGTTGAGCAGTTCGACCTGTCCTCGCTGCCCGCGCCGGTCGGGCCTTTGCTCGAAACACCCGATCCGGCCGCATACCGCCGCTACGAGGTGACGGAAAGCGGCGTTTCGCCCCGTCTGATCCCGGGTTTGGGGACTTGGCTGGTCGTGGCCGACAGCGACGAGCATACGCCCGACGGGCATCTTACCGAGGACCTGGACGTGCGGGTGGTCATGCAGGACAAGCGCCTGCGCAAGGGGCAGGGATTGGTGGCCCAGGCCATGCCGCCGCTCTTCGTCGGCGACGAGCAGCCCGCGTTGCTGCTGGTCTGTTGGGGATCCACCAAGGGCGCGGCTCTCGAGGCCGCGGCCATGCTCCGTGCGCAGGGGCAACGCGTCGGCGTGCTCCACTACGCGCAGGTCTGGCCGATCGATCCGGCACATTGCCTGCCCCGGTTGCAGGTTGCCGGGCGTACGGTCTGCATCGAGGGCAACAGCACCGGCCAGTTTGCCGCGCTGATCCGACGCGAGACCGGCTTCGGCTTCGATCAGCGCATCCTGCGTTATGACGGATTGCCGTTCACGGCGGACTTCATCCTGAAGCGGCTCGGTGACGAAGACAAGGCGTAGCGGAGACACTTTCGCCCGACCCGGTGCGCCGGGTGGGAACAAGGAGCGAATATGGTCAGTGTACAGGATTACGGGGAATTCGAAACCGCCTGGTGTCCCGGCTGCGGCAACGTCGCCATTCTCAAGGCCTTGAAGCAGACTCTGGCCGGCCTGGAGTTGGCGCCGCACCAGGTGTTGATGGTCTCGGGCATCGGACAGGCGGCCAAGACGCCGCATTATCTGCGGGCCAATGTCTTCAACGGCCTGCACGGACGCGCGCTGCCGACCGCGCAGGGCGCCAAGCTGGCCAACCCGGGCCTGACGGTGATTGTGGAAAGCGGCGACGGTTGCAGCTACGGAGAGGGCGGCAATCATTTTCTCGCAGCCGTACGCCGCAACGTCGATCTCACAATGCTCGTGCACGACAATCAGATTTACGGACTCACCAAGGGCCAGGCCAGCCCGACGACTGCCGAAGGGCAGGTCACCAAGGCCAACCCGGGTGGCGTGCTGAACGCCCCGTTCAAGCCGCTGGCCGTGGCCGTAGCCCTGGGCGCGGGTTTCGTGGCCCGCGGGTTTTCGGGAAATATCGCCCAGCTGAGCGAGCTGATCGCCCAGGCCGTCCGCTTTCCCGGATTCGCCATGGTCGATATCCTCCAGCCCTGCGTCTCGTTCAACAAGGTCAATACTTTCGCCTGGTACAAGGAGCGCTGCTACGACATCGGCCCCGAGCATGACCCCGAGGACCGTGCCGCGGCCATGGAACTGGCATTGACCTTCGGGGAAAAGATTCCGTTAGGGGTCATATCCGTCAACAAGCGGCCGAGCCTGAATTCCCGTATCCCGGCCCTGGCCAATGGGCCGCTTTGCCTGCAGCCCGTTGACGTCCAGGCCCTGGAAACGATCATGCAGGCCAGTTGCTGAAACGGGGTGGACCCTCTTCTTGCCCTTGACCCGTGCCGGGCGTATGCTCGCCCGCGTTCGCCCGGCCGGATTCGACTTGGCGAATATATCACCTCCGGCGCGCTGCCGGAGGACGCACGGCGTAAAAACAGCGCTTGAGGGAGAGCTGCATGATAAACGCAATCATTTTGCTGAACGTGGTACCTGCGCGGGTCAACGAGGTGGCTGAAAAGCTCGTGAGCATCCCGGGCGTGAGCGAGGCGTATTCCGTGGGCGGGCGTTTCGATATCGTTGCCATGGTGCGGGCGCGCGATATCGATGGCATTTCCGAGGTCGTCACCCGTCAGCTGTTGCAGATCGACGGGATCACCTCTTCGGAGACCCTCATCGCCTTCCGCGCGGTCTCCGGCTATGATCTGGAGCGGATTTTCGATCTCGATTGATATCCCCGGCCGGCCGTCCGACTGCGTCGGTCGGAAGGGTTCTGGTCGGGCAAGACAGGAAGCTGCAAGGGAGGGGATGCCGGATGAAGGTGGCGCAAGGGTCCATCGGACGGATTTTCGTGCTTCGGTTGGAGGATGGCGACAGGATTCCCGATTGCATCGAGCGTGCCGCTGCTGAGCACGGCATTCACGGGGCCATGTGCATCATGTTGGGCGGCATAGGCGCCGGGCGGCTCGTCACCGGCCCGGAGGACGGCGCCGCGGCGACCATCACCCCGATGTTGCAGGCGCTGAACGGCGTACACGAGGTCGCCGCCGTGGGGACCATTTTTCCCAATGCTGCCGGGGTGCCCAAGCTGCACATGCACGCCGCCATGGGGCGGGGGCCGGTCACGACGACCGGCTGCGTTCGCCCTGGCGTGGAGGTCTGGAAAATCGCGGAAGTGGTGGTGCTGGAATTGCTCGATACGGGCTTCGCCAGACGGCTGGATCCGTCGCTGGGGCTCGAGGTCTTGAGCAATGCGTGAAGGCCGCTACCTAATAGTGCGGCATCTGCTCGATGCGCGCTTCGCCGCGTACCGCAGACGCTGTCGGGAAGACGGGCTCGACCTGGATCGCATGGAGCTGTGGGAAGAGCTGCTCGATGCGGCGTTGCAGTCGGAGCGCCGATGCCCGGACGACGCGGAGCTGGAGCCGACGCTGCTCGATGCCATAGAGCGGCGGTATTGCGCGTTGATTTCGACCAGCGCGTAGCCGCGGTCGCCTGGCCGGCTCGGAGCGCGGCTGCCTCCGCTATGCCTGCTCCACGGTCAAGGGCGGATCCTTGCGTCGGCGACTGAGGATCACGAGCGACTGCCTGGCGCGGTGCGCAGCCGTCGGCTGCAAGGGCAGGGTAAAGCTCGCGGTATTGCCTTTTCCCGGCGTACTGGTGAAGTCGATTTCTCCCCCATGGCTTTCGATGATGCCCTTGCACAGCGGCAGCCTCGGATCGATTCCGGACAGCGGCTCGTCAGGGCTGCTCCGCGTTCCGAAGGGGTCGAAGAGTCGCCTGCGTGCGTTCTCGTCGGGAGCGGCGCCCGTGTCCTGGACGCGAACACGGAGCATTTCCCCATGCTTTTCGGCGGCAATGACCACGGCGCCCTGCAAGGTGCGATCGACGGCGTGGGCGATGAGACAGGCCAGGGCCCTGACCAGCTGCTCCGCGTCCGCGCGTAGAGGCGGCAGCGTGTCGGGCAGGAGCACCTGAAGGGTAACGTCCCGGTTCTCATAGAGCGCGCGCGTGCGCGTTGCTGCCTGCTCGACGATATCCGCCAGGGTGATCTCGCTTTCCTTCCATTCGGACGCGCCGGCGTGCAGCGCGGCCACGTCGTGAATATCTCCGAGCAGGTCTTGCAGCCGATGGCCTTCGGCCATGATGATGTCGATGGTATCCCGAATCTGCCGAATGGTGCTGCGCAGGCCCGGATCTGCCTCGTCGTAACGGGCGAACAAGGTCGGCTCGAGCTGCTTTTTCATCGAGCCGGCCGACCCGGTCAGTGCGGCAAGCGCGCTGCGCAGCTCCCCGGAAAGCGCGGCGAGGAACAGCGTTTTTTGCCGATCAGCCTGTTTTTCATCCGAAATATCGCAAAGGCCGACGACAGCGCCGGACACCTCCTCCGGGTCCGCGGCGTTCCCTACCAGCGCGGTCGCTTCGGCCAGAACGGTTTTGTCCGGGGGCAGGGCGCACGCGGCGGCAAGAATCTCGTGCGGATGCTCCAGGGCCAGATCGACCAGATCGGCCAGGGGGGCGGGAAGGGCGTCGATCCGCTCCAGTCCGTGTGCCGCTTCCGGCGGCTGGCCGAGCATGGAGCGCAGGGCCGGGTTGCCCAGGACGAGGTTCTGTTTTTTCAGCATCAGGAGCACGCCGGCAGGGAGCGTGTCAAAAAGCAGGGTCAGCCTGTTCAGTGCCTGAGGGCAGGAAGGGGGCGTCTCGGAAGCGTCAGGCGGCGGGCTCGCCGGTACGAGAAGCAGCTTTCCGGCCAGAAGCTGCAAGACGTCGGCCTGCTGCTTCCATTCGTCGGGTAATTCGGCCTCCAGTCGGGCGGTATAGTCGCCGTTGCCAAGCCGGCGGGCGTACTCGTTCAAAGCGTGCAGCGGGCGCAGCCGCCGCGTCAGCCAGAAGTGGAGAAACAGGCCGCTGGCAAGCAGGATGACAAGCATCGCGCCGAGAATGGTCGCCGCGGGGGCGATGATCTGGCCGTAGATGCGGCGGTGTTGCAGGCCGACATGGACATACCCGGCTGCGCCGGCGAGCAGCGGCACGGAAATGTCGACGACCTCGCCGTAATCGGGAATGACCAGCCGGGTATGACGCGCGCGCTGGCTGTCCCTGCCCAGGGCCACAACCTCCCTGGGAACGTGCGGCACGAAGGTATGGCAGATGAATTTGTCATTGGCGTCGGTCAGGAAGATATAGGCTACGCGCTGCTGCTCCTCATAGACATCGATGACCGACTGGACGGCGGCGGCGTCGCGGCTGACCATGCCGTCCGCGCAGGCGTTGGCGATGTCCCAGGCAATGGTACTGCCCTCGGCGATGGATTCATCGTACAGATACCGGTAAAGCACCACGGCGGTGATGACCATCCAGACCACGGACGCGGCGCAAAAGAGCGCGAGGACGACATTACGGACGGATGCTGGCCAGGAGCGGGTACTCATCGGTTCTGTCCGGACCACGTTTCGAGCGGCATGAAACGCCCGTTTTCAACGGTCGTCAGGAAGACCTGGTTCAGGCCGTTATGATTGGCGGGGGAAAAGGAGATAATCGCGCCGATGCCCAGATCGAGACTGGCGAGCGATTGCGCCGCGTGCAGCAGACTCGTGCGCGAGGGGCGCGGGCCGGCTTTTTCGAGGATGCAGGTCATCACCCTGGCGCTGAGAAAGCCCTCCAGGCTGGCAAAACTGTACCGCAAGGCCGGATCGGGGGCGCGGAACTCGACGGGAAGCGTGGAGGGGGCGTCGTCCATGAGCGCCCGGTATTCCTGGATGCCAGGCAAGGTGACGTCTTCGTAGCTGGGTACGACCTGACTGCTGACGAGGTTTTTTGTATAGTCCGTGCCATTGGCCTGTCCAGCCTCCTGGAGCAGGCGCAGGAGCAGTTCTCCGGCGGCAAACGACAGGTTGGCGATCGGTACGTCGAGTCCGGCGTCGCGTGCGTCGCGGATGAAGGCCGCGCACGGGGCGTAGGCGCCAACGGCGATGATGGCGTCGGGTCGGGATTGCTGAATGATCTTGACCTGCCGGTCCATGCGCTCCGTAAAGGCGGCCCCGCGGCGATAGGTGGCCTCGCAGACCATCTCCAGGCCGTAACGCATCAAGGCCTCGCGGACCCCGTCCCAGGCGCTGCGCCCGTAGGCGTCGGCCTGGTAAAAGACGGCGATGCGACTGCGTCCGAGAAGGAGAAACCGATCCACGAGACTGGCGGTTTCGTCGCGATACGAGGCCCTGAGATTGAAGATGAACTGTTCGAACGGCGGAGTCCGCAGTTGCTGCGCCCCGGTGACGGGGAAAAAAAGCAGGGCGTTTCTGGCTGCATAGAGCTTCAGAACCGGCAGAACGCGCGACACGGTCGGAGTGCCGGTGAAGCCAAACAAGGCCAATATATTGTCATCGTTGAGCAAACGTACGGCATTATAAATGGCGGGATCCGGCTGGTAGCCGTCATCGCAGGGAACGATGCGAATGCGTCTTCCGTTCAGCCCATTCCGCCGGTTCAGATGATCGAACCAGGTCTGGGCGCCGCGATAAAACTCAATGCCCAGGCCGCTGTTCGGGCCGGAAAAGGCGGCAGACATGCCCAACAGGATATCGGAATCAGTCTCAGCCGCCAGCTGTAGGGGCAGGCTGAAAACCGTGGCAAGCAGAATAACCGTCGTCAGGGCGGCGACATACCAATTTCTTGTCTGGCGCATAGCTCCCCTCGACGCCGAGTATAGAAGCTCCTGCAGGGCTTTGCAATCATGATGACCGTCCAGCTGGACATTCCTGTACGGCATGACTTCGAATTTTTAATATAACTATCTGAATTAATTTAGTTAATCATTTGGTCTTGGTAGAATTGATCTGCGTCATGATTACGATGTACAAAAAAAGCTTGACCTCCAACCCCGTCGTGTATAGAAATCCCGCTTGGCGATTGCATCTCAGGCAATCAACATTCCTCGGTAGCTCAACCGGCAGAGCGGGTGGCTGTTAACCACTAGGTTGGGAGTTCGAGTCTCTCCCGAGGAGCCAGGAAAATCAAGGGGTTACGGGCAGAAGCCGGTAGCCCCTTTTTCCTTGCCTCTGCTCTGGTCCCGCTCTGGTCCCGCTTTTTCGGTTTGCGGGACCGTCAGGCGTGGCTTTTCCGGCATTAAGGTCATGCTCATCCTGTCCCTGCGCCGGCCAATTCAGCACGCTGCCCAGGGCTGCATACAGGGGTGAAAGGCCAGGGGCGAAAATGTCTTTCTCCTTTCTCCCCCATGACATGGCCTTTCACCTTCGCCAGCGTCGCAATTCGTAGCCCCCTTTCGCCCAATCTAAAAAAAGCTTTCGGTCAGATATGACCGAAAGTCAGGGGGTTATTTCCGGATTGGGAAAAAACCCCGCCGCTCAATGGTGCGTTACACTTGTGTTCCAAAAATTCGGAATTAAAAGTTCCGATTCGCTAATCTCATGAAGTAGATATAGACTTGTTGAACAACTACGCCGATGGTAAAACCGGCGATTTGGCGGGTTTTAACAATATCAGGCGGTTACAAAGGGGCCGTAAGATTTACGGTTCCTTGCCCGCATCCTGATAGCGCAGCCAGCAACGCCTGACGCCCTTGGAAAATTCGCTCACAATTGGCCCATATTGCGCTGCACTTCAGTGCCTTGTGTGATTCATCGTCCCACGAGAAAGACGCAACAGCGGGCATCCTCGACGCAAATACGGGGCGTCGTTGTGCCACATGCCCTGCCACAATAAGAACGCCCCCTGTGTCCACGCGGACACAGGGGGCGGACTATCAGGGCAGTCTGAATTATGCGCTCGTGATTGTGACGCCTGTCACGCGGTCAACGCTGACATGCTCAACGATGTCATATGCGGGATCGGTCCCGACGTGGATTGATATCTTGCCCACCTTGGCCGTCAACGCCTGCTCAAGCTCAACAAGCAGACGGACGGCGTTCTGAAAGGCGGGCACGAAGGCCATAGTCACGGACTCGTAATCAATGGTTGCGCCGTCGCGCCGTGCGTCAGCGGCCAAGGCGTCAATCTTGGTTATGGGGAGCAGAACAAAACTCCCGAAAAAATCTGCCAGGGACCGCCCATACGGGGCGTCGTTGTGATCCGGTTCGGCGTCGGTCAGGGATTTTAGGAAGACGTACGAAGGGTTGCCTTCGGGCTCAGGCGTGGATAGGGTCTTGTCAGCCATGGCTCTTACCTCACGAGTAAGGGTTGTGGTCAGGCCCTCATCTGCGTTGCGAGCGCATTTGGGGGCCGCTTTGTTCTCGGCCTCAGTCTTTTCTCTGTCCGGGTCACCTCCCTGTGTTCGTGGTCGTTCCCTTGCCCATACGCCCGCTCATTTTCCAGCGCAAGAAAAAAAGAGCGACGCGTACCCGAAGGCCAGCGCCGCCAGGATCGCCCAAGAGCCTCTGTTATTTAGTCGGCCTTGGATGCATCGTCATTACAAAATTATTGCATTACAAGGCGTCCTGGCGCGAATTGGCCACGTAACACAGGGGCAAGGCGATGCAAAAGCCGGCCATGTGGATGCTTTTGTACGCGTTCGGAAATTGAGCTGTTTTACAACCGCGTTCAGGTGTCTCAAAAGTTTGCGGTTTCCGCGTACTTCCGCAAACCACTTCCAGCAAAGCCGCACCGGCTCTTGATTTTTTCGTTCATGGGTGCGTACTTTTGGCAGCGGTTTGTGTTCGTTTTTCGTCTCATACACTTGTAGCGGCGGTGCCACTTTGATGCCACAAAAAAGAAGGCCGCGGCATTGACTTGACCGTGGCCTCCTCATACACGCTGCTTGTACTGTTGTTTACCGGTTCGTGTCGGCTTTCAGGATCGAAAGGCATTTTTCAATCGCGTCAACCGCCTCATCGTGCCAGCAAACGACATCATTTACGCTGCATTCAAACGTGTCGCTGCTTACCTCGATATTCTCGACGCGTTCAAGAAACTCAAGTCGCAGCTCTTCCAGATCAAAAATAGCAACGGCTTTTTCCTCTGCCTCGGTCTTCCAATTCATGAGCATGGTACATCCTCCCTCTCGTCTTCGAAGTGTCGTCGTTTCTCATCAGCGTATACCGCCTTCAGCGTCCCGTCAGCGTTCCGCCGGCCCGCCACGATGTCGCGCCGCAAAGCCTCTTCACCCGAGATGATGCCGGCGACCATGAGGACGTGAGGCCAACCACTGGCCGGGTAGCAGCTCGTACAGCGCTCGCTGCCCCCAGGTTCCCCGGTCCAAGATTTTCCCGTCAAAATGCAAGTAGAGCTTCCGTTTCGCCGCAGTTTTCGGAAGGTGCAGCCGCGACAACCAATGTTCCACCAGATCGCGGGATGAATAACCCATTGCCCACAACGGCCGTCTGGCCGAACCACTGGCCGTCGCCCCGTTGCGGTTGGGGGGCGTCTCGCACAGACCAGCCCGCCAGGATGTCGGTGGACGTGAAAGCAGCTCTCGCATGTCACGATATGGCCCCCCTGGCTGTGGTAATGCAACCAGCCGTCGGGTACGTGGGGCTGGGGAGGTGCGCAAAGATTTTCAGCAATCATGATTTTAACCTCGAAATTATTTGAAGTTGGACCGGCGTCACGCCGGCGAAATAATAAAATCCATTTGGCATTTTCACACAGGGGGGAGCGCCGGGGGCCCAGGCCCTGGCGGGGGATGCGCCAACGGCGAGAGTCCCCCGGAGGGGCAGAAAATTGGCGGCTGGTTTATCCATGATTTCAATAGGTTAGATGCACCAAAACGGAGTTGGCGCCAGAAATTTTTGGCGGATCGAATGTTTAATGATTCCGCTGTGTTAGATGCGCCAATCCGTTTTTTGGCGGATGCTGGCGCATCAAACGCGTTTCGGTTCTGGCGGATCGAAAATGCCGTTATTCGCATGTCGCCACCGCCAAAAAATCCGCTGATCTTCCATTTTTAAGTTCGCCGGGCCGAATTTCAAAAATCCCCTGGAGCAGGCCCACTTCGATCAGCTCCTCAATTGCCGCTCTGGAAATTCTCTGGCCCTCGGACTTCCAGAGCGCCGCATGGGATCGCGCAAACGCCTTCGGCGTCATCGGTGTTTCGAGCGCCGCGACGGTCTCCTTGATGCGGGCCAACAACGCCGCCTGCCGCTCGACCTCATCCGGCGACGGCGCAACGTCATGCCGAAGCAGCACGCCGCCCGGTCCGCGTCGAAAATACTGGACGTCCTCTGGATGCCCGTAGTTCTTTTTCGAAACCTTCGCCGCGACCAGATGCACGTCTCTGTCAGCGTTCAACTTTTTTGCGGCGTACTTCTCAGGAACTGCAACGAGGTTGCAAACCCAACGCGCCGCCCCGGTCAATGCGCTTGCGCCGCGTAATGCCCCTTGATCTAGCCATGCCTCGAGATCGAATTTATCGCCAAATCCGCCAGCGCTTTTATTTAAATGATGCACGACAATGACAGCTGACTGTGTTTCAATTGCTATTTCTTCAGCAAGCGACGCGTAAAAGGTCGCGGCTGAGTTGTCATTTTCATTCTTGCCATACGTTCGGGCCAACGTATCAATTACAACAAGTCGCAAGTCGTCGATTGAACACAAGGCGGTCTTGATTTCGTTGAAGCGTTCGGTCGCTGTAAGGTTGCCGTTGTCGGCTTTGAACAGTCTCATGTCTTTGCCGGCCAGAGGCACTACATACAGATTTTGATCCAACGCATGGAGCATTGCTGGATCGGGCTCGAACTCCGCGCCCGGAAACGTCTGCACGATCGCCCGAAGGCGGCGTTCCGCAACGGCGGCGATTTCCTCCGCCGCGAGAATGACCGCCGCGCCGGGCCGGTCGGGATTCCATGCGTCGCCTACAAAGCGGGGATCCCCGAGCACGACTGAGACGGCCAGTTGCATCGACAGAAGGCTTTTGCCTGCTCCGGGAGGGCCGGCCAAAAGCCCGAAGCAGCCTGAGAGCAGGCTATCCTTGAGCACCCAATCAAGCGGCGCAGGCTCGCCATGAAGAAACCGTCCTGCACGGCAGTCTTGGAGCGAGAGCCCGGCGATTGCCGGGCCGGGAGAATCGACCACCTCGCCCTCTTCGGGCCGGGCCTCAAACACACTCGCTGGATTGGGCCGGGCCAATTTCAGCGCCTGCGCAATCGTCCCGCTTCGGTAGTCGCTGCGCTCCCACTTGGGACGCATCAAGCCGGATGCCCGCATTGCAGCGTCGATCATTTCAGCCGACGCGCCAGCCTCAGCAACTCTCGTGCAAAGCCAAAGGTCCGCTTCTGACTGACTCGAAAAGTCCGCATCTCTCCAATCGCCTGCAACTAAACTACGAGATTTTGAATCACGCGCCGCAACTCGCTTCAAGATTTCTTCAATTTCAGAATCTGTCAGTACAGAAGTAGCATTCACCCTTGTGTTACCAAGCTCATTAACTACTTTTTTGCGTTCACGTTCCCGGTAATACGATGCTACGCAGTCTTCAACTTCCCGTGGCATCCTGTTTATTGCGTATGGTGAACGGATAATTTTGTACTGCACGCCATTCACAATGCTGCCAGGACAAACAACCTGCGTCTTTTCGCATTTAATCTCAACGCCAGGGAGAAAGCTTTTGCATGATAGATACGGCTTTTTGCGGTCTTTCAATGCAAAATAGACATGCGTTCCCCCGCTTGGCGTTTTTACGGTAAGCGATGGTGCAGCATCGCGGTCAAAAAGTTGATCTTCAATAAATCTGCTGTACGCACTGTTGCCGTCTTGACCGCTCTTCACGTCGCAGTCAAAGACCGCTAGACCAGATTTAGCGCACGCAATGCCCCAATTACAGTTTGGAAACTCCGCCGCCCAGGCCCGTATGCGTTCGGGATCATTCGAGCAGTTCGCGCCGTACCAGTCCGGAAGCAACGGAACCTTGCCCCCTGGCTCCACGGGGAAAACGTGAAGCCCCATGCGTGCCATGAACAGCGCGCCAGCCTGCTGGTTTTCGAACTCAAGGAACTCCGCCGCATCGCGGCCATTGACACAAGCGGGGGGTGTTGTTACTTTATTTGTGTCGCTGCGATTCACGTCAAGCCCCTGCATTTCGCACATGTAGGGGCTTCCTTTTGCAGGCATTACGCCACCTCCACCTTGTCAGCATCTTGCAAACGAGTCTCCAACCATTGCAAGAATGCCGTCTTCTCATACCCGGTCTTGTGCCCAAACTTCACGCGTCCGCCAGGGCCAACACCTAAGCTATCCATGTTGGCCAGTGATCTCTTGTTCACCAACCCACCTGTTGCCTTGTGCGCTTCGTCACGCGTCACGACCGCCGGCAATGACGCCTTCAATGTTTCAATGATGCTGCTCGTTGCGTCCATACTGAATCCTCCCAAGGTTTGAATTGCGTTATGGGAAGATTCTGCATGATCCGCCCCGGCGGATCGCAAGCGGACAATTGAAAACAGGCGAAAGTTTTTCTTTCGCCTATTTCATTGGAATGATTGGGTTTTACGGCAGAAGGGAAATTGTCCGGGGCGGACTTTTTTTGATCCGCCCCGGACAGGGGGCGGATACTATACTAGGGGCGTGGGTAATCCTTGAGGAGTGCGCGGGCAGTATCCAGCCAAGCCCGTACTTGCCGTTTCGGGTCCGCCTTAAACGCAGGTGTTCCGTTGAGCTTGGCGAAAATTTCCAAGTTGGTCATCCCGTTAATACGGAGTATCGCAGCCCGCAACGCTCGCGTTTGGACGGCAGACAGGGCCGGCGCAGTTTCCAAAATCTGCCCGATCTTCGCCGCCGTCCAGCCCTCGAAGTCAGCCACGCGTTCCGGGGCACTGGCGTCGGCCTGCTCATCCTGCGCGACGCCGGCCACATTGTTGTAAGCCGCCATAACCGACGCAACATACTGCCGGGCACTGGCGTATTGCTGCAATCGCTCGCTCTTGGCGTCCATATCCGCCGTAGTTTGGGGATTCAGCCGCTCATAAACCGCTGTGTTCGCGTCAATCACTTCATCATGAATCTGCATCAAGGCCCAGAACACAGCCCTTTCAGCATCGCTTTCCGGCCTTGTGTGTATCGCGGCAACTTGATTGGCGAGTGACTTCACGTCTTGAGGTGAAATGCTTTTAACCTCATTGACGCGCTGCAACAGTGCCTTGTCCGCATCGGACATGCCGGCAGGTGAAGAGGGATATTCCTGCTCAATCCAGGCTATAATAGTGCGCTTCAACCGTGACAACGCAGCAACGTCATTATACTGCGCGTCGCGTTCGGCCTGCGTAGGCGTTACGTCCTGTTTGCGCTTTTCAATAGCCGCGTCGATGTCGTCTTGCAGCGTGGACAGCTCGCCCATTGTCTCTTCAAAGTCTTGGGCGTCGTCAGCGGTGAATTCGGGGATTTTTTCAAGCTCTTCAAGCAATGGTCTGATCGCGTTCCAGCGTTGGCGAAAAGGCTCAACGCTGCCCGTGGTCGCCCCCTGCGTCAGGCGCGACCAGATGTCGCCAGTCAGCCGCGAGAGGTCGGCAACGGCCCGCTCTTTTGAATCGATATCCAATTGCGTTGGAGCTTTTGCCCGTTGCCGCTCATCCAGTTTGGTATCGACCTCCTCTTGCAGCGCAAGTACTCCGCCGAGCACGCGAGACAGGGCCGACGCTTGCGCGTCTGTTGCGGGTGAAGCTTGGATTGCGTCGAGCTGAGCCCGCAATTCAGCCCAGCGTTGGCGGAAAGATTCGAGCATTGGTTGCTCCTCCTGTAGAGCGTCCTGCATTGGAAGAATCCCCCTGCCGTGCCCGGTGCAGGAAAACCGGGGCACTCAGGTTCATGAGGCCTGAGCGTTGGCAGGGGGAAATTTCTGGCCAGCTATGCGGGCTGCAACGCCGTGCGGACCACGTCCGGCGCATGGTCGATCACGCGCAGGTATGCCCGTGCTGGTCCTTCAGGTGTCCGGCCACCGCGTTCCCACTGGCGCAGCGTCGCCAGTTTCAGCCCAAAGGCTTGCGCGAACTGCGCTTGTGTCATTTTCAGCTTGGCACGAATGCTCTTCACGTCCACGGCTTCAGGAACATGGACGGCATAACTTTCGACCGGCATTTCATCCCTGGCGATGGCAAGCGCCTCGCGTGCTCCGGTCAGGATACGGCTTTCTTTTTTCATGGCTTTCGCTCCCGATAGGCCTTGACGATCGCGGGCATGGTATCACGCAACTCGTTGCGCTCCGCTTTGCTCAGATTGGCCCGCTCGTTCTTGGCGAACAGGGCCAGGGCAAAAAGCGGGATGTCCGCATCATGATAGTAGTAGACCACGCGCACGCCGCCGCTTTTGCCCCTTCCTGGCAGAGCAAAGCGCAGTTTCCGAACGCCGCCGGTTCCTTCCATGACAACGCCGGCCTTGGGATTTTCCGCCAGGAAGTTTATCAGCGCCCGGTGCTCCTTTTCTACCAGCCCGCTACGCTTCACGTCCTTCAGAAAGGTAGGCGTCTCGATCACGGTCAGCAGCATGGCTATTCCTTATGTATGCCATTGGCGTACAAAGTCAAGGCTCCGCTTCGCGGTCTCCCAGCCGTTTGCCAATTGCTCAAGGCTGGTCGGCGTGGCATGGCCACTACGCGCCTCTTCCATCGCTGCCAGAGTCTCGGCGTTCGGCTCCTCAAGCGCGTATTCCGCCCATTTTTCAAAGGCGGCAACGTCAATGGTCGCCTTGCCGTTGTCCTGGTAGTCGATAAAAAACGGCATCTGTTCCAAGTGATGCGCTTTTTCCATGTCCGATCTCCTTATTGCTGGACAGATGAAAGCGGAAAGCTATGCGGCAACCTCGACGAAAGCCGACAACGCCCTCGGCACGGGGCAGGTCAAGCCGTCCTCTTTCATTCCGTCCAGGTGGAAGGCAATGGCCTCGCTCATGTTCCGTTCTGTCTCTTCTCGCGTTCCGCCCGTGGCGATGCATCCGGGCAAGTCTGGCGAGTATGCGGAGTAGCCGGTTTCGGTCGGTTCGAGAACAATCAAGTATTCCATTTCATCCCACCTTGCTACCGCCTGCCCGTGGCGATGCCCACAACCTTGCCCGTGTTGGCCTTCATGCCGGCTTCGAGTTCGCGCCCGGCACGGCGCAGCGTGTCCGGGGAAAGATGGCTGTAGCGTTCGGTCATGTTCAGCGTCTTGTGCCCCATCAGTTCTTTCACCGTGTACAGGTCAACACCACGCTCGACAAGCCAGCTCGCGTAACTGTGTCTCAACGTATGGAACACGACCTTCTGGCGTCGGTCGGTCACGCCGTTATTCAGGCCGATGGAGTCCGCCACCTTCTGAAAGACGTTGGACACCTCGACGATGCGTGTACCCTTGCGGGATGGAAAGACCAACGCGTCCGGGCCTGATACAGCGCGTCGCCCGCTTCGTTCCGAAAGCATTGCCGTGGCATCATCGGTTAACATGGCGTGGCGCGTCTTGCCGTTCTTCGTGTCGAAGAGCACAAGCACTTTCCGCCCCAGGTCCACGTTGCCCCAGGTCAAGGCGAAGATTTCACCGGCACGCATCCCGGTATGGAGCGACAGCAAGGCCATATCATACAGGTCGCGACTGTGGCCGGCCAGGGCGTCAAGAAGCCTGTCCGCTTCGTCTTTGCTCAGGAAGCGCATCCGGCGGTTGTCCGCTGTGGGCTTCTTCACCAGCTTGACCGGGTTTGTTCCCTCGAAAAGCGCGTTGCGTTGGGCGAAGTTGAAGACCTGTCGCACGGTGCCGAGAACGTAGTGTATGGTTTTGGGCGACTTGCCCGCGTCCATCATGGACTTCTTCAGCCGCTCCAGGTCGAAGGCAGCAATCTTCCTGAGCGGCTTGTTGCCGAAGGCCGGACCTATCCAGTTGCGGAAGAAACCGGCTTCCTTGTCGCACGAAGAGCGGGACTTGTTCAGGCGTTGTGCCGGCATATACGTATCGGTGAAAACCGCCCCGAAGGATACGTTCTCTGCCGCTTCAAGCGCCTTGGCCCTGGCATCGGCGTTGCGCTGCTCGTTGGCCTGCTCGCGCTTCTCGGCAAGGGTCTTTGCGCCTTCGCCCGTGCGCTGCGCCTTCTTCAGTTCGGCAATGTGCTCTGCCGCCCTGGCTTCCGTCCATCCCTGGCTTGACCAGCCTAAGCCCTCTTCCTTGTCCTTGCCGTTCAGCTTGTAGCGGATGCTGAAATAGCGGTCAGGTCGAATACCGTGCTTCCGCTCTTCATGCTCCCGATACCGAACACCGGGCGTCTTGCACTTGATCCAGGTTCGCTTGCTCATGTGGTCGCCTCGTTCTGGTCCCGCTCTGGTCCCGTTCTAGTCCGTTTTCTGTTCTGTTTTCAGCAATTTCTGGTCCCGCTCTGGTCCCGCTTTTTTTACTGAAAGGGGGTGAAATTCAGTGATACTCTGTGAAGGGGAAATAAGGCTTAACCGTCCGAATGTCAAGGGCTTTGTGACTTTCTGTGAAAAGCTGTGAAAGCCCCTAAAATTGGCTGTTAACCACTAGGTTGGGAGTTCGAGTCTCTCCCGAGGAGCCAGCGAAATCAAGGGGTTACGGGCGAAAGCTGGTAGCCCCTTTTTCCTTGCCCCCCTTCCAATACCCAGCCAGTACCCAGGATAGTGTAGCGCGCCATCCGCTTTTGCCACCCCCGAATCTCGGCATAAACAATGCTAGGCACACAATTTGCGAAGGCCTCCTGGACGTATCCAGGAGGCCCGCTTGATTATGGTTTCGGGTACGGTTGTGGCGTCAGCCGCAGTTGGCACCGCCAATTTGACTTAATGACTCGACTTTCGGACATCCCAGCTACGCAGCAACAGCCTGTGTTCTTTGACAAATTAGCGGTTTAAAGCCAAAAAAATCCAAGGCTTCGCCGAGGATCGTCTCCATCAGTGTGCGGCAAACATTCTCCGGGAGCGGGCCAGTCTGGCCCATCCGCGACAGGGCCAGTTCCACGATGCGTTTAAGCGACTCCAGGTA
>CAZGAH010000057.1:14816-27300 GCA_964523295.1 uncultured Desulfovibrionaceae bacterium | reverse complement strand
GCACGTGTATCTGACCGATCTAGGTAGCACATGACTTGACCGATGCCCTGCCTCTGCCCTTAAGATTTTTCAGGCTCCGTCGATCCCATAGGTACCGTCCGGAGGATAGGGCTCTGCTGGGGAGCACCCCGAGCGCTGAGACGGTGCAGCGACCGAAGAGGGGGCCGATTCAGCCAATCGGCCCTCGTCTTTTGCCCCCTCTTTGGGAGCTGCCAAATGCGAAAAACCCAACCGCGAAGCGGTTTTTTTCAATCCCACTTCCGCTAAATTGCCCTTGCTGTCGTAATGCGCCAAGCAGCGTGGTCCATGGAAAACTCCTAAGTATCCATTGGGATATTCATGAACCATAACTTTGCATTTTACATAATGAAATCTATGCTTATCTTGAGGGATTTGGAGGTGAATATTCTTATACGAAACAGTATTATCTTTCGCGACAGTACGCTCCTGGTGGACACAAAGGATATCATTCAATTGTTCAATGATCATCAGTACAAATGCATTTCCTTCCTCTGCCGCAGGAACGCAAAAAAGTTTATTATGTTCAGGCAAATAGACATCGCGCAAGAAACAATTGGCGGCCTCCTTCTCAGTGATTCCATGCAAGCGGAGTTCCTGGGGCAACCGTCCTTGTAATGTCTCGAACATTCGCTCGCTACGGCCTCGAGCTTCGGGAGAATATGCGGCAATGTGTTCAATCCCAAGTTGAGCAAGAGCGCGACCTACCTGTGTGAGGTTGTTCTTATCAACTTTGTCGCCGGATGTTACCGTATTCCAGTAATGAGAGCCACGGTCGGTGTATAATGAGCAGAAAATTCCTTTTCTCTCTATGACTTCAGCCAAAGCTCGGAAAGTACTCATTGTCCCTTCTTCTTCAACAAAGAAAATCGAATATATTTCGCTTGTTGCGTCGTCCATTGTAACAATTAAATCCCATTGCTTCCCACATACCCATTCATGAGTAGAGCCATCCTGATGTAACATCATGCCTGCAATAGGCTTCCTTGGCCGTTTTCGTCTATGGGTCCCCCTTCTTTTCGCGCGCTCTATAAGTCCTGTTGATTGTAGTATGTTCTTTGTCCAGGTATAAGATCTAAATATGCCGTGTTTTTCAAGTTTTTCGTGAAAATGTTTTACGCAAAAATCATAGTATATTGTTTTAAAAAGATTTGTAACAGCAATAACTTCATCAGCAGTGGCACGTGTTTCAGAAATTTTATTTAATCGTTTATCGATTACCCCCTGTAATCCTTCAACTTCGTAGTGTTTACGCATTCGGTAAAAGGTTGACAGCGAAGCTCCGAGAAGTTTGGCTGCCTGTTCACAGTTCAAGTTGGCATCCTGTCGTAATTTTAAAATTTCTTCAAATTCCATCAGCCTGACCTCTTGTAGCATTTTGACTTTGCTCATGATGGGTCCTCCTCAGAGAACCTATCGGCAATCGGTCAACTCACGTGCTACAAAGGTCGGTCATATCATGTGCTCCCGACAGCCCGTCGGGATAACCGGGCAAGGCCGCGAAATGGATGGAGGCGGTACGGATGACCGTCGGCAAGTCCGGGTGCCGGACGTGCTTCATGATCAGAATCCCGACCCCGAGCATCGGGTCCGACGGAAGGCTGGCGTCGTCGGCAAGGCTCAAGTCCACCAGATGGAAGGAGAACTTGGGCACGAAGCGCTCGTATCCGGGCGCCGGCTGGACCAGATCCTCGAATTGCGTTGGCCAGGGCCAGGGCTTGCGCCCCTGATACACGAGCACGGGCAGTATCGACGGCAGGGGCAGGCTTTTCTTCCGCTTGAGATGGGCGTTCCAGACGCGTTCCATATAGCGATAGAGCTGCAACGGCGTCCTGCGGTCGGGCGTGCTCTTGTGCTCGAAAAGGATGTATACCAGGGTTTCCGGCCCGTGCTTGCCGGGCACCGAGAAGAGCAGATCGGTATGATGGTCGGTCAGATCGTCGTCGACGAACGTGCCGGGCAGCGGAGTCAGCTTCGACAAGCGCAGCGGCGACAGCAACCCGGGCGGCAGGAAATGCGCCAGAAATCCCGCCGCCTGCTCGGGTCGGTTGAGCAGATATCGGCAAAATTCGTCGTGCGGGTTGGAAATCCTGGCCATGCGCGACGTCTACCCGATACGCGCGGCGGCGGCAAGAGCCCGGAAAAGCGGGGGCGCTCCGGGTCTTTTCTGCGTACTGGCGAGGGGAATCAACTCTGCTCCGGCGCCTCGGGCATGAGCAGGACATTGACGCCGTCCGCCACGGAGAGTCGAGCAATATCCAGGGTTCTTGCCGCCCAGGCCGGCAGAACCACCGTTCCCCGGAAGCCCGCGGCTAGGCGGCGCCAGAGCTGTTCCTCGTCGCAATAGTCGATATTTCCCTCGCACAGCGCGAAAAAAGAGCCCAGCCGCTCGGGGCCGTTGCGTCGGAGCACCAGGATGGGCCGGCTGACATTGCACCCGGAGAGCAGGCCATGTACGGCGTCGAGCACCTGATCCGGGTCGATAGGCTTGCGTAGCGAGGCGTCCACGCCCTTGACCTGCCCCTCCTGGAGCACGGAAATGACCAGGATGGGGATGGAACCCAGTTCCGGGTCGTTGCGCAGCTGGCGGATGGCCTCTTCGCCGCCCATGTTCGGCATGATCAGGTCCATGGTGATCAGGCTCGGGGCGTACTGCCGGGCCTTTTCCAGCGCCTCGGCGCCGTCGGCGGCGGTCACCGGTGCGTAGCCTTCGTCCTGGAATATCTGGCTGAGATATTGACGGACCGCGGCATCGTCGTCCACCACGAGGATGCGCGGCGCTCCGGCTGGCAACACGAGGGCCTCCGAGACCTCGATTTCCGACTCAGTCTCGGGAATGACGGCTGCCGGTAGTTCAAAACTGAAGACACTGCCCTGGCCAGGCTCGGATTCCACCCAGATCCGGCCCTTGTAATGATCTACGATCTGTCGGCATATCGCCAGACCCAGGCCCGTGCCCTTGGGTTTATCGCTTACGGTGTCGCTGCGTCGCACCTGATGGAACTTATCGAATATTTTGTTCAGATCCGAGGCCGGAATTCCCAATCCGGAATCGGCCACCTGTACGAGCAGTGCCTTGGACTGGGCGTCGTGACTGGCGCTGATGCGGATGAATCCCCGCTCGGTGAATTTCCAGGCATTGGTCAGGATATTGATCACCAGCTGTTCCAGACGGTCCGCATCCACGAAGACCGCCGGCAGGTCCGGCGGGATGTCCACCTCGAGCTTCACCTCCGGATTCCGGCCGACCAGGCTATGCACGGCCTCCAGGGCCTGTTGCAGCAACGTCGAGGCCGGATACAGCGCATCCTTCCAGTCCACGCGACCGGCTTCGATCTTGGTCAGATCGAGAAAATCGTTGATCAGGCGGGTGAGTCGTTCGCCTTCGCGCTCGATGATGGCCAGATTGGCATGAATACGCTCGCTTTTGCTCTCCAGCCCGGCAACGCCCTTGGAAAGAGGCATGAAGCTGCGGATAAAATCGCGGTCAATGAGTTTGGCGAAGCCCAGGATCGATGTCAGCGGCGTTCGCAGCTCGTGCGAGACCGAGGAGAGAAAGGCGGACTTCAGCTCGTCGAGTTCCAGCAGCTGCCGGTTCGCCTCTTCCAGTTCCCTGGCCTTGCGCTCGATGTCCGCCGTCCGCTCGACCACCAGCTGCTCCAGATGTCGGTTGAGTTCGGCCAGCTCCTTTTCGAAGCGCTTCCGCTCGGTCATGTCGGTGAAAATACCTTCCAGGTGGCGCAAAGCACCATTCTCGTCCCTGATGGCGCGCAAATTCAGCATTCCCCAGAGAACGGAGCCGTCCTTGCGCCGGAACTCAGCGAGGTAGTTCTTGACGAAATCGTTTTCCCGAAGCTGACGGAGCATCTCCTCACGATCGGAGGGATTGGCGTAACATTGCGTACTGATGTCCGTGACCATCGCAAGCAGCTCGGCCTCGCTGTCATACCCGAGAATCCCGACCAGCGCGGGGTTGATGCTGAGAAAGCGGCCCTCGGGCGTGGTCTGAAACACGCCTTCCAGGGCGTTTTCGAAGATGGAGCGGTACCTGGCCTCGCTGGAGCGCAAGGCCTGCTGCGTGCTTTCGAGTTCGTCGAGGCGCCGGGAGAGGTCCGCGATAAGCTCGCGCAGACGCATGGTCATGGTGTTGAAGGCCTGGGCCAGGCTGCCAATCTCGTCCTGGCGGCGGATATCGGCAGCGAGCTCGAGTTCTCCTCCGGCAATACGGCCGGCGATAGTGGCGAGTTCGACAAGTGGACGCGCCAGAGTCCGGGTGAATAGCACCGCAGCCACAGACGCCGCGATCACGGCCAGAACGACGGTTATACCGATCACGCGCAAGGTCCGGTAGACCGGCTGCAAAATTTCGGCCTTGTCCTGCTCGGCCATGAGCGCGACCTTGAGTTCGGGAAGCCAGCGGTAGACGCCGACGACCTCATTTCCCCAGGCGTTGCGGTAGATGCCCCAGCCGCTCCGGTGTCGCTGCAACGCTTCCTCCAGGCCGAGGCTGAAGGCGGCCGTAGCGGACGGCGCCGAGGCCTTGAAACGCGTTGCGCTCATGAGGACGTTATTCCCCGCCACGAGATAGGTCTCGCCGGTCTGCCCCAGCCCGGTCGAATCGCTCATGAGCAGATTGATCCTGTTGGCGCTGGCACGTCCGCAGAGTACGGCAGCCGTCCTGCCGGCTGCGTCGCGGACCGGGATAACGACGATCATGGCGTTCAACGGCTCCGAGGCCGAAGACCAGGTCGTGGTCTGCACGTGGATGCCGGGCTCGCGGAGACCGGCAGCGAAGTATTCCTGCGCGCCGCGAAACTCGCCTTCGACGATCGGGTTTGACGAAACCAGTACCTTGCCGGAGGCGGAGAGCAGATACAGCTCTTCCAGTCGTTGGGTCGGGGCCAGGGTCTGACGAAAACGCTCCCGGATCGCCTTTGCCTCTGTCTTGAATTCCCGGGAATCCGACGGCAGGGCCGCCAACGCGGCCAGTCGCCGCCCCCAGCCCTGTTCCGCCAGGCCCATCAACTCGATGGACAGGTTTCGAGTCCAGGATTTGAGTTCGGACTCCTTGAGCGAGGCCACGGACTCCAGGTGCGCGATAGCCTGATCCGTTACGGTGTCCCGGCTGACCAGAATGGCGCCCAGACCCGCCACGCCGGCCGTGAACAACACCACGCCCAGAAACGCGGCCAATATCTTCAGGCGGATGCCAGCCCGCCCGTACACATGCCGCGGTCCTCTCATGCGCGCCCCAGTGCCAGGTCGAGAAAGGTGTGACCCCAATCCTCGCCGACGAGCGACCGCCACCAGGCCCAGACCTTTTCGCTCCGCCGGTCGAGGTCTGCCATATCAGCGGCCGACGGCTCCACCGTCGCGACCCCGGCCTTGTGCAACAGGGGCCAATACTCCTGGGGATAGGCCGCCTTGTTGACATATCTGGCCTGATTGGCGTCGTACCATTCGCCGGCGGCGTGGAAGGCCTGCTGCAGCCGCTCGGGCCATGAGGACCAGACATCACGACACACCAGGACCACAACGGAGAAGCCACTGACCGGAAGCCGGAAGCAGTGTTTCAGCAGCTCGGGGAGATTTCTGGCCGCCACGGTGCTGATGTTGCCCATGACCACGTCCACGGCGCCGCGCTGCACGCCCAGGTACAGCTTTTCCGAACTCAACCGCACGGGCTCCATCTCCAGGGCTCCTGCGATTTCGTCCGTCTCCGGACCGATAGTCCGGCAGCGCAGTCCTCGCAGGTCGCTGATGGACTCGATGCGGCGCGTGCTCCAGAGATACTCCGGTTCGAACATCCCCCCGGTAGCCACCAGCAGAAGATTTTTCTCCGCAAGGGCGGCATTGAGGTGATTCCAGAGCGGCGAGCGCATCGCCAGCCGATCCGGATTGGCGTACAAGGCCTGGCAGACGCCCGGCAGGTCCAGTCCTGCCAGGGCGGGAAGCTCGGAGCCCAGATACGGCGTGGCGTGAAAAATGAACTGCAACGAGCGCTCCCGCAGCCCGTCAAGCATACCGTCTACCGGCATGAGCGTCCCGGAATCAAAGAACTCCACCTGGGCGGTGTTCCCGACCTGCTGTTTGAGGATATCGACAAAACCACGCGTGGCCGCGTACATCGGGCCGTAGGCGGGAGTGAGATGGGTCAGCCCCCGGCAACGGATCGAGCCCTCGGACTGTGCAAACCCCGGCCAGAGCCCACAGGCCAGGCCGGCGAACGTCGCTGCTCCGCGTATCAAAAATGTACGGCGCGTTTCCATTGGTTTTCTCCGATATCCGGCCTGAGGTTCCTCATGACTTTCCCAGGGCCAGGGCCAGAGCCTTCTTTCCCAGGTCCGGATCGACGCGTTGTAGCCATTCCTCATGGACGGCCCCGGCCTTCTCTCCGAAGGACCGCAAGTCGTCTTCAGACGGCTCGACCGTCTCTATTCCGGCTTTGCGTACCAAGGGCCAGTCCTCGTCGGGATAGAACGTCTGATTGACCATCCGGGCCTCGTTGGCGTCGAACCATTTCGCGGAGTCCCGGAACGCCGCTCTCGCCTTGTCCGCCAGGCTGCTCCAGAAATCTTTTCGCAGAAAAAGGGCGATCGCATAGGCCGTCATCGGCAGCCGATAACAGTAGCGGAGATGCTCCTGAAGGTTCCGGCTCACGATGGTGCTGATGTTGGCCACCACCGCGTCCAGGGCGCCACGCTGCAGGGCCAGGTAAATCGCGTCTGAGGGAATACGGAGCGGTTCGGCGCCAAAGCCCTCTACCATGCCGAACACCTCGTGACTCACGACCCGGCAGCGTTTGCCGGCAAGATCGGCCAGCGACACAACCCGGTTCTTCCCGCTCCAGATGTATTCCGGCTCCATGACCCCGCCGCCGGCGGAGAGCATGAACAGATTGTCCCTCGCCAACGCCTCGTTGATACAGTCCCAGAGCCCCGACTCCATGGTCAGTCGTTCCGGATGCAAATACAGCTCCTGACAGACGCCCGGCAGCCCCAGAATGCCGAGAATCGGAAAGGTTTCCGTGATGTACGAGGTCGTATGGAACATGAACTGGATCGTACCCACGCGCAACCCGGCGACCTGCTCGTCGGCTTTCATCAGGGAGGCGGAATCGAAAAACTCCACCCCGAAAGTTCCCTCCGACTGCTGCCTCAGCCGTTCCACAAAGCCCTGAATCCCGTACATCAAGGCGCGGTACGCCGGGGTAAGGAAGGTGACGCCCTTGTACGCGGTCACCGGCGCCGCGGCCAGGGCCGGCCAGGAACCCGACGCGACGAATCCGGCCCCGGCCAGGCCGGCACAGCGTAAGAATGCCCTTCTCGTCAACATCGCCGCCCCCCCCCTGTTATTCGGCCTCCTGCCCCGCGTACAAGGCGCTCACGCCGCGCGAGGTGATATGCACGACGCGTGGTGCCTGTAGTCCGCGGGCCAGCCGCAGGGCGATATCCAAGGAGGCGGCGCCGATGGCCCACGAATGGCAATCCACAGTTCCCGCCAGCAGCCCGCTCTGCACGGCTCCCAGCGCCTGGGGACTGCCGCCCGTGCCAAAGATCGCGATCCGCGATCCGCCACCCTCAAGTCGTACCGCATGTGCCGCGCCAATCGCCATGGTATCGTTGACGCAATAAATGGCCCGCAAGTCGGGGTACTGGCGCATGAGCCCGACCGTGGCCTGATAGGCCTGATGCTGATCCCACGAGCATTCGATTTCCGACGCGACCGTAAAGCCGCTGGCCGTCACCGTCGCCTGGAATCCCAGGGCACGCTGCCGCGACGAATAGCTCTCCTTGCGCCCGGTAAGCACCGCAACCGCTCCCCGGCCCGGAAACCGCGCCGTCAGAAGCTCGCCGGCCTGCGTCCCGCACCGGTAGTGGTTGGAACCCACGTAATAGGTAACGCCCTCCTGCGGTACGTCATCCACGTACAGCAAGATCGTGGCGCCCGGCACAGTCAGCCCGCTCAGGTTGCCCTCGACGAGCGGCGACAGCACTAGAACACGCGGAGCACCGGCCAGGGCCTCGGCAACCCGGGCCCGCTGCCCCTGCTCGTCGAACTCCGACCCGGCCGCCGCGCAGGGCAAGGCCACCCCGGCCTTACGGGCCGTGTCCTGCATCCCCAACAACACCTGCTGACAGGAGGGCTTTCCGAAATACTTCAGCACGACCGCAAGGACGTCCTCTCCGCTGCCCGTGGGCAAGGGACCAGCCTGGCTGAGAAAGCCCTCGTACGCCACGGCACCGGCGTACGCATCGGGATCCTGGACGAGCGCGGACCCCGAAAAAGGCTCCTCGCCAGCGCGCACGGGCACAACGCCCCAGACCAGGCAGAGCGCACAGCAGAACAAAACCCCGAGCAGACAGGGCGTCAGCCTGGTACACGTGCCGGACACCGCCGACGCCCACCACCGGCGGCCCCCTGCGAGCGCCAAAACTGAATAAATACGCGATATGAGCAGGGCACTATCCATTTATATTTTATACAAGAAATCAAAAAGGCTCGCAATATGAAAATTCCGCTGGAAACTCAACAGGTTAATATTACTGTACGACAGAGGTCACGAACGGTGTATCGTGGATAGCGAAACAAGGCGGGGGCGGGAGTCTGTCCGCAGATCGTCTTCCGGGACGAGACTCGTTGCGGCGCGCGCCCGCAAGGCTTCTTACGCTCAGGCATGGCCGTCCTGGCGGATTTACCCTTGACTTGACACCACGGCGTAGTACCATATGTCCATGAACGACAAACAACGCCGGACCCTGGAGGCGATTTTCGGCGATCCGATCAGCCCTTCCATTGCCTGGGGTGATATCGAAAGTCTGTTTCGCGCTTGCGGTGCGGAAATCACCGAAGGCCGGGGCTCGCGAATCCGGGTGGAATTGAACGGTAAGTACGCCGTGTTCCATCGCCCCCATCCGCAACCCGCGGCGGACAAGGGTTCGGTGCGGTCCGTGCGGCGGTTTCTGAACGATGCAGGAGTAACACCATGAACATATTGAGCTACAAAGGATATCAGGGACGCTTCGAGTACGATCCCGAGGCCGATCTGTTCCACGGCGAGGTGCTGCACCTGTCCGACGTCATCACCTTTCAGGGGCGCTCCATCGATGAAATGAAGCAGGCTCTGGAGGACTCCGTGGCGGATTACCTGGAACTCTGCGCGCAGAAGGGGCGACAGCCAGAAAAGCCCTATTCTGGCCGCTTCAACGTGCGCCTCACGCCCGAGATGCACCGGCGCATCGCCACCAAGGCCGCGGAAGACGGCAAGAGCCTGAACACCTGGGTTGCGGAGGTGCTGCACCACGCCGTGGAGCCCGATCAGGCCAACCATCACGGCCGGCCCTGAAACGCCCCTGCTGCCCCGCCGCATACGACGCCCCGAACACGACGTCCTTGGCGTCGATGACAGTGAACCGATAGCCGGGGCGGATTTCCAGCGTGGGGCACATGGCCTGGTGCTTGTCTGGCCGGGCTGACTGGCCAGAGCAGAAGCCATTTCCTCATGCAGGGAAGACGCGCGGCTACTCGCGCTCAGGCCGGACGCGCCGCTGTCGTTGAGCGTGCCCGTGGCATCGGCCATGACCCGGGAAATCGGAGACATGAGCACGGCCGAACCGTCCGGAAAAATGAGCCGGTTCCAGACCACGAGCGGGGAGCGCAAGGGGTTGATGATTTCCTGCACCTTGATCCGGCGCAGCTGCTCCTGCTCGCGGCGTGAGTTTTCACCGGCCTCGTCTTTCTGGGGCGCCAACACTACGAGGTGCTGTTCCAGCAACATAGGCGAGGGAGCCACGGCCCTGGCGGCTCGGGCTCTATGGTCAAACCCGAGGGGCGGACCAGCACTCGGGTCTCCACAAGGCTCTCTCAGCAACGCCACCATAAACCATCTACCATGGAAGGCCTGGAAATCAAGCATATGCCGCCGGGACGATTCGCTTGACAAGATGTTCGGCATCGTCGAAACATCGCCGCAACAGCGTACGGCGCCTGGACGCCGATTGCACTCCTGACACCGGAATTGACGGATGAACGACGCGGACACCCCTGACGGCAGCGCCTTTCGCTTTGCCCTTACCGATCCCGAAAAGGACTATTTGCGCGCTCTGGTTCACCTGAGCATCGTGCGCGAGCTGCAGGGCGAGCGGGGCAAGGCATTGCCGGAGCCGCCCACGGAGCGGCTGAAGCAGTCCTTCGGCGCCTTCGTCACCCTGCGGCGCGGGGGACAGTTGCGCGGCTGCATCGGCAATGTCATTGGCGCGGGGCCGCTGTATCAGACCGTGGCGGGCATGGCCCGGGCCGCGGCCTTCGAGGACCCGCGTTTTCCGCCGCTGCGGAAGAGCGAACTCGATGAACTGGAATACGATATTTCCATTCTCAGTCCCTTGACCCGCTGCCCGGACCCTGAACGTGTCGAAATTGGCCGGCACGGGCTGATGATACGCAAGGGCCGTTTTTCCGGGCTGCTGCTGCCGCAGGTGCCCGTGGAATGGAACTGGGATCGGGACACCTTCCTGCAACAGACCTGCCACAAGGCCGGGTTGCCGGCCTCGGCCTGGAGGGATCCGGACGCCGAGCTGTACTGGTTCGAGGCCGAAATCATCTGAAGGGAATCTGCCGTATCGCCGGGCGGATAGAGAGTCGGCAGCGGGCGACGCCCGGGAACGATGTCGCGTCGAGGCCGCGCGTTACGGGCTCCTGACCGCGCGCCTGCCCGGATTTGCCGTCGCCGTGCCCCCTTGCCTTTGCTGTGTCATGTACTATATTCTTCGCTTCCGTTTCAACGCAACCCATCGCAAACACGAACACCCCCTGCCGCCATGCCATCAAAAGGTCCACACATATCCATTGGTTCCGAATTTCTCATCGGTCGCGTGCTGCGCATCGACGATGAAGCACTCGCCACCTGGCCCGACGACGTACGGGAGCTTGCCCGGCTTCTGGCCGAGGAGCTGTTTCTCATCCGCTACAACCCGTTTATCGACCCCGGGCTGGTGTTTCTGAGCGTTCAGTCCCGGTTCCGGGAGGCGCGGCCATCGCTTTCGCCGTCCTTTCAGGACATTTTCGAGCAGGGCATCCGCCAGTTCTGGGCTGAGTATCAGGCTGACAAGCGGTTCAAGGAGGAACTCATCCTCCGCCTGCAACGGCGCCTGGACGACGAAAGCATCATCACGCGGGCGAATACCCTGGTCGAGTTCTCGACGGATTCCACGGACCTGCGCATGGAATTGCCCATGCTGGTCGTGGCGCCCGTGTCCACGGAGCAGGTTCAGTACGTGGTCGAGCTGGCCAATGAGCTTAATTTCCCCATCGTGCCGCGCGGCGGCGGTTCCGGCGCGACCGGCGGCGCCATCCCGGGCCGACCGCGTACCGTGGTGCTCAGCCTGACCCGCTTCAAGCAGATTCTCGAAATCAATCCCGAGGAGAACCGGATCTGCGCCCAGACCGGGGTCATCACCCTCGACGCCATCAAGGCCGCCGCGGAGCAGGGCCGGCTGCTCAGCGTCGATCCCGCATCCAAGGCCGCGTCCTCCCTGGGTGGCAACATTTCCGAAAATGCCGGCGGCCCGTCGGCCTTCGAATACGGCACCACGCTGGACAACATCCTGAGCTATCGCATGGTCACGCCCACGGGCACGCTCATTGAGGTCCGGCGCAAGGACCATCCCGGGCATAAGATCATACCCGGACAGCTCGTCGAGTTCGAGGTGTGGTCCGCCCGGAGCAACGGAGCGACCAGGACCCTGCGCTTCCGGAGCGCTAAACCCGCAGAGACGCTGTTCGAATATAAGGAAACGGTGTCTCTGTCCGGTGACGATATCCGCGGTCCCGGTCTGGGCAAGGACGTGACCAACAAATTTCTCGGCGGCCTGCCCGGGGTGCAGAAGGAGGGCGTGGACGGCATCATCACCGAGGCCTGTTTTCTGCTCCACCCCAAGCACGCGTATTCGCGCACGCTCTGTCTGGAGTTCTTCGGTCGCTCCATGCATAACGCCATGCTCGTCATCAAGGATCTCGTGGCCCTGCGGGATACCATCCGACGCGAGGGCGATCTGGTCAAGATGAGCGCCCTCGAGGAATTCAACATCAAGTACGTCCAGGCCATCGACTACCAGAAGAAATCCTCCACCTACGAAGGCCTGCCCATTTCCGTGCTGCTCGTGCAGATCGACTCCGACGACGAGGACGCGCTGACCGCGGCGGTCCAGGCCATGGAGAACATCGTCTTTCCCTACGACGGCGTCGATGTCTTCGTGGCCAGCACGCCCAAGGAGGCGCGCAGCATCCACTTCCAGTTCCCGCCCGCGCCGCCCTCGGGCAAGGAGGTGGTCACCTTGCAGGGGGTCCAGTTCGGCTACCCGGGCGCGCCGCTGATCTACCGGGATCCGAGCCGTTGGGTCCGACCAGGGCCAGGCGCTGCTCCCGGCGCAGCAGCAGGCTCAGATCCCGGTAGATCGGCGGCGCGCCC
>CAZGAH010000057.1:8960-14806 GCA_964523295.1 uncultured Desulfovibrionaceae bacterium | reverse complement strand
TTCGTGGCCAGCACGCCCAAGGAGGCCGAGCTGTTCTGGGAGGACCGCCACAAGCTGTCCGCCATTTCCAAACGCACGTCCGGCTTCAAGATCAACGAAGACATCGTCATCCCGCTCGAGGTCATTCCCGAGTTCGCCGACTTCCTCGAGGAGCTGAATCTCCTCTACCTGGCCAAGGCCTATCGCCTGGCGCTGCACAAGGTCAGCCAGCTGCCCTGGGTTGCCGTGGACGATGAATTCGTGACCATGGAACGCGACTTCACCGCGCATATCCTCAAGGGCGAGGTCACCACGCGCGACCTGAACGACCAGGAACTGGAAATGCAGGTTTTCTACTTTTTCCAGGACCTGCGCAGCCGCTATCCGGGCATCGTGGCCGAGCTGGAGCTTATCTTCGACGAAATGAGGGCCACGCGCATCGTCATCGCCAGTCATATGCACGCGGGCGACGGCAACTGCCACGTCAACATTCCCGTCAACTCCAATGACGCCAAGATGCTCCGCGCCGCCGAAAGCGCCGCGGAGGCCGTGTTTGCCAAGGTGCTGGAACTCAACGGCGCGGTCTCTGGCGAGCATGGCATCGGCATCACCAAGATCGGGTTTCTCTCTGAAGAAAAAATCGCCGCGCTCAAGGCCTACAAGGCGCAGGTGGACCCGCGCGACGTGCTCAATCCCGGCAAGCTCACCATGCGCCAGCCGCAGGTCAAACCCTACACCTTTTCCTTCAATCGCCTGATTCAGGACATACGCAAGAGCGGACTCCCAGAAAAAGAGCGGCTCATCAACCTGCTCAAACACATCCAGGTGTGCACGCGCTGCGGCAAGTGCAAGCAGGTCTGCCCGATGTTTCATCCCGAGCGTTCGCTGCTCTATCACCCGCGCAACAAGAACATCAGCCTGGGCGCCCTGATCGAGGCCATCTACTATACGCAGATCAACCGGGGCGTGCCGGATCGCCGGCTGCTGGACGAGTTGCAGCGCATCATGGAGCATTGCACCGGCTGCGGCAAGTGTACCGCGGTCTGCCCGGTGAAGATAGACACCCCGGAGGTCATGCTGCATCTGCGCTCCTTTCTGGAGGACAAGCACGCCGGGGGCCATCCCCTTAAGAGCAAGGTGTTGCATTTTCTCGCCGGCGCGCCGGCCAGCCGCGTGCCCATGGCCGCAAAGGCGGCCAGCCTGGGCCAGGTCGTGCAAAACAAGGCCCTGGGCCTGATACCGGCCCGCTGGCGCCAGCGGATGGAAAATCCGCTGTTTGCCGGTCCGGGCCCCTTGCTCGAATATGTCAATCTCCGGGAAACGCTCCATCTCGAAAAGGGGTCGATTTTCCTCCCGGCTGCGCGTCTGCCCGGCCGGAGCGAGGCCGTGCTCTATTTTCCCGGCTGCGGCGGCGGCCTGTTCTACAAATCCATCGGCCTGGCCGGCCTTACGCTGCTGCTCCGGGCCGGCATGGGCGTAGCGCTGCCCCGCGAGCATCTCTGCTGCGGCTATCCGCTGCTCGTCAGCGGCTGCGAAGAGGCCTGGGCTACCAACAAGGCGCGCAACGAGCTTGCCTTTCGCAAGCTCATCGACGAGGCCAGGGCCGAGGGCGTACACATCCGCACCATCCTCACCGCCTGCGGCTCCTGCCGCGACGGGCTGCACCGCTACCGGCTCGACCAGGCCATGCAGGACAAGCTCGCGCTGCTCGACGTGGTCCAGTTTCTGCTGCAACTGCCGGGATTCTCCGCGCTCACGCCTCAACCGGCCGAGAAGGGGCTGCTCTATCATGCCTCCTGTCACGCCGAGTGGAGCGGACTCTCCCCCGCCAAGGCGCCCGAGGAATACCGGCGAGCCCTGGCCGGGTTTCTGCACCTCCCCGTACGGCTGAGCCCCCGCTGTTGCGGTGAATCCGGCATGGGCGCCATCACCGCACCCGCCATCTACAACCGGCTGCGCGCCCGCAAACAGGACCAGCTGACCCTCGACCTCGCCGACTTTCCGGCGGAGGCGCCCGTCATCGTCGCCTGCCCGTCCTGCAAAATCGGCATCCAGCGCAGCCTGATGCAGATGAAACGGCCGAACAAGGCCATCCACACGCTGGAGTATCTGGCCGGGCTGCTCTATGGCGCCGACTGGCAGGAACAGACCGTACAGAAGGCCCTGGCCGCCACCCGACCGGGTTCGCCGGTGCGGGTCATGGAGTTTTCCTGAGCAGGCGCCGTAATTCTCCCGATACGTCGACTTCCGGACCAAAGCCTGGTGACCGCTGACGACGCACGGCGTTCTTTCCGCCGGATGCGCCGATTACAACTCACGATTGATGCTCTCGGGAAAGGCTTTCAGCCCTTCAGCATCAGGCGTTTTGGGTGTGGATCGCTTCACGCGGGCGCAGTACCAGGAGAAGCCCGGCAAAGAGGCTCAAGGACCTGTCTGCGAGAGTACGGAGGTGCCTGTACAGCCTGTCAGGCGCAACGTCAGGGGGTGCTGGGGTGGTCTTGGCCTGCGTATGCCCTCCCAAGCATTGATGACGTCCGTTGCGTGCGTTCGATGCGGTCGGATTTCACATGGCTTGTATCTCGAGTACGCCAACGATGTTGCTGGCCATGATCGTTACTGTTTACAGTCAACTATGGACCCGGGACACATCGGAATCAGAAACAAGAGAAATCAGAAAAAAAAGAACTTGACCCAATTATCAAAGACGGGTAGAAAATAGATGATGATAAAAGTCTCTGGGATGTACTCTTCGGCAAACAGTGGTCATATCGCCAGTGCTTCGCCGACTGCCCGGGTTCGAGCGAGGAAGATGCCATACATATCAACGAATTTGGATTTCCTGCGCGCGTGCGGAATGCGATTCGTAACGATCAGAATACGGAGTTGCTGCGTTCGGAGCTTTTGACCATCAGTCAACTGAAGCGCCACGCGGCGAATCTGGCCAGGCAGCACGTGATCGACCCGCATCCGGGACCGGACAGACTGCTGCCGCGGCTGGCGGACAATGAACGCGTGTTGCTGGCCGCTTACAGCGTCGTGACCGCTGCTGGCGCACCGGGGCAACGCATCGTTCCGGCCGAGTCCTGGCTACTCGACAATTTTTATCTCATCCAACAGCAAATCAGTCTGGCGCGTCGGCATTTGCCGCGTGGATACAGCCGCCAGTTGCCGCGGCTGGCCGAGGGCTCGTCCGTCGGTTTTCCCCGCATCTACGACCTGTCGCTCGAGTTGATCTCGCACATGGACGGGCGCGTGGACAGCGACAACGCCACGTACATCGTCACCGCCTACCAGACCGTGGCACCGCTGAGGCTTGGGGAATTGTGGGCCTTCCCGATCATGCTGCAGTTGGCGTTGCTGGAGAATCTGCGGCGCGTTGGAGTGCGCATCGCGCGTCGGCGCGAGGAGCGCGACGCGGCTATCGCCTGGGCGGACCGCATGCTCGCCACGGCCGAAAAGGCGCCCAAGCGGCTTATCCAGCAGCTCGCCGATTTCGCCAACGCGGACGAGCCGTTGACTGCGCCGTTCGTGGAGGAGTTCTTCGCCCGGCTTCAGGCGCAGGGGCCGGCCATGGCCTTCGTGCAGACCTGGGTCGAGAACAGGCTCCTCGAACAGGGCGTGACCGCCACGCAGCTGTCCGAGGCGGCGGGTCGCATCGAAGCGGCCAACCAGATTTCCATCGCCAACAGCATCGGCAGTCTGCGGTTCATCGGCGCGACGAACTGGCAGGACTACGTCGAGTCGCTCAGCGTCGTGGAGCATACCCTGCGCGAGGACCCGGCCGGGATGCACGCGCTCCAGGATTTCGCCACCCGCGATCGTTATCGGCACGTCATCGAAGACCTGGCCAGAACCAGTGTCCGCAGCGAGTCGGAGGTAGCGACCGAGGCCGTCGCGCTGGCGCAGGCCGCCGCCGCGCGCGTGGGCCTGGAGGACCGTAGCGGGCATGTCGGCTATTACCTGCTCGACCAGGGCCGGCCCGCCTTGGAGCGCGCGGTTGGTTTTCGAGCGCCGTGGAAAGAACGCGTCAGCCGTGCAGGCACTCAGACGCGCCTTTGCGTATATCTTGGTGCCATCCTGGCTCTTTCCGCGCTGGCTACCTGGGGCGCGTTGTCCGCTCTCGGTGGTTTTCAGCCGGGAGATTGGCGGAGTTGGCTATTTGCGGGCGCCGGGCTCCTCGGCCTTTCGGCTCTGGCCGTCGCGCTCGTGAATCAGGTCATCACGCTATTTTTACCACCGCGCGCCTTGCCGCGTCTGGATTTTTCCCAGTCCATTCCCTTCGCGCAGCGCACCATGGTTATTGTCCCCACCCTGATGAGCGAGCAGCACGACGTCGATGACTTGCTCGAAGCTCTGGAGATCCGTTATCTCGGCAACCGCGATCCGAATCTGTTTTTCGCCCTGCTCACGGATTTTCGCGATGCGGCCGAGGAGAAACTGCCTGGCGACGAGGCCTTGCTCGCGTACGCGCGCGACGCTGTCCAGACGCTCAACGAGACCTACCGCGATGACCGGCCCTTCGTCTTTTCCTGGCTGCACCGGCCACGGGTCTGGAACCCCCATGACAGGGTGTGGATGGGCTACGAGCGAAAACGCGGCAAGCTCGAGCAGTTTAACGCCCTGCTGCGCGGCGGGGACCGGACGGCCTTCTCGGAGTTTGTCGGTGATCTGTCCCTGCTGGCTTCGATTCAGTACGTTATCACACTGGACACAGACACGCAGCTGCCGCGCGACACGGCGCACAAGCTGATCGGCAACATCGCACACCCGCTCAACCGACCGGTCTACGACGCGAGAAAGGGTCGCATTGTCGCCGGCTACGCTATCCTGCAGCCGCGCGTCTCCATCGGCCTGATCAGCGCTGCCAGGTCGCGGTTTGCGAAACTGTTTGCCGGAGAATCGGGCGTGGACCCGTACACGCGCGAGGTCTCCGACGTTTATCAGGATTTGTTCGGCGAGGGCTCGTTCATCGGCAAGGGCATCTACGACGTGGATGCGTTTCGACAGGCGCTCGACGGGCGTTTTCCGGAAAACCTCATCCTCAGCCACGATCTGCTGGAGAGCGGGTACGCGCGTTCCGCGCTGGTGACCGACGCGGATTTGATCGAAGAGCATCCGGACAGCTACCTCATCGAGGCCAGCCGCCGCCATCGCTGGATTCGCGGCGACTGGCAGCTCGCCGGCTGGCTGCTCAGGCGCGTCCCCGACTCATCCGGGGGACGACAACCGAATCCGCTTTCCGCCCTGTCGGTGTGGAAACTGTTCGACAACCTGCGGCGCAGCCTCACGGCGTCCGCGCTGCTCGTCGTATTGGCGGGCGGGTGGCTGTTCCATCCGGAGGCCGCCTGGTTTTGGACCGTACTGGTTGCAGGTGCCGCGTTCCTGCCCGTCGTGCTGGGCGGGCTCATCGAGCTCGCGCGTAAGCCGGATGAACAGGGCTGGTGGAGCCGCCTGCGCCAGACGGGCAAGTCCGCTTCCCGCCCCCTCGCGCTCGCGGCGCTGACGTTGGCGTTCTTGCCCTACGACGCGCTGATCTGTCTGGATGCGATCGCAAATTCTGGCGTGCGAATGCTGTTCACGCGTCGCGGACTGCTGCTCTGGCATTCGCGGGCCTACGCACGACGCAACGCACGCCGGACCCTGCTCGCTGTGTATAGAGAGATGTGGATTACGCCGGTTTTGGCCCTGGTCCTGGCTGTGGCGTTGGGGAACGGCGGGTTGGCGGGGTTGCTCGCGTGCGCGCCGATTGTAACGCTCTGGCTGGCGTCTCCGCTTCTCGCCTGGTGGCTCAGCTTGCCGCTGCATGCCCCCGCGCAGGACGTGAGCCCGGATCAACGCATTTTTTTACGCGCGGCGGCGCGGCGCAC
>CAZGAH010000057.1:0-8950 GCA_964523295.1 uncultured Desulfovibrionaceae bacterium | reverse complement strand
CACCTGGCGCTTCTTCGCCGAATTTGTCGGCCCTCGGGACAACTGGCTGCCGCCCGACAACTTCCAGGAATTTCCGATACCGGCCATCGCCTCGCGCACCTCGCCCACGAACATGGGTATGGCCCTGCTGGCGGATCTGGCTGCCTATGATTTCGGCTATATCCCCGCCGGAGAATTCCTGCGCCTCGTCGAGAACACGCTGGAGGCCATGGAAAAACTGGAGCGCTACTGTGGCCATTTCTACAACTGGTACGACACGCGCACCTTACAGCCGTTGCGCCCGCAATACGTCTCCTCGGTGGACAGCGGCAATCTGGCCGGCTGTTTGCTCACCTTGCAAGCGGGATTGGCCGAGCTGAAAGATTGTCCCGTTCTGTCCGCGCGCGCGTTTGAGGGACTGCAGGACACTTTGCAGATTCTCTCCGAGCAGGCGCCCACGTCTCCCCCCCCGGAACTGACGGCGAAAATCGCGGCCCTCCAAAACGTATTCCAGGAGCACGCGCAGCAGGGGCCGCCGACGACGCTGGCCGCCGCCAAGGCTGCGCTGAACGCGTTGCGTAGCGCTGGCGAGGAGCTGCTCGCCTCGCTCCCGGTCGGGGACGAGGACGAATTGTCGTATTGGGCGCGGGCCTTCGTGCAACAAGCCCGCGCGCAGGAAGAAGACGTGCTCTTCCTGACGCCCGAGCCGCAGCGTTTTGGCGAGATCCCGACCTTGGCTGCCTTGGCCGGGTTGCGCGCCGACGGCACCACGGCGGGCTCTCCTCAACGCGCTGCGGAGCGGCTCAGGAAAATCGACGCGTTGACGGATCGTTGTCGCGAACTGGCGGTGATGGATTTCGGATTTCTCTACGATACGGGTCGCGAGTTGCTGGCCATCGGGTACGACGTGGGCGAACGCCGCCGCGACGTCTCCTGCTACGATCTGCTGGCGTCCGAGGCGCGTTTGGCCAGTTTTTTACTGATCGCGCAGGGACAATTACCGCAGAAACACTGGTTCTCGCTCGGCCGCCTGTTGACCCGCCATGGCGGCGAGTTCAGCCTGATTTCGTGGAGTGGCTCGATGTTCGAGTACCTCATGCCGCAGCTGATCATGCCGAGCTACCCGGACACCTTGCTGGACCAGACCTGCAAGGCCGTGGTCTCGCGCCAGATCGAATACGGGCGGCAACGCGGGGTCTCCTGGGGTATTTCCGAGTCCTGCTACAACGCCATCGACATCAACCAGGTCTATCAATACCGCGCGTTCGGCGTGCCCGGACTGGGCTTCAAGCGCGGGCTGGGCGACGATCTGGTCATTGCGCCCTACGCCAGCGCACTGGCGTTGACGGTAGCGCCGCTGGATGCCTGCTGCAATTTGCAGGCGCTGGCCGCGCAGGGGTTCCTTGGCGCGTATGGGTTTTACGAGTCGATCGACTATACGCCATCGCGTGTGCCACGGTGTCTGAATTACTCCATAGTGCATGCGTTCATGGCGCACCATCAGGGCATGAGTCTGTTGTCCTTTGCGCATTGTTTACTCGACCAGCCGATGCAGCGTCGTTTCATGTCCTCGCCCCTTGCACGTGCCACGGAATTGCTGCTCCAGGAGCGCGTGCCCAAGCAGGGCGTCACGCTGCACCCGCACGCCGCGGAAGTGAGCGCGGCGGCTCGTCCCCCTGCTTTGGAGCAGGGAGAGATCATGCGCGTGTTCACCGACCCGAACACACCGACGCCCGAGACGCATCTGCTCTCCAACGGCAGATACCACGTCATGGCCACCAACTCGGGCGGCGGATACAGTCGCTGGGGTGATTTGGCCGTCACCCGTTGGCGTGAGGACGCGACGACCGACTGCTGGGGCACCTTCATTTATCTGCGCGACGGGGATACCGGGCGGTATTGGTCCACCGCGTATCAACCCACGCTGCGCAAGGCCGACCATTACGAGGCGAGTTTCGTGCAGGGGCGCGCCGAGTACCGGCGGCTCGATCAGGCGATTGAATCGCACACCGAGGTCAGCGTCTCTCCCGAGGACGACGTCGAGATCCGCCGCGTCACGCTCGCCAACCACTCCTCGAGTACGCGGCGTATCGAGGTAACGAGCTACGCGGAGGTCGTCCTGGCGCCCTTGAATGCGGATATGGCCCACCGCGCCTTCAGCAACCTGTTCGTGCAGACCGAGATTCTGCCCGAGCGGCAGGCGATACTCTGTACGCGGCGGCCCCGCACGCCGGGGGAGCAAACGCCGTGGATGTTTCACCTCCTGGCCGCGCCCGACGCGGAGTCCGAGGCTCCCTCGTACGAGACGGACCGCGCCCGATTCATCGGCCGCGGGCGAACAGCGGCCAACCCCGCGGCGTTGGAGGGCAAGGAGAGCGGGACGGTGCTATCGAACACGGCAGGGTCTGTGCTCGATCCTGTCGTGGCGATCCGTCGCTCCATACGCCTGGCGCCTGACTGCGCCGCGACCGTGCAGATTATCTCCGGGGTCGCGAGCACGCGCGAGGGCGCGTTGACATTGCTGGGCAAGTATTGCGACCGGCACTTTGTCGAACGTGCCTTTGAAATGGCCTGGTTCCAAAGCCAGGAGGTCTTGCGGCGACTGAACGCCACGGAAGCCGACGCGCAGGTCTATGGTCGCCTGGCCTCCTCGGTCATCTATGGCAACGCCCTGCTGCGCGCTTCGTCCAGTCTCATCGCCCGCAACCAGCTCGGCCAGTCCGGGTTGTGGCGCTTTGGGATTTCGGGCGATCTGCCGATCGTGCTGTTGCGCATCGGGGATTTGAGCCGCATCGATCTGGTGAAGCAGGCGCTGCAAGCGCACGCCTATTGGCGGATGAAGGGCCTGGCCTCGGACCTGGTGCTCATGAACGAAGACTTCTCGGGTTATCGGGCTGCCTTGCACGATCAGATCATGGGGTTGATCAATTCGGGGCCGGAAGCGCATGTCGTGGACAAGCCTGGCGGGGTCTTCGTGCGTCGCGCCGAAGCGCTTTCCGAGGACGACCGCGTGTTGTTCCAGGCCGTGGCCCGCGTCGTCCTCGTGGACACCGCCGAGCCCTTGGTCGAGCAGGTGAAGCGGCGTGCGGCGCTGGAGCGCGTGAAGGAGTATCGGAAGCCCTTAGTGCGGCCGGTATCTGAGCCGGTGTCGCCGCTGGCTGCGCGAGAACGTATTTTCTGCAATGGTATTGGCGGGTTTACGCAGGACGGGCGCGAGTACGTCATCACCCTCGAACCGGGCCAGACCACGCCGGCGCCCTGGGTCAACGTCATCGCCAGCCCGCATATCGGCACGGTCGTCAGCGAGAGCGGCGGCGCCTACACCTGGGTGGAGAACGCGCACGAGTTCCGGTTGACTACCTGGCACAACGATCCGCTCACCGACGTGAGCGGCGAGGCTTTTTACATCCGCGACGAAGAAACGGGCGCGTTCTGGTCCCCGACGCCAGGGCCCACGCGCGGTCGGTCCGGTTACGTCTGCCGCCACGGATTCGGGTACAGCGTGTTCGAGCACTACGAATCCGGCGTCTCGTCCGAGCTGACGGTCTACGTCGCCATGGACGCGCCGGTGAAGTTTGCCGTGGTGACGCTGCGCAACCATTCCAAGCGACCACGGCGCCTGTCGCTGACCGGGTATTGGGAGCTTGTGCTCGGGGAGTGGCGACACGCCAACCTGATGCATATCGTCACCGAAATCGACCCGCAGAGCGGTGCGCTGCTCGCCCGCAACGCATACGGCCGCGAATGCGCGAATCGAGTCGTTTTCGCGCAGATCAGCGAGTTGGAGCGTTCGGTGACCGGAAGCCGCGCCGAATTCATCGGCCGGAATGGCGCGCTGTCAAAACCGGCAGCCTTACTTCGCAAGCGTTTGTCGGGTACGGTTGGCGCCGGCCTCGATCCATGCGCCGCGCTCCAGACGCATATCGAACTGGCTGAAGGGCAGGAGCGCGAAATCGTGTTCGGTGCGGCAGGCTCTACGGACGAGGCGCAGTATTTCATGCAGCGCTTTGGCTTCTCTGCCGGCGCAAGGCAGGCGCTGGAGACGGTCTGGGGACACTGGAATCACACCCTGGGTGCGGTGCACGTCGAGACGCCTGATATGGCCTTGAACGTGCTCGCCAACGGTTGGCTCGTCTATCAGACGCTGTCCAGCCGGTTCTGGGGCCGTAGCGGGTATTATCAATCCGGCGGCGCCTATGGCTTCCGCGATCAATTGCAGGACACGCTGGCGTTGCTGCACTCCATGCCGTGGCTGGCGCGCGAGCAGTTGCTGCGTTGCGCCGAGCGCCAGTTCCTCAAAGGCGACGTGCAACACTGGTGGCATCCGCCCAACGGGCAAGGTGTGCGCACGCATTTCTCCGACGATTATCTGTGGCTCCCGTACGTCGCCTGTCAGTACGCGCGGGCGACCGGAGATACGGGCGTGCTCGACGAGCCCGTACACTTCCTGGAGGGCCGCGAGCTGAATCCGAACGAAGAAGCCTGTTACGACCTGCCACAACGTTCAACCGAGGCAGCGAGTCTCTACGAGCACTGCGTGCGAGCCATAAAGCACGGGATGCGCTTCGGCGCGCATCAATTGCCGCTGATGGGCTGCGGGGACTGGAACGACGGCATGAACCTCGTCGGCCGCGAGGGAAAGGGCGAGAGCGTCTGGCTGGCGTGGTTCCTGTTCGAAAACCTGCAACTGTTTGCCGAATTGGCGCGCAGCCGCGGCGACTCCCCCTTCGCCGACTTTTGCACTGCGCAGGCGTCGTTGCTGCGCGAGAACATCGAACTCAACGCCTGGGACGGAGGCTGGTACCGGCGGGCCTACTTCGACGACGGGACACCCCTCGGTTCGGCCACGAACGAGGAATGTCAGATCGATTCGATCAGCCAGAGCTGGGCGGTCATTTCCCGCGGCGGTGACCCCATCCGCGCTCGTCAGGCCATGGCCGCGGTGGACAAGCGCCTGGTGAACCGCGATGCGCAACTCGTCCAACTGCTCGCCCCGCCTTTTGACATGTCGTCCCTCGAGCCAGGCTACATCAAGGGGTACGTTCCCGGCGTACGCGAGAACGGCGGCCAATACACACACGCCGCCATCTGGACTACGATGGCCTTCGCCCTGCAGGGCGACAGTGTGCGCGCCTGGGAACTCTTCGCCATGCTCAACCCCATTCATCACGCGAGCCGGCCGGAACAGCTCGATAGCTATAAGGTCGAGCCCTACGTCATGTGCGCCGATATCTACGCCGCGGAACCACATACACGCCGTGGCGGCTGGACCTGGTACACCGGCGCTGCCGGGTGGATGTACCGCCTGACAGTGGAGACGCTCCTGGGCCTGAGCCTCGAAGTGGATCGCCTGCGGATTTCGCCGTGCGTTCCAACGCATTGGGAGTCGTATAAAATCCACTATCGATATCGGGAAACCACCTACCACATCACCGTCAGGCGCGTCGCCGGGACGGTGGAGCACGCTGTCCGCGTGACGGTCGACGGCGCGGGCGTTCAAGAGCTCGCCAGAGAGAAATCAACGCGGCCGCAAGGGCTGATCCCCCTCGTAGACGACCACCAGGAGCATTACGTGGATGTGGCGTTGAGCTGACGGCGAACGCAGGGCCGCAAGAGAAACGGCTTTGCAGGAGCGGTGAGGGTCATCACATGGCGGAAGAACAGCCAGAACAACCCCGTGAAGGCGGGAGGTGTTCTGGCTGTTACGTTACAGCATCACGCCAAGCTCTCGGTATGCGTCGATGTATCGGGCCGCGGAACGCTCCCAGGTGAAGGCCTGGAGCATGGCCCGGCTGCGAATCTGGCTCCAGAGCCCGGGGTCGTTCTCCCAGACATCCAGGGCCTGACAAATGGCCTGAAAAAAACTGTCCGGGTCGGGGCGGTCAAAGATGAAGCCCGTGGCCTCGGGGTGCGGATAGGGAACGATGGTGTCCTTGAGCCCGCCCACGGCCGTGGCGACGGGCGGCGTGCCGTAGCGCAGGGAGTATATCTGGGTCAGGCCGCAGGGCTCGTAGCGCGAGGGCATCAGGAAAATGTCCGACCCGGCCTGGATGCGGTGGGCCAGGTCCTCCGTGTAGCTGACGTTGGCCGACAGGCGTAACGGATAATCCTCCATGAGTCGCAATACCCGCTCCTCGAACTCCAGGCTGCCTTCGCCCAATACGACGATGCCGACATTGCGCTCGATGAGCCGCTGAAAGATGCTCAGCAACAAATCGATGCCCTTCTGCTCGCGCAGTCGTCCGATGAATCCGAGAATCGGCCGGTCCGCCAGAAACGGGTTCAGCCGCAATTCGTAGATCAGTTCCTGCTTGCAGCGTTTCTTGCCCTTCAATGCCCCATGACCGTAGGTGCTCGGGATGTAGGGGTCCTCGGAGGGATCCCAGACCTGATAGTCCGCGCCGTTGAGGATGCCCCGGATGCTGCCGGCGCGCTTGCCCAGGATGCCTTCCAGACCGCAGCCGAATTCCGGGGTGAGAATCTCCTGGGCGTAGGTCGGGCTGACCGTGGTGATCATGTCCGCGTAGGCAATCCCCGCCTTGAGCAGGTTGAAATCCCCCCAGAATTCCACCCCCTCCATGTTCCAGGCTTCCGGAGGCAGGCCGCTATTGGCGAAGAGGCGCGAGGCGAAGCGGCCTTGAAAGGCCAGGTTGTGGATGGTCATGACTGACTTCGTGCCCCAGAGATGCGGCTCGAGCGGTCGCCAGTAATGGAGATAGGCCGGGATCAGGCCGGTCTGCCAGTCGTTGGCGTGGATGATCGCCGGCGGCGTCTCCAGCTGTTTGACCCACTCCATCGCCGCGCGGCAAAAGAAGATGAACCGCTCGCAGTTGTCGAAGTAGTCGCCTTTGTAGGTGTTGTAGTAATAGCGACGGTCGAAGTATTCATCCCGATGCACGAAGAACACCGGCATCCCATAGAAATCGGCCAGATAGATGTCAGCCGTGACCGGATCCCAGGGGTATCCGACGTGAAGATTCGAATAGAGCAGGGTCAGGCGGTGCTCCGAGGTGTTCAGACGCCCGTAGAAGGGCGCAATCACGGCCGTGTTCACACCCATGCGGTGCAGGGTCAGCGGCAGTGCCCCCAGTACGTCGCCGAGGCCTCCGGTCTTGGAAAAGGGGTACATCTCGGACGTTGCGAACAGAATCAATGGCTTGGGCGGCATGGCTCTCTCCCCGCGTACGCGGCCCGTCCGGCGTCGGTCGCGTCAGCTCCTTTCCATGGGCGTGAAGGCGCCCGTGCGCTCAGGTACAGCCTTTCCCGGTTTCATAGAGATTTTTCGCTGCAATATCAAGGCAGGTCCCGAGTCGAAAAGGTGTCAACTTTTCGACGATACGGCGAGGGGAGGGCGGACTCTGCGCGCTCAGACAGATGGGACTGCCGAAGGATTCAGGCGTTGCAGGCCCCGGGCGAAATCAGCGAGAATGTGGCTATGGTCAAACGCAATCTCCCCCGGCAGCGCGTCCAGGGGAAAAAATCGTGCCGTGCGGGCGTCGTCTCCGGCGGACAGGGTCGCCAGATCCGTCGCCTGCGCCACGTAGACGACGCTGAGCGTATGCATCCGGGCGTCGCGCGCCGGATCGGAGTAGACGCCGAGGAGCCCGGTCAGGACCACGTCCAGCCCGGTCTCCTCCCGGGCCTCGCGAATGGCCGCGTGCTCCAGGGTTTCGCCGTAGTCCACGAAACCGCCGGGCAATGCCCAGCCTGCCGGCGGATTGCTCCGCTCGACGAGCAGGACCCCTCGTCCGGGCGCGTAGACAACGACATCGACCGTAGGCGTTGGATTGCGGTAGAGTGTAATCGGACGGCCGCAATGCGGGCAGGGTCTTTCTCCAGTCATGAGCGACAGGACCTCCTGTGTGTGTTCCGGACAGGGTTGCACGCGGGCCTCGCATCCCCTACATACGCGTTGCCCGGCATGAAACAACGCAACCTATCCCAAGCCATGACGCCTGACAAGATTGTCGTCGTCCACAACGGCGCCCTGGGCGACTTTCTGCTCGTCTGGCCCGGCCTGCTGACCCTGAGACGGGCGTTTCCGGCTGTCCCCCTGCTCTGGGCCGGGCGAAGCAGCCGGTTGTGCTGGCTCAGGGACCTGGACTGCGTTGCCGCTGACCCGCGCACCGCCGCCGCCATCGGCGCGCTGTACAGCACCGAAACCTGGCCCGACGCGCTGGGCACGGATACGCTGGTCGTCTGGTTCGGCCTGCAACGCTGCCCCGCCGCCGTACGCCACGCCAACCTCTGGTTCATCCCCCTTGTCGAGCCGTCCGGTCGTCCTGCCCGACTCGTCGCGCTCAATGCCCTGGAGGCATACGGCGTCCCGCGCGCAACGGACTGGCTTGAGACATGGCAACGGCTGTTCGGTCGCTGGAGCGCCGAAAGCGCGGACCGCGACACCACCCTGCTCTTCCCGGGCGCCGGGCATCCGGCCAAACAGTGGCCCCTGCCCAAATTCCTGGAACTGGCGGAGCGCCTCGCGCAACGCGGGCTGAAGCCCGCGTTCGTGCTCGGCCCCGTTGAAATGGAGCGGGGGCTCAGAGAACTGCTCCCGCCCGAGGCCCGGGTCATCGCCCCCGCGGACGAATCCGCCCTGAGCGCAACGCTGCTCCGGGCCGGCCGCGTGATGGGCAACGACTGCGGCCCCATGCACCTGGCCGGTCATCTCCGCGTTCCGGGCCTGGTGCTCTTCGGACCAACGTCCGCTCGCCAATGGCGCCCGGTCAGCCTCCGCTCCCTCGCCCTCGCCCTGCCCTGCCGCCCGTGTACCCTGGCCACAGCCGCCCTCAACTGCGACCGGCCGCTTTGCCTGGAATTGCTCGATGTTGAGCGCGTCGACTGCGCCTTGCCGTGAGGCTGTGCATCGTGAAATCCCTACCGACGTGCCGACCGTGGCCGATCCCAAGACGATCAACGGCGTGGGTGTCGGTGCGTTCACGAGCCACACGACCAACCTCGAATTCAAAAC